>NZ_MAXA01000218.1 GCF_001854695.1 Parafrankia soli
CTCTTCAACTGCGCATCGCCGGCCTACAACAGGTTGCCGACAGAGACTCCGGCGTTGGCAGCCGCACTGCTGGCCGCGGCCGAACGCAGCGGCGCGCGCTACGTCAAYCTCAGCAACATCTACGGGTACGGCCCCGTCGTCGGGGCGATGACCGAGGACCTTCCCCTGTCGCCGACCACCATCAAGGGCCGGGTTCGGGCACAGATGTGGCAGGACGCCATCACCGCCCACGAGCAGGGGCGGATCCGTTTCGCCGAGGTACGACCCGGCGACTTCATCGGCCCCGGATCGGTGTCGATGTTCAACCTGATGGTCGCGCCGTCTGTTCTGGCCGGAGATCCCGTTCACATCCCAGCAGACCTGGACGCGGCGCACAGCTGGGCCTATCCCGGCGATGTGGCCCGCATGCTCGTCGCCGTCAGCAGAGACGACCAGRCCTGGGGGCRRGCCTGGCACGTRCCCCCCATCTCCGACGGCTCGGTACGCGAGATAGCGGTGCGGTTCGCCGATCTGACCGGYTCACCCGTCCCYCACCTGGTCAACATGTCACCRCTCGACCTGCACAACCTGGCCAGCTCCGATCCGATCATGGCGGAGGTTCCRGAGATGCAGTACCTCTACCAGCGGCCCTCCGTCCTGGACGCCACGCTGGCCACACGGACATTCGAYCTCAAGCCGACCCCCCTCGACGACGTCCTGATCGAAACCGCCAATGCCATGACAAGATCCGCGTAGCGAGTCGCGGCCGCGCCCGGTGACCGCCGCCACGGTCAGTCCAGCACGGAGAACACGAGTTCAGCTCGATCTCGGGCGGTGGCCATCCGCCACGCCCGGTCGGCGATCTCGTGCGGGTCGAGCGACACGGCGGCGAGTCGATGCTCATCCAGACCGGAGCCGGCCAGACCTTCCACTCGATGGCCAGCCATGGCCTCGAAGATGTCGCCGCCCCTGATGCCACCACCGATCACCAACGATCCGGCATAGACGCCGGTACCGGCCAGGGCCGCGTGCAGGGTGACGGCGTACGTCCGCAGCGCCGCAGCGGCCAGCGCCAGGTTGCCCAGTGGTGGCATCGGCCGCACGGCGCTGAGCCCGGTCGGAAGAAGGATCACCCCGCTGTCTCGCGCGATCATCCCGGGCAACACGGAGGCCACGGCATCGACGGCCCGCGGGACGACGGCGAGGGCACGCAGCGCGGACTCCCCGGTGATCTGGTCAATCGGGACCGGGAAGTCGCTGGGAGCCATGCCCGCGGGACCGAAGTACAGCACCTCGATCGGCCCGAGCCGTTCCACGACCCGGGCCAGCACCGCTGCCTGCTGCTCGGCGGCGAGGACGTCGGCCACCAGAGCGATCGCCGTCGTACCGTCGGCGGCCAGGTGCGCCAGGTACCTCTCATGACGAGTGTCCGACCGGGACACGATCGCGACCGGGTGGCCTGCCCGGCCGAATCTGCGCGCCATCGCGAGCCCGAGCCCCGGCCCGACGCCGAGCACCACCGCGGCTCCGCGTTCCGCTCGGGGATCCTTCACCCGTTCCGCCACCGACCGCTCCTTCCGCCGAGCATCCGCCGCCAACTTGAGGGTTCCCTCAAGTTGGCATGCAGAGTAGCAGAAGTTGAGGGAACCCTCAATTTAGGCGGGTATCGTGGCCGCATGGCTGAGGCTCGGGAGAGCAGGCGCCGGGACGCCACCCTGAATCGGGAGCGGCTGCTGGCAGCGGCCGGCGCCACCTTCGCCGAGTCCGGCGTCAACGCTCCACTGGACGCGATCGCGCGCCGGGCCGGGGTGAGCATCGGGACGCTCTACAACCACTTCCCGACCCGGGCAGCACTGCTGGACGCGATCTACCCCGAGCGGGTGGCCGCGCTGACGGAGGCGGCGCGGGCGTCCTCGGCCGAGGCGGACTCCTGGCGGGCGTTCCGTGGATTTCTGATCCAGATCTTCGAGCTGCAGTCCACCGATCGCGGGCTGAACGACGCGATGACGCAGCGGTATCCCAACACGCCGGCACTGAGTGCCGCCTGCGAACGCGGATTCGCCGACGTCGCCGGGCTGCTCGACCGCGCCCGGGCCGAGGGGACACTCCGCGACGATTTCGGCATGGCGGATCTCGCGCTCCTGATCTGGGCGACCTCTCGAATGATCATGGCGACCGTCGACGTCGCGCCCGACGCCTGGCGGCGCTACCTCGACCTCCAACTGGACGGGCTGCGCTCCGCGGCAGCGCACCCGCTGCCCGTTCCACCGATGACCGCCGAACAGGTCGCGGCCGCGATGCGGGGCGGTCAGTGAGAGGCACCACCGGCACGCACGCCGGCGGGCCTCGGACCGCGGCCGGTGTCGCGATCAGTCGAGCTCGTCATCCCTCCTCTCCACGTTTCGAGAAAACAAACTCCAGATCGTGGGGAGAAAGCGCGATGGTCGCCTTCACGCGCGGCGACGAGTGATCATACAGGTCGAAGTCCCATTGGCCGAGCATCATGGCGACGCAGTACGTCGCCTCGATGGTGGCCACATTCTCGCCAAGACATCTGTATCCACCGTACCCGAAGGGCATGAATGCCGCGGACGTCACCTCGGACCTGTTCGGCTCCAGCCACCGGTCGGGATCGAACTCATCGGCATGACTGAACAGACGCTCATCGCGCTGCTGGCCGTAGTGCGAGTACAGGACGGTCGCCCCGGCCGGGATGCCGTAGCCTCCCAGTGTCGTGTCGACGGAGGCCTGCCTGGAAAGAAGATATGACGACGGATACATCCGCAGCGCCTCGAACAGGACCCGCTTTATGCCACCCAGGTCCGAGCGCCCGATCTCGATCTTGTCCCAGCCACGGCGACCGCTCAGTGCATCGACCTCGGCCCGACACGCGGAAAATACGCGAGGATGCCGCGCCAGTTCATAGCACATCCAACTGATTGTGTTCGCGGTGGTCTCCGTCGAGGCGAGCAGGATCGCCATCGTCTGGTCACGGACCTCGGTCCGCGTGAAACTCCTCCCAGTCTCCGGATCGATGGTACCGATCAGCACGTCGAGCAGATCCTCGTCCTTCACCTCGGAGCGAAGCTTGCGGTCGATCACGGAGTACACATACCGGTCGAGGTCGGCCAGCAGGCGCCGGAAACTCCGATTGGAACTGGTCGGCAGATGCCGGTAGAGGCCAGTCACGTCGACAGCCTGTATCCCGGCGTTCTCGCCGAAGACCGGAACGGCCTCCCTGACAAGGTCCAGGATCTCCCGTGGGCATTCCTCGCCGAACAGCGTCGAAGCCACGATGTCGCAGCCGACACTCATCGACGGACCCATCAGGTCGAATGGCGTGTTCTCCGGAATGTCAGCGACGAACCTGGAGATGATCTTGCGCATCACCGGCAGGTGGAGGGCGAGCCGCCGCTGGGTGAACGACGGGAGCATCATGCGACGCTGCCGCCGGTGCAGATCACCGGAGGTGGTGATGACACCGTTCCCGAACATGTTCCGCATCTTCTTGAAGTGCACGCCCCGAACAAACGTGTCGGCGTCACTGAGGAGAATCTGGACGAGCAGCTCGTGGTCGTTCACGAAGTACGCGGTCTCCGGGCCGATCTTGACTCTGCAGACGGCACCAGCGGTTCGCGCCGCACTGATGAAATCGAGTCGCGACCGAAGGAGGAGGGGCAGGTGCCCGAGGACCGGCACGGCGCCGGGCGCCAGGCGCGGAATCTTCTCAGCGGTCGTAGTAGCCATCGGTTTCTCGATTCCTCTCGGGTGGAGGTCGGATCAGCCGACAGACCGCCGCTGACCGGTTCTGGTCTCCGCGGTGCGGAAGATGTCGGCGGAGAGAGTGACGGTGGAGTCCATGCCCAGGTCCTCGAGATAGCCAGTGCCGGCCAGGGGCGCGGTGTGCGCTTCGTGGTCGGCGTAGCGGAGGGATTCCTTGTGGACATAGAGAATTCCGTGGATCATCAGCTCCATGCAGTGCACGTGGCGGTCAAGCTGAGCGACGTCATGGGAGGTGAGGCCGAGTTCCCCGCACAGCGAAGGCAACTGCTCTTTGGCCTGCAGGAAACGTGCGACCTCCTCCTTGCTGATCGCCTCGATCCTGGCCAGTGCCTGCTGTTCGGTGAGACCCTCCTGCTCCAGGGCCAGGATGGTGTTGACCTCAAGCTGGCGGCGGTCCTTGGGCAGGGAGAAGAAATCGTTCTGGTAGATGGCGAGGTCTCCGACGATGCGCCGCATCTCCTGCAGTTGCGGCGTCGCGATCAGCGAGCCTGGAACCTCGGAGTTCTCGGCCACCTCGATCAGGTCGACAAGTGGTTCCATCGCGACCGCGCCCCGACGTAGCTCAAGGGCCTGACGGTAGCCGAGAGGAGAGCCGTCCATACGGAAGGCGGTCTCACGCAGAAGGCTGACAAGAAACTGCTGGTTATGGTTACGAAATCGCGCCATCCACATCCTGGAGCGGCGTAACGCCAGTTGCTGCAGGATATCGGTCAAGGCGCGCTCGGCAGAGTGACTGTGGGTGTCCTTCTCGCCGTACAGGGTCGCAATCATGCCTTCGGTGACCCTGGCCGCAAGGTCCAGGCGGGCGCCGAGCGGGCCGTTGAACTGGTCGTCGTAAAGGAATCCCCACGCGTTCCATTTGGTGATCACGTCGAGGTCCTCGCCGCGTGCCGTGGGCACACAGTTACCGAGCATGCGACCGATGTTCCACTGGCAGAGCCGCTCCATGGCGAACTCGGAGGTGACCAGTCCCATCTCACGGGCCCAGCGCGCACACTCGGCGGTGGCGGATGCGTGATCGGGGCTGAGTCCGTGCGGAAAGGGAAAATCGAAATTGATGATGGTCTTGACCGCGGCGGCCACGTCAATCAATCTCCTCTGGCTGACATTTCACGGCGGCGTTTCTGCCTGCGGGCCCTCAGGGACACCACACGGCGGGGAAATGTGACCGGTGAGCTGGCGAGGCCGGCGACCTGGCCGCTCCCACGCGGGGTTCGGACGTGTCGCACCTCCAGGTCACTCCTCTGTTCAGGTCACTCCTCTGTTCGGCCGGGAACTCGAGAGGTGACGCGCATACGAAGCCGGTGTGGCCGCGGGGCGACGGCCCGGGCGGGGCGGACAGCACGACCGGGTTCGGAACGCAGGCGCCATCGGGTGGCTATGGTGGCCAGAGCCAAGGTCGCTTCGGTAATGCCGAAGGTGTCGCCGATGCATTTACGGGCGCCTCCACCGAACGGCAGGTAGGAGTGCGGGGGCGGGGTGGGCGCGAGCGGACTCCACCGGTCGGGGTCGAAGGTTTCAGGGTCCGGATAGAGGTCGGCGCGGTGGTGGATCACGTGGGGGCTGTAGACGACCGGGGTCCCGGCGGGCAGGACGTGCCCGCCGAGCCGGGTGTCGGTCGTGACCCGGCGGGTGATCATCTGGATCGGTGAGAACAGGCGAAGCGTCTCGGTGATGATCTGCTGGGTGTATTCCAGTTTCGGCACGTCGGGGTAGCAGGCAGGACGGCCGCTGAGGATCGTGTCCACCTCGTCGTGTAAGCGTTCTTCGGTCTGCGGGTGCTGAGCGACCAGATGTAGGGCCCAGGACAGCGTGGTGGCGGTGGTCTCGATCCCGCCGATGCTGATGGTGACGAGCATGTTGGTGACTTCGGCGTCGGTCAGGCCACGGCTGCCGTCCTCGAGGTCACGGGCGGCGAGCAGCGCGGACAGCAGGTCCCCGTGATCTGTACCGTCGGCGCGGCGTTCGGCGATCAGGGTGTCGATGGTGCGCCGCAGCCGGGTCCGGGCGCGCCAGAAACTGATGTTGCCCGAGGTGGGCAGCCGGTCCAGCGGCGGCGGCATGATCATCCGCCACAGGATTTTGTCGATGATGGTCCTGATGTCGTCGAGCATCTCGCCGTGTACCTGGGCGGAGAGCGTGCTGGAGAACAGCGTGGACATCGTCACCGTGGCGGTGATGTCCATCATCGCGGCCGGTACGTCCACGATCTGACCGTCGCGCCAGCGATCGGTGGCTTCGATGATCTGAGCGGTCATGACATCCGCGTAACCGGGAAGACGAGAGCGGTGGAAGGCTGGCTGCGCCAGTCGCCGCTGTCGGCGATGTTCGTGGTGCAGGCAGGTGACCAGGCCGTTTCCCGCGACCTCGCGGGCCCGGTCGAACAACGGTCCGCCTTTGTCGAAGGTCCGGTCATCGATCAGGACCGTGCGGGTCAGTTCGGGGTCGCACACCACCGCGGCCGTGACCGGGCCGAGCCGGACCCGCAGCACGTCGCCGTGTTCGTGAAGCGAGGACAGGAACGCCAGCGGATCGCAGGCCACCGTGATCAGGTGACCAAGCACAGGCCGCGCGCCCGGCGCCAACGGGATGGAATCGAGATCTTTCACCAACGCACCTCCGCGTTCATCTCCGTGGTCCCGTCAGTGGTCCCGGCGGGTCATCAAGGCGGCCAGCGTTCGCAGGTCGTCTTCGGCATCCGAATCCGGTTCGGCCCGCGTCAGCGCGCTCAGGGCCGCCTCGGTCCGGCGCCGCGCCTCGGCGGCCGTCCAGTCCCGGCCGCCGGCCTGCTCGATCAGCCGGGTGGCGTGGGCGACGGCCTGCTGGTCCAGCGCCTCGTCCCGCCGGTACAACCAGGCCAGGTGCTCGCCCGCGACCGTGCCGGAGGCGAGGGCGGCCACGACCGGTAAGGACTTCTTGCGGGCGCGCAGGTCAGAGCCGACCGGTTTGCCGGTCACCTTCGGGTCGCCCCAGATCCCCAGGACGTCATCGATCAGCTGGAACGCCAGGCCCAGCTGCCGCCCGAACTCGCGGTAGCAGGCAGCGACACCGTCCTCAGCCCCGGCTGCCATGGCCCCGAGTTGACAGGCCGCCCCGAGCAGAGCGCCGGTCTTGCCCTCGGCCATCGCCAGGCACTCGGCCAGCGACACCTCGCCGCGTTTCTCGAACGCCAGATCGGCCGACTGGCCGGCGGCCAGGTCCTGCACGGCAGCGGTCAGCACCTCCACACTGCGGGAGCCTGCCGATCCTTCGGCCGCCATCACCTGCAGGGCGGCGGCGAGCAGCACGTCACCGACCAGGATCGCCCGCGGGGTGCCGAACACCGCCCAGGCGGCCGTCCGGTGCCGCCGGCTGAGGTCCTCGTCCATCACATCGTCGTGCAGCAACGAGAAGTCGTGCACAAGCTCCACCGCGACCGCCGCCGCCACCGCCGCACGGGCCGCCTCCGCCGGGTCCGCGAGCCGTCCGGCGGCGCGGGCGCTGGCAAGCGTCAGCGTAGGACGCACCGCCTTGCCCATGCAGTCGGCCGGTCGGCCGTGGGCGTCCCACCAGCCGATGTGGTAGCCCGCCACATGTCTGATCTCGGCCGGCAGCACCTCGATCACGGCCCGATGCGCCGGCTCCACGCGCGCCCGTGCCTCGGCGAGCAACTGTGCCGCGCTCCGGCGCGTTCGCGGGCCGCGAAGGAGCGCGGTGTGGATCGGTGCCTCGTTGGTCATAGCAGCTCCACTCCCGTGCAGCGGGCGGGGCAAGGTGGCCGTCCGCGCGTAAGGGCAGGGTCCGGCCGAACGATCTACCTACTTTTTCCAGGCACCGCTTCCTGCTCGTCGAGCAGGGTCAGATGGACGACCTGTCCGATGGTCGCGCAGGGCTCCGGCGTGAACGGGCAGGCCGCGCTTCGACGCGCGTCCACTCTCGCTCGGCGGCGAGTGTGTCCGGCGGCAACGCGCCGGTGCTCCGCCCAGGGACATCTCGCGGATGGATGACGGACGTGTTTCACCTGCAATGCGCTCCTCCCACTCCTCGAAACCGAGAAAGGAAAAGAGGCCGGCCTCGATCGACCGTCTTTCCCGGCAGGCCGCCGGGATACTTAGGGTGGTAGTCGGGATAGCCCTCGACGAACTGGAAGCGGAGATCCGTCTGCCGCCCGGCCCCTCGATGTCGCCGGTGGCGATCGACCCGCGTCTAGCCGCCGACAGCCACGCCCGGCCGGGTGCGACTGATTGAAGACCACGATCATCTCCGTGCGCTATATGAAACACGGCGTTCAATAACTGCTCAAGTTAGTTAGGCGCTCGCGGGGTGTCAAGCCCGGACGAACATGCAATCCAGCAGCACGCGCTGGACTTCTCGGGATCAGCTCCCGCGATATCCCGCCTGACCTGCGGTTTCGTTAGTTCGACGATCGCTTGCGTAACGCGCAAAATTTTTTGAGTGCGCGATCTGCGCTGATTCCACGGGTGACGTCGTCCCAGATCGGCTCACGGGTGGCCCGGCCAGCCGAGCTGATCGCCGGCTGCGCGACACCCGCCGCACCCGCCACGACGCGTGGGCCGACCGCGGCGTCGAGCTCAGGAAGATCGCGTAACACTCGCGCTCGGTGATCGACATCGCTCCGATCATGCTGCTCCTGATCATGGCGAGGGCCGCTCGCCGCTGCCCTCGGCCGCCGCACATCGTCTGGGAGGTGGGGCTGGGGGCTGAGGGGCTCGGATCAGTCGACGGCCGCCCCGATCAGGTGATCACGCTCTACAGCTAGCTGCCAGACGCCAGACGCCGACACGAGCTCCGGCGAACGGACGCCTTCCGCGACATGCGCCGGGTGACCCAATCCGGGCCGGAGCGTCGCTGGTTACTACTCGGAGTGTCTCGATCTCGCTCCTGTGTGCATACCGTGACCAGGATGCGCCGTCCGACCAAGAAAATTAGTACTTGCGATTACCCTTAGTAGTTCGTTACGGTGTCCTGGCTCGCAGCAAGCGACGGGCCGTACGCCGAGTTCTGCCCTAGGCCCGTCGTCCCCTCCTAGCGATCAGCAGGGCAGAAGCGGGGGAACCACGTTCCTCCGGACGGCCACCCGCGCACGGGCGGCCGTCCTCGGGGTGAAGTCGACCGCGCCGCAGATGCGGCAAAGGCCGACCGGGCTTCCCGGCCCGAACCCGACAGCTAACCTCGCAGGCGTACGGGAAGGATCGTCGTGTACGCACGCATGTCTGGATCACCCAGGCGGGCCTTTCACCCGTCCCTCGGGCAGCCGCCGCGGCCGCACAGTGCCCGCATCCCGGGGTTGACGCAGGAAATCTAGACCCACCAGGTCCGGAATACTTTTACGCCGACAGAACGCCGGCGCACTGAGCCATGCTTCCCTCGCCGGGCGAATCGTTGCCGTAACTTTTTGATCCGTGTACGGATCAATTCCCCATCCGGACATTCAGAAGCTCTGTTCTTCATAGCAGAAACGAGATTCTTAGATGTCGCATGGAAAGCACCGCAGGTCCAGCCGTCCGAACACCTCCGGACGGGGACCCGGGCGAGGCCGCGCCGCCGTGGTCACCGCGGCGAGCGTCATCGGCGCGTCGGCGGGACTGATGTTCACCGCGGGCCCGGCGAGCGCGGCCACCGTCTCCGACGTCACCATCGCGCAGGCGGCGCAGAACGCGGGCCTGCCGTCCTGCCGCGGGATTCCGCTGAGCACCTGGGTCGCGGTGGCGCTGGCCGAGTCGGGCGGCAACACAACGGCCCACGCGACGGTCGGTGAGGACTCCCGCGGCCTCTGGCAGATCAACATGCGCGCGCACTCGAGCTGGGTCGGTAGCCGCAACCTCTACGACCCGAACGTCAACGCCTGGGCCGCACGGCAGGTATGCGCCAGCCAGGGCATCGGTGCCTGGAGCGCCTACAAGAACGGCATGCACGTGAAGTACCTGGCCCGTGGCGCCGCGGCGGCGGCCGCGGTGGGCAGCGGCACCGGCGCCCGGACGATCTCGGCCGTCACGCCGGCCGCACCGGCCGCGACGGCACCGGCGCCCGCCAGCTCGGGCTACATGCGGCTCGGGGTCGAGGGCGTCCGCTGGGACGTGGCGCTGGTGCAGAAGCGGCTCGCCGCCATCGGCTACCCGATCACCATCGACGGCCGGTTCGGTCCGCAGACCAACCACATGGTCGTCGACTTCCAGAAGAAGAACGGCCTCGTCCCGGACGGCGTCGTGGGCCCGCTCACCCACGACAGGCTGTTCGCCTGATCCAGGGGCGGCGCGCGGCCGTCGAGCCGTCCACGTCGCGGCCCGGGCACGCCGGTGCCGGGCCGCGACGGGGCGGCGACCGGGCGGCGTGGCCAAGCCCGTGGCCGGGCGGGGGTGGCGCGCCCGACACGGCCGACCTGCCGCTTCAGTGGACCGCCGGGCCGGATCCGGGCAGGCTCGGAGTTCTGGCCCGCCAGGCAGGACGCGACCAGGGCCGCCCGTCCACGAGGCAGGAGCGATTTTTGTGCTGACCAGGATCGACCATGTCGGAATCGCCGTGGCCTCGCTGGAGGAGGCCATCCCTCGTTACGAGGCGGCGTTCGGCCTGAAGGTCGCGCATCAGGAGACGAACGAGGCGCAGGGCGTGCGCGAGGCGATGCTGCTGGTGCACCACGGCGACACGGGCGGCTCCTACGTCCAGCTACTCGAGCCGGTGCGCCCGGACACCCCGGTCGGGAAGTTCCTGGCGAAGAAGGGCCCCGGCATCCACCACATCGCCTACGGCGTGGCGGACATCGACGCGGCGCTGGCGGCGCTCACCGTCACCGGGTTCGACCTGGTCAACAAGACGCCGGTGCACGGGACATCCGGAAGCCGGATCGCGTTCATGCACCCGAAGGGCCTCGGCGGGGTGCTCACCGAGCTGGTCGAGGCGGCCGAGGGCCACTGACCTCCGGCGTGACCAGCGCGGCCGGGCCCGGGGGCTGACCCGGGCCCGGCCGCGGCGGCGGTCCCACCCGCCGGCGGTCCCACCGGCACTGCGTCGCTGGTCAGCGGCGGCTCTCAGCGGCGGTCCACTTGCTGGTCGGGATCGGGTCGAGCGGCACGACCGACGTGCCGTCCCAGCGGAACCGCACGCTCGCCGCGCCCGCGCTCGGGCAGCACATCGGGTCCGCCGGGCGGTACAGGTCGTACTGCAGCGCCACCACCTCGCTGGTCGACCACACCCACCGCACGCCCGCGCTCGCGACGGCGTCCGTCCCGACGAACCGGCCGCGGTGGAAGAAGAAGGCCTGCTGCGGATGGCCGTCCACCGAGGTGGACAGCCGCCCGACGATCACGCTGAGATCGTGGGTGGGCTCGTAGCCGTCCGTGGTGATCGGTGTGTAACCACGGCCGCGGACAAGGCCCGACGCCTCCGCCAGGCTCAACGAACCGGCCACGGCGGCCGAGCTGCCAGGGCCTGACGGGCTGGCCACGGCACCTGAGCTGGCCACAGCACCCGGGCTGCGCGCGGCGCCCGGTGTGGCGGCCGGGGGTGACTGCACCGCGGTCGGCGCGGCGGACACCGCAGACGCCGCCCCGCTCAAGATGACCGCGGCGGCCAGTACGGAGATGAACACGACTCGACGCATGGCGACCGCCCCCTTGGGCCTCGTATCTGCCGACCGGCCGACCGTAGGCGCACTTCGGGCTCGCCGCCCGCTCAGGGAGTGGAATGCGCGGTTTCGGAGCAGGTCACCCGGGGGGTACGGGAGCGGGCGATCAGGTACGGGCGAGGAGCATCAGGATCATTCCACCCGACATGATCAGTCGGGATCCGCGCGGGACGACCGGTTCCGGAAAGATCCGGATCAGCCGGGCGGCCAGCTCACGGACGCGCGGGCGCGGCGGCGGCGGCGCGGCGAACCGGCGCGCCGACGGGCCGGCCAGCGCCGCCAGGCACGCCCCGCCGAAGATGACGACACACCAGGCGCCGATCGCCCCGTCGGTGCGCAGCGGCCAGCCGGCGACGCAGGCCGCCCCGGACATGCACGCCATCGCCGCCGCCTCCACGACGAGCAGCGCACAGCAGGACCACATGCCCGGCGCACTGCACCGGGGATGGGTGACGAGCCCGACGAGCAGCGCCGCCGTCAACGCCAGGTACAGCGCGAGGAACGGCCAGGAGCCGACGAGCCGGGCGGGGCCGGTGAACATGACCGCCATCCCGGCCGCGACCAGCACGTGCCCGCCCTCGATCCAGCCGTCCGCGGCGGACGCGTGCGTACGCGGCCCGTCCGCCGCCACCGGGCGGCGGAACAGGGCGCGCATCCGCCACAAGTGGATCATTGCGACGATGATTGAGGCCACGCCGGCGGCTACGGCCAGCGGACCGGCCAGCGGAACCAGGTCCGCGGCCACCGGGTGGCGGTGGGTCACCCCCCAGCGGCGAGCTCGGCGGCCACCAGCGAGCTGATGCGACCCGCCCGGGCCTCGTCGACGATGACTTCCAGCTGTTCGATGCTCATCTGGATCCGCTGGCCGAAGTCGTCGGTGAGGACGACCCGGCGGTCGGCCGCGGCGTGGTGGTCGATGTAGAGCTCCGGGCAGCCACAGCTGCACTTCCCACAGAACGTGATGACGCGATTCAGGGCGTCCGACCCGCTCATGGCACCTCGCACGACGACGATAAGATCATCTGAGTGTAAGCGGTCGGGCCCGCAGAGCCGACCGAATCCGCCCACCGTGGCGCCGGCCTCAGCCGTGGCGGGTGGGTTCAGCCGTGGCGCGCGGCGTCCGCCCAGGCCAGGACGGCGAGCACCCGGCGGTTCTCGGTGGGCTCCGGCCGCAGCCCCAGCTTGGTGAAGATACTCGCGATGTGGGATTCGACCGTCTTCGGGCTCAGGTGCACCCGCTGGGCGATCCCGCTGTTCGACAGGCCCTGGGCCATCAGCTCGAGGATGCGGCGCTCGCGCTCCGACAGCCCGCTCAGGCGCTGCGACTGCGGGTAGCCGGCGAGCAGCCGCGCGGCGATGTGCGAGTCGATGACCGGCTGCCCCTCGCGGAGCCGCTCGAGGGCGTCCTTCAACGCCTGCCGGTTGGTGATGTTGTCCTTGCGCATATACCCGATGCCGGCGGCGCCACCGGCGAACAGGTCCGCGGCGAACGGGTCGTCGTCGTGCGCGGTGACCACCAGGACGCCCATCCCCGGGTGCGCCTGCCGCAGCGCGCGGGCCGTCAGCAGCCCCTCGTTGGTCCTGGTCGGGGGCATCCGCATGTCCACGATCGCGACGTCGGGCGGGGCGTCCCGCACGACGGCGAGCAGCTCCGTCCCGGTCGGCACGGAGGCGGTGACCTCCACCCCGATGGTCGCGAGCAGAACGCTGAGCGCCTCCCGGATGAGCCCACTGTCCTCGGCGATCGCAACACGCACACCGGATCTTCTCACGTCCCCCAGACGGCCCGGTCACGCACCGGGATAACCCGGGGCCGTTCCGGGGGACATCCGGTAGGAACCCCGCGTTCGCTCGGGTACACCTGACGGATGCCGGTCGGCTCCGGGCGTTCCGCGACGGCGCGGCTCGCCGCCTCGACGACGGCCACGACGCTGCTCGTGGCCGCGGCGACCGTTGCCGCCGGGTGGCCGTACTGGGAGCGCCACCGGCTGGCCGCCGTCCCGAACGTGGCGGTGGCGGTGGCGCTGGTCGTCGCCGGCATGCTGCTGCGCGGCGACCCGTCGTCACGCCGGTGTGGGGAGCTGCTGGCCCTCGGCGGCCTGTGCTGCCCGCTGACCTGGCTGATGAGCTGGGACGTCGGCCCGCTGCCGCTGATCGCCGTCCTCGGCCAGTCCGTCTACTGGGTGGCCTACGCCTGGGGGCTGCTGCTCTACCCGGGGAACACCCTGCGCGGCCGGGCCGACCGGTGGTGGGTCACATCCGCGGCGGTGATCCTGCTGGGCGGGCAGGTGCTGACGGTCGTCATCTCCCGGCCGTCCTGGAACGGCTTCACCGACGGTGTGCTGTGGCCCGCGCCGCTGCTCGTCGGCCGGGCCCGTTTCGAGGCGGCGCTGGACGTCCTGCTCGTCCTCTACGTCCTGGTGCCCGTGACGTTCGTGCTGCTGGCGGTCGCCAGGATCCGGGCGGCGCGGGGCCTGGAGCGGGTCGTCGCAGGTCCGGTGCTGCTCTCGGCGGGCTTCGTGGCGCTCGTCACCGCGGTGACCTACCCGGGCCTGATGGCCGAACCCGAGCTGGGCCGCATCGAGGACGCGGTCGCGCTGCAGGGGGCCGCGTCGATCGTCACCCCCGTCGCGCTGCTCGCCGTCGGCGCCCACCGCCGGCTGCTGCTGGCGACGACCGCCGACCGGCTCGGCCGGGAGATCGGGTCGCCGACACCGGCGTCGGTGCGGGCAGCGCTGCGGGCCCTGCTGCGCGACGCCACCCTCGAGGTCTACTACCACCAGCCGGACACCTGCCACCAGCCGGACACGGAGGTGCTGGTGGATCTGCACGGCCAGGTGGTGGACCTCCCCCCGGAGGACCACCGGGGGGAACGGTCGGACCGGCCGGGCCCGGAACAGCGCTGGTACGTCCCAGTGCGGTCCGCGGCCGGCGCGCCGGTCGCGGTGCTGAGCATCGATCCCGTCCTGCGCTGCCACCGGCGGCAGGTGGCGGCGGCGCTGGCCGCGGCGGCCGCGGCGCTGGAGCAGGCGCGGGCGCAGAGCGGCCTGCGCGCGCAGCTCGTCCGCCTGGGTGAGGAACGCCGGCGGGCCGCGCGCACGCAGGCCCACGAGTGGGCGCTGGTCGGGCGGGAGCTGGACGACGGCGTCCGCCGGCGCCTGGCCGAGCTCGCCGCGGCGGCGGGGGACGTCGCCCGGACGGTGTCGGAACCGGCCACCGCGCGGGCCCTGGCGGAAATCGGCGAGGGGCTGCGCGCGGCGCACGGCGAGCTCGCCGACATCGCCCGGGAGGCCCATCCCGCCGTCCTGGAGCGGGACGGCCTGCTCCCGGCGTTGGAGAGTCTCGCCGCGGGGCTGGGGCTGGGCGGCCCGAGCCTGCTGCAGGTGCCCACCGGCCGCTTCGACACGACGGCCGAGCGGGCGATGTACGCGGCGCTCGCCGCCGCGCTGCGCGCCATCGCGGCCGCCGACGCGGTTCCACCGCCGGACACGGCCGCGGGGATGCCGGAGCCGGCCGCGGCGGGACCGGTGGTGTCAGAGCTGGCGGTGGGGCCGGGCGTGTCAGGGCTGGCGGCGGGACCGGGCGTGTCAGGGCTGGCGGCGGGACCAGCCGCGGCGGGGCCGACGGCGGGCAGGAGAGAGTGGGGGGCCGCCCGGGTCGAGGTGCGCGCCGAGGGCGCGATGCTCGTCGGCGAGGTCACCTGCGCGGTGCCGGTGGCCGGCGGGGTGCGCGCCGCCGCCGACCACGCCCGGGCGCTGGGCGGTTGGGTCGCCGTACGCGGTGCCGCCGGCGGCGCCACCACGACCCGGGTGACGGTCCCGTGCGGGTAGCGATCGCCGACGACAGCCCGCACTTCCGCGAGGGCCTGCGGGCGCTGCTGACCAGCCTCGGCGTGGACGTCGTCGCCGTGGTGGAACGCGGCGCCGACCTGGTCTCGGTGGTGATGGCCACACCCGCCACCGCCCCGGTGGACGTCGCCCTGGTCGACATGCGGATGCCGCCCACCGGCACCGACGAGGGGCTGCGCACCGCGCGGCGGATCAAGGCGTTCCGCCCGGACGTGGCGGTGCTGGTGTTCTCCGCCGACGACGAGGCCCCCTACGCCGCCGAGCTGCTCGGCGGGGCGCTGCCGGGAACCGGCTACGCACTCAAGTCCAACATCACCCAGCGCGACGTCCTGCGCTCGACGCTGAGCCGGCTGGTGCGGGGCGAGATCGTCGTCGACGGCGACGTCGCCCGCCGGCTGGTGACCCGGCCGGAACGCGCGCCGGACCTGCTCCGGCTGGACGAGCGGGAGCGCGCGGCACTGGTACTCGCGCTGCGCGGGCAGCCGGTCGAGGTGGGTGTGCTGGCGGGTCTGCGGGCGAAGCTGGGGCTGCCGGCCGTCCCCGGCGTCAGCTGCCAGCTGCTCGCCTGGCTGCTCGCGCCGGCCGACGGCCCTGGCCCTGGCCCGACGGATCGCGCCGGCCCGCGTCTGGACGCCCCGCCCCGTGACCCCCCACAGCGTGACGGAGCCGGATGAGCCACCGCAGCACCGCGGACGTCCCCGGGGCAGGGTTGAACCTGGTCGCGTTGACCCAGGGCAGGCCCACCCGGCGGGTGGCCACCGAGCGCGGCCGGGCGAACTCCCGCAGGCCGGCGGCGCCGTGGACCCGGCCGAACCCGCTGTCGCCGCTCCCGCCGAACGGCAGCGCCGGGATCGCCGCGAACGACAGCACCGCGTTGACCGAGACCATCCCGGCGTCGAGACGCGCGGCGATCTCCTCGCCGTGGGCCCGGGAGAACACGGTCGCGCCGAGGCCGTAGGCGGTGCCGTTCGCCAGGGCGACGGCCTCGTCGACGTCGGCGACGGTGCGCACGGTCATCATCGGCCCGAAGGTCTCCTCGCGCACGGCCGCGCTGTCCTCGGGGACGTCCACGAGCACGATCGGGTCGATGTACGGCACGCGCACCGACTCCGGGCCGCCGAGCAGCGCCGTCCCGCCGCGGGCGAGCGCGTCGTCGAGGTGGCGGCGGACGACCTCGCTCTGGCGGGGCAGTGTCATCGGGCCGTAGTCGGCGCCGGCGTCCGACCCGGGCCGGATGTCGGCGAGGACGCGGCGCAGCTGGGCGAGGAATGCGTCCCGGACACCGGCGACGACGTAGACGCGCTCCACCCCGGCGCAGGTCTGGCC
Organism: Parafrankia soli; assembly: GCF_001854695.1. Taxonomy (GTDB): domain Bacteria; phylum Actinomycetota; class Actinomycetes; order Frankiales; family Frankiaceae; genus Parafrankia; species Parafrankia soli. The sequence goes on from NZ_MAXA01000218.1 coordinate 16,558, forward strand.
GGCGTTCGACGTCGCCCCCCAGGCCACCGCGCGTGCCGCGGCGGCCAGGTCGGCGTCCTCCGCGACGATCGCCGCGTCCTTGCCGCCGCACTCGACGACGACGGGGGTCAGCGTCTCGGCGCAGGTGGCCATGACCCGCCGCGCCGTCGACGCCGAGCCGGTGAAGGCGATCTTGTCGACGCCGGCCGCGCACAGCGCCGCCCCGGTCTCGGCGAGCCCGGTCACCGCGGTGAACACGCCGGGGGGCAGGTCCGGGTTCGCGGCGGCGAACGCCTCGGCCAGGTACACGCCGACGGTGGGCGTGAGCTCGCTGGGCTTGAACACGACGGTGTTGCCCGCGGCCAGCGCGTAGGCGATGGACCCCATCGGCGTCAGGACCGGGTAGTTCCACGGGCCGATCACGCCGACCACGCCGTAGGGCAGGTGGTCGATGCGGGCCTTGTGGTTGGCCAGCACGAGCCCGGTGCGGACCCGGCGGGCGCGCAGGACCCGGTGCGCGTTGCGCGCCGCCCAGCGCAGCTGCTCGCAGGCCAGGAGGAGCTCGAGCCGGCCGTCGATCTCCGGTTTCCCGTTCTCCAGGTGTATGAGCTCGATCAGGTCGCGGTCGTGGGCGGCGAGCCAGGCGTCCCAGCGCAGCAGGGCGGCGCGGCGGCCCGCGAAGCCCGCGGCCCGCCACTGTCCCGCGGCGGCCCGGGCCGACCGCACGCTCGCCGCCACGTCGTCGGCGGACATCGCCAGGTAGGTCCCGATGACCTCGTCCGTCGCCGGATTGCGTGTCTCGAACTTCGCCATCGCGACCACCGTCCCGTCCCGTCTCCTCGCCCGCCTGACGCCCGCCTGACGCGGCCGGCTGTCAGCTACTTGCCCTGGAAGACCGGTGCGCGCTTCTCGGTCCGGGCGCGGCGGCCCTCCTGCGCGTCCTCGCTGGTCCAGCATGCCTGGTAGGCGGCCATCACCTCACCGGGACGCACCGCCTCGGGGTCGGCGGCCGCGTTGAACGCGCGCTTGGAGTAGGCGAGGGTCAGCGGGGCGAGGCCGGCGATCTCCCGGGCCCAGGCGAGGGCGGTGTCGAGCCCGCCGACGCGCTGGACCAGTCCCAGCTCGAAGGCCCGGCGCGCCGGGACGCTCTCGCAGCCCAGCACGATGGCGCGGGCCGCGCCGCCGCCGGCCAGCTCGGCCAGCCGGCGCAGCGTCCACGGGTCCACCGACAGGCCGAGCCGCGCCGTCGGCACCGCGAACGAGGCCTCCTCGACGGCGACACGCAGGTCCGCGGCGAGCGCGAGCTGCAGCCCTGCGCCGATGGCCGGGCCGTTGATGGCGGCGATCACCGGGACGGGCGCGCCGGTGAGCGCGTGCAGCGCCCCGTAGAGCGCGTCGGTGAAGGCCTCGCCGTAGACCTGGTCGAGATCCGCGCCGGCGCAGAAGCTCGTCCCGGAGCCGGTGAGGACCACGGCACGGACACCGGCGTCCAGCGCCCGGCCGATGCCGGCGCGCAGGCCGAGGCAGTGCTCGGTGTCCAGCGCGTTGCGGCGCTCGGGCCGGTCGATCCGCACCACGGCGATCTGGGGGTCGCCGGGGCGCTCGCCAGTGCGCGCGGTGCTCTGATCGGCGTTCGGCTGGTCGGGCTGGGGGCTCTCACCGGCCGCGGGCCGGGGGTCGGACACGCCGCGAAGCTCAACGTCTATCACGGCGTCAACCCTCCCAGATCTCACCCCGCTGCTCCCGAAGTAGCGCGGAGCCACCCACCAGCACATGATCCACCAGGGTCCGCGGGGCCGGGTCGGGCAGGGCCAGGCACTCCCGGCGCAGCGTGGCCGCGGCTTCCTCCGCCTCCGCCCGCACACCCTCGAACCAGGCCGGGTCGTGCGTGTGGCCGAGCAGCAGCGCGACCCGGTCGATCGGGTCGCGCGCCCGCCACGCCGCGACCTCGGCGGCCTCCTGGTACCTGCTGGCGTCGTCGGACGTCGTGTGCGGCGCCATCCGGTAGGTGTTCGCCTCGATCAGGACGGGGCCCTGACCCGAGCGGGCGTGCTCCAGGGCCCAGGTGGTCACCGCATGCACCGCCAGCACGTCGTTGCCGTCCACCCGCACGCCCGGAAAGCCGAAGCCCGCCGCGCGGCGTGCCAGCGGCACGGGTGACTGGCGCGCGCTGGGTGTGGAGATCGCCCACTGGTTGTTCTGGCAGAAGAACACCACCGGCGCGCCGAAGCTCGCGGCCCAGACGAACGCCTCGTTCGCGTCGCCCTGGCTCATCGCGCCGTCACCGAGGTAGACCATCACCACCTGGCCGGCTGCGCCGTCGAGGCGGACGCCCAGGCCGTAGCCCACCGCGTGCAGGGTCTGCGACGCCAGCACGAGCACGTAGTTGGCCACGTTGTACGCCTCGGGATCCCAGCCGCCGTGCGTGACGCCCCGCAGCAGGCGCAGCACCTCGACCGGGGGGATGCCGCGGTGCCAGACCACGGCATGCTCGCGATAGCTGGGGAAGAGGAAGTCCCCCGGCTCGGCGGCGGCCGCCGAGCCCACCTGGGCGGCCTCCTGGCCCCGCAGCGGAATCCACAGGACCAGCTCGCCCTGGCGTTGCAGCGCTGTGGCCTCCTCGTCGAGGCGGCGCGCCCGCACCATCTCCCGGTAGAACGACTCCGTCTGCCGGGAGTCAGCACGCACAGTGAAACGCGGGTCGTCGACGAGAGTGCCGTCCGGCGCAAGCAGCCGAACACCCGTGTCGAACGGAGCGCCGTTCTCACTGCGTTCCGCCATCAACGTCATCCGTATTATTCCTGTCTGGTCGACGACACAGTTTGCGATGCCTGCGAGGAGGGGACACCCGAGGGGTAGTCATCACCCGACCCAGGGGGGCCGTCCGTCGTGTTTCAAATTGTTTGGATAGTGCTGGCAGGTCTCGTCATCGGTCTTCTCGCACGACTTATCATGCGCGGGCGGCAGGATATCCCAATCTGGCTCACCGTGGTCGTCGGTATAGTCGGCGCCCTGGTCGGAAACGTGATCGCCAGCGCAATCGGCGTGCGTAACACGTCGGGCATCGACTGGATTCGGCACATTCTTCAGGTCGGCGTCGCCGTTGCCCTCGTCGCGCTCGTCGCGCCGTTGTGGGCGAACCGCCACCAGCGCCATCCGGTCGGCCGCTAGCCCACCGGCGGGTCGGTGGGCCCGCTCCTCTTCCAGGGAGCGGGCCCGGCGGAGGTGGGGCCCGACCAAGCAGCCGTGCCCGCTAGGCAGCCGTGCCCGCTAGACGTAGGCCTCGTCGACGTAGCACCAGCGCCAGTCCTCGCCCGGTTCGTACGAGCGGACGATGGGGTGCTCGTGAGTGTGCGCATGGGCACGGGCGTGCCGCGACGGAGAGGAGTCGCAGCACCCCACATTGCCACATGTGAGACACAGCCTGAGGTGCACCCATTGCGAACCGACCCGCAGACACTCTCCGCAGCCGTCCGGCGGGGTGGGCTCGACAGGTCGTACCAACGACAGATGCGGATCTTCGCCAGCGGCCATGAACCCATTCTCCATTGACCGAACACGGGCTGCCAAGCAGGCCACCATCCCGCCCCGAAATCTCAGTACGTCCTAAATTCTGGCGTGCGAAGAACCCGTGACCGTGGACACTGCCAACCGCGGCCACCGCCACCGGGCCGGAAAATGAATGGCCGCGGTTCTCAGAAGGCGGCGTGCCGCTCCACCGCGCTGAGCCAGGCCTGCGGGTGACTGGCCTGCGGGTTGTGATCGGCACCGGCGATCACCGCGAGCCGGGCACCCTCGATGGCGCCGGCCAGATCCCGCGCGGCACCGCGCAGCAGGACGTCCCGCTCGCCGACGATGACCGTCGTGGGGCAGCGGATCTCGCCCAGCCGGTCGATCATCGAGGGGTAGGCGTTGAGCTCGTGGCCGAAGGCGGCGAGGGCGGCGGGGTCGGCGTGGTCCCCATGCCCCAGCAGCGCGGTCGCGGCGGCGATGCCCTCCATGAGCGCGCCCATGCCCAGCCGGGACAGCAGATGATCACCCGCCGCCGGCGCCGCGGCGGTGTCCATCAGGATCAGCGACCGGACGGCCTCGGGGTGGGCCAGCGCGTACCGGAGCGCGATCACCCCGCCCATCGAATGCCCCAGCAGGTGCAGCGGCGCCAGCTCCAGCGTCGCGACGACGGTCTCGAGATCGCGGACGAGGTGGTCGAAGGTGTACTCCGGGCGGGCCGCCCGCCCGCTGGTTCCGTGGCCGCGGTGGTCGTAGGCCACGACCCGGCTCGACACGGCGCCGGCGAGCTCGCGGGACACCCCGGCCCAGTCCCTGGTGCTCCCACCGATGCCGTGCAGGAGCAGCAGCGGGGTGGATGAATGCGCCTGGCCCGTCCAGGTCTCGACGTGCAGCGCGAGGCCGCCGACGTCGACCCGGTGGCCGAGGTCCTTCTCCAGGACGGCGAAGACCAGGTCGTCGCGCAGCGGCACGCCGAACCGGGTGTCCCCGTAGGGGAAGGGCTCGTGGCGGTCCGTACGCCGGTAGCCGCGCCGCTCGTACCAGGCGATCAGCTCGGCGCGCAGCGAGATGACGTACAGCTCCATCCGGGCCGCCGCCCACTCGTCGCGGGCGAGTGTCTCCGCGGCGGTGAGCAGACGGTCCCCGATCCCCCGCCCCTGGATGTCCGGCTGGACGGCAAACATGCCGAAGTAGGCGCCGTCCGGGCGCCGCTGGAGCTGGCAGCAGCCGACCGGCTCCCCGGCCGGGCCGAGCGCGAGGAGCATCCGGATGTCGGGCTCGGCGAGCGCGGCGGCAAGCATCTCCGGGTCGGTGCGCTGACCGCCCAGCAGGTCGGCCTCGGTGGTCCAGCCAACCCGGCTGTGCTCGCCCCGGTACGCGGACTCGATCAGCTCGACAAGCGCGGCGACGTCGCCCGGCCCGGCGGCGCGCAGGGTCAGCTCCGCGCGATCCCCGACGGGGTGATCCGCATCAGTGGCCATCAGGCGGCCGMGCCGAGCAGCTCGGCGGCGAGGCGGGGCAGGACGGCGCCCAGTGGCGAGTCGACGGTGAACTCCGCCCGCGCGTCGCCGCGGGTCGGGCCCTGGTTCACGATCCCGACCGGGATGCCGAGCTCTCCCGCCCGCAGTACGAACCGGTAGCCCGACATAACGACCAGCGACGAACCGAGCACGAGCAGCCCGCGGGCGTTCTCGACCAGCGCGACCGCGGACGCCAGCCGCGCCGGCGGCACCGTGGCGCCGAAGAAGACCACGTCGGGCTCCAGGTCGCCCCCGCAGCCGGCGCACCCCACTACGACGAAACCGTCGATCGCCTCGTCGGGGAGGGTGACGTCGCCGTCCGGGTTGACCTCGGCGCCGAGCGGCGACGCGGCGGCCACCCCGGCGGCGAAGCCCGGGTTCACCGCGCGCAGGCGGCGGTCGAGCTCGGCCCGCGCACTGAGCGCCCCGCAGACCCGGCAGCGGACCCGGGCGAGCTCGCCGTGCAGGTCGATGACCCGGAGCGACCCGGCGGCCTGGTGCAGCCCGTCGACATTCTGGGTGATGACGCCGTCGAGCAGGCCCGCGGCCTCCAGTTCCGCCAGAGCGCGGTGCCCGGTGTTGGGGCGCGCCCCGGCGACGTGGCGCCAGCCGAGGTGGCTGCGCGCCCAGTACCGGCGCCGGGCCGCCTGGTCCCGGTTGAACTGCTGGTAGGTCATCGGCGTGTGCCGGCGCAGCGAGCCGTTCGGCCCCCGATAGTCAGGGATTCCCGAGTCGGTCGACATCCCCGCTCCGGTGAGCACCGCGACGCCACCGCCGGCGACAAGATCACGCAACCGGGCGAAGACCATGCCTCGAGGGTATGGCCCGCCGCCCGGACGAGGCGGGCGGGTGCCGGTGAGGCGCCCCGCGGCGCCCGGTGGTGCCGCCCACACCGCAGACGTACCGTTATCTCATGAACACGCGCTGCAAGGACCCTGCTGAGGTATCTGGTCCGAGCGCCCCGCCCTGCCACCCTGCCGGCGAGCTGACCGATCTGGCCGCCGGCCACCCGGCCGCCGCGACGACGGGCTCCTGCGTGACCTGTTCCGACGGCGTGATCGAGATGGAGATCGTCCGCCTGGAGGAGGGCGGGCTGGCCCTGGCGCGGGCGTCGGCGGGCGTCGAGGAGATCAGCATCGCGCTTGTGCAGGCGCAGGCCGGCGACACCGTCCTGGTGCACGCCGGGGAGGCGATCGCCGTCGTGTGAATGACCGGTGAACGACCGGAAGGGGTGGGAGAACCGTGTCCACAGTCGAGGATCCGATCCATATTCTCTGGATCAACGCCGGACTCAGCTGCGACGGGGACTCGGTCGCGCTCACCGCAGCCACCCAGCCCAGCATCGAGGACATCGTTCTGGGCACCCTGCCGGGTCTGCCGAAGGTGAGCGTCCACTGGCCGCTCATCGATTTCGAGTCCGGGCCGGAGCAGGGCGCCGACACCTTCATCGACTGGTTCCGCAGGGCCGACCACGGCGAGCTCGATCCGTTCGTCCTGGTCGTCGAGGGGTCCATTCCGAACGAGGACCTGATCACGAACGGCGGCTACTGGAGCGGTTTCGGGAACGACCCGGTGACCCGCCAGCCGGTGACGACCAGCACCTGGCTCGACCGGCTCGCACCGAAGGCACTGGCGATCCTCGCCGCGGGAACGTGCGCCACCTACGGCGGCATCCACGCGATGGCCGGGAATCCGACCGGGGCGATGGGGGTGYCCGACTATCTCGGCTGGGACTGGAAGTCGAAGGCGCAGATCCCCATCGTGTGCGTTCCGGGCTGCCCCGTCCAGCCGGACAACCTGTCGGAGACGATCACCTACCTGCTCTACCAGGCGAGCGGGCAGGCGCCGATGATCCCCCTCGACGACCAACTCCGCCCGCGCTGGCTGTTCGGCGCCACCGTGCACCAGGGCTGCGACCGGGCCGGGTACTACGAGGAAGGTCAGTTCACCACGGAGTACGGCACCCCGCAGTGCCTGGTGAAGATCGGCTGCTGGGGCCCGGTGGTGAAGTGCAACGTCCCCAAGCGCGGCTGGATCAACGGGGTGGGCGGCTGCCCGAACGTCGGCGGGATCTGCATCGCATGCACGATGCCGGGCTTCCCGGACCGTTTCATGCCGTTCATGGACGAGCCGCCCGGCGCCCACGTCTCGACCACCGCGAGCGGCCTGTACGGCGCGGTCATCCGCAGACTGCGCGCCATCACGATGCGTAAGGCGGACGTCGAACCGCACTGGCGGCGCCGGGACGTCCACGCAGGCCAGGACGACGATCGCGCGCGGGAGAAGGTGCTGACATGACGACCACCTCGGCGCACACGGCAACCGATGCCCGGGACGCCCACCTGCTGGAGATGTCGTGGGACCCGATCACCCGCATCGTCGGGAGCCTCGGCATCTACACGAAGATCGACTGGCCGGCGCGCAGGGTGGTCGAGTGCCACAGCACGTCGTCCATCTTCCGCGGCTACAGCATCTTCATGAAGGACAAGGACCCCCGCGACGCCCATTTCATCACCAGCCGGATCTGCGGCATCTGCGGTGACAACCACGCCACCTGCTCGGTGTACGCGCAGAACATGGCGTACGGCGTGAAGCCGCCGCCGCTCGCCGAATGGATCATCAATCTGGGCGAGGCCGCCGAGTACATGTTCGATCACTGCATCTACCAGGAGAACCTGGTGGGGGTCGACTACTGCGAGAAGATGGTCGGCGAGACCAATCCTGAGGTACTCGAGCTGGCCCGGGCCACCGAGTCGCCGCACGCCGACGAGCACGGGTACCGGACCATCGGCGACATCATGCACGCCCTCAACCCGATCGAGGGCGAGTTCTACCGCGAGGCGCTGGGGATGAGCCGGCTCACCCGCGAGATGTTCTGCCTGATGGAGGGACGGCACGTCCATCCATCCACGCTCTACCCGGGTGGCGTGGGCACGGTGGCCTCCGTCCAGCTGTTCACGGACTACCTCACCCGGCTGATGCGCTACATCGAGTTCCTCAAGCGCGTCGTCCCGATGCACGACGATCTCTTCGACTTCTTCTACAAGGCGCTGCCCGGCTACGAGGAGGTCGGCCGGCGGCGGATCCTGCTCGGCTGCTGGGGGGCGTTCAACGAGCCGGAGCGGTGCGACTTCACCTACCGGAACATGGCCGACTGGGGCCGGAGCATGTTCGTCACCCCGGGGGTGATCGTCGACGGCAACCTGGTCACGAACAACCTCGTCGACATCAACCTCGGCATCCGCGTCCTGCTGGGCAGTTCGTACTACGACGACTGGGACGACCAGCCGCTGTTCGTCACCCACGACCCGCTGGGGAACCCGGTCGACCGGCGGCACCCGTGGAACCAGACCACCATCCCCCACCCGAGCCGGCGCGACTTCGACGACAAGTACTCGTGGGTGATGTCGCCGCGCTGGTTCGACGGCATCGACCACCTGCCTCTCGACACCGGCGGCGGCCCGATCGCCCGGCTGTGGAGCACGGCGCTGTCCGGGCTGGTCGACATCGGCCACGTCCGCGCGACCGGGCACAGCGTGCGGATCACGCTGCCGAGGTCGGCGACGGTCGGCGAGCGGACCTACGAGTGGACGATCCCCCGCTGGAGCAACACCCTGGAGCGCAACCGCGCCCGCACCTACTTCCAGGCGTACGCGGCGGCCTGCGCGCTGTACTTCGCCGAGCAGGCGCTGGCCGAGGTCCGGGCGGGCCACTCGAAGACATGGGAGTCCTTCGACGTCCCCGACGAGGCCGTGAGCTGCGGGTTCACCGAGGCCGTCCGCGGGGTGCTGTCGCACCACATGATCATCCGGGACGGCCGGATCGCGAACTACCACCCGTACCCGCCGACGCCGTGGAACGCCAGCGTGCGCGACGTGTTCGGCACGCCCGGCCCGTACGAGGACGCGGTGCAGAACACCCCGATCTTCGAGCAGAACCCGCCGGAGTCGTTCAAGGGGATAGACATCATGCGCACTGTCCGCAGCTTCGACCCGTGCCTGCCCTGCGGGGTGCACATGCACACCGGCGCCGGGCGCACGCTGGACGTCGTCCACACCCCGCACGCCTTCACCCCCGCCGGGTGATCATGATGGCAGTGGGGACGGCGGTCGCGAGCACGGACCCGCGGKGCGCGGCCGGCCCACGGGCCCCGGCCGAGCGCGACTCGGCCGGCCCGCGGAACTCGGTCGACCCGCGCGCGGCGGCGGCCCGGGTGGACGACCTGCTCACCCGGCTGGAGCAGCTGGGCGACAGCCGGACCAGGGTGCTGGCCGAGGAGATCGTCCGAGCACTGATGGAGTTCTACGGGGCGGGCCTGGCCCAGCTCACGGCGATCGCGGGCGCGGAGAACGTGCGGGCCTTCGCGGCGGAGCCCCACCTCGGGGCGCTGCTGGCCATGCACGGCCTGCACCCGGTGAGCACCCGGCGCCGGGTCGAGGAGGCCTTCGCGCGGCTCGGGGAGCTCCCCGGGGCACACACCCTCCGCTTCGAGATCACCGGCACGGAGGAAGATCCGGTCGTCACCGTCCGCTCGTCGGGCCGGCCGCCCGGCCCGACGGTGGTCGCCGCGGTCGAGGACGCCGTCGAGACGGCCGCCCCCGAGGTGACCGTGCTGGTCGAGGGGGCCGGGGCCGCCGCGCCGGGCGACCTCGCCGCGGGGCGGGCCCTGCTCCCCGTGGTCGGGGTGGGCACCTCGTGACCGCGACGCTGCGCCGCTACCTCGCGCCCGGCACCGGCCCCGGCGCCGCGCGCTGCGAGCTCTGCGGCGAGCGGATCGCCGAGGAGCACGGGCACATCACCGACCTGGACACCCGCTCCATCCTCTGTTCGTGTCCCGGCTGCCGGCTGCTGTTCACCCGGGCCGGCGCCGGCGGCGGCCGCTACCGGGCGGTGCCGACGAGGTACCTGTTCGCGGCGGCCTTCCCCGCCGGGGCCGAGCTGCTCGCGGCGGCGGGCATCCCCGTCGGGCTGGCCTTCTTCGTGATCCACGACGGGGCGGTGGGCGCGTTCTACCCGAGCCCGGGAGGCGCGACGCACTGCGAGCTGCCGGCCAGCACGACGGCCAGCGGCTTCGATGCCGACCTGGCCGCGGCGGTGGGCTGGCAGCTCACCCCCGAGGTCGAGGGCCTGCTCGTGCACACCACCCGGGACGGCCAGAGCGGCTACCTGCTGCCGATCGACGCCTGCTACCGGCTGGTCGGCGAGCTCCGGCTGCACTGGCGTGGCTTCGACGGCGGCTCGCAGGCCCGGCAGCGGCTCGCCGCCTTCCTCGCCGACGCCCGCCGCAGGGCGGGTTCGCCTGACAGCGGGGCGGGTTCGCCTGACGGCAGGGTGGGGGCCCGCGATGGCTGACCTGAGCTTCGACTGCCTCGACGTCTCGCCGCAGCGTTACGCGGCGGCCCCGACGCTGCTTTTCCGGCTGCGCATCGCCGAACGCGGCGGCGAGCGGCTGCACGCGCTGGCGCTGCGCTGCCAGATCCGCATCGACCCGGGCGCCCGGCGCTACGACCCCGCCGAGTCCCGCGCGCTCACCCACCTGTTCGGGACGGGCCCGGGCCCGCCGCACCCGATCCAGTTCGCCACGGTCTCCACGGTGGTGCCGGGCTTCGCCCGCTCCACCGAGACCGAGCTCGCCGTGCCCTGCGGCTACGACCTCGAGGTCGCGTCCGGGCGGTACTTCGGCTCGCTGCGCGACGGGGTGATCCCGCTGCGGCTGATGTTCAGCGGGACGGTGTTCGGGATCGGCCCGAACGGCCTGCGGGTCGAGCAGGTGCCCTGGCATCTGGAGGCCGGCTACCGGCTACCGGTCGCGACCTGGCGGGAGCTGATCGACATGTACTTCCCCGGCGAGGCGTGGCTGCGGCTGGACCGCCGCACCGTCGACGCGCTCGCGCGGTACCGCCTGGAGCGCGCCATCCCGACCACGGACGCCGCGATCACCTCCCTGCTGTCCGGAGCGACACCATGAGCACTCATAACGGCGTCGGCGCCCCCGCCCGGGCCGACCCGGTCGGCTTCCTCGACGACGCGGCGCGGGCGGTCTCCGACACCGTCCTTTACGAGGGATACCTCCTCTACCCGTACCGGGAGGACGCGCTGAAGAACCGCCACCACTGGCAGTTCGGCGTGCTGATGCCGCCGGCGTTCGCCGCGGCGGGCACCGGCGAGCACTCCGCCGCCCGCACCGAGTTCCTCCTGGACGGCGGCCCGGGCACGACGCTCCGGATCGGTGCCCGGTGGCTGTGGGAGGGCGGCGGCGCCCGCGGTGACGCGGCGGGGGCGCTCTCGGTGCGGGTCGGCGAGCTGGCGGGCGAGCCCGTCCGGCGGGGCCTGGTGCTCGGCGGGCCGGAACCGGGACGCGGCGAACTGCTGCTCGGCGCGCAGGCGCTGCCCGGCCCCTACGGCGGGTACCGGATCCACGCCACCGTCCGCAACGTCTCCGTCCCGCCCGGCCAGCCGCCCGCCGACCGGGACGCGGCGCTGGGCCGGGCGTTCGTCGCCGTCCAGGTGGTGGCCCGGGCGTACGGCGGTTGTTTCCTCTCACTGGCCGACCCGCCGGAGTGGGCGGCGGACGCCGCGCGGGCCTGCGTCAACGAGCGGCTGTGGCCGGCGCTCCTCGGCGGCCCGGGCCGCTCGGGCCGCTCGGGCCGCTCGGACACGGTGCTTGCCGCGCCGATCACCCTGCCCGACCATCCCGAGATCGCGGCGGAGAGCCCGGCCGCGTTCTGCGACGCCACCGAGATCGACGAGATGCTGGCCCTGCGGACGTCCACGCTCACCGACGCGGAGAAGCTGGCGGCGCGCACGGGCGATCCGCGGGCCGCCGAGCTGCTCGCGTCCGTCGCGGAGCTCGCCCCGGCGATGGCCGAGAAGCTGCACGGCCGCGGCCGGGTCATCCCACCGCCGACTCCGGGCCCGGCACCAGACGCGACACCGGGCGCGGAGCCGGCGGTGGGCAGCGCGGTGCGGCTGCGACCCCGGCCCGGACGGATGCTGACCGGCCCGCTGACCGGTCTGGCGAGCGGGGCCGCGACCGGCAGCGACGCGCAGGACATGTTCATCGACGGCCGCGCCGCCACCGTCGCCGCCGTCCTGCACGACGTGGACGGCCGGACCCATGTGGCGGTGACCCTGGACGACGACCCCGGCGCGGACCTGCGCCGGGAATTCGGTCGCTTCCTGTACTTCACCCCTGACGAGCTGGAGCGGCAATGAGTTGGATGGTGAACCAGTGAGCACGCTGGTGGCCGGCGTCGGCAACATACTGCTCGGCGACGACGGCTTCGGCGTGCAGGTCGCCCGCCACCTGCGGCGCACCGGCCCGCCGCCGCGGGTGACCATCGCCGACTACGGGACCAGCGGGCTGCACCTGGCCTTCGACCTGTGCTCCGGCGGTTATTCGACGGTGGTGCTCGTCGACGCGCTCGGACGCGGGTACGAACCAGGCACGGTGTCCCTCGTGGACCTGACCGACGTGCGGGCGCCGTCCGAGGTCGACGCGCACGGGATGCGCCCGGACGTCGTCCTCGACCTGGTCGACACGCTCGGCGGGCATCTCGACCGGGTGCTGCTGGTCGGCTGCGAGCCGGCCTCGGTGGATCACCAGGTCGGGCTCTCGCCGCCGGTGGCGGCCGCCGTCGAGCCGGCGGCGCGCCTCGTCCGGTCGGTCATCTCCGGCCAGTCCGAGATCGACGGCGCGCCCGGGATCACAGTCAGGCGGATCGAGACCCAACGGGAGGAATGATCATGTCGCACTGGATGGTGCTCGCCGCGGTCGCGGTCGGAGCCGGCGCAGCCACTGTCGTCATCGCCCCCGATCTGCGCCGATACCTCGAGTTCAGCAGGATGTGATCGGCGTGTGTCTCGGTATTCCGGGTGAGGTCGTGGAGATCCGGCCAGACCGCCCGGACATCGCGACGGTGGACGTCAGCGGGGTGCGGCGGGCGATCAACATCGGGTTGCTCGACGAGCACCCGCCGCGCCCAGGGGACTGGGTCCTCATCCACGTCGGGTTCGCGCTGTCCCTGATCGACGAGGCCGAGGCGCGGGCGGCGCTGGACTTCCTCACCGGCATCGGGCGTGCCTACGACGACGAGCTGGCCGCGCTGCGCGCCTCGTCCATCGACTAGCGCGGGCGACAGGCCACGCGGAGCGGCGATCGACCACGGAGAGGCGGAGGAGATGCGCTTCGTCGACGAGTACCGGGACGCGGGCACCGCGCGGGCGCTGTCCGCCCGGATAGCCGAGCTCTGTGAGCCGGGCCGGGCGTACGCGTTCATGGAGGTGTGCGGCGGGCACACGCACACGATCTACAAGCACGGCCTGGAGGACCACCTGCCACCGGCGGTCTCGTTGGTGCACGGCCCGGGCTGCCCGGTGTGCGTCATCCCGATGGGACGGGTCGACGACGCCATGCACATCGCCCGCCAGGACGACGTCATCATGACCTCGTTCGGCGACATGATGCGGGTGCCGGGCAGCCACGGCTCGTTCTTCGACGCCAACGCCGAGGGCACCGACATCCGGATGGTCTACTCGCCGCTGGACTCGCTGAAGATCGCGCGGGCGAACCCGGACCGGCAGGTCGTGTTCATGGCGATCGGCTTCGAGACGACGACGCCGTCCACAGCGCTGACGGTGCGGCGGGCGGCGGCCGAGGGACTGACGAACTTCTCGATCTTCTGTAACCACATCACGATCGTTCCGGCGCTGCGGGCGATCCTGGACTCCCCCGACGTGCGGATCGACGGGTTCGTCGGCCCCGGGCACGTCTCGACGGTGATCGGCTGCCGGCCGTACGACTTCATCCCCCGCGACTACGGCCGGCCGCTGGTGGTCTCCGGGTTCGAGCCGCTGGACATCCTGCAGTCCATCCACAAGCTGCTGCGGCAGCTGCGGGACAGGCGCTGCGAGGTGGAGAACCAGTACACCCGGGTGGTGGCGGCCGAGGGGAACCCGGTCGCGCTCGCCGTGATCGACGAGGTGCTGGAGCCGCGGCCGGACTTCGAGTGGCGCGGGCTGGGCCGCATCCCGTGGTCGGCGATGCGGGTACGGGAGCGGTACGCCGCCTTCGACGCCGAGCGGATCTTCGCGCCGCCGGGTGCCCGGGTCGAGGACCCGAAGGCCTGCCAGTGCGGCGAGGTGCTGACCGGGGTCATCAAGCCGTGGGAGTGCAAGGTCTTCGGCACCGGCTGCACCCCGGAGACGCCGATCGGTGCCTGCATGGTCTCCCCCGAGGGCGCCTGCGCGGCCTACTACAACTTCGGCCGCGCCCGGCACCGCGCCACCGAGCCCGCGAAGGAGATGAGCCGAGCATGACCGCGGCGAAGGTGGCCGCCGGCCGGAGCGAGAGCGGCGTCCTGGACCGGGTCGAGGCCGCGCGGCGACGCCGGCCGAAGCTGCGCGACACCCACATCACCTCGGCGCACGGCGCGGGCGGCAAGGCCACCGCGACCCTCATCGACGCCGTGTTCCTGGAGGGGCTGCGCAACCCGCTGCTGGAACCGCTCGAGGACGCGGCGGTGTTCACCGTGGACGGGACGCGCCTGGCGCTGACGACCGACTCGTTCGTCGTCACCCCGCTGTTCTTCCCCGGCGGTGACATCGGTGATCTCGCCGTGAACGGCACGGTCAACGACCTCGCGGTCGCCGGGGCACGCCCGCTGCACCTGGCCTGCGCGGTCATCCTCGAGGAGGGGATGGCCGTCGACGACCTGCGCCGGATCGTGGCCTCGATGGCCCGCGCGGCGACCGACGCGGGGGTGTCGATCGTCACCGGGGACACGAAGGTCGTCCAGCGCGGGCGGGCCGATGGCTGCTACGTCACGACCACCGGCATCGGGCTCGTCCCCGCGGACGTCCGCCTGGGCGCCGCGCGGGCCCGGCCGGGCGACGCCGTCCTGGTCACCGGACCGATCGGCGACCACGGGATCACGGTGCTGCTGGCCCGCGGCGAGCTCGACATCAGCGCGGACCTCTCCTCCGACACCGCCCCGCTGGCCGAGCTGACGTCCCGGCTGCTGGAAGCGGTCGGGGCGCCGGCGGACGGTCCGGGGGTGCGGGCCATGCGCGACGCGACCCGCGGCGGGGTGGCGACGATCCTCAACGAGGTGGCGACCGCCGCCGGGGTCGGAGTGATCGTCGACGAGGACGCGGTGCCGGTGCGGCCCACCGTGCGCGGGGCCTGCGAGCTGCTCGGCCTCGACCCGCTGTACGTCGCCTGCGAGGGCAGGATGGTGGTGATCGTCGCCCCCGAGGTGGCCGAGGCGGCGCTGGCCGCGCTGCGCTCGCACCCGCTGGGCGCGGACACGGCGGTGATCGGGCGAATCGCCGACGACCCGCCGGGCATGGTGCTGCTCAACACCGCGTTCGGCGGGACCCGCATCGTCGACCTGCTGGTCGGCGACCCGCTGCCGCGGATCTGCTGACCGGGCTGGCGCGGTGCACGAGCTCTCGGTCACCGTCGAGCTGGTCGACATGGTCGCCCGGCGGGTCCCGGCGGACGTCCAGGTGACCCGGGTGGCGCTCGAGATCGGGCGGTTGTCCGGGGTGATGACCTCGCCGCTGCGCTTCTGCTTCGACCTGGTCGCCGCCGGGACGTCGCTCGACGGCGCCCGGCTCGACATCGCCGAGCCGCCGGGGCGGGGCCGCTGCCGCCGGTGCGGGGCCGACGTCGACCTGCCGGACCTGCTCACGCCGTGTGGCTGCGGAAGCCATGAGATCGAGCTGACCGGCGGTGAGGAGGTCCGGATCACCGCCGTCGAGGTGCGCTGACGGTCGACGGGACCAGCGGACGAGCCAAGCCGAACGGGAGGGCTGAGCGGGACCAGCGGACGGGCCGAGCCGAACGGCCGGGTGGGAGGGACGGGCGGGAGGGGCTGAGGGAGCGGAGGTGGGCTGATGTGCGGGACCTGCGGTTGTGATGACAGTCGGGAGGCGGCTGAGGCGCGGACGCTGCGGCTCGAGGTGGACGTGCTGGCGCGCAACGAGGAGTCGGCGCGGGACAACCGGGCGTGGCTGGCGGCCCGGCGGGTGTCGGCCGTCAACCTGATGAGCTCGCCGGGCGCGGGCAAGACGACGCTGCTGGAACACACGATCCGCGCCGTGGCGGGGACCGTCACCTGTGCCGTCGTGGAAGGCGACCAGGAGACACCGCTGGACGCCGAGCGCATCCGTGCCACCGGCGCCCGCGCCGTCCAGGTGAACACCGGCACCGGCTGCCATCTGGAGGCGGCGATGGTCGGGCGGGCTCTGCGGGAGCTCGACCCGCCGCCCGGGGCGGTGGTGCTGATCGAGAACGTCGGCAACCTGGTCTGCCCGGGGCTTTTCGACCTCGGGGAGTCGGCCCGGGTCGTGCTGGCCTCGGTCACCGAGGGTGAGGATAAGCCCAGCAAGTACCCGCACATGTACCGGGTCGCCGACCTGGTCCTGCTCACCAAGGTCGACCTGCTACCCTACCTCGCCTTCGACGGCGACCTGTTCGCCGGGTCCGTGCGGCTGGTCAACCCGTCCGCCCCGGTGCTGCCGGTGTCGGCGACCGCCGACACCGGGCTCGCCGACTGGTACGGCTGGCTGCGCGCACGATCATGCCCGCCAACCACCGGCGGCCCGCCCTGATCTGCCCCACTCCGTGTTCTCGCTGCCAAGTTATGGAGCCCACCGATTCTGGTGCTCGACTCCTCGCCGTTTGACTTCTTTCTCGCCGTTTCAGACAGAATTCCCAGCGAAATTCGCCCAGAAATGGCGAGTGGGATGCCAAATGGCGAGCAGGCCGGCCCGGCGCGCGGGGCTTTTGTCCCGGCGTGCGGAGCTTTGTTCGGTCCCGTGCGCACCGTCTGCCAGTCAGGTGCGCTGCTGGCCGCGGGCGTTCGCGACCATCGCCTGGCCGAGGCTGATCCCGCCGTCGTTGCAGGGCACCCGGGAGTGGGTCAGGACGGTGAAGCCCCGGTCGACCAGCCCGTCCATGATCTCGCCGAGCAGCCGCAGGTTGCCGAAGACACCGCCGGAAAGYGCCACCGTTCCCGCCGGGCATGCCGGGAGCCCCGGGCGGCCCGGGGCTCCCGGGCCGCCCAGGAGGCTGTCGCGCAGGGCGGCACAGGTGTCGATGGTGAGCCCGGCCAGCGTGCTGTGGAACCGGGCGGCGATCACCGTGGGGTCGACGCGCTCGCGCAGGTCGTCCACGACGCCGCGGATCAGGTCGGCTCCCGGCAGCAGCAGCCCGGCACCCGACGGCGGGAGGCTGCCACCTGGGAGCGGGGGGCTCGCCGGGTAGCGGCCGTAGTCGCCGGGGGCGGCGATCCGCTCCAGCTCGATCGCGGCCTGCCCTTCGTAGGTGATCGTGTCCCGGACGCCGACGAGAGCCGCGACGGCGTCGAACAGCCGTCCGACGCTGCTGGTCAGCGGGGCACCCACCGGGGACGGGGCGGCACCGGACCTGGCCAGGGCGGCGACCGCGTCCCAGCGGTCGGCGTTGCGGCGGGCGACCGCGAGGCGGTCCGGGTCGGCGACGCCGGCGGCGAGCAGGTGGGCGGCGGCCATCCGCCATGGTGCCCGGATCGCGGCGACGCCCCCGGGCATCGGGACGGGCGTGAGGTGTGCGAGCCGGGTGAAGCCGGCCAGGTCGGCCCACAGGAACTCCCCGCCCCACAGAGTGCCGTCCGGACCGAAGCCGAGGCCGTCGAAGGCCACACCGAGCACCGGCCCGGGATGGCCGTTGTCCGCCAGGCAGGAGGCGATGTGCGCGTGGTGGTGCTGCACACCGACGACCGGCAGGTCCTGCTCCAGCGCCCACTTCGTGGACAGGTACTCCGGGTGCAGGTCGTGCGCTACCAGCTCGGGCGGGATGTCGAACAGCCGGCGCAGGTGGTCGATCCCGCTGACGAACGACCGCAGCGTCTCGTGGTTCTCCAGGTCCCCGATGTGGCCGGAGAGGTACGCCCGCCGCCCCGCCGCCAGGCACACGGTGTTCTTCAGCTCGGCCCCGCAGGCCAGCACCGGCCGCTGGACGTCCCAGGGCAGCGGCAGCGGCTCCGGGGCGTAGCCGCGGGAGCGGCGCACGAGCGTCTCCCGGCCGCGCACCGACCGGGCGACCGAGTCGTCGAGCCTGGTGTGGATGGCCCGGTCGTGGGCGAGGAAACCGTCCGCGACCGGGCTGAGCGCGGCGAGGGCCTCCTCGTCGCGGTACACGATCGGCTCGTCGGAGATGTTGCCGCTGGTCAGCACGATCGGGCCGGGCAGCAGGCCGAGCAGGAGGTGGTGCAGCGGCGTGTACGGCAGCATCACGCCGAGCGTCCCGGTGCCCGGCGCCACCGCCTCGGCGACCCGGCCGGCGCACCGGCAGCGCTCGACCAGGACGATCGGCCGGCGCCGCCCGGTGAGCAGGAGGCGCGCGGTGGGGTCGAGGCAGCACATCTCCTCGGCGGTCGCCAGGTCGCGCACCATGACGGCGAACGGCTTGGCGTCCCGGTGCTTGCGCCGGCGCAGGGTCGCCACCGCGGACCCGTCCGCGGCGAGTACGGCCAGGTGGTACCCGCCCAGCCCCTTCACCGCGAGAATCCCGCCGCCCCGCAGCAGCCCCGCTGCTCGCTCCAGCGGCTCGTCGGACGTCGGCGACGCGGCGGCGGTGGGCCGGAATCTGAGGGTGGGGCCGCAGTCCGGACAGCACACCGGCTGGGCGTGGAAGCGGCGGTCGGCCGGGTCGTCATACTCCGCCCGGCACCGCGCGCACATCCGGAATCCGGCCATCGTCGTGGCCGGCCGGTCGTAGGGGACGTCCCGGATGATCGTGAAGCGGGGGCCGCAGTTGGTGCAGTTGATGAACGGGTAGCGGTAGCGCCGGTCGGCCGGGTCGGCGAGCTCGGCCAGGCAGTCCGCGCAGGTGGCACTGTCCGCGCAGACCCGCGTCCGCGGCCCGGCCCCGCCGCGGGCCGGGTCGCTGGGGGCGATCCGGAACCCCGGCGCCGCCGGCCCGGCTCCGGGCGGCGCGGGACCGCCGGAGACGTCCACGCTGTCGATCTGGGCGAGCGGCGGCGCCTCCTCGCGCAGCGCGGTCAGGAACGCGGCGACCTCCGGGCCGGCGCCGTCCAGCGCTATGTGGACGCCCTCAGCGTCGTTGGAGACCTGGCCGCTCAGGCCGAGCCGGGTCGCCAGCCCGTAGACGAAAGGGCCGGAAACCGACGCCCTGCACGATTCCGGTCACCTCGACCTCGACCTGCTCTCGCGACGTCATTCATCCAGTCTCGCCCATTCATCCAGCCTCGCCCAGCGGGCGTCCGAAGGCCTCTCCGAAGACGAGCTCCTCGACGGGACGGCGCCGCAGGTTGCTGGGGAAACCGCGCTCGGGATAGCCGACCGCGAGGTGCGCGGCGGTCGCGTAGCCGTCCGGTATGTCGAGCAGCTCGGCGACCTTCGGTTCGTCGGCGACCAGCAGCGTCGTCAGCGCGGTGGCCACCCCGGCGCCGCGCAGCGCGAGGCAGAGGTTCTGCACGATCGGGTAGACCGACGCCCCGCCGACGATGCTCAGCCGGTCCAGCTCGGTGTCGGTGGGATGCAGCGCCGCGAGCTTCGCGCACACCACGACCAGCACGGGGACGTCCGCCAGGGTGCGCGCGAAGTGGTCGGCCTCGGTCGGCGTGCTGATCCCGCGCTCGTCGAGGTAGGGCTGCCAGCGGGCCAGGTAGAGGTTGGCGAGCACCCGCCGGCGCTCCGGGTCCCGGACGACCACGAACCGCACCGGCTGGCGGTTCCCGCCCTGCGGGCCGAACCGGGCGGCGTCGAACGCGGCGACGAGGACGTCGTCGGGCACCGGGTCGGGCCGGAACCGCCGGCAGGTGCCCGTCGTGCGCATCGCGTGTGTCAGCTCCATGGGTCGATCCTGGTCGACGGAGGCGTCACCGGACGAGGCGTCACCGACGGAGACGTCGTCGAAGGAGACGTCGACCTGCTGGAAGCTCTTGAACTGCTCCGCCTGGGCATACGAGGTGTAGACCCGCCGGTCGGAGTCGGTGAGGACGACGTCGTCCACGAACGGGGTGAGCAGCGCGCGCGGGTAGAGCCGTCCGGCGCGCACGGTGTTGATCTCCATCGCGAACACGATCACCGCGGCGAGCAGGTACAGCCAGGTCATCAGGCCGAGGACCAGGGCGAACAGGCCGTAGACCTGCGTGCGCCCCTGTAGCTGGTACTGGAGGAGGTAGGTCCCGGCCGACTGGAGCAGCTGCCAGCCCAGCGCGGCGATCGCGGCTCCGGGCAGGATCTGGCCGAACGTCACCGACTTGACCGTGAGCAGCCGGAACGCCATCAGGATCAGGCCCGTGTTCCCGGCGATGCCGAGCACCACCGCGAGGACCTGCGCGCCGGCACCGAGACCGGTGCCGAGGTCGCCGGCCCGGGTGGTGATCGCGGACAGCAGGGTCGTCAGCACGACACCGAGCCCGAACAGGCCGATGAGGCCGAAGCTGCGCACCCGGGCGAAGAAGGGGTTCGGCCGCGAGCGCCGCGGCACCGCCCAGACCGTGTCCAGCGCGTTCCCGAGCGCGCGGGCCACCCCGAGGCTGCCCCAGATGCTGCCGAGCACACCGATCGCCACCGCCACGGCACTCCCGCGCAGGGCCTGGACGTCGCTGCGGAGCTGGTCACCGATGATCGGGAACTGGCTGAGCGCGGAGCTCACCACCTGCTCCTGGATGTCGGGATGCCCCGCGAGGACGAAGCCGAGGCCGGTCGTGAGCAGCAGGAGCAGCGGAAACAGGGAGAGGAATCCGTAGAACGCGATCAGCGCGGCGAGGTAGCCGCCCTGGTCCTCCGCGAACTTGTAGATCACCGCGAGCGGGAACGCGATCCTCGGCCTGCTCTGCTGCGCCCGATCCAGCCGAGCGCCGAGCGCCATCCCGCGCCTCCTCGTCTCGATGCGTCGCAGGCGGCGGCACACCGGTAAGAACTGGACCTACCTCCGCGATCGTAGGGATGTATTCCACCGACGCGGCGCAACGCACGCGGGATCTCCAGCCGGCTGTCACCCCGGCGACCTGTCAGCGTGTGGGCTGGTAGATCCGGGTGTGCTCCGACGTGGCGATCTCCGCCCGCTCCGGGACGGACTCGTCGAAATGGGTGATCTCCTGGCCCAGCACACTGTTGAGCACCCAGTCGGTCGCCACCCTGACCCGGTTCGCGCCCGCGGGGAGCGCGGCCAGGTGGTAGGCCCGGGTCAGCAGCGCCGCCGGCGGCCCGCTCAGGGTGAGGCCGAACGGGTTCGCCACCGCGGCGCGGCCACCGAGATCCACCACGAAGCCCAGGTCACGGTGCCGGTACCGGCGCGGCGAGCCGTACCCGAGCGAGGCGGCCACGTTGCGGGCCGCCGTCCGGCCCTGGCGGATCGCGTGCTGCGCGGTCTGCCCGGCCGGCGCTCCCCCGCGCGTCACGTCGGGGACGGCGGCGGCGTCCCCGAGCGCGAACACCCCGTCCGCGGTGGGCACGCGGAAGAACTCGTCCACGATCAGCCGGCCGTGCGCGGTGGGCAGCCCGAGCGCGGCGACGAGCGGGCTGGGGCTCACGCCGGCGCACCAGACGACCGTGTGGGTCGGCACGCCCGTGCGGGTGCGGACCGTCGGCCCGCCAGCCGCGAGCGTGACCGCCTCGGCCCCGATCTCCACCACCGACGTGCCCAGATGGACCTCGACCCCACGCCCGGCGAGCACCCGCGCGGCGCGATGCCCCAGCGCCGGCGCGAGCTCGTGCAGCACCCGCGGCGCGTGATCCACCAGCAGCCAGCGGACGTCGGACGGCCGCAGCCGCTGGTAGGCCGCCGCGGCGTGCCGGGTGAACCCGACCATCTGCGCGGCGAGCTCCGTCCCGGTGTAACCGCCGCCGACCACGACGAACGTACACAGCGCCGCCCGGCGGCGCGGGTCGTCGGCGGCGTCGGCCAGCTCCAGCCGGCGCAGGACGTGGTCGCGCAGCGCCACGGCCTCGTCGAGGTTCTTCAGCCCGAGGGCGTGCTCGTCGAGGCCGGGCACGTCCAGGGTGCGGGTGACCGAGCCGGGCGCGAGGACCAACCTGTCCCAGCCGACGGTCCGGGTGGTGGCGTCCGCGGAGCGCACGGTGACCGTGTGCGCGGACAGGTCGGCGGCGACGACGTCACCGAGCCGCAGCAACGTGCGACGCAGGACGGCACGCAGCGCCACGGCCAGGTGGCGGGGCTCCACCGTGCTGGCGCAGACCTGCGGCACCAGCGAGGTGTAGAGCAGATGGTCCACGGGTGAGACCACGGCAAGCTCCGCGCGGCCGGCGGGAAGCGCGGATTCCAGCCGGCGCAGCAGGCTCACCCCGGCGAAGCCGCCACCGACGACGACCACCCGGGAAACCCCGGCCCGGCCGGAGTCAGTCGGGGCCGTCGAGCCCGTCCGGTCCGTCCGGCCCATCGGGCCTCGCTGCTCCGTCGGGTCTGGCCGCCGCCCCGGCGTCGGCCGCCCGGTCGGCTTCCACGGCACCTCCGGGACCGACCCGACCACGGCTGCTCCCCCGATGATATGAATATCGACATGATCGGCGAAAATTCCTCGACGGACGGTGTCCCATCGGGAGAAGTCCCGACGGAAAACCCTTCGATGGACAACGCCGCCGCCTATGTCGACGGCTACGGTGTGCGATCCCGTCCACTGCGCGAAATTCTCTCGCTGT
The DNA here is from genome assembly GCF_001854695.1 of Parafrankia soli. Taxonomy (GTDB): domain Bacteria; phylum Actinomycetota; class Actinomycetes; order Frankiales; family Frankiaceae; genus Parafrankia; species Parafrankia soli. The sequence continues at coordinate 39,243 of NZ_MAXA01000218.1, forward strand.
TGACCCGTGGCAGCCAGCCGATCGAGGTTCTGATAGCCCGGACCGCGACACCGCGGCGCGCGGTCGAGGAGCTTCTGCGCAGCCTTGGCGAGGATCTCACCGAAAACAAGCACGGCCACCGGATACGGCCGGAATTGACCGCCGGGTATCGCGCCCGATTCGCTCTGGACGAGCTGGAACCGGCCGACGCTCGCGCCGGCGGCGACGCCCGCGCCAGTGGCGACGCCCGCGCCGGTGCCGACGGCCTCGCCGCAAGCCGTGTCGGCGGCGGCGCCGGCAGCGGCGTCGAGCTCGACGCCCTGGGCCGGCTGATCGCGGCTGCCCCGGCGCCCCGCCGGGATCTCGACCACGTGGCGGCGACCGCCGCGACGCTGGCCCGCCGCGCGGCCTGGCTCACCAGCACCTACGACCTGGCCGGCCGGCGGGTGCTGTGCGTCGGCGACCACGACCTGACCTCGGTGGCGCTGGCCCGGCGGCAGCCCGGCGTCGAGATCACCGTGGTCGACCTGGATGAGCGGACCCTCGCCTACATCGACGCCACGGCACGATCCGAAAGACTGTCGATCCGCACGCTGTTCGGCGATCTGCGATTCACCCTGCCGCCCGCCGCGCGGGAGTGGGCGGACCTCGTCCTCACCGATCCGCCGTACACCCCCGAAGGGGTCGGCCTTTTCCTCGGGCGAGCGCTCGCCGGCCTGGGTGACCGGAAAAACGGAGTCGTCGTCGTCGCCTACGGCCACAGCCGGCTCCATCCGATGCTGGGTTTTCAGGTACAGCAGTCCATGCAGCAGTTCGGCGTCGTCTTCGAAGCCATACTGCCGGCATTCAACCGTTATGACGGCGCGCAGGCCGTGGGAAGTGCCAGCGATCTTTACGTGTGCGCGCCGACCAGCCGCACGTGGAAAGTCCTCGAGYGGGCGGTGGAGAGCTTCGGAACACGCATCTACACCCACGGAACGCAGTCCGTGGAGAGCACCGCGGCGGTCGAGCTCGGGCCGGCCGCGACGGTGATCGGCGACGCCACCGCCGCCGGATCGCCGGGCGCCCGCCGCCTCGGCCTGCGCTCGCTGTTCACCGGCTCGGACTACCTCCGCGACCTCGGCGACAACGCGGACGTCGCCGTGGACCTCACCGCCGACCCCGGGCCGCTGCTGCTGCGCGCCCTGCTCGCCGTGACCGCCCGCAAGGTCCGGTTCGTCGTGCCAGTCGACCATCCCGACGTGTCGACCCCCGGCGCCCGGGCCGCTCTCGCGAGCCTGGTCGCCCCGAAGTACCGCCTGACGTTCCCCCCACCGGCCACGGCGGGACGTCCACGGGGGGCGACTGTGACCGAGAGCGGCGGCTACGAGGTCGTCCACGCCGATCTGGTCGACGCGGGCGACGGCGACGGCGAGGCGGACGCCCGGGTGGGCGCCGACGGTCCGATCCGGCCGCCCGCGTCAGACGTCGCCGCGCGCTGGCTGCTCGAACGGGCCCACGGCCGGATCGGGAACGTGCTGCGCGAGGGCGTGATCCGCGCGGCCGCCCGGGACGGACGGACGCTCTCCAAGAACGACGCCCGCGCGCTAGTCCGAGCCCAGGTGGGCACCGTCGATCTCGACACGCTGGACCTGGCCGCGATCGAGACCCCTCGTGCACGCCTGGAGCGGGTACTCCAGGCCGTCCGCGCGCCGAGGGCCGCACCAGCGCCCGCCCCTCAGAATCCCAACCATGGGCAGGATTGATCAGGCGATCAGGCCTGGATACGAACGCGAAATCAAAGTCGTTCACGGTTGGGCTCACCGCTTGCGTGGGCGAAGCGGCGTCCTTCTGGAGTGAGCCGGGCGTTGCGATGAGTCATACGGAACGGACAGCTTCGACTGGCGCGCCAACCGCGGGGTCGGGCATGTGCATCCGCTGGGGAAGGAAGAGGGGGGTGGCGAGYAGGAGGACGCCGGAGATGGTGATGGCGGTGAGTGGGCTGGTGAGTGTCGCGAGGACGCCCCAGATCACCATGAGGGTCGCCTGGGCGAGTTTGCCGCTGATGCTCCATGCGCTGAGGACTTGTGCGACGTGGTCGGTGGGAGTGCGTTGCAGGCGTTCTGTCGCGTTGATGGGGTTGAAGACGCCCATGCAGGTGATCAGCAGGGCCTCGACGACGATTACCGTGAGGAGTCCGGGAATGCCGGGACGGGTCAGGGCGAGTCCGAGCGGGAAGATCGAGCGCAGCCAGCCGGAGACGATCATGACGCGGTGCCGACCGTAGCGGGTGACGAGGCGCGCGGAGAGGCGGGCGCCGGCGAAGCCGCCGAGTGCCGGGATGCCGAAGGCGAGACCGTACTGCCAGGCGGGGAAGTGGTACTCGCCCAGCAGAAGGACGGCCAGGAGCGGGCTGGTGGCCATGATCAGACCGCCGACTGCCACGGAGTTGAGGAACAGACGTCGTAGAGCGCGGTCGTGCAGGATGAATCGCCAGCCGCTCAGAAGGTCAGTGGCGCGTACCTTGGTGGCCGCGTCGCGGGGCGCTGCGACGTCGCCGCCACGGATGCGGAGGACCCCGAGCGCGGAGAGCAGGTAGCTGAAGGCGTCGGCGGCGACGGTGACGACCGGGCCGAGCAGCCCGATGAGCGCTCCGCCGAGAGGCGGGCCGGCCGCGGTCGCCACCCAGCTCGTGCCCTCGAATCTCCCGTTCGCGACGAGCAGATGGTCCGAGTGGACGAGGTGCTTCAGGTACGCACCGGATGCGGCGGTGAAGGCGATGCTCGCCGTTCCGGAGATGACCGAGACGGCCAGCAGCTGGCCGTAGGACAGCAGGCCGAGAAGGTACGCGATCGGAACGCTCGCCATGGCGAGGAACCGAACCAGGTCCGTCGCGATCATCACGGGGCGCTTGGTCCGGTGCTCGATCCACGGCCCGAGCGGGACCGCGACGATCGCGGCGACGGCGAGGCCGGCTGCTCCCAGGAACGAGACGGCGAATGCCGACGAGTGCAGCACCCGGACCGCGATGAGCGGGAACGCCCCGAAAGCGATCCACGTGCCGTATGTGCTGACGGCGTAGGCCGACCACAGCCACCCGAAGCCGGGCCCCGATCTCACACGCACATGGCTCCTCGCGACAACCGACGGTTTGGATGCCCGAAGCACATCAGTCATGCTGGAGCGCGATCAAACAACCGATTCCTCGGCGAGCCACAACCAACAGTTGTGCGCACCTAAGATGAACCAGTGGACACCGAGGCATTGCGATCGTTCGTCCGGGCGGCCGAGCTCGGACAGTTGCAACATGCGGCCGACGAGCTGGGCGTGACGCAACAGGCAGTTTCCAAGCGGATCGCCGCCCTGGAGCGCGGGCTGGAAGTCCGGCTGTTCACCCGTACTGCCCGAGGGGTTGAACTGACGCTCGACGGTCAGGCTTTTCTCCCGCACGCGCGGAGCATCGTCACGGGTGTCGATCGCGCCATAACCGCGGTCAGGCCGGGCTCCCGGGCCCTTCGGATCGACGTTCTCGGCCTGCGAAGCGCGCAGGCCGTTGTTCTGCACGACTATTGGCGGTCGCATCCCGAAACCAACCTCGACGTGGTGACCCTCAGGGTCAACGACCCACGCGTGGCGGTCACCGCCGTCGAGGCAGGCGATATCGACGCCTCGTTCCGTACCGTCACCGACCCGGCCACGCTGCCACGCGGCGTGCAGATGATCAATGCGTTCGACTCCCCGCTGGAACTTCTCGTCGGCCCGAGACATCCGCTCGCCGCCGCGCGAAGACTGACGCCACCGCAGCTGCGCCAGCATCGGATATGGGTACCGGGTATCGCGCCCCGAAGCGAATGGGCGGAGTTCTACGACCAGCTCGCCATCGACTTCGACCTACGCATCGACGCGGCAGGCCCGCACTTCGGCGATGAGGTACTTTTGGACACCCTCGCGGAATCCGCAGACGTGGCCACCCTCGTCGGGGCACGCGACCGGTACATCTGGCCGACGAACCACGACCTACGCCGCATCCCTATCGTGAATCCGACGCTCGCATACCCCCTCTCGCTCATCCTCCCCAGAACGAATCCACACCCAGGACTCCGCGCGATCATCACCCACCTCGGAACCCTGCCAAGGCTCCCTGAGACGGTCTGGCTCCCGTCCTGGGCAACGACGCCACGGCGCGGCGGCGGCAACATCGCGAATGCTCGCGGGTGCCAACCTCGGCCAAGGTGACTCGCCCGGCTGCTGATCCGGCGCGCGCACGCCGTGCAGCCGGTGTCGGCGCTGCAGACGGAGTACTCGCTGTGGACCCGCGACGTGGAGGCGGAGATCCTTCCACTGCTGCGCGAGCTCGGGATCGGGTTCGTGCCGTACTCACCGCGGACCAGATCGAGCGGCTGAACACCCTCGATACGCCCTCGATACGCCCTCCGGGGAGCGTCACGACGAAGCCAACATGGCCTCGATCGACCGCTGACCGGCCGCGCGAGAAGTAAGGAGAGCGCGACGCCGGCAAGGTGGTGACGTCGGGGCGGAACGGGCAGGACCAGGCGCAGATGATGTCGCGCGAGCGCCCGCCTCGGTCTGGAGTGATCCCCGTGCCTGTCGCCAAGGTTCTGTCCGTCGTCCCGGTAGCCGACTTCGACGCGTCGATCGCCTGGTACGAACGGCTGTTCGGCCGGCCCGCCGACGCGCGTCCGATGCCGGGGCTGGCGGACTGGCACATCAGCGACGACGCCTGGGTGCAGATCTTCCGCGACGTCGACCACGCCGGACGATCGGCGTTGAACTTCGCCGTCGACGACCTCGAGGACGAAACGGCGGTCCTGGCCGGGCGCGGCATCACGCTCGGCGAGGTCACCGCGACGGCCAAGAACGCGAAGCTGGCCTCGGTGGCCGACCCGGCCGGCAACACCATCACCCTGATCGAGAACCCGTCGACCTGACCGGCACCGTCGATCTACCGGTCATGCCGGGCTCTTGAAACGCCGGCGCACCACGTCCAGCTTCTGATACCGCTCCGTGTCGTAACGCGGCATCAGGCGACCTCGCCGCCTCGGGCGGCCTGGAGCGTCAGCGGTTCGGACCCACCCGTCTAGGACTGGTCGGTTTGACCGGGTACGACGACCCCGGTCTCGTAGGCGGCGGACGCGGCTGCCGGCTGCGAGCGTCAGACGAACTCCTCGACAAGCCGACGGGTAACCGACAGCACCAGCAGCGCGTCGCCCTCGGCGACGACCCGGATCGCTGACAGCAGGTCCTCCGGCCGGGTGTCCTTGAGGACGAACCCGCTGGCGCTGGCGCTGGCGCTGGCGCGCAGCGCCTCGAACACGTACTCGTCGTCGTCGAAGGTCGTCACCACGAGGACGCGGCTGGCGAGGCCCTCGCTGGCGGCGGCGAGCCGGGGGCGGTCACCACGTCTTCGCCGTGGTCAGCCTCCGACGGCCACGGCCGTTGCGTTCGCGTGCTTGAGCACGTTCGTCAGCGCCTCCTGCACAACTCTTTACACCGACGTCTCGGTCGTGGCGCCGTGGACCTCCCGGGACGCCGACACCCTCGCCGCGTTCAAGGTGGTGATGGTGGAGGGTGCAACCGACGCCGAGTTCTCCGCGATGCTCGCGTTCCTGCAGCCCGACGAATCCCTCACGCTGGGCACGGACCGCTCGCAAGTCGAGGCCGGCTTCTGGGGGCGGATACCACGCACGTACATCCGCCATTCCCGGGACCGGATGATTCCGGTCGAGCTGCAGGACCGCATGATCGCCGAGGCCGACCGGCTCGCCCCTGACAACCCGTTCGACGTCCACACGATCGACGCCCCGCACGCATCCAACGAACAGCAGTTCGCGCAGGTCGTAGGCATTCTCGACAGCCTCGCCTAGCGGAGTACGCCCGGACGGCGCGACATCGGCTCCTTCTCGTGGGGCGTGCCCGGCAACCTTGCCGCGCTCGTCACGACAGGTTGAGCGCGTCCGCGACCGTGGCGAGATAGTCGACGTGACCGTCGGCGGAGTCCAGGCCGCGTCCCATCGTGGCCACGGAGACGTGGGTTCCGCCGGCTTCGCGCCAGGCATCGATCTCCGCCGTGAGGTCACCTACTCCGCCCCGAGGAAGAACCACGTACTCGGCGCCGAACTCCTCGACCGACCGGCCGAGGCCGTGCAACTTCTCGCGTAGCCGCTTCCAGGCGGCCAGGGCGTGATCGACGCCGAAGCCACCGAAGAAGACGAAACCGTCCGCGAGCCGAGCCGCCCGGTCGAACGCGGCCTCGCCGGACCCGCCGAGCCAGATCGGGACGGGCCGGGACGGCTTCGGCACAAGCGCGGCCCGGTCGACCCGGTCGAAGCGGCCGGAGAAGTCGACGACGGGTTCGGTGAACAACCGGCGAAGCAGCGTGATCTGTTCTTCCTGCCGAGCACCGCGGGTGCGGAATTCCTGGCCGAGGGCCTCGTACTCGACGGAGTTCCAGCCGACCCCCACACCGAGGCGCAGCCGACCGCCGGACAGGAGATCGACATCGGCTGCCTGCCGGGCCACGAGTGCGGTCTGACGCTGCGGGAGAATCAGGACCCCGGTCGCGAAACCGATACGTTCGGTGATACCGGCCAGATAAGCGAACATCACGAACGGGTCGTGGAACGGGTCCTGCTCGGTGTAGGGGCCTGACAGCGCGGGCGTCCTGTCGGCATGTACGGCGCCGAGCACGTGGTCGTAGGCGAGCAGGTGGTCGAAGCCGAGGTCCTCGACGGCGGTCCCGATCCGCCGGACGGCGTTCGGATCGCCTCGAAGCTCGATCTGCGGGTAGACGACACCGATCTGCATGGACGTCATTGTGCGCTGCCGATCTTGAGGATGTTGATCGCCACCCCACTGACACGCCGGTCGGGGCGGCTCGGCCGGGACCACACCGCGGCCGATCCTTCTACCAAACGTAGAAAGTAGACTGGACCCGGTGCAACGAAGATCGCTCGCCGCGACGTCGACCGCAGCGCTCACGACCCTGACGGCAGTCGCCGCGATGATGCTGGCCGTCATTCTCGTCACGCCCCGTCCCGCATGGGCGCACTCGACGCTACGCAGCAGTGATCCTGCTGACGGGTCGACCCTGAGCGCGCCACCCACCCGGATCTCGCTGGTGTTCGGCGCGGCCGTCTGGGCGGACTACGCGACGGTCGCGGTCACCCGCGCCGGAGGCGGCCAGATCCCGGCCGATCCGCCGCAGGTCACCGACACCACCCTCTCGGTCGCGGTGCGGGACGTCACGCCAGGCGACTACCACGTCGCCTGGCGTGTGGTCTCGGCCGACGGGCATCCGATCAACGGCGAGTTCTCCTTCGCCGTGGCCGCTCCCCCCGCCACTGTGGCCACGACGGCCGCGCCTGAACCGGCGGTACCGCCGGGCGGCACCACGGCCCCGGACACAGCGACGACCACCCCGCCGCGGCCCACCGACCCCGCACCGACGCCGCCGGCCACCTCGGAACCCGCCGAGGGCGGCGGCAACGGCTGGATCATCGGGGTGATCATCGCCGGGTTGGCCGTGGTCGGCGGCACGGTACTGCTGATCCGACGGAACCGGGAGTAGGAACGATGACCGTTCCCGTTGTCGCACTGGCCGCGCTGGTGGCGCTGGTCGCGCTGGTGGCCGTCGTCGCCACCGGCCCCGCGGCGGTGGACCTGCCGGGGCTGCCCGACGCCGGTTCGCTCACCCACTGGGGGCTGCCGGTGGCCCGGGTGGTCAGCGAGGTGGCCGCCGTCGGGACGGTCGGCTGGCTGCTCGCCGCGGCCGTACTCATCCCCGCCCAACAGGGCCGGCTCGGCGCGGTGGCACGCCGCCACGGGCGGGCGGCAGCGGTCTCGGCGGCGGTGTGGGCGGTGGCGGCGCTGGCCGAGCTGGTGTTCACCGCCTCCGACATCACCGCGCGCCCACCCGGCGAGGTGCTGGACCCGGCGGCGCTGCGCTCCTTCGTCTCCGCCGCCCCGCAGGGCAGGGCGCTGCTCGTCGTGGCCGTCGCGGCGCTGGTCATCGCGCTGGTGAGCGCGACGCTGATGTCGACCATTGCCGCCGGCTGGCTGCTCGTGCTCGCCTGCGCGGCGCTGCTCCCCCCGGTCGTCACCGGGCACGCGGCCGGATCGTCACAGCACGCGCTCGCCGTCATCGCGCTCGGCCTGCACATCACGGCGGCCGTGGTCTGGATGGGCGGCCTGCTGGCCCTGCTGACCATGCGGGCCCTGCCGGGCACCACCTTCTTCGCCGCGTTGCACCGCTACTCGCGGCTGGCCGCCTGGGCTGCGGGGGCCACCGCAGTGGGCGGCGTGGCCAGCGCCGCCGTCCGGCTCGGCGGGTTCGGACCACTGTTCGACGACCGGTACGGCCTGCTGGTGCTCGGCAAGGCCGCCGGCCTCCTCACCGCCGTCACGCTCGGCGGACTGGTACGTCGCCGGGTGATCGCCGCCGCCGCGACCGGGGACGACGCGGGCGCGCCGGCCCGGCTCGGCGCGTTCCGGCGGCTCGCCGTGGTCGAGATCTGCGTCCTGGCGGCCATGTTCGGCCTCGCCGCGGGCCTGTCGCAGACGGCGCCGCCGGTGAACGACTCGGCGCTGCCGACCGACCCGACCGAGGGCCTGCTCGGCTACCCGATGCCACCGCCGATCACACCTGGACGGCTCCTCACCTCCTGGCATCCCGACTGGGTGTTCCTCGGCCTGGTCGCCCTCGCCGCCGGCCTGTACCTGACCGGGGTAATCCGGCTCGCGCGCCGCGGCGACAGCTGGCCGATCGGCCGCACGATCGGGTTCCTGACCGGACTCGCGCTGGTCGCCGTCGTGACGTCCGGCGGCCTCGGCACCTACGGGCCGGTGCTGCTCAGCGTGCACATGACCCAGCACATGATCCTCACGATGCTGGCGCCGATCCCGCTGGTGCTCGGCGCACCGATCACCCTCGCGCTGCGCGCGCTGCGCCCGGCGTCCGCGCCGTACCGCGCCGGGCCGCGCGAGTGGCTGCTCGCCGGGCTGCACTCCTGGCCCGCGCGGGTGGTGACCCATCCGCTGTTCGTCACCGCGAACTTCGCCGGCAGCCTGTACGTGCTGTACCTGAGCGACCTGCTCGGCTACCTGATGAACAGCCACCTCGGCCACTTCGTGATGAACGCCCACTTCCTGATGACGGGCTTCTACTTCTTCGAGGTCCTCATCGGTATCGACCCGCTGCCGAAGCGGCCGCCGCACCCCGGGCGGGTGCTGATGCTGATGGCGGTGGTCCCGTTCCACGCCTTCCTCGGGCTCACGATCATGAGCACGTCCACGGTGCTGGGCAGCAGCTGGTACGAGCAGCTCGTCCGCCCCTGGGGGGTCAGCCCGCTGCACGACCAGGGCACGGCCGGGGGGATCACCTGGTCGTTCGGGGAGGTCCCGACCCTGGTGGTGCTGCTCGTCCTCGCCGTGCAGTGGGCCCGCACCGACGAGCGCCGTGCCCGCACCCGCGAACGCCGCGTCGACGCCGCCGGGGTGGACGCGCAGCTCGACGCCTACAACGCCTATCTCGCCCGCCTCAACGGGGATCGGCCCGCACCGGCGAAACAGACCGCACCGACCGTCCCGCCGGTACCGGCCCAGCGCGGCGACACCGGCTCCCCCACCACCGGACCAGGCTCCTGACCGTTCTTCCAGCACTCCACTCCGAAGACGATCATCGGGATGTGCGTGGCACGATCACGCGTGCCGGTTTAGCAGAAGCTATACTTTCCGCGTGGACGAGCAGCAGTGGGAGGTCTACCTCGTCGACGAGGTCCGGGACTGGCTCGATGACCTGGACGCGGCCACGCATGCGCGAGTCGTGCAGGCGATCGACCTGCTTGCCGAGGCTGGCCCCGGATTGGGCAGGCCGCTGGTCGACACGATCAGCGGCTCGGCGGTGCCGAATCTGAAGGAACTCAGGCCGGGAACAGTGCGAATCTTGTTCTGCTTCGACCCGTGGCGGTCGAGCATCCTGCTCGTCGCGGGAGACAAAGCCGGGCAGTGGAACGCGTGGTACGCCGAAGCGATCCCGCTGGCCGAGCAGCGCTACAAGACCTATCTCGTGGAACGCGGTCAGGAAGAGAGCGATCGGCGATGAGTGGTTACACACGGTGGGCCGACATCCGCGCCGAGCAGGTTGCCAGGGCGGGCGGAGAGGAGGCGGTCTCAGCCGGCAGACAGGAGCTCCTGGCGGTCGCGGTCGGGCATCGGCTTGCCGAGGTGCGTCGGGCGCGGGGTCTGACCCAGCAGCAGGTGGCGGAGCGCATGGGAGTGACCAAGGGCCGGATCTCGCAGATCGAGCAGGGCTCTGTCTCCGGTCAGGACATCGTCGCCAGATATGCCGCTGCTCTCGGTGGCCGGTTGCACCAGGCGATCTACTTCGACGACGGGGACATCGCCGCGATCGCATGATCGAGAACCTGCCTTTCGACGACCTGGCCGCGCTGGTCGGACGCGCAAGCGCCGATATCCAGCGCGGCGACACCGGCTCCCCCACCGGCCGGACCCGGGTCCTGACTTTTGGCCTCCTTGCTGCCAGCAGTGGCGTGCTGATCGGTGCGTCATCAGGGTCGTAGAGAACGCCGGCTACTCGGCCGCGGCGGCGCCGTGGGCCGGATGGCGGGCGGACTGGGCGTCGAGGTGGCGGCGGGTGAACACCCAGCTGATCTCCAGCGCGATGCCGCCGGCCAGGGCGACGGCCGCGCCCGTCCACGGGCCGGTGGTGCCCACAAGCGAGAGCTGGAAGAACTCCTGCCCGTACGGGACGGCGAGCACGACCGCGAACGCGAGCGCCATCGTCGCGACGAGCAGGATCCGCCACCAGGTGTAGGGCCGGGCGACGATCGCCAGCGCCCACAGGGCGACGAGGAACAGGGTGAGCGTCGCCATCGACGTCTCGGCGTCGAGGTCGCCGTCGTAGATGGAGCGGGCGAGGAAGTAGGAGGTCAGGGTCGCGGCGGCGGCGAGCACCCCGGCGGGCAGCGCGAAGCGCAGGACCCGGCCGACGAAGTCCGGGCGGGCCCGTTCGGCGTTCGGTGCCAGGGCCAGGAAGAAGGCGGGGATCCCGATCGTGAGTGATCCGATCAGGGTCAGGTGGCGGGGCAGGAACGGGTAGGGCACCTGGGTGATCACCACGACGATGGCGAGCAGCACCGAGTAGACCGTCTTGGTCAGGAACAGGTTCGCGACCCGCTCGATGTTGCCGATCACCCGCCGCCCCTCACCGACGACCGAGGGGAGGGTGGCGAAGCTGTTGTTCAGCAGGACGATCTGGGCGACCGCGCGGGTGGCCTGACTCCCGGAGCCCATCGAGACGCCGATGTCGGCGTCCTTGAGGGCGAGCACGTCGTTGACGCCGTCGCCGGTCATCGCGACGGCGTGCCCGCGGGACTGCAGGGCGGCGACCATCTCCCGCTTCTGCTGCGGGCTGACCCGCCCGAAGACCGAGTGCGTCTCCAGAACGTCTGCGAGGGCCTCGGGGTCGGTGGGGAGCGTGCGGGCGTCCACCGGGTTCTCGGCTCCGGGCAGGCCGAGGGTGCGGGCGACGGCACCGACGGACAGGGCGTTGTCCCCCGAGATGACCTTGGCGGCGACGCCCTGCTCGGCGAAGTAGCGCAGCGTGTCCGGGGCGTCGGCCCGCAGGCGCTGCGCGATGACGACCAGGGCGACCGGGGTGGTCAGTCCAGGGACCTCGGCGGGGTCGGCCACGGCCTCGGCGAGGGTCGCGCCGTAGGTGGCGAGCAGCAGGACGCGCAGGCCCTGCTCGCCGAACCGGTCGGCCTCGGCGAGCGCCGGATGGCTCTCCGGGAGGAGCACGTCCGGTGCACCGAGCAGCCAGGTGGCCGCCGGGCCGGTCGGGTCGGCTGGGTCGGTGATCTCGGCGCCGCTCCACTTGCGCGCCGAGGAGAACGGCATGTCGGCCTGGACGGTCCAGCCGGCGGGCGCCGGCCAGGCGTCGATGATCGCCTGCATGCTGGGGTTGGGACGTCTGTCCGCGGCGCCGAGGGTGCCGAGCACCGCTTCAGCTGTCGCCTTGCTCCCGTCGGTCTCCTTGCCTCCGCCGGTCTCGATGTCGTCGTCGAGCATGCGCAGCTCGACGACGTCCATCGCGGCTTCGGTGAGGGTGCCGGTCTTGTCCAGGCAGACGACGTCGACCCGGGCCAGCCCCTCGATCGCCGGCAGTTCCTGGACGAGGCACTGGCGGCGGCCGAGCCGGACCACGCCGACCGCGAACGCCACCGAGGTGAGCAGGACCAGGCCCTCGGGCACCATCGGGACGAGGCCGGCGACCATCCGGCGGATGCCCTCCGCCAGGTCGTCGTCGTTCACCAGGATCTGACTGATGATCAGCGCCACCCCGGTCGGGATGATCATCCAGGTGACGACCCGCAGGATGGTGTTGATGCCGTTGCGGAGCTGGGAGTTGACCAGGGTGAAGCGGCTCGCCTCCTCGGCGAGCTGGGCGGCGTAGGCGGCGCGGCCGACGCGGGTCGCGCGGAACGCGCCGGACCCGGCGACGACGAAGCTCCCCGACATGACCGTGTCGCCGGGACGTTTGTGCACCGGGTCGGCCTCGCCGGTGAGCAGCGACTCGTCGACCTCGAGGTTCTCCGCCTCGAGGACGAGCCCGTCCACGGCGATCTTGTCGCCCGAGCCGAGCTCGACGACGTCGTCGAGCACGATCTCGGACGCCGCGAGCTCGGCGGCGACGCCGTCGCGCCGGACGACCGGGCGGGCCTCGCCGACGACGGCGAGCCGGTCGAGGGTCCGCTTGGCGCGGATCTCCTGGATGACGCCGATCAGGGTGTTGGCGATGATCACGCCGCCGAACAGGGCGTCCTGGACGGGGCCGACGATCACGATGAGGACGAAGAGCACGCCGATGATCGCGTTGATCCGGGTGAGGACGTTCGCCCGGACGATCTCGCCGACCGACCGGCTGGAACGGACCGGGATGTCGTTCACCCGGCCGTCGGCGACCCGCTCCGCGACCTCGGCGGCACTCAGGCCCCGCGCGTCAGTGCCAAGGTCGGCGCCGGTCTCGGTGCCGGTGTCCATATCGGTACCGATGTCCGTGTCGGCGCTGGGATCCGTGTCGGTACCGATGTCCGTGTCGGCGCCGGGATCCGTGTCGAGGTCGGTCGCCGTGCGCGGCTCGTCCCGGGGGTCGTCCTGTTCGGTGGACGCGGACGTCGTGGCCGCTGGCCGGTCCATCGTCACTCACTTTCGTTCGGTCGGTCCTCGGATCCCGGGTGTCCCTGGGCGTGTGTCCCCAGAGCGCCAACGGTATTTGGACACCCCGCCGCCGACAGTTCGGGCCTCCCGGGCCGCTCAGGCCGGCGTCGCCGGGATCCTGCCGCCGAGCACGAGCGCGAGCAGCAGCAGCCCGAGGCCGATCCGGTACACGACGAACGGCGCGAAACCGTGCGCCGAGACGTACCGGAGGAACCAGGCGATCGCCGCGTACCCGACGACGAACGCCACGACGCTCGCGCCGACCAGCGGACCCCAGGCCGGCTCGGCCGCCCGCTCGCCGGCCTCGCCCGTCGCACCCGTCGCGGCCGTCGCGGCGTGCGGCCGGACCTCGCGGTAGAGACGGTGGAGCCCGAAGGTTCCCGACACCAGGACGGCGGGAACAGCCAGCAGGAACGAGTAGCGCGCGGCCGCCTCCCGGGAGTAGCGCAGCAGGAGGCCGCCACCGATGGTCGCCCCCGAGCGGGACACCCCCGGCACCAGCGCGGCGGCCTGCGCGAGCCCGATCAGGAGCCCGTCGCGCACGGACAGCTCCGCCAGCGGCCGGCCGCCGCGCGGCGCACCGCCGATGGTCATGGCACCGCCGCGCGCCGCGCGCCGGGCCGTCAGGCTGTCGGCGGCGCCGAGCAGCGCGCCGACGCCGGCCAGGGCGCCCGCGGTCAGCCGCAGATCACGGAACCGGCCTTTGATGACGTCCTCGAAGAGGTACCCGACGGCTCCGATCGGCACGGTACCGAAAATGATCAGCCAGGTGAGCCGGGCGTCCGCGGCCAGCGCCGGATCCGGCGCTGGATTCGAGTACGACCCCGACCCCGGCCTCATCTCCGGCCCCGGTCGCGCGCCACGCGCCGTGAGCTGCCCCGGGACCGGGCCGGCAAGCGACCGCAGCCAGGCGCGGCCGAGGCGGGCGATGTCGGCGCGGAGGTAGACCATCACGGCGGCGGCCGTGCCGAGCTGGGTGACGGCGGTGAACGCGGCGCCGGGGTCGTCCCAGCCGGCCAGCGCGGCCACGACCCGCAGGTGCGCGCTCGAGGAGACCGGCAGGAACTCGGTGAGCCCCTGGACCAGACCGAGGACCGCGCCTTCCGCCCAGTTCACTGCAGGATTCCGTTCACCGGGAGCACCGTATCGGCCCGCACGCGGCCGTCGGATGCCGGCTTCTCCGCCTGGCCATCCACTCGAGCCCCGCCCGTCACCTCACGTTAACCAGGCTGGCTCACCGTAACCGCAATGCCATCTGCTGCTGGAAAGGAGGCGGGGTCATGACGGAGCTTCTCGCTGGTCTGCTCGTCGAGGCGGTCGGAACGGTGCTCGTGCTGCTGGTCACCGGGCTGGTCCGCCGCTGGCTGGGCGCTTCGCCCGCGGTGGGCGCGGTCTGACCCCACTGCCACCACGGTCGCCACGGACGCGGAGACCACCGCGATCGTCCAACCGACCGGGCCGACGGGCCGGCAGCCGAACAGGGTGCTGACCACAGGGGTCTGCACGATCCCGGCGAGCACCGCGAAGCTCCCGGCCGCCGTGGCGATCACGAGCGGGTCCCGGCCGGCCAGGGCGAGCGTCTGCCCGAGCTGCGATCCGACGACGGCCAGCAGCGCCACGGTCGAGGCCCGTCCCGGGGTGCCGGTGCGTCGGGCGACGGCCCAGGCGGCGGTCGCCGCGCCCGCGGTGGTCGCGCCGCGGAGCAGGATCGCGCGGCGCAGCGGGCCGGCGAGGATCGTGTCCGCGGAGTGCGGCGGGTCGCCGCCGCGGCCGCGCACCGCCAGCGCCATCGCGGGCGCCATGTCCGTCAGCAGGTTGACCAGCAGGAGCTGACGCGGGCTCAGCGGCGCCCGGCCCGCCACGGCCGCGCCGAGCAGCGTGAAGGCGACCTCGCCCGCGTTCCCGCCGACCAGCACCGACACCGCGTCGGTGACGGACTGCCACATCCGCCGGCCCTCGATGACGGCGTCTGCCAGCCGGTCGACGTCGGCGGTGGTGAGCAGCAGGTCGGCGGCCCCGGTCGCCGCCGCCGACCCGCGTCCCTGGACGGCGACGCCGACGTCCGCCGCGCGGATCGCGGCCGCGTCGTTGGTGCCGTCACCGGTCATCGCCACCGTGCGGCCCTGCCGGCGCAGGGTCATCACGAGCCGTACCTTCTGCTCCGGGGAGATCCGGGCGAAGACCGCGGCGGTGCTGACCCGGCGGCCGAACTCCTCGTCCCCGAGCTGGTCGAGCTCGGGCCCGGTGACGACGGCGCCGGCGGTGACGCGGAGCCCGACCTCGGCGGCGATCGCGGCCGCGGTGCCCGGATGATCGCCGGTGACGACGAGGACGCGCAGACCGGCACCGGTCAGCCGGTGGATCGCGGGGGCGGCCGTCGGGCGCGGCGTGTCCGCCAGCCCGACGAATCCGACGAGTTCCAGATCCCGCACGAGCGCGTCCGGGATGTCGACCGGCCCGCACGCCACCGCGACCCGCTGCGCCCGCGACACCGATGGTGCCGGCAGTGCCGATGGTGCGGGCGGTGCCGGGGACTGCGGGTGGAAGGGCTTCGAACGAGCCACAGCGAGCACACGCAGGCCCCGCGCGGCGAGCGCGTCGACCGTGCGGTGGGCCGCCGCGACGTCCCGGGCGGGCATCCGGCAGCGGTCGAGCAGCGTCTCCGGCGACCCCTTGACCGCCAGCACCGTGGCGTCACCGGCCTGCACCATCGTGACGGCGTAGCCACGCGCGGTCTCGAACGGCAGCTCGGCGAGTCGGCGGCCCAGCGGTTCCAGCGGCTCCGCCGCGGCCAGCACGGCACGGTCGGTGGCGTGCGGGATGGGCCCGTCCGGCCGGGGGCTCGCCGCGCCGGCGACGCGAAGAACGTCATCCCGGGACGCACCGCCCACCACCGCGACCTCGCGCAGCACCAGGCGGCCCTCGGTGAGCGTGCCGGTCTTGTCGAAGCAGACGGTGTCGATCCGGCCCAGCGCCTCGACGGTGCGCGAGGAGCGCACGAGCACGCCGAGGCGGGCGAGTCGGCGGGCGGCCGCGACCTGGGCGACCGTGGCGACGAGGGGCAGACCCTCCGGCACCGCGGCGACGGCCACCGCCACCCCCGCGCCGAGCGCCTCCCGCGCCCCGGCCCCGCGCAGCACCGACAGGGCGGTCACAGCGAGCCCGCTGGCCGCGGTCAGCGGCAGCGCGAGCCGGGTGAGATCACCCAGCCGGTTCTGCACGCCCACCGGCGCCGCCGCGCCGACCACGGCGGCGCTCGCGCGGCCGGCCTCGGTGGCCTCGCCGACGGCGACGACGATTCCCCGGCCCGTGCCGGCGAGCACGGTCGTCCCCTCGAAGAGCATGCAGCTGCGGTCGGCGAGATCGGCGGACGGCGTCGGCTCGACGGACTTGCCGACGGGGACGGACTCGCCGGTCAGCGACGCCTCGTCGACCTCAAGGGTGTCCGCGGCGAGCAGCCGCGCGTCGGCGGGGACGACGTCCCCGGCCCGCACCAGGATCCGGTCACCTGGCCGCAGCTCGTCGGCCGGCAGCACGCGGAGG
The DNA here is from genome assembly GCF_001854695.1 of Parafrankia soli. Classification (GTDB taxonomy): domain Bacteria; phylum Actinomycetota; class Actinomycetes; order Frankiales; family Frankiaceae; genus Parafrankia; species Parafrankia soli. The sequence goes on from NZ_MAXA01000218.1 coordinate 56,001, forward strand.
CCACTGGTCGTCTCGACCCGGGCGAGCGCGAGGTGGCGCGCCATCAGTCCGCGCATCGCGGCCTCGGCGCGGGCCCGCTGCGCACCGCTGAGAACGGCGTTCGTCACCGAGACCCCGGCCACCAGCGCCGCGTCGACCGTCGAGCCGAGGACGGCGCTGGCCGCCGCGCCCACCATCAGCACCGGTACGAGCGGGTCCCGCAGGTCCGCGACGACCGCGGCGCCGAGCTCCCGGGCGCCCTTCCCGAACGACCTGACCGTCGGGTGGGCGCCGGCGCCGTCCGATCGGACCCCGCCCGGCTCCGCCGGGTCGCGCGGTGCGGCGGGCAGCCGGCGGCGCACCGCCTCCGCGTCCAGCGCATGCCAGTCCGTACGCCGCACCGGCGCCGGCGGTGGACGTCGGTCCGCGCGGGACGCGGCCACGAGACCCTCCGCCATCGAGCTGACCGCGGCGGCGCTCACCGGGCCGCCCCGGGCCAGCGCTCCGGCCAGTGAGCGGCCTGGACGTCCGGAGGCTCCCCCACCGACGACGGTGGTCAGGGCGGACAGCGCCGAACCGGACACCGCCAGGGAGGCCGCCCGGCGGCTGGTCGCCCGGGCCGGCACCGGGTACTGCAGCACCCGCCACACATCGGCGAGCCCGCGCACGCAGAGCAGGTCCGCGCACCAGGGCGGCCGCTCCCCGGGACGGACAAGCCCGACACCGACGTCGGCGACGTGCAGCGCGTCCGTGTCGGAGCCGCAGCCGACCACGAGGACGACCGCGCCTCTGGCCTGCGCCCGCCACACCTCGGTCGCCAGATCCGTCCCGCCGCGTACCCGTGCGTCGACGAGCGGGGTGAACTCGGCGGTGCTGACGTGCTCGCCGAGCAGGACGCTGCCGCAGGCGCGCGCCGCCCGCAGCACCGCCTCCGCGTGCCCGTCCGTCTCGACACCGACGAGCCCGCTCACCACGGGCCGGGTGCCGCGCAGCTCCACGGGCAGGCCGTCGGGGTCGGCCGCCCGGCGGGCCCCGCGGGCGTGCGCGGCGACGAGCCGGACGGCGCCGTCCCGGGCCACGACCGCGCCGGGGCGGAACGGGCGCCACACGTCCAGCCCGTCCACGAGGGCGTCGACGACCGTCCAGCTGGGGCCGTCCGGTGCCGAGAGCACCCGCGCCGCGCCGGACAGCAGGGCGGCCGGCGACACCACCACGGTGTCGACACGGTCGAGGCGGCGCAGGCACGACCGCTCCAGCGCCAGTACGTCGTGACCGGCCAGCCGGCGGCCCGCCGTCGCGGCGAACACCTCCCGGCCCAGCCACGCGGCGCGGGGAACGGTGGTGAGGAGCAGGTCGCCGGCGAGTACCGGCGACCCGGACACCGCCAGGGTCGCCGCGCCGAGTGCCAGCCCGGCCGCGGCCATCCGGTCGGCGCACCGCTCCACCGGGCCGGCCGGCAGCGGGCGCGGCCGTCGCTCTCGCGCGACCTCACCGAGACGGCCGAGGGCCGCGTTGTGCGCGCCGCGGGTCGCCCGGCCCAGCTCGGGTTCGAGCCGGGTGAACGCGGCCCGCGCGGCGAGGAGCTCTCCCAGCGTGGCGCAGCGGTGCGCCGCGCCCACGAGGATCATGTCGGGGCTCTGGCTGAGCGCGGCGACCCCCGCGTTCGCCAGGCCGATCGCGAGGTCGGTGCCCGTGCGGCCGAGCCCGCGCTCGACGGCGCGCCGGGCCCGCGGCTGGTGGTCGACCAGCGCCACGGCCGCGGCGGCGGCGCGCGGCACCGCCGGCAGCCGCAGCAACCGTCCGGCCACGGCGAAACCGAAGGCGGCGGCGTCCACGCCGAGCGCGACGAGCTCGGCGGCGACCGGTCCGGGATCACCGGGGTGCCCGTTCCGATCCTGCCCCCGCGGCCGGGCGTGCGGCCCCCCGGCTGACAGGGCTTCTGTCGACAGGGCTCTGGTCGACGGGGCTTCGGTGGCGGGCCGCGGTCGCGCCGCGGCGGCGTTCTCCACCTCGGCCACGGCGTCGATCACGTCAGCGACGTCGACCGCGTCAGCGTCGAAGGCGACCAGGAGACGACCGAGGCCCTCGTCGACCTCGGCCCAGTCGACTCCCTCAAGCGCCCGGACGGCGGCGGCCGCGTGGTCGTGCACGTCCCGCCGGAGCAGCTCGACGTGGGCGGAGCCAGCGCCGCACCACACCGCGCGGGGCCGCCGCGACGGCCGGTGAAGCTCCGCGACAAGCGCCCGCGCGGCGCTGCGAGGCGAGGGCAGCGGGAGGCGCCCCACCACCGGTCAGGCGCTCGGCGAACGGTGGCCGGTGCCGCCGTCGCGGCCCGCGCTCACGGGCCGGCTGTGCTGGGAGACATAGGTACCCGCGGCGATCGCGGCCGCGATCGGCCACTCGATGATCTCGATGGCGGCCAGCGCGCCAAGGCCCGCGTAGTAGGCGGTCCGCTTCGCCGACGGGAGGGCGAGCGGCCCGATCCGGACGCCGTCGGTCCGCGGTGGCGGCGCCACCTCCAGCCGCGCGGTGACATAGGGCAGGCGCATGACAACGACCCGCCCCGCCCGCTCCCTGCGCCCACGAAACAGCTTCTGGACGGCGGTGACCGCCGACGCGGCCGCTTCGGGAACCGTGCCAGCCGCCCGGGACACGACCGACCGGGACGTCGTCGACCGGGCCCCTGCCGGCCGGGCCCCTGCCGGCCGGGCCGCCGCCGCCCGAGCCACCGCCGGCTGCGCGGGCTGTGGCGCCGCCGTGCGCGTCGACCGCCCCCGGGTCGCGGCGGCGCGTTCCGACTTGGGACCGCTCCCCGTCGGACGGGTCGTGCTCCCACGCGCCGTTGTGCTCCGCGCGCTGGTCGTCCGCGCCGTAGTGCTCCGCGCGGCCGTGCTCCGTGCCGTGCCCGTGCGGGACGCGCCCGCCCGCGAGCCTCGGGCGGAGGTGGACCGGCCGGACGCCGGGCCCGCTGTCGAGGCCGCGGCAGTCGAACTCGCGGCAACGGGCGAGCTCGTCGCGGTGGGCGAAGACGGGGCAGGCGAGCCGCCGGCGGGCGCGGTCACGGCGGGCGAGCTGGTGGAGGCCGGCTCCGTGGCGGGCGGGCGGGGCGCCGTGTGCTGGTCGGTACCCGCCTCGTCAGCCCGGGTGGGAGCGCTTCCCGACCTGGTCGCCGCCGAGGCCGTGGCACTCGCCGGCGGCACGGCGTAGAAGGGAGGGGTGACCGCCTGGATCGACTCCGGGCGACCGACCGAGCCACTGATGGCACCGGCGCCGTTACTGGACGTGCCGGTCTCCGATGAACTGGTCGCCATGGTCCCGTTCCCTCCGTCGCGCGTCCCGAAGCAGCAAGCCTAGGTTAGATCATTATTACCCAGCGTATATTACTGATGACGGAGCGTCGAAACCACCGGGTGACGCGACGGCTGAGCGACGAGGACTGAACAGCGCGGACCAGGGCTGGACGACGGCGTACCCGTCCAGGATCTCCGCGTCGGGGACGCATCCGGCGGGGGCCACCGAAGCGTGTTGGCCGAGCCACCTCATACGTCAGCGGGACAACTCGGATCAGAACGGCCCGGGCCGGTTCGACGTGAGGGCTGAATGACGGCGCAGCAGAATGACCGGGGGCGGGGACGGAGCCTCCGCACACGGCCGACGATGACACGCGGTCAATCGCAATGCGAGGCCGACCGCAGCACACAGCTGACCACGGCACGTGGCCGACTGTGCCATACGACCAGCCACGGCACGAGGCCGCGAACGCCACGGGATCGACGAAAACGGTACCCGTCGACGACTAATCGCGTGCGTTCACCAGGCGTAGTCGGGCAACGACCTCATGACCGGCCTGATAAAGCGCAGAAAAGGCATGTCCCGGTTCGCAGAGGTCCTTCTCCGACAGGTCCAGGTATCGGCGACCAACATACGTGAGAGCACGGAAGGTCACCCGCCCGGACTCCGGGACAGGCGCTCGCTCCGAGTCTTCGCCGAAGGTGTCGAGGTGTGCTCCGACGACCGAGAGGAAATGGCGGGTCGCGGCGACCACGACACGGTGTGCACCACCGCCCACCAGGCCGCCACCGGCACTCGTGTAGAGGCTGGTGGTGCCATCGGCCAACGAGACAACCGTGGCTGTGCCCTCGGTCATCCCGCTTTCCATCAGCGCACCCCACACTACGGTGCCATCTATGGGACGACGCATTCCCTCGACCGCGGGATCAAGGGTGAGAACACCCTCGCGAAGTCGATGGAACAATAGTGCACAGTTGTCGGAGCGAAGAGGCACGCGGCTACCGAGCATCGTCCAAATCGTAGTGGGGGAACCCGGGTCCGTCCCAGCATCCAACCGAATCCGATCCCTAATGATCAGTGCTGACCACACTTATTGGTGGTGGGGTCGGCCGCGTGCGGACCACACGCGACTCCAAGGTCACCGTCAGGCATCACGCCGGTCTGCGGCCGTGACCGCGTCCGGCCCCTCGGGGCCAGATCCGGGCAACAGACCCGGGCCACGGACCCGGGAGGCCACCCGGGCCGAGCCGCACCTCGAGGAGGAACGAATCAGTCACTTAAGGCACACTTTCGACCCGTGAGTGTCCGGAGCACCACGGTCAGCCGCGACGGCGAGCCTCCGCCGTACACCCCGGCGGCCGACCACGGCCGTCCCGCGACGCCTACATGGTTCCTGATCTGCGCCGTCATGTGTGTCTGCCTGTGCGCGGCGGCCGGGGTGGGTGCCATCGCCGTGGTCGAGCGGCGCGCCCACGCTGTGTCGGCGATCAGTAGGCAGACGATGGCCGGCACCCAGGCGTCCTGGGACATCCACCGGCACCTGGCTGAGGCGGCGGCGGCCGAGGCCTCGACGTTCCTCGGGATCAGCACCACGCCGGGCGCGGCTCCCTACGACGACTTCGCCGCCGCGATGCGGGCCGCGAACGAGGCGATGGTGCGGGCCGGAGCCACCACCGATCCGGGGTCCGGCGGCCTCGCCTGCCCCGGGCAGGAGCCCCCCGCCACCGTCAGGCCGAGTCCGACCAGCTCCGGCCCGACCAGCTCAGCCACAGCCGGAGCCGGAGCGGCCGGAGCCAGTGGCGGACCAGGCAAGGGCGGATCAGGCAGGGGCGGCGCCCGGTCCGCGGCGCCGCCGAGCAGCGAGGCCGCGGCCGCGGCGCTGGCCACGCTGGTCTGCCTCACTCCGGTGTACACGCGCTACGTCGGCGAGGCCCGTGCCAACGACCGCATGGGCATGAGCGTCGGCGGAGCCTACCTGCGCATGGCCAACTCGCTCATGAACGACCACCTCCTGCCCGCCAGCGCGACACTCGCCCGTTCCCACACGGAGGATCAGGCGCAGGCGTTCCGGCGCGCGACCCGGGCGGGCGACGTCGCGGGGCTGGCCGTGGTCGCGTTACTCGCGCTCGCGGCGCTGGCGGCCGCCCAGGTGCTCGGCGTGCTGTGGACCCGCCGATGGCTGAATCCGGGCCTTCTCGCCGCCACGCTCCTGGTCACGGTGGGGATCATCTGGCCGCAGGCAGCCCTGGCCACCGAGCGGGCGAAACTGGCGAGCGCCCGGTCCGAGGGCTATGACGTCCAGGCGATGCTGGCTCGGGTCCGCCATCTCGCGCTGCGCGCGGAGGGGGACGTTCTCTACTGGCGGATCGCTCAGGGCGGTGAGATCGTCTTCGACGCCGACTTCGACCAGACCGCCGCGCAGCTCGCCTGCGCCGCCCGAGGCCGTGAGCCGGGCACCACACCCCTGAACGAACCGAGGGCCCTGAACGAACCGAGCGGTGCGGGCGCGGCGAGCGCGGCGGAGGAAGGCCTGCCCGGACCGCACGAAGCGGCGACTCGCGACCCGAATCTCGTGCGCTGGTGCGGTCCGGCGACGGCCCGCCCGCTCGATCCTGGCATCGTCAAACTCGTCGACACCGCCCGCCAGGCTGGGGCTACCGCGATCGACGCGCCGGTCGGCGATTCAACGCCCAGGGCCACGGGTCGGTTCATGGAGCTGGACAGGGCGCTGACGAAGGCGGACGGCGTGGCCGAGGCACGGTTCGGCACCGAGGTCGCCGGGGCCGGCGACGCGCTGCGCGGCGTGGCCGCCGGCGCGGGGGCGCTGTTCCTGCTCGCGGCGGTGCTGGCCGCCGCCGGGCTGGCGCCGCGGATCCGGGAATACGGGTGAGACGCGCCGCGCTGGTGGCGGCGGCGCTGATGACCGCAGCGGCGCTGGTCGGGTGCTCGACCGTTTCCGGTGACCTGCCCCGCGCGGCCGACCAGCCATGGGAGCCGCTGGTGACCGCGTCGGCCGAGGCGGCCGAGGCAACCCAGGAGGCCCGTCCTGAGGCTGCGGTGCCCACGAACCTCGTCCCRCCCGCCGACGCCGGGGACTTCGTGTCGGRAGGCTCACTCGACAGGATCCGCAAACGCGGCTTCCTACGGGTGGGTGTCTCGCGCGACACCCAGACCCGCGGCGCGTGGAGTCCGGTGTCGCACCGGTTCGAGGGCTTCGACGTCGAGCTCGCCCAGCGGATCGCGGAGGCCCTGTTTGGTCCGGGTACGGCGGACGAGAAGGTGCGGTACCGCCCGGTCAGCTACGCGGAACGCCTGCCGGCGGTCGAGAACGGGGAGGTGGACATCCTCGTCAGCACCCTGACCTACTCGGAGTCACGGGCCGAGCGTGTGGGTTTGTCCGCGGCTTACTTCACCGCCCATCCACGGCTGCTCTCCCATCGGGAGAGCACGCGCTCGAAAGCGGGGCCCGGCATCGACTCCCCGGAGGAACTCGCCGGGAAACGGGTGTGCGCCCCGCGGGGGACGACGACGCTGACGAACCTGGAGAATACCCATCAAACCCATCCCACGTTCGAGATCGTGGATCACCTTAACGAGCTGTCCGACTGTCTGGTTGCCTTCCAGCAGGGTGAGGTCGACGTCGTGGCCGCGAACGACGCGAGTCTGGTGGGGATGCTGGAACAGGATGCCACCGCCGTACTCGGAACGTTCTCAGTCGGGCGGGACGAGTACTACAGTGTCGCATTCGAGCGGGACGACACCGAGCTCGCCGGATTCGTCAACGGGGTTTTGGAGCGTCTACGGCGTGACAAGCCGGAGTGGCTGAAATTATGCGAGAGGTGGAAGGCTCCCGAGATGCCCTGCGAGGAGTCGCTGCCACCCGAGCCGCAGTGGGCGCGCTGACCAGGCACGGGGCGGATGGTACCGGTGGTGGGGACCGCCCGGCGGCGCCCGGGAAAGGGGGATGGGTGGTGACCGGTGAAGACCGGACAGTCTCGGCGGGCGGGATCGCCCGCGACCTGACGGCCGCCCGCGAGCAGCTCGCCAGCCTCAGCGACCTCGTACGCGAAGCGCTCGACTCACCCAAGCACGTGCGTGGCCGGATCGTCGCGCCGGTCGGCCTGGTCACCTTCGCCGACCGCGACGTGCTGGAACAGGACGGCGTGGGCCTGCGCCCATGGCTCGACGACCTGGCCGCCGCCGCGCTCGGGGGCCGGCGCGACGGCGACGTCGCCCGTGGCCTCGCCGAGTGGCGTGAGCTCGCCGTCAGCACCGAGCAGGCCGCGCGGGCGGTGACGAGCGCGAACGCGGTCGGGCTGAACCAGCGCCGTGAGCTGCGTGGACGTCTCGCGGCCGTGCACGGGAAGGCCGCCCGGCTGGGGCTGGCCGAGGACGAGGAGCTCTCCGCGCTGCACGCACGGGCGTTCGAGGAGCTCTACCGGGCGCCCACCGACCTGGCCGAGGCCGAACGGCTCACCATGGCCTACGTCCGCGCCCTGCACAGCCGGGACGTCCGAGCCGAGGGGCCGGGCCGGTGAGCGAGCCGACGGGTGTCGCGTGCGTCCGGCCCGGCTGTGTCGGCGGGGTCATCATGACCAGCGGCTTCTGCAACCGGTGTGGCGCGCCCGGCCCGGAACCGGCATCGGAGACGGAAACAGAGTCGGGACCGGCACCGGTAGTGGTACCGGCACAGGCGGCGCCACCGGAACGAGAAGCCGTACCGGATCAAGCGGCGCCACCGGAGCAGGAAGCCGAGCAGCCAACGGAACAGGGAGCTGAACAGGCACCGGAACAGGGAGCCGAGCAGGCGCCGGACACCGCCGATCCCGTGCTGGTCACCACCCAGCCGATCAGCGTCTCCCGCCCGGCCGCCAAGGATCGCGACCCGCTGCGCCTGCCCGTCCGGCGCGACGTCGTCGTGGCGAACCGTCCCGTGCTGCTGTCGAGCCCGAACGTGCCGACGAACCTGCGCGAGTGTGCCGCGTGCGGTACCAGGGTCGCCCGGCCCGGCCCGGAGGGCGCCGTCGAGCTGGAGGGTGTCTGCCCGCGCTGCCGGCAGCCGTACTCGTTCACGGTCAAGCTCGCGGCCGGCGACCACGTCGGGCAGCAGTACACCGTGCACGGCGCGATCGGCCACGGCGGGATGGGCTGGGTGTACGCGGCGACGAACGACAACCTGGGTGACGACGACATCCAGGCCTGGGTGGTGCTCAAGGGCCTGCTCGACGTGGCGAACCCGGAGGCGCGGCGGATCGCCGAGGTGGAACGGCGGATGCTGATCTCCGTCAACCACCCGAACATCGTGAAGATCCGTGACTACGTCTCGCACCAGGGCGAGGACTACATCGTCATGGAGTACGTCCCGGGAGTGTCGCTGTCCCGGCTGGCCGAGACCCAGCCGCCCGGCCCGGACGGGCGGCCGCGGCCGCTGCCCCCCGCGGACGCCATCCGTTACCTGCTGCGGCTGCTGCCCGCACTGAGTCACCTGCACCGGCGGGGGCTGGCGTACTGCGACCTCAAACCGGACAACATCATGGTCAGCACCGAGCAGGTCACGCTGATCGACCTCGGCGGCGCGCGGCGGCTGGACGACCAGTTCTCCAGCTTCCTGTCGACGCCCGGCTACCGCGCCCCGGAGCTGGAGGAGGGCGAGTTCCGCCCGGCGGAGGTGACCCGGCACAGCGTGCCGACCGTCGCCTCGGACGTCTTCGCCGCCGCCCGCACGCTGGCCCGGCTCGTCCTCGGCCGGTTCCCGGGCTTTTTGGACGTCCACCGGCACGGGCTGCCGCCGCGGGGTGAGCACGCGCCGCTACTCGAGTTCGAGTCCCTCGACCACCTGCTGCGCCGGGGCACGGCGAGCGACCCGGCCGACCGGTTCGCGACCGTCGCCGAGTTCGCCGAGGAGCTCACCGGGGTGCTCTACGAGATCGCCTCGCGCACCGAGGGGAACGTCCCGCCGCTGGCCAGCCGCTGGTTCGAGCCGGATCTGCATCCGACGGGCGAAGCCGACGACGGCCACGGCGAGGCCGACGAGCCGCCGACGGTCTGGGAGATCCTGCCCGACCTGCGGATCGACGCGGACGACCCGCAGGCCCGGGTGCTCGCGACGACCCCCGGGGAGGACCCGGCCGCGCTGGCCGACCGGCTCGCGGAGGTCGCGCAGCCGACCCGGCAGACGCGGCTGGCACTGGCCCGCGCCCAGATGCGCGCCGGCTACACCGACAAGGCCGAGGTGACGGTGCGGGAGCTGGCCGCCGCCTACCCGCGGGAATGGCGGGTGACCTGGTGCCAGGGCCTGCTCGACCTGGCAGCGGGGCGATCGACGCAGGCCGCCGAGGCGTTCGAGAAGGTCTACGCGCGCATGCCCGGCGAGCTGGCGCCGCGGCTCGCCGTCGCGACCGCCAGTGCCGACGCCGGCGACCGGGCCCGCGCCGCCGAGCTGTTCGATGTCGTCAGCCAGGTCGACCCGGCGATCACCAGCGCCGCGTTCGGGCTGGCCCGCTGCCTGGACGACCGGGACGGCAAGCTCGACGCCTACCGTCGGGTGCCGGCGTCCACGCACGCGTACACGGCCGCCCGAGTGCGGATGATCGGCGTGCTCGTCGGCTCGCACCTGCGCCCCGAGCAGGCCGGCGCGGTGCCGGTCGTGGTCTCCCTGGACGACCTGCGCAGCGCCGAGGCCATCCTCGAGAGCTCCCGGCCGCGGCTCGGTCTCGACCGCCGGCGCCGCGCCGAGCTGCGGCTGGACATCCTCGCCGCCGCGCTGCGCATGGTCGGCGCCGGCCCGCCGGGGCCGACCCGGACGGGGCCGAAGCAGGTATTCGGGCGCAGGCTCGTCCCCCGTGAGCTGCGTCTCGGGCTCGAAGCGGCGTACCGGGACATCGCCCGGCTGGCCGGTGACCGCCGCGAGCGCATCCGGTATGTCGACGCGGCGAACCGGATCCGCCCGCGGACCCTCTGGTGATCGGCGGGGCGACGTGATCGGTTTTCGGGTCGACGTCTACACCGACGAATACCTCCCGGACGGCGTCACCGAAGCGGATGCCCTGCTCACGGTCTGCGCCGAGGATGACGGCGCACCGGGCGAGCCGGACGTCGAGCACGTCGAGGTGATCGTCATCGACTGCTCGGGGTCGATGAGCACACCCGCCACGAAGATCTACGCCGCGCGGCGGGCCGCGTGCGCGGCCGTGGACGGCCTGCGCCCGGGGACGCTGTTCGCCGTGATCCGCGGCACCGGCACCGCCCAGGTTGTCTACCCGCCGGGCGGYGGCCTGGCCCGCGCCGCCACGGACACCCGCGACCAGGCCCGGCGGACCATCAACCGGATGAGCGCCGCCGGGGGCACCGCGATCGGGAGCTGGCTGCTGACGGCCCGGGACCTGTTCGCCGGCCATCCCGACGCCGTCCGGCACGCCATTCTGCTGACCGACGGGCGGAACGAGCACGAGAGCGCCGCGGACTTCGCGGACGCGCTGGCCGCGTGCCGGGGGCACTTCCAGTGCGACAGCCGGGGCGTGGGCCGCGGCTGGGTCGCCGCCGAGCTCACCGCGGTGTCCGACACCCTGCTGGGCACGGCCCGCGACATCGCCGACCCGGCCGACCTGGTCGCCGACTTCCAGGCGATGACGAAGGCGGCGATGGCCCGCGCGCTGCCGGCGGTCTCGCTGCGGGTGTGGATCCCGCACGGGGCACGGATCAGCACGTTCAAGCAGGTGCATCCCACCCTCGAGGACCTGCTCGAACGCGGGACGGCCGTCGGCGGGCAGGAGACCGAGTTCCCCACCGGGGCGTGGGGCGCCGGCTGCCGTGACTACCACCTCTCCGTCTCCGGCCTGCTCCCGCACCGGATCACCCGACCGAGCCGGCTCGCCCGCATCGCGGTCGTCACGGACGGGCGGCGGCTGGCCGGTGGGGACGTCCAGGCGATGTGGGCCGCGGACGAGCAGCTGCACACCCAGGTCTCCCGGGAGGTGCGGCACAGCAGGGGTGTGATCGACCTGGCGGAGGCGATCAGGCTGGGCATGGCCGCGCGGGGCCGCGGCGACCTCGCCGCGGCCGGCGCGCACCTGGGCCGCGCGCTCGACCTGGCCCGCGCCAGCCACGATCAGGCGACGGCCGAGATTCTCGAGCAGGTGGTCGAGGCCGACCCGGCCGGGGACGCGCCGGCCGGGGACGCGCCGTGGGTGCGGCCCGACGTCGACCCCCACCTGTTCGAGGTGCTCGAGGTCCGCTACCGGTTCACCCGGGCTCTCGAGCCGAGGAGGGCGCGGTGAGCACGGAAACCGGCCCGGCCGACGGTGACGGGGACAGCCCGCACAGCGAGGGCGAGGACGGGCCGGCCTACCGCCCGCCGACCGGATGGCTGGCCGGCCCCGGCCCGGGGCGGGCCTATCCCACCCCTGAGCCGTCCGGGGCAACCACCCAGCATGCCGCCGGCCGCGGCGGGACGACCGGGCGGCGCACCGATCCGGACACAGACGACGACCCCGACGAGGTGCCGGACGACCCCGACGACTACGCCGACGGCGAGCCCGCGGACGACCTGCCCGCAGGCGATGCCGGCATCGCCGGCGCCGGGCCGGGCGGCCCCCCGGCCGCGGCGGGCGGGCTCGCCCTGGCCGGCTCCGGGGAGCCGCCGGCACCACGGGCCGGCCGCGGACGGCCCCCGCTGGGCAGCTGGGACCCCGACGACAGCTTCGCCCCTCGGTTCCCGCGGGCCGAGGCGACGCCGGCGCACTGCCCGCACTGCCGGGCCCGCCCCGCGCCGACCGACCGGTTCTGCCTGCGCTGCCGGTACGAGTTCGCCACCGGCCGGCGTCCGGTGGTGCCGCGGGTATACCCGGCACCCGCCGCGTCGCCGCGTTGGGACGCGGTCGTCGAGGTCGACGAGGCCCACTTCGCCCGGGTGATCGGGGACGGTGTGCGCCTCCCCGAAGGCCGTCTCCCCTGGGTGGTCCACCTGGACGGGCCGGAGATCCTGATCGGCGCCGGGCCGGATGGCCCGCCGGCGGGCGTCGACCTGTCCGGGCCGGTGGACGACCCGGCGGTGTCCGGGCGGCACGCGAGCCTCGTCCGGCAGCCGGACGGCGGCTACGCCGTCGTCGACCACGGCTCCCTCAACGGGACCAGGGTGAACGACAGCAGTCAGCCGATCCCGGCCGGGCACCCCGTCTCGCTGCGTGACGGGGACCGGGTGTTCGTCGGCGCCTGGACCCGGATCACGATCCGCCGCCCGTGACGAGCACGCCGTCCGGCCAGTTCGGCTGGATGGCGTTCGGGGGCACGCCCGGGACCCGCAGGACGTCGCGCAGGTAGCGGGTGTGGAGCCTGTTCCAGGTCGGGCCGGTCATCATGTCGAGCAGCACCCGGTTGACGAAGGCGACGAAGGCGTCGTCGGCGGCCCGGTTCGCCGCGGCCTCGGCCGGGGAGAGGCCCGGCGCGAGATCCGTCCGGCCGATCGCCACGCCGTAGGGCTCGTCGAGGCCGGCGCGGCCCGCCGGGCCCAGAACGCCGTCGAACGCCTCGGGACCGAGGACGGTGACGGTGGCGTCCTCGGCACGCATCCCGGCGAGGATCGTGTCGTCGGTGGCCACCGCGTCCACCTCACCGCGCTGGAGCGCGGCCAGGCAGTCCACGATCCCCACCCGGTTCACCGCGATCGGCCGGCCGGGGCCGCGCACCAGGTTCGCGATCTTCTCGAACGAGGTGCTTCCCTGCGACGAGCAGACCGGCCGTCCAGCGAGGTCACCGACGGTGCGCAGGCCCGCGCCGGCCGGCACCAGGATGCGCATCGCGGCCTCGTAGTACACCCCGGAGAAGCGGACCCGCTCCTTGCGGGCGCAGGTCATCGTCATCGTGCCGGTGACGATGTCGACGGTGCCGTCGGCGACCAGCGCCTCCCTGTCCCGGGTGTCGACCGCGCGGAACTGCACCAGTTCGGGGTCGCCGAGAATGGCCCCGGCGATCTCGCCGGCGATGGCCGGGTCGAAGCCCTCCACCTCCATGGTGCGCCAGTTCATCGACCCGAACGGCGGGGCCACCGTGGTCACCCCGACGCGAAGGTAGCCGTACCGCCGGATCGCCTCGATCCGCGATCCGCGCGCTCCCGGCGGCGGCAGGGCGGCGAGCGGGGGCACACTCGCGCGGGCGATGCAGGGCTGCGCGGACGGACCCGGCTGGCCTGGTGTTGACGAGGGCCCCGCCGAGCCGGCGGCCGCCCCGGGACGGGCCGGGGCGGCGACGCCGTCGGCGGGCGGCAGCGGCCGAGCCTGGCGGGGCAGCGGACTGCCCGTCGTCGCGCACCCCGGCAGCGCGGCCAGCCCCAGCCCGATCCCGAGCGCGACGAGAACGGCGACGACACGGGCGCGTCTGTTCACAGGTACTCCCGGACGCGGGCACTGATCCCGATCACGCAGCAGGACGCCGCGGTGAGCAGGGCGATCGGGAGGACGGCGGCGAGGAGGCGCACGTCGGCGGCCCCGGCGTCCACCTCACCGTTGAAGCCCTCGAGATGGGCGCCCACCAGCCCGTCCACCCGGGTGATGAACCGGTCGAAGTGCTCCGACCGCAGGGTGACGCCGACGACGTCGTCGAAGACGTCCGGACTGCCGGCGCCGGCGGTCGGGCGCGGGGGCCGCCGCAGGGTCGCCACCACCTCACCACGCTCCCGCAGCCAGGCGGTGAACTCCGCCGCCAGCTCGGCGCGCTCGGCGGGGAGCTCGGCCAGAGCGGCCGAGAGGGCACCCGCCGTCGGGGTGGGGCGGCCGTCCAGGCCGTAGCCGAGGCCGGCGACCGCGCGCTGGAAGCACGCGTCGGCGCCGTCGCCGTTTCCCAGCGACGCCAGGGACAGGTACTCGCAGGTCCGCGCCTCGAGGGCGAGAGTGCGCGAGGCGGCCAGCAGGGTCATGGGCACGAAGTCACCCCGCTGCGCGGCGGACAGCCGGCTCTGCTGCCCGCCGAGCAGGACCAGGCAGGCCACGGCGACCGCACCGAGCACGCCGGTCGCGGCCAGCAGGCCGGCGTTGAGGATCCGCCGCGTGCGGCGGTACACGTACACCTGTGCGCCGACGAGGGCGACCAGCGCACAGGCCAGCACGAGGAGCAGCAGATCCTCGCCGTGGCCGCCGGTCGCCCGGCGGTAGTCGGCGTCCACCCGGTCGCCGTAGGCGGTGACCAGCAGGTTCGTCTGGCCGAGGATGCTCGTCGCCATCAGGTCGGACGCCAGCCGCTGGTAGGAGCCGCCGACCGTGTTTCCCGCGCGGGTGTTCGCCGACGCCTCGGCGACCAGCCCCACGTACTCCGGGATCAGGGTCGCGATCCGGTCCATCGCGCAGTGCGACGTCGAACCGGGTGCGCGGGCCGACTCGCACTCCCCCGGGTCGACCTCGCGCAGTTCGAGCAGCGCCGTCGTCGCCGAGCGCACCGCGGCGCTGTACTGGTTGGGGGCGGCCGGCCCGTCCCCGGCGGGAGCCGTGTCGTCACCCGCGAGCCCGGAGACGGCGGCGTCCCCGCTGTGGTCACCGGTGTAGTAGCCGCCGGCCTTCACCTCGTCGTAGTTCTCCCGGCGCTCCGCGGGCGACGACGGGCGGGACGGCACGAGGTCGACCCAGGAGAAGACGTTCGCCGCGGCGGTCGCGTCCGCCCGGGCGAGGGCCGCCCGCAGCCGCTCGGCGATGATCAGCGCAGCCGCGGACCGCTCCCGGATGCTCTCCGTCGCGTCGAGACGCTGGGCGACCACCGCGCGGCTCACCGTTCCCGCGAGCAGGAGCGCCCCGATCAGCACCGCGAGGACCCCGACGAACCGCGAGCCCGCGCCGACAGCGAGAAACTGGCGAACGGACCGGACGGCAGCCGGAGCCTGCATCGTCACAGTCGCGCATCGTACACAGTTCGCACAATCACCGCAGCCGCAGTACCTGCCGCCGGCGGACGTCCGATCACGACCCGGTGAACCGCCAGGTGGGGGGGTCGCCGGGCCGCTCGTGCACGAGCCCTCGCCGTTCGAGCGCCCGCAGGTGCGCGAGCGCCTCGGAGACGGCGCTGCGCTTCATGAAACCCCCGATCTCGTCCCACGGCCGCGACCACGTCATGAGCCGGGCGACCTCCCAGGCGGTGGTCGCGCCGGGACGCAGCGCGGCGATCACCTCGGCGAACCGGTGCTCGTGGTGCAGGCGCAGCTCGGCCAGCCGGGACGACAGGCCCTCGAAGCGGTACTCGTGCGCGGGCAGCGTGCCCTCCGCGGGCAGGGCGTCGACCTTGTCCAGCGAGCGCAGGTAGTCGCCCAGCGGGTCGTCCGCGACACGCGCCTCGAACGGGATGTTCGGCGTGATCCGCGGCAGCACGTGGTCGCCGGAGAGCAGCAGCCGGTTGGCCGGCTCCCAGAAGCACAGGTGGCCCGGGGAATGGCCGGGCGTCCAGACCGCGCGCAGATCCCAGCCGGGCACGTCCGGGCGGTCCCCGTCCTCGAGCAGGATGTCCGGCTGCGGCAGCGCGGGCAGCGGGCCGGGCGGCAGCATGTCGACGGTGAAGTCCCGCAGGGCGTCGGCGGGCGCGCCGGCCCGCACCATCCCCTCGTTGACGGCCYGGAACAGCTCCATGGGGTCGGTCGGATGGTCGCGCAGCAGCGCGGCGTCCGCCGGGTGCAGCGCGATCCACGCCCCGGACGCCTCGCGCAGCCGGCCGGCGAGACCGTAGTGGTCGGGATGCATGTGGGTCGGCATGATCCCGCGCAGGTCCGTGACGGCGTAGCCGGCCGTGGCCAGGCCCGCCTCGACCGCCGCGTAGGCGGCGTCGGTGTCCCAGCCGCTGTCGATCACGTAGGCGCCGTGATCGGTCTCGAACAGGTAGACGAAAACGTGGCTCAGGCCGGACGTCGGCAACGGCACCGGAATGCTCCACAGGCCGGGCCGGAGCTGTTCCACGGGCGGCAGGCCCACCCCGGGGCGCCGCGCCACGGCGGTCACGAGCCGATCACCGCCAGGCGGCGGCCGGGCTGCGTCATCGGGCTTGCGGCGTGGAGGCCCCGGCCTTCAGGCCGGGGAGGAAACGCCGTCCCACACTGGAACGCATGTTCGTATCCTTTCGGTAGAATGCGGCATGTCCCGATTCCGGCTTTACCCGGCGCCCGAACAGGTCGCTGTGCTGGAATCCCACTGCGGCCATGCGCGGTTTGTGTGGAACCTGGCCGTGGAACAGCAGTCGTGGTGGACGCCGCGACGCGGGCCGGCACCGAACTACAACGAGCAGTCCCGGCAGCTCACCGAAGCGCGGCGCGAGTTCCCGTGGCTCGCCGAAGGGTCGCAGACCGTTCAGCAGCAGGCGTTGCGGGACTTCGCGCAGGCCATGGCCAACTACTTCCGGGGCAGTCACCGGAAGCCGACGCTTCGGAAACGTGGCCGGTCGGAGGGGTTCCGGAACGTCGCCGTCAAACCCTCGGACATTCGGACCGTCAACCGGCGCTGGTCCGAGGTGAAGGTACCCAAGGCCGGCTGGGTGCGTTTCCGCCGCTTGCGGACTGTCCCGGACGCGAAGTCCTACCGGGTCACCGGGGATCGGGCCGGCCGGTGGCATGTGGCGTTCGCCGCGATCCCCGAACCGATCGACGCATCGGGTACCGGTGAGACCGTCGGCGTCGACCGTGGGGTGGCCGTGTCGGCGGCGCTGTCGACGGGCGAGCTGCCGTCCTGCCCGGGACTGCGGCCCGCAGAGGCCGGGCGGCTGCTCAGGCTGCAACGGCGCCGCGCCAAGGCGAAGCGCGGTGGCAACCGGCGCGGCCGTCTGACAGCCCAGATCGCCCGGGTGAAGGCCCGCGAGGCGGACCGACGGAAGGACTGGGTGGAGAAGACCAATACCGGCCTTGCCCGCCGGTTCGACCTGATCCGCGTCGAAGACCTGAAGGTGAAGAATATGACCCGCTCGGCGCGGGGCACCGTGGAGGCGCCGGGGAGGAACGTCCGGCAGAAAGCCGGCCTGAACCGGGCCATCCTGGCGAACGGTTGGGGCCTGCTGGTGCAGCGCCTTGAGGACAAGGCGCCCGGCCGGGTAGAGAAGATACCCGCCGCGTACACCTCTCAGTGCTGTTCTGTCTGCGGGCATGTCGCCGCCGAGTCGCGTGAGAGCCAAGCGCGATTCGCCTGCGTCGCCTGCGGATATGAGGACAACGCCGACGTGAACGCGGCCAGGAACATCGCGGCGGGACACGCCGTGACCGCGTGGGGAGGCGTCGGATTGCCGAAGCCTGTGAACCGCGAACCTCAACTAACCGCACCTCCTCCGGTCGCTGCGTGATTAGTTGGAATCCCCGCCCTTTAGGACGGGGAAGATGTCAACCGATCACTCTCCCGCTCCGGCCCGCACGACGTCACAAGTACCGCGAGTGGGACTGGTACCGCCGACGGCGGACGGGCAGCGGTCGCCCGCTCCCGGCCGGCCGGAGCCGCACCAGACACAGAGAGCGAACAGCCGAAACGATATTAGGTACCTGTTTAACACTACTAAACGACCGGTAGCGGGGGCCATGCACGCGCAGTGGTGCGGTCACGGTCAGGCTGGGTCAATCAGCGCGACGACCGCGCCAGCAGCCGGTGGGGTCATGACCTGCACGGCCGCGCGTCTGACCGGGTGGACACCTGCTTACGCCGCCGCGCATAGCGCGCGGGCCTGCCCGTCGCGTAGCGCGTGGAAGACGAACGTGAGCAGCTTGCGGGCCACGGCGACCTTGCCGATGTTGGTGCCGCGGCGGGCACCGACCCGGGTCTTGGTCGGGCCGAGGATCGGGGTCGTGGCGGGCAGGAGCTGGACCGCTTCGATCGCGGCCCAGCGGACGAGGGTGGAGCCTTGTTTGGTGATGTGCCCGCGGTGCACGGTGGTGTCGGACTCGCGGTGGCGTTCGCGGCCGCCATCATCGCTGTCGCCGTCCTTGCGGGCGGCCGCGCCGACAGCCGGGCGACGGTACTGGCCGCGGGGGCGCCTCCCACCGAGCTCCCCGCCGCAGGCGGCCCCTCGATCCAGCTGCACTACGTCGACACCCCGCGGCTGCTGACGCTCACCGACACCGACCGGGCCGCGGCCGCTGTCGGCTGTCCCACGCCCAGTGGCGCGCCACCGGTCCTGCTTGCCCTGACCGACCGGTGGGGCACCAAGGTCCTTGCCGCGCAACGAGACTCCGCAGCGCTGTGCCGGGTTCTCGCCGATCCGGCCGGCGCCCCCGACCTCACCCGCACCAACGGCCCGCGTCTGCTGTGGACGAGCAACCACCGGCACGACCTGTCCGGCCCGCAGACCAGCCCTGTCGAGCTGTTCACCTGGGACACAGAATCCTTCGGCGTCGTGGRCCAGTGGGCTGTGGACCGGTGGGCCGTCGGCCGGGTGTCCTCCCGGGTGGTGCTGCTGGTCGCGGCGCTCCCCACCGGGGAAGCCGTCGTCGTCCCGTTCGACCGCGCCACCGGCACCTTCATCGCGCGCATCCAGACCGTGAGCGCGGCCGTGGTCCCGACCGATGATCAGGCGACCGCCCGTCTCCCGCTGATGCTCTATGCCTACGGCCCCGACGGCACGCTGCTCTACCAGTCCGTAGCCGTCCCGCAGCCTGCCGTGACCCGGTTGCCTCAGCCGACGCCCATGCCGGGCGCTGCCGGGCAGACCGCTGCACCAGCCCGACCCTCCACCTAGCGTCGGCTGCCGTCCGCATCAACCTCGCCAGCGGCGGCCGTGCGTGCCCTGCTTCGAACGCCGCCTCGGCCGGCCGCTGACCGTCAGCGACCTGTAGACGGTCCAGGGGTGCGGCGCAGATTTCGGCAGGATTGAACGCTAAAGATTGATCTTTGCCGAGACGACCTTGATGTACGGTCGCTCGGCCTGCCTCTCGGACGCCCCGTCCGGGCGGCGACCGGCCCGGACGAAAGGTGTGACAGTGACCGAACAGCCTTACCCCAACGTTCTCTACTCCAAGGAGGCGGCGACGTTCATGATGGCGATCGCCGCGCTCCAGCGGGCCAACGGCATGCGACTCGACGACGCGATCGAGTACGGCATCGAGAAATACTGGGAGTACGCCCACCACGGTCCACACAGTGGCGACCCACAACGCGGGTCCGGCGACCTCGACTGGTGGCGCCAGTTCATGCGGGCGGTCGGCGGGCCGGCGTAGGGTCCGCACATCTGTCCCTTGGACGACGATCTTCGCCGGTTGCGGCGGGCTTGACCGCCGCCAGCGCCTGGATCGAGAACGCGATCGACACGGGCGACCGGCCCGTCGTCCACGGTCGTCGAGACGGGTTGCCGAGAGTGCGGGCAACGAGCGCCAGGAGCCGGGTTGCCGAAACCGGATCCGGGTTCACCGGGAGGGCGCAGGGACGGTTGCCGCAACGTGCGGGGGGCCGATGGATGCCCCGGCTGGCAGCACGGTGGGGGGACGACGTTCGGGACGGTCCCAGTTCGGAGTAGAAGCGGTGGGGATCGAACCGGCGGACGATGCCATGTTCGGCGAGCGCGCCGCCTGGCAGTACGACTTCTACGACGACGGCCTACCCGTGAAGAACCCGAGCGTTTCTTCGCCGTGCGCGACGACGACGGTGCACTCATGGGTTTCTACTTCTTCGAGTTGCACGGCGACGCGCGCGCCGTGGAGTTCGTCGACACGGAAAAGCCCGGCTGAGCACCGGCGTCGCCCAGCCGGGCTCGGTCGGTCATACCGCACGGGCACGCCGGCGACGTTGGCCAGGTACCGGCGACAGCGGGAGGGGCTCCGTCACGACGAACGCTGTGACGGCACGGACAGCGGGTCGGCACCCAGCCCGCGACCCGGATCGTGCGCCGGGCGGTCCCGAAACCCACAAACCGAAACTCTCAACCGATCGTGTCGGGTGGTCGGGGTGATGGTGGTTGGGGGTGGTGGTCGTGGGGGGTGGGCGGGTCGGGTTGGTAGATGACGAGTCCGCCGGTTTGTGCGCGTTTGGCGGTGTACATGGCCAGGTCTGCCTGGTGGATCAGGATGTCGGGGGTCGCGGGTCGGGTGCTGGTGCTGGTGCTGTCGAGGGTGACCAGGCCGAGGCTGGCGCGGGGGGTGTAGGGCCGCCCCGCCAGCAGGCAGGGGGCCTGGACGGCGGTGGCGAGCCGTTCGCCGATACGGCGGGGGTCGTCGGGGCCGCCGCCGTCGAGGATGACGCCGAACTCGTCGCCGCCGAGGCGGGCGACGGTGTCGACCGCGCGGGTTTCCGCGCGTAGCCGGTCGGCGCTGATCTGGAGGAGTTCGTCGCCGACGGCGTGGCCGAAGGTGTCGTTCACCTTTTTGAAGCCGTCAAGGTCGAGGAACAGGACGGACACCGTGTCCTCGCCGGAGGTGACGGCGGGGGTGTGGGTGGTGTCGCTGTCGGTGCCCTGGGTGAGGGCTCGTTGCAGCCGGCGGGTGAACAGTGTCCGGTTCGCCAGGCCGGTCAGCGGG
>NZ_MAXA01000219.1 GCF_001854695.1 Parafrankia soli
CTGCGCTATCTCGGCGAAGGCGTACCCCAGCCCGACGGTACTGCCGCTACCTTACGCAACAGCCCGCTACGCTACGCGATCTCGCCGAGGCCCTGATCGGGCCCTGGGTGGGATTGTCGGGATTCGCGATGGTGATGTGGGTATTGATGTACGACGCGTGGTACATGAAGGAGACGGTCAGCTTTGGCGTGATTCGAATGTCCGTCGTCCCGGGCGAGCTCGTCGGTGTCGTTTCGGTCGGGTCTGCTGTGGTGCCGGGCGAGGGTGTGGTCTCCGGTGAGGCCGGAGCGGACGGTGAGGACTGCGTCGGGGGCGCGATGTTCGTGGGCGTCGGGCCGGGTGAGCCGGTCGTGACGGGGGTTCCGCTCGTCGAGGGAGCGGGCCCTCCACCGGCGACCGGTTCACAGCCCGCCAGGATCAGGCAGGCCAGCCCGGCGGCGACGCCGACCTGCCTGCATCGGACCAGGTGTCGGCCGGGACGGCCTGGTTCCCCTGGTCTACCGGTTCGAACCGGTCTCTTCCGGGAATCGGCGAGAAGCCTTCTCATTCTTTCTCCAGGATGTTGGGGTCAGATCGATATCCGGCGTCGGACTGCATGATGAGTGCGGTCCGAGCAGTCCGGAATGATGGGCTGTCGCGGCTGTGCTCAGACGACTGGCGTGGTCATGACACCGGTGACCGTCATGGGGGAACCGGCCTCGTCGGCGAATCCGATGAAACAGGTGGTGCGGCGACTCCCGGCACGCCAGCTCTCCGGCGCGATCAGGTTCCACTGCGGCTCGACGAGCGCGCCGTCGAAGCGGCCGATCTCCAGGTACGGGGCGGCGAGGTCGCCGCACCGCGGCCCGAGTTTCTCGTTGAGCCAGGTATCGGACGGCGCGGCCCCGTCCGGAGTCTCCGGCGCGCTCACCGCTCCTACGCTCTGCGCGTGATGGGGGAGTTCGCAGGGAGCCTCGACCAGCCCGTCGTCGCCGGCACGGCGAAAGCAACTTCCGGCGGTGTGCGTCATGGACTGGTCGGCGCCACGGGCGCTGCCTTCGAACGGGCGGAACGCGGGCGGATCAAATTCGGTCATGCCGGCGGTGATGCCACAGGTGATCGTGCGCTGGCCGATCTCCCAGCCGGGCTTCTGGGGTCGGATCAGGCCGGCGGAGAAACGCCCGGCGGGGTCAAGCGGGCCGCCCAGATACTTCTCGATCATGGGCAGGCAGTGCTTGTCGGTGACGGCATCCCACTCCTCGGGGGTGGGATAGGCGCCGTCGCTCGGATGATCCGGCCGGATGCGGGTGTCGCCGACCGCCTCGAAGTAGTGGACACCCGCGCAGGGAACGTCCTGGGTCGAGGTCGAGTCGACATGCTGTTGCCAGGAGTAACACCGGCCGGGCTGGTAGTCCTGTTGCAGGAACTCGACGCCGGCGTCGGCGCTCGGGGATGCCGTCGTCGACGGTCCGATCGGGTCGATGGTCGCCGGGGCGGTCTGCTCCGCCGCGTCGGACCCGCGGTCCGCGGCGCGGTCTCCGTGCAGCGCGACCAGCCCGTAGATCACGGCGCCAAGGAGAACAGCGTTGATCGCGATGGTCGTGAGGTGATCGCGCCATTCGGCCGCCCGCAGCTGTCGGAGTCGTAGGAGCCGCCGGGAGAGCCGGGCCGCTCGGTTGCCCACCGATGTGAACCTGTTGCGGTTGTTGCTTCCGGGCATCCCGGTTACTCCTTCGGACACACTGAATGGCTCAGCGGCACTTCGGATCGAGTTGGATTCGGGATCCAGGTCGGGCGTAGGAACCACTGGCCGGGGTCATTGCCGCGACCACGCTGTTGTCGCCCACGGCGCATCCCTGGCCGACCACGGGTGTCCAACCCAGCCTGCCGAGATAGTCGACGGCGCTACCCATCGGCATGCCCACGACGTCCGGGATCGATACGCAGTTGAGAATATGGATGTGCATGCCGACCGGGGCGTCAAGGGTGGTCGGAGTGCCCGCCTCCGGAGTCTGGCCATTGACTTTTTCGTGCTCTCCGTTTGTGCTGCATCCCTCGGAGAAGGAGATGTTGTAGAACCCGGCCCGATGAAGAGTGTCTGTCGCCTCCGATCGGGTTAGGCCGCGCATGTTCGGAACTGTGGCCTTAGCTGCCGGTGGTGTCGTCGTCGGGCGGGGTGCCGGGCCGGGCACCGGCGGCGGTGCCGACCTGGGTAGGACCGTCGGAGCCGGGGGAGGCGGCGGGACTGGTCCATGACCAGTTGGCGCCGTAGGGCCAGGTGCTGGGAGCGAAGGGGACGCCACCGCCCCCGAGGGTGACATGGTTCCGGGAGCACCCGGGGTCGAGGGCCGTTCTGGAGTTCCGGCAGTGCCGTGGGTCGAGGTCTGACCCGGAATGACGACCTGGAAGTCGTGCGGCGTTCCGGAGGTTGGTGCCGTCGTCGCCGGACCGCCCCGTGCGGAATGCTGTGTTCCGTCAACCTGCGCGCTGATCGGGGCGGGCCGGGACGGTGAACCTGGTTCGCAGCCTGCGAGGACAAGGCATGCCAGTCCGGTTACGATGCCCGCCCGCCCGCGGCTGCCGGAGCGTGGGCGTGGGCGGCCTGCGATGTCGGGCCGAAACGGCCGACTCCGCCCGGCTACCGTAAGCTTCCGGGTTTTTCTCATGACGTTTTTCTCCAGAATTTTTGTAACGTTCGAGTGCGGTCACCGCTCGATTCCAGCTCGGGCGGAGCAGGTAGGGGATCCGCTGTCATACGTTCGCTTTGAACGACCCCGAGTCGTCGTCCGGGCTGAGCAGGCCGGTCGTCTCCAGTTTTCTGCCGTTCCGGTCGACGAGGCTCACGGTGCAGGTGGTGGATCGGGTTCCCACCCACCAGCTTTCCGGGCGGAGGGAATGCGATCCGCCCTGTACGGGCGCGCCCCCGAATCCCCGGTCGAGATAGGGCGCGATGCGGGGTGCGCAGGCCGCGTCGATGAGTTCGTCGAGCCGCTCCGCCGAGAGAGGCGCGCTGTTCGGTGCGCCCTCGGCGGTGTCCGCCAGGGTCGCCGTGCCCACGCTCTGCGAATGGTGGCTCTGCTCGCAGGGGACCACCTCGTTGCGGCCCTCGGTGTTCGTGCGGAAGCAGGTCCCGGTGGGATAGGTCAGCGCCTGGTCGGCTCCGCGGACCTGTCCTTCGAGGTCGGGCACCTCGTAGGGTGCCGTGGGAGAGGGATGGAGTGACAGGCCGCAGACGATGTCCCGCTCGCCGGTGTTCCACTCCGCTTCCTTGGGGTGGAGGACGCTCGTGCCGAAGCGCCCGAACGGGTCGAGCCCGTAGCCGAGATACGCGGTGATGAGCGGCTCGCACTGCCGCCTGCCGAGCACTACCCACTCGGCCGGCGACGGGTACGTCGCCCCTTCGGGATAGGCGGAGCCGACGTCGAGTGGGCCGACCGCTTCGAACAGGTGCGGGCCGGCGCAGGGGACGTCGTTGACCGCGGTCGAGACGTCCCGCTGGAGCCAGGTGTAGCAGTGACCGGCCGTCCAGTCCCGCCGGTAGAGATCCGGTAGCGATTCCTCGGCGATGGCGTCGCGGCCGGAGGCACTCCCTGCCGGGGTCGGCGGGTCCGCCGAGAGCGTGGTGGACGGCGGACTGTCGACGGCCGAGGCCACGAACCCGTAGACGGTGGTCGAGAGCAGCACGACGCTGATCAGCGCCAGCACGATCCGCCCTCGGGACCGCGGCCGCGGCGAGATCTCCGGAATCGGCTGGGACGCCCGTCCGCGGCCCAGCAGTGGTCCGGAGGCGCCTCCCGCCCGCCGTGGCCGGCCGCCGCCGTACGAGCGCCAGGGCGTCGAACCGTCTTCGAGTGGCCCGAAGCGGGCGACCGCGGCTCTCGTCCGGGCTGGGGCCTCGTATCGGGTGGCTCCGGCGATGAAGGCCTCGTCGAGGACCAGATCGGCGAACGGGTCGGTGAACGGGTCGGGCTCGGCGCCGTTCGGCGTGGGTGCGCTGTTTCCGGACACGCCGGTTACTCCCTCGGGCACGCAGGATCAGGACGCGTCGCGAGTGGTCGCCGACGTCCGCGACAGCCGACGGCCTGCAGATCAATGTGCGCGCAATGCGACGATCCGGATACCGAGGGATGTGCAGCCGGCCATATTAGGGCAAGCTGTGAAGAAGTTGGCACCTGGGCCGGGCATGCTGGGGCGCGGAAAGCCCTGCCTCTGGAGCGCCGTCACGGAAGGCAATCGCGCGCCGCACGGGGCCGTTCCGTTCTGCCACGTCAGGCGGCTAGCACCCAAACGACGACCAGCCGGCCGCGGGCGACGTCATTACTGACAGTCGTCACCTGCGGCCGGCTGGCTCATTTCACCTGGCGTGCGGCTGGCTGGTCCGCGGCCGGTGGTGGTTCAGGAGTGAATGCGCCGAACCGGCTCGGAATCGCCGTTCACCGGAAGCGGCTGGGTGGTGGCGAGCAGCGGCTCGGCGGACGGCGTCACGATCGACGTCCGGCCGCGGCGCGGCGCGGTGCCGCGGGCGTTCACCCACGCCGGCCGGCGGCGCTGCACGGGCCGCTCGACGAAGTAGTAGGACGCCGACGCGAGCCCGAGGCTGACGACGAGGGCGGCGCCGGCCGCCGGGACGCGGCCGAAACGGGGGACGAGCGAGTCGTTGGCGACCCCGGTGACGGGGAAGTGCCACAGGTACAGGCTGTAGGAGATCCGCCCCACCCAGGCGGCCGGACGGGCGCTGAGCACACGGTCGTACCACCCGGGCCGGTGCTGGTCGGCACCCAGGACGGCGACGGCGGCGAGCACGGCGACGAGCAGGTAGCCACCGCGGGCCATCCAGTTCGGCGGGCCGTGCAGATCGGGGCCGGTGAAGAAGAGGATCACCAGGCCCAGCAGGCCCACCGGGCCGAACGTAGCGGCCCGGGCCAGGAGCTGGGCGGTGCGGCTGCCCGCGACCCGGGACAGGTCGCCGGCCACGGCGGTGCCGTCCGCCGCCGAACGCAGCGCCTCGTGGCGCCAGGTGGCGAGCAGGCAGCCGACGAGCAGCGAGTCGAAGCGGGTGTCCGGCGCGAAGTAGATGCGGAAGTTCGACACGCCGCTGCCGATCAGGATCTCCCGCCAGATCAACACCAGGATCACGGCGCTGATGAGGATCTCCGGCAGGCGCCGCCGCCAGCGCTCGCTGCGGCAGATCAGCACCAGGGCGATCGGCCAGAGCAGGTAGAACTGCTCCTCGAGGGAGAGCGTCCACACGTGCCCAAACCATGCACCGCTGTCCGGAGGATTCAGTGTGCGCTGGATGTTGGCGACGTAGAAGAGGGCGGCGAGCCCGTTGCGAAGGAACTGCCACTGGTCGTCGGTGTCCTTGACGAGAAGGACGAGCGGAATGCCGGCTGCTACAAAGATGTAGAAGGCGGGAAGGAGTCGGAAACCACGGCGGGCCCAGAAGGCGCGCAGCGAGATCCAGCCCTCCCGGTCGCGCTCGGCCAGCAGCAGGCCCGTGATGAGGAACCCGCTGAGTACCAGGAAGAGATCGACGCCCAGGTAGCCGCCCGGCACCAGGTCCATGTGGTGGAAGAGCACCGTCAGGACGGCCAGGGCACGCAGTCCGTCGAGCGCAGGGTTATGGCCGCCGATGGTTGCTCGTCGAACTTTCCGTGCCGGTGGCGCCGGTTCGCGGCTCGCATCTTCGGTCAGCTTATCCACGATGGTTCCCCCCACAGGTCCCAGCAGTACGGGTAGCACTGACTGGAAACGATAGACGGGTCTTTTTCGATCAGTGGCGCCCACCTCGCCGGGGGTACCTGAAGGTGCTGCGCAATAGCCGGCGCAATGTCGTCGCGGATAACCTGGTCCGCCGCGTGCGCGAACTGCGGCGTGACACGCCATGCGAGCCGTCGAGCCCTCGGCGCGTCGAGCGGACGGGGCGGCGGCGCGTCGAGCCGGCGGGGCGGCAGGRCGGCGGCGGCCGGCTCCCGCCCCGCCCACGTCCCCGGGATGTCGCATCAACGGCCCTGGTGACAGGCCTGCCGCGCCGCCGCGAGCGGTGGGCGGTCTGCGGAATGCGGAGATTCGGCGTTGTCCGGCGCGACAATCCCTGCATGAGGTTCAGCGTGGAACGCGACGTACTCGCCGACGCGACGGGCTGGGCCGCCCGGTACGTGCCGAAGCCCACCGCCGGCGCCCAGCAGGTGCTGACGGGCCTGCTGCTGGAAGCCACCATGCCGACCCCGGACCAGGACCAGGCCGGGGATCAGGCCCAGGCGCGGGGCCGAGCGCCGGGCCCGGCGCTCACCGTCTCCGCGTTCGACTCCGAGGTCGCCGCGCGGGCCCCGGTCGAGGCCGTCGTCACCGAGCCCGGCCGGGTCGTCGTGCCCGGACGGCTGCTGGCGGACGTCGTGCGCAACCTGCCCGACGCGCCGGTGGTCGTCGAGGCCACCGAGACCAGGGTGATCATCGAGTGCGGCGCGGCCCGGTTCCGCATCCCGGCGCTCGCCGTCGAGGACTACCCGGTGCTGCCCGCGTTCCCGCCGCCGGTCGGCGAGGTGGACACGCTCGGCTTCGCCGCGGCGGTCGCGCAGGTGGCCCCGGCCGCCGGCCGGGACGACGCGCTGCCGGTGCTCACCGCCGTCCGGCTCGAGATCGCCCGGGGCGGGCTGACGATGGTCGCCACCGACCGGTACCGGCTCGCCGTCCGGACGATCCCGTGGCAGCCCACCGTCGACGACCCCGACGCGGTCGCGCACGTGCCGGCCCGGCTGCTCGCCGACGTGGCGAAGCTGCCGACCACCGCGTCCCGGGTCATGCTCGGGATGGGGGTCGACGAGGCCGGGGTCCCGCGCTTCGGGTTGTCGGTGAACGGCCGGCAGACGATCGTCCGGCTGCTGGAGGGAAGCTTCCCGAACTACCGCCGGCTGCTGCCGGAGACGTCGGAGCTCACCGTCACGGCGCCGACGGCGGTGCTCGCGGCCGCCGTCCGCCGGGTCGCACTGGTGGCGACGCGCACGGCGCCGCTGCGGTTCACGTTCTCCGCCGGCCAGGTCGTGGCCGAGGCGGGGGACGGCGGGGGCGCCCAGGCGTCCGAGCTGGTGCCCGTGGAGTACGACGGCCCGGAGCTGTCGGTGCTGTTCAACCCCGCGTTCCTGCTGGACGGCCTGGCGGCGGTCGAGGGCGACGAGGCCATCATCGGGTTCGCCACCGCCGACCCGGAGATCGCCTCGAGCAAGCCGGCGGTCCTCACCGGCAAGGACGACGGTGAGGACTACCGCTACCTGCTCATGCCGATCCGCACCGGCACCGCCTGACCGCTCCGGCGCGCCCCCGAGCGCGCCGGAGCGCCGGCTCAGGGTGCGGTCGGGGCCTGGGTCATCGTGCCGGCGCCGGGAACCACCCCGCCCGCGGCCGCGGCCGCCGGGTCGATCGGGCCGTCCTCGGTGACGTTCAGAGTCCCACCCGCGGCCCCGGATTCCGCCGCGGTCGGCGAGTCCCAGGTCACGCCGTCGAGCGGAGGGTTCGCCCACTTCTTGACGAACTCCTTCACCACGTCGGCGGAGACGGTGCCGCAGCGCTGGGTGCGGTCCCAGCCGGTCAGCACGAAGTGCTGGTCGCCCGCGAAGTCGTTGCGCGTCCACGGCACCGCGATGAAGCGGTTCCCGGCGTCCGCCGCGACCGTGCGCAGCTTCTCGACCTGGTCGGCGGGCAGCTTCGCGTCGTACCAGCCGACCACGAAGCCGTGCTCCAGGTTGTGCACCGCCCGCTCGGCACGGATGCCCGAATCCGGGTTGTAGAACCGGATGGCGTCGGGCAGCGGGTCGGACTCGTGGTTGCCCGACGACGGCGGGGAGTCCTTGTACTCGACCGTGTCGGTGGCTCCCACGTGCTGGTTGCCGTACGACTGGTCGTTGCGGATCCCGGTGCAGTTCGCGGTGACCGCGGCCGGGGAGGCGGCGGCGACGTAGCCGACGCTGCGCTCCTTGTTCTTCGACCGATTGTCGAAGACGCTGTAGACGATGATCCCGGCAAGGAGGGCGAGCGCGACGAAGCCGGAGGTGCCGTAGATCAGCAGTGCCCGCCGGCGCTCCTTCCGCTTCTGCTCGCGGCGGAGCTCCTCCAGACGGGCGTTGCGCGCGACGCTCTTCTTCCCCACGGGGCCCGATCCTACGAAGTGTCGAACACGCCTGAGCCGCCGCGGTCCGCCCGACCCGCCGCCGACCGCCACTATCGGCGAGATCGGGGCCTGTCCGCCGACAGGCGGAGATCGCGCGAACCGGACGTCCTATGAACCGGACGGTAGCCGTACGTAGTTCAACATGACCATTAAGTGAATGCCATCGTAGCTCAGCGCTCCACGACGAACGCCGCGATGTCACGGGCCGGCCGCGGGTGCGCCGGTGCGGCCGGGTGCCCCACACCCACGACGCCCATCGGCGTCCAGGTGCGCGGCAGGTCCAGCGTGTCGGTCACGACCTCCCCGCAGAACAGCGCGGACGACACCCAGCACGAGCCCAGGCCCTCGGCCGCGAGTGCGACCAGCAGGTTCTGCACGGCGGCGCCGAGCGCCACGGTGAACATCCGCTCCTCGGCCCGCACCCGACGCTCGTCCGGGTAGGGATGCGCGCCGTCGGTCACCATCATCGGGACGATCAGCACCGGCGCCCGGCGCAGCACGTCGCCGCGGCGCAGCCGTTTGCTCACCGAGTCCTCGTCGAACCCGTCGCGGCGCAGGTCGTCCGTCCAGGCCATCGCCATCGCGTCGAGCAGGGCGTGCCGGCGCGCCTCGACCAGCACGAACCGCCACGGAGTGGTGTGGTGCGGGGCGGGCGCGGTGATCGCCGCGGCGATCGCCTGGTGCACCGCCGCCGGGTCGACCGGGAGGTCGGCGAACTCCCGCACCGTGCGCCGCGCGAACGGGGCCGAGCGGCGTGCCTCGACCGTGCCGAGCTGGAACATGTCCTCGTCCCAGGGCCGCAGCAGCGCGCGTGACCCGCTCCCGTCGTCGGGCCGGCGCGCGAACCCGCGGACGATCGCCACCGGTGTGGCGCCGAGCTTGCCCTTCACCAGGTCCGCCGCGCCGGCCAGCTCGTCGGCCTCGGCGATCTCGGTCATCCCGAGTTCGTTGCCGTAGGAGTCGATGTCGCCGATGTGGCTGCGCAGCGCCGCCATCCCGGCGACGCCGATCGCCATGTCGGTCAGCCCGCGCCGCCAGGGCCGCCCGGCCGTGTCGCTGATGATCACCGCGACGTCGACGCCGAGCCGGTCGCGCAGGCCGTCCCGCAGCGTGCGGGCACTGGCATCGGGGTCGACCGGCAGCAGCGCGATCGAGTCCTTCGCGATGTTGGACGCGTCCACCCCCGCGCTCGCCAGCACGAGGCCGTGGTGCGTCTCGACGATGCGGGTCGGGCCGCGGCGCGCGACCTCGCGCACGGACTCGGCGTCGATGGCGGCCTGGCGCGTGGCCTCTCTGTCGCCTTCGATCCGAATCAGCCGGTCCTCGGCCTTCGACACGATCTTGGACGTCACGACGAGGACGTCACCGTCACGCAGCCCGGGGCCGCCTCCGGGCCCGGCGCCCGTGGCCGCGGCGATCAGCGCGGCGAGGTCGTCGCCCGGCCGCACCTCGCCGATCCCGCCCAGCGGCAGAATCCGCAGCTCCCGCTCCGCCAGCGGCTCCTCGCCGACCTGCTCCGCCGCGCCCGGGAACGACGCCTCCGCGGGTTCCGGTCCGTCCTTCGTCATGGATGTCCCCACCGGGGACAGGTCAGACACCGGCGAGCTCCAGCGCCGCCTCCACGATCGCCACAGTGGCCTCCAGATCGGTCATGAGAAGCGGTACGGCTTTCACGGTAGCTCCGGGTATGGCGTCGGGGTCCGCCGAGATCGCCGCGTCCACGACGTCCACCAGCCACCCGTCCAGCAGACCGTGACCAAGCTCTTCGGTCGTTCCCCCGGAGGTGGCACCGCCGGTACGGTGCCGGCCGCCGTAGTGCGCGCCGACCGCGCGCGCCGACGTCTCGACACCGATCGCCTTCAGGCACGCGTCGGCCATCCCGCGGACCGCCGATCCCCCGATGATCGGTGAGACGCCGACGACCGGGGCCAGGGTGACCCGCAGCGCGTCCGAGACACCCGGCACCGACAGGATCGTCCCGATCGAGACCACCGGGTTGGACGGCCCGATCAGCACGACGTCGGCGTCCGCGATCGAGTCCAGCACACCCGGCGCCGGCTTCGACTCGGCGGCACCGACGGACAGGATCGCCTCGGCGGGCACCTGCGCCCGCATCCGCAGCCACCACTCCTGGAAGTGGACGGCCCGACGTCCCTCGTCATCAGCGATGATCACATGGGTCTCGACCCGGTCGTTCGACATCGGCAGCAGGCGCACCCCCGGCTTCCACCGGTCGCACAGCGCCGTCACGACGTCGGAGAGCGGGTAACCGGCCTCGATCATCTGGGTGCGGACGAGGTGGGTGGCGAGATCGCGGTCGCCGAGCCCGAACCAGCTCGGACCCACCCCGTAGGCGGCCAGCTCGGCCGAGACGACGAACGTCTCGTCCTCCCGGCCCCAGCCGCGCTCGGCCGAGATCCCGCCGCCCAGGGTGTACATCACGGTGTCCAGGTCTGGGCAGATGCGCAGGCCGTGCAGCGTGATGTCATCACCCGTGTTGCCGATCACGGTGATCTCGGCGTCGGGGCGGGCAGCCCGGACACCCTGCAGAAAACGCGCGCCGCCGATGCCGCCGGCCAATGCGGTGACCTTCACGTCGCATCATCCTGGCACCCGCACCGCCCCGACACCCCGACACCCCGACACCCCGACCGGCAACCCCGGGCCTCGCGGACACCGACTCGGCGGCCGGGGCCCCCGGCCCCGCCCTCGGATGTCGTGGTTCAGCTGGTGGTGGTGACCTCGGTGGCCGGAGCGTTCGGGGAGTGCTCGACCGCGGCGAGTGACGCCAGCAGGTAGCGGACGAGATGGCTGGTGGGCCGGCTCGGCGCCGGATTGGCCAGGCCACCCTCGATCGTGGCGACCACGGCGTCGGCGGCGATCTCGTGGTCGGGCTGGGGGACCAGGTCGGCCACGGCGCTCAGCGCCAGGCCGTGGAGCCACTCGTGCAGCCGCTCGTGGTACTCCATGATCGGCGGGGCGTGCGGGGCGCGCTCGGCGACGCAGGGGTGCAGCGTGCGGCGTCGCTCGACCGAGTCCAGCGCGGCGAAGAGCTTCTGTGCCGCCTCGCCGGGCAGCTCCGCGATGCGGTCCACCTCGCCGTCGAGCAGGCGGTTCAGGACGGCGGCGAACGCGTGGTCCTTGGACCGGAAGTACCAGTACACCGAGCCGGGCTCGATGCCGGCGGCGCGGGCGATCTCGGCGATGGAGGTACCGGCGAACCCGCGGGCGAGGAACTGCTGCTCGGCGACCGCGAGCAGCGCGTCGATCCGTTCCTCGCGCGGGACCTCCTGGCGGTTGCGTGGCACCTGATCAGCGTAACGACCCCGGCGGGGGGCAGGAGGGGATTGTCCGGTACCCGCGTCGTCCCGCCCGCTCCGTCATGCGGCTTCCGTGTCGCGGGGAGGGGATGGACGGTAGCCGCGCGTGACGATCCGCGCCGGTAGGAGCCATCTCTTGATTCTGGTTAGAGAGAGCTGTGAGATGGACCTAGCTCTCCACGTCGCTGGAAGGACCGCCATGTCCGCGATCAGGACCCCCCGGACTACCAGGAGCCCCCGCACGACCAAGAGCCTCGAAGCCCTCTCCGCCACCCTCAACCGAGCCCTCGCCGGGGCCCGCGCGCCACAGGTCGCGGCCGCCCGGCACGCGGACCTGCGCGGCGGCGCGTCCGCGCCGGGAGCCGCGCGAACCGACACGCTGGCTGCCCGCAGGCGGACGAACCTGCTCATCGGCACCCTCGAGCGGCTGCGGAACCCGGCGGCCGGCCCCCGGGCCACCCGCGGCGCCGGCACAGCCTGACCTGGACCCGCGCCGACCCGCCCTGACGGCGGCCCGGCCCCGCGGGGACATCCACCTACGATCATCCATCGACTACCCAGGGTGAACGCATGACGAGTACGGCGGCGGTACCGGACGGATCACGACCCGGGCAGGCGGTGGCCCCGGAACAGGGGAGCCGGCACCGGCAGGAACCGCCGCCGTCCGCCGCCGCCATGCGCCGCGCCCTGCGCCGCGCGCGCGACGGCGTCACCCTGGACGTCGCCGAGGCCGCGATCCTGCTCGCGGCGCGCGGCGAGGATCTCGCCGACCTGTGCGCCTCCGCGGCGCGCGTGCGTGACGCCGGGCTCGCCTCCCTGGGGCGGCCCGGCGTCGTCACCTACTCGCCGAAGGTCTTCATCCCGCTCACCCGGCTGTGTCGGGACCGCTGCCACTACTGCACGTTCGCGACCGTCCCGCACCGGCTGCCCGCGCCGTACCTGACGGTGGACGAGGTGCTCGACATCGCCCGCGCGGGGGCGGCGGCGGGGTGCGCCGAGGCGCTGTTCACCCTCGGCGACCGCCCGGAGGACCGCTGGCCGGCCGCCCGGGAGTGGCTCGACGCCCACGGCTACGACTCGACGCTGGGCTACCTGCGCGCCGTCGCGATCGCGGTGCTGGAGGAGACCGGCCTGCTGCCGCATCTCAATCCCGGCGTGCTGAGCTGGTCGGAGCTCGCGCGGCTCAAGCCGGTCGCGCCGTCGATGGGCATGATGCTGGAGACGACCGCGACGCGGCTGTGGTCGACGCCCGGCGGCGCCCACTACGGCTCGCCCGACAAGGAGCCCGCCGTCCGGCTGCGGGTGCTGGCCGACGCCGGGCGGCTCTCCATCCCCTTCACGACCGGCCTGCTGCTCGGCATCGGCGAGACGGCCGTCGAGCGCGCCGAGACGATCTTCGCGCTGCGTGGGCTGGCCCGCGAGTACGGGTCCGTCCAGGAGGTCATCGTCCAGAACTTCCGGGCCAAGGATGACACCGCGATGCGCGGTGAGCCGGACGTCGGCGCCGAGGAGCTCGCGGCGGCCGTGGCGGTGACCCGCCTGGTGCTCGGCCCGCGGATGCGGGTGCAGGCGCCGCCGAACCTCGTCGACACCGCCGAGTGCGCGCTGCTGCTCTCCGCCGGCCTCGACGACTGGGGCGGTGTCTCGCCGGTGACTCCGGACCACGTCAACCCGGAGCGGCCCTGGCCTGATCTGGACGTCCTGCGGGAGGTGACCGCGGCGGCGGGCTTCACGCTGCGGCCGCGGCTGACCGTCCACCCGACACACCTGGACGAGCCGTGGATCGACCCGCGGCTGTCCGGGCACGTGGCGGCGCTGGCCGGTCCGGACGGGCTGCTCGCCGAGGGCGCCCGGGCGGCGGGGCTGCCGTGGCAGGAGCCCGACGGCGGCCTGGGGAACAGCGGCCGCACCGACCTGCACACCGCGGTGGACACCGAGGGACGACACTCCGCCACCCGTTCCGACTTCGACTCCGTCTACGGCGACTGGGCCGGTCTGCGCGAGCAGGTGCGCGCCGCCGGTACCGGGGTGGACGGGATCTACGGCACGGGCACCCGGGCGGGCGCCGGTGCCGCGGAAGCCGTGGCATCCGCCGCGGGGGAGAAGACCACCGAGGACACGGCTCCGGTCGGCACGGTGGTCCCGGTCGGCACGGCGGCCGGTGGCGGCGTCCCGTCCGAGGACGGGTCCGAAGAGACCACAGCCACCACGGGAACCACCGACGGCGCGCGCGGCGCGATCACCCGGGCGGAGCCGGAGGTGCTCGCGGCGCTGCGGCGGGCCAGCACCGACCCGGCCGGACTCACCGACGCCGAGGCGCTGACCCTGTTCGGGGCGACGGGTGCCGCGCTGGAAGAGCTGTGCGGCCTCGCCGACGCCCTGCGCGCCCAGACCGTGGGCGACGACGTGACCTACGTGGTGAACCGCAACATCAACTTCACCAACGTCTGCTACACCGGCTGCCGCTTCTGCGCCTTCGCTCAGCGCCGCGCGGACGCCGACGCCTACACGCTCTCCCTGGACGAGGTCGGCTCCCGCGCGCGGGACGCGTGGTCCGTCGGCGCGACGGAGGTCTGCGTCCAGGGCGGCATCCACCCGGACCTGCCGGGCACCGCCTACTTCGAGCTCGCCCGCGAGATCAAGAAGCAGGCACCCGGGCTGCACCTGCACGCCTTCTCGCCGATGGAGGTGGCCAACGGGGTCGCCCGCACCGGGCTGTCGACGCTGGAGTGGCTCACGGCGGCCCGGGAGGCCGGGGTGGACACCATCCCCGGCACCGCCGCGGAGATCCTCGATGACGAGGTCCGCTGGGTGCTGACCAAGGGCAAACTGCCCACCGCCGCCTGGGTCGAGGTGGTCACCACCGCGCACCGCGTCGGCCTGCGCTCCTCGGCGACGATGATGTACGGCCACGTGGACACCCCGGCGCACTGGGTGGYCCACCTGCGCCTGCTGCGCCGCATCCAGGAGGAGACAGGCGGGTTCACCGAGTTCGTCGCGCTGCCCTTCGTGCACCACAGTTCCCCGATCTATCTAGCCGGGGTTGCCCGACCGGGCCCCACCGTTCAGGAGAACCGGGCGGTGCACGCCATGGCCCGGATCCTGTTGCACGGAGCGATCGACAACATCCAGTGCTCGTGGGTGAAGCTCGGTACGGAGGGCTGCGTCCAGGTGCTCGCCGGTGGGGTCAACGACCTCGGAGGCACACTGATGGAGGAGACGATCAGCCGGATGGCGGGCTCGCAACACGGCTCACGGCGCTCCATAGCCGAGCTGGAGGAGGTCGCGCAGGCCGCGGGCCGTCCCGCTCGGCAACGGACCACTACATATGGCGTGGTCTCCGCGGAGCGTCTTGGTACCGCACGTGGTGACGCTGCGCGCACCATGCTGACTGTCGTGACCTGAGAGCTCGTCACAGCTCGTTTATGTGGTGACGGTCTGTGACCGGGGTCTCGGTGGCCTGCTGTCGGCGCTGGTGATCGGTGTAGGTTCGGGTGAGATGTCCGAGAATCTCGGCGTCCGGTATGGGGTGTTCGTTCGGTCCTGTGTGACCGGAGGGCCTCCGGCGCGTCCGCCCGATCGTCACTCTCCGTGTTGGAGGGTGCGACCACGGGGACCCTCCGTGACGAGTCCCAGTGACTGTGAGCTATGGTCTCATCGCTGGTTGTAGAAGATGTTGCGTCGGTGGGGTTGACGCGGCCAAGTCTGGCGCGTGTAATTACCGGCGTGTCATTCCCCCCGTCGACGGGACTCGTGCGGTAGGCGACGTCCGGTCGGAATGGATCCCAGGCGCCGTGCGCCGGCGTCCGGGGGGGGTGGCCGACCGCACCGCGACGGGTCTGGAGGAGTCCATATGGAGCACACCGACGCGGGCGTCCACACCGTCCTGGCGGACGTCGAGCGTCCCGCTGAGCACGACACGGGTCCGGTCGGGGAGTCGGGGCCCGTGGCACGTCCGCTGCCCGTTCCCGTTCCCGGGCCGCCGGCACTCGCGGCCGGAGCGGTGCACCCGCGCCCGGCCGCGGCGTCCGCCATGGCGGTCGCGCCGCCGGTCATGCCCGGGCGGGGCCGGCCCGAGCTCGTCGAGACCGGATACGACTCCGCGACCGACGACCTCGACGACGATGTGGACGACGAGGGCGACGAGGACGAGGACGAGGTGCGGGACGGCGCGTTGGTCGGCCCCGGGGGCGTCACCCTGCCCCGAGGCGACGGCTCGCTGTCCGACTCCCTCGCCCAGGTGATCGACATCGGCTTCGGCGACCTGCTCGGCGAGGCGATGGAATGGCAGGAACGGGCGCTGTGCGCGCAGACCGACCCGGAGGCGTTCTTCCCTGAGAAGGGCGGGTCGACCCGGGAGGCGAAGCGCATCTGTTCGGGCTGCGAGGTGCGGGTCGAGTGCCTCGAGTACGCGCTGGAGAACGACGAGCGGTTCGGGATCTGGGGCGGCATGTCCGAGCGGGAACGGCGCAAGCAGCGCCGCCGGGCAGTCTGACGGCGGATCCACCAGGCGGCGCCCGCGATGACGAGACCAACGCGGGACGCCGACCACCACCGGTGGGCGGTTCGTTCCCGAGGAGCCGTTCGTCCCGGTCAGCGGGTCGTAGCGGTCGTCGTGACGCGGCGGGATCAGCCCGCGGCGCCCGGCGGCCACGACCCGCGACAAAACGGTCTCGGCAGTACTGGTACCGCTGCGGCGCCTGCGACGGTCGCTGCGGGTCCGGTGGGCCCGGTGGGTCCGGTGGGCCCGGTGGTCGCGCTGACCGCGTCGACCCGCCCGCCCGAGCGGATCGTGGTCGTCCGTCTCGGCGGCCCCGCGATCCCGGCGCAGCGAATCCCGGCGCAGTGGGTTCCGGCGGCAGACGGCCCCACGCAGCCGAGCCCGGACCCTGACGTCCCGAGCCTTCCCGCCCGAGACGTCCCGGGCCTGCCCGCTGGGGACGTCCTGAGCCTGCCTGCCGGGACGTCCTTCGGTGTCGCGGTCGCGGCCGGTATCCGGCACGGCGGGCTGGGCGGCGCGCCCGACACCTTCTACT
Organism: Parafrankia soli; assembly: GCF_001854695.1. Lineage (GTDB taxonomy): Bacteria > Actinomycetota > Actinomycetes > Frankiales > Frankiaceae > Parafrankia > Parafrankia soli. The sequence continues at coordinate 16,500 of NZ_MAXA01000219.1, forward strand.
GGCTGATCCACGACGGCGTCCTGCCACGGCCCGACGCCCTGGAACGGCTGCTCACCTACGCCCGCGTCGACCCGGGCGCGGCGGTCCTCGGTCCCAAGGTGCTCGACGCCGCCCGACCGGAATTCCTGCTCGAGGCGGGTGTGACGGTCGACCGGGCCGGCCGGCGGATCACCGGTGTCGTCCCGGGCGTGCCCGACCACGGTCAGCATGACGCCGTGCGGGACGTGCTGGCCGTCTCCTGCACGGGGATGCTCGTGCGAGCCTCGGCCTGGGAGCGGCTCGGCGGCCTGGCCGCGGACATGACCGCCGGCCTCGATCTGGATCTCGGCGCCCGCGCGGCGCGGGCGGGCCTGCGGGTCGTCGTCGTGCCCCCGGCGGCGGTGCTGCTCGCGCCGCCCGCACGCACCGACGCGCCTCTCGCTGACAGGCCTCTCGCGTCCGGCGCGTCTCGCGCGGGCGACCGTGTCGGGAGGGTCGCGGGAGCGCGGGTGCGGCTCGCGCTGACGGCGGCGCCCTTCCTCGTACCGGCCGTGCTCGCGTTGGTGGTCGCGGGCGCGGCGCGGGCCGGTGCCCGCCTGCTCCTCCCGCCCCGGGACAGCGGTGATCCGAGCGGCCCGCGTTCCCGCGGCCGGTGGCGTGACGCGTTGACCGAGCTGTGGATCGCCGGTGCCGTCCTCGCCAGCCCGCGGCCCCTGTTCCGGATGCGCGTGCGGTTCGGCCGGTGCGTGGCGGTGCCGCGGCGTGCCGTGCGCGAGCTGCTGTCGGCCCGACCCCGCGCGGTCGCCGACCGGGCGCCGAGTGGTCCCCGCGCGGCCGCCCCGCCGCGGGCGCTCGCGGCGGTGATGGCCCTGTTCCTCGGGGCGGCTGGCCTGGCCGTCCGCCGGTTGCCACCGGACGCCGTCGGCGGCGGCGTGCCAATGCCCGAGTACGCCGGTGACCTGTGGTCCATGGTGTGGTCCGGTTGGCAGGGCTCCGTGGGCGGCGTGCTCGGCTGGCCGGGCTCCGCACCGCCCTGGACGGCTCTGCTCGCCGCGCTGTCGTCCGTTGCCGCCCCGGTCGGTCTCAGCGTGGCCGCGACCTGCTCGGTCGTGCTCGCCGTCGCTCCGGCCGGGGCGACCTACCTCTCGTACCGGGCCTCGGGACGGCTCGTCGGCTCGCGCGGCCCGAGGCTCGGCCTGGCGGCCCTGTACGGCGTGTCCCCGCCGGTCACGGGATCAGTGCTGGCCGGCCGGATCGAGACCGCCGTCGCCCTGGCGGTGCTGCCCGCCGTTCTCGCGGCGGGGGACGAGTTCCTCCGTGGCCGGACGGTCCGGGCCGGAGCGAGCGGTTCCGGTTCCGGTTCCGGAACCGGCCTCGGCGCCGGCGCCGACGCCGGTGGGCGCGGGCGCGCGGGCTGGCGGTTCGCCGTCTCCCTGGCCCTCGTCGTCGCGTGCGCGCCGGTGCTGGCACCGATCGCGCTGGTCGGCCTGCCCACGGCGGCCTGGGCCGTCCGGAGATCACGGCCGCCGGGCACGCAACCGCCGCCGGTCGGGCCGGTGCCGGTACTTGGTGTGCTGATCGCGGGAGCCGTCCCCCTGCTGCCCGGCCTCGTCACGGGGGGCGTCGGGTGGTGGCCCGCCGCTGTGTCGTCCCTGTCGGGCTCGGAGCTGACCGGCCTGGTGGCCGGCGCTCCCGGTGACGAGGGGCGGGCCGCGGTGCCCTGCCTCTTCGTGGCACTGTGCCTCTTCGCGGCGCTGTGCCTGCTGCTCACCGCCTGCCCCCGCCTGCTCGGCCGTCGGGCGTCATCCGGGGTCGGTGGTGTGGCCACCGGCTGGGCGCCGGCCACGGCCCGGGTCGGGGCGGTCCTGCTCGGCGGATGTGTGCTGGCGTTCGCCGCCGGCCTGGCCACCGCGACGCCGATCCCGGGTCCCGCGCAGGAGGAGAGCCCGGCCCGCGCGGTCGCCGCGCTGAGCCGGACGGGCGGAACAGGCGCGCGCGTCCTGGTGCTGCGCCGGTCCGGCCCGTCGGGGCCGGTCGCGTACAGCCTGGCCGCCCAGGGCGGGCCGAGGTTCCCCGCCGCCGCCCCACACCGGCCGCCCTCCGCTGCAGACCGGGCGCTCGCGACGCTCGTGGCGGACATCTCCGCCGGTCTCCCGGACGCCGCCGACGCGCTGCCGGCGTTCGGTGTGGCCGCGGTCGTCGTCCCGGCGGGTTCGGCCGACCCGGCGCTGATGGCCGCGCTCGACGCGGTGGACGGCCTCTCCCGGGAGAGGCGCGGTCCTGACGTACTGCTGTGGCGCCCGGTCGCCGCCGCCCCCGGTGCCGGGGAAGGCACGACCCCGCTCCGGCTCGGCTCGCCCGGTCCGGCCGGATCGACCCGGCTGCCCGGCGGCGCCGCGGGGCGCCGGGTGGTGCTCGCCGAACCCGCCGATTCCGGCTGGCGGGCGACCCTGGACGGCGCGCCGCTGCCCGCGGCGGTCGCGGACGGCTGGGCGCAGGCGTTCGTCCTGCCGGCCGAGGGCGGCCTGCTCGAGGTCTCCTACGATCACCACCGCCACCGCGCCGCCGTGCTGGCGACCGCCGCAGCTGGGGCGCTCCTGCTGGCCGCGGGCCCCTTGGCCGCCGTCCCGCGCCGGCGCCGCGGCCGCCGCGCGGCGGCCACGCGGGCGGAGACCACGTGAAGCGGATCGTCGTGCCGGCCGGGGTGGCGGGCCTGGTCGGGGTGGTCGCGGCCCTGCTCGCCACGGCGGGGCCTCGTCCGCCCGCAGCCGTCCCCAGACCGGTCACCGCGGTCACCGCGGTCACCCTGGACTGCCCGGATCTCGGTCTGAGGGGGCGGGTGCCCCAGCTGCTGGACGTCGTGCGCGGCTCGGGGCCCGACGGGGTGGTCCGGCCATCCGGTGGCGGCGCGCTGCTCGGTGGCGACCGCCAGCACGACGAGCTGCTCTACCTGCCGCGTCCGGACTCGGGTGGCCCAACTCCGGGCGGCCCGGACAGCGGCCAGTCGGTGGCGCGGGGGCCTGCCGGCGGTCCGTTGCGGCTTGTCGCGACCGGGTCCGCCGCGGCCGGCCTCACCGCGACCGTGACCTCCCCCGGGTCGGGAGCGGGACCGTTGCGAGCCCGCTGCGAGCAGTCCCGCGCGCGGACGTGGTTCGCCGGCCCGGCCACCGTCGCCGGCCGCGATCCCGTCCTGTACTGGACGAACACCGGTCCGCGGCCGGCCCGGGTCAGTGTGGGCGCCGCGTCGTCGGGCCAGACGGCGCCCCGGGTGGAGGTGACCGTTCCGGTCGGGCGCACGGTCAGCCGGCGCCTGGCCGAGCTCGCCCCCGAGGCGACCGTGACCACCGTCGACGTCGATGTGCACACCGGCCGGGTTCTGAGCTGGCTGGTCGACCGCGCGAGCGGCTCCGGGCCGGCGGCGGCCACGCCCGTGCCGCCGACCGCCGGTCCGGCCACCCGGGTCCTGCTCGGCGGGTTCCTCACCCCTGCCGGGTCCGGCGGTGCGGGGGCACCGGCCGCCGGCCCGCCAACGGCCGATCTCGTGCTCTCCGCTCCCGGAGCGGCGGCGACCGTACGCGTCAGTGTGATCACGGCCTCGGGTCGCCACACCCCGGTCGGCCTGGAGGCCGTGCGGATCCCGGCCGGCGCGGCGCTGCGCCGCCCGGTCACGCTGACTCCGGCGGGTCCGTCCGCCCTGCTGGTCGAGTCGACGGACGGGGGCGGGATCGTCGCGGCGCTCGGCCTGCCCACCGGCGTGGCCACGGCGGCTCCCGCGGCGCCGGGCGGCGGTCCGCCGAACGGGCGTACCTGGGTCGCCGGGGTCGTTCCGGAGCGGCCCCGCTGGGCGGGCGTCGTCGTCGGCGAGCCGGGCGCGGCCGGGCCGACGCCGCCAGGTCTGGTCGTCGCGGCGGCGCCGGTACCGGCCTGGACGGCCGGCGCGCTCGTCCTGGTCGCGCCCGGGCGGGCCGCCACCGTCTGGGTCGACGGCCGCCGGTTCGAGGTCGGCGCGGGCCGCGCGGTGCTGGCGCCGCTGCTGGCGGGCCGCGTCGGCGCGCGTGTCGTCGGCACCGGCGGCCCGCTCGTCGCGAGCCAGGTCCTCGGCACCGCGCCGCCGACCGCGGGAGCGCCGTCCGCGGGAGTGGCGACCGCGCTGGTGCCGCGGACCGTCTCGGCCGTCGTGCCGCTTACCGGCGCGTGGCGCCTCCGGTACGGTCCGGCGTCGCTGGCCGATCCGCGCGTTGCCTGGTGAGCGGCACTGGCCCCGCCCGGACGAAGGTGTAGTGGTCTGCGTGTGCTCTCTGTCTGGCCGGGCTCAGACGCGGGAGCCCGCGGCGAAGACCCGTCCCGTGCCGGTGAGTGTCAGGGCTGCCGGGCCGGTCACCAGGGCCGAGTCGCCGCGGCGCAGGGTCAGCGGCGCCAGCGGCGAGCCCGCCAGGTCCGTGCCCGCGACCTCGACGCTGCCCTCCACCGCCAGCAGCACGGACGTGTCGGGCACCGCCACGCTGCCACCGGCGCAGACAGCCTCGCGCAGGACGAAGTCGTCCACCGGCACATCCCAGGCCCGCAGCTGGCCGCCGGGGCCGGTCGCCAGCGGGCGCGGGGTGAGTACCGGCGCGCTGGTGGGGCGCGGGTCGAGGATCCGCAGCAGCTCGTCGACGTCGATGTGCTTCGGGGTGAGCCCGCCGCGCAGGACGTTGTCCGACGTGGCCATGATCTCGATCCCGACGCCCTGGACGTAGGCGTGCAGCAGCCGCGCCGGCTGGAACAGGCCCTCGCCGGGGCGCAGCGTGACGTCGTTGAGCAGCAGCGCCGCGGCGATGCCGACGTCCCCGGGGTGGGTCTCGGCGAGCAGCAGGACGAGCTCGGCCGCGCGACGCAACTGCTCGTCCGCGTCGGGGGAGACCCGCTCGGCGGCGGCGACCGCCCCGGCGGCCAGCTCCTCGCCGGCCTGAGGGGGGAGTGTCAGCAGGCTGCGCAGCACCTGGGTGGCGCCGCCGGCCGGATCGGTCGCCAGGGGCGCGAACGCGGCGATCAGGCCGGGATGGCCGAGCCCGCGCGCGATCGCGAGGGTGGCGCCGGGCGCCCGGATGCCGGCGAGGGCCCGGAACGGCGTCAGGGCCACGATCAGCTCGGGCTTGTGGTTGCGGTCCCGGTAGCGGCGGCGCGGGTCGTCGGGAGCGATCCCGGCGGCCTGCTCGGCGTCGAAGCCGGCGCGTGCCTGCTCGACGTTCGGGTGGACCTGTAGCGACAGGGCCTTGTCGGCGGCCAGCACCTTCAGCAGGAAGGGCAACTCGCCGACGAGGTCGGCGGCCGCCCGCCGGCCTGAGGTTCCGGTGTCCACGACCTCGGCCGGGGCCTGGGGGTGGGTGCCCAGCCACAGCTCGGCGACGGGCTCCCCGTCGGACGGGACGTCCAGGAGGTCGGGTATCGCGGTCGGCGAGCCCCAGGCGTAGCGCTGTGCCCGGCCGTGCAGCTCCAGGATGCGGACCGGGGCACGCGGCGGCGGTGCCCCGCGTGGCGCGCCCGCCGGTCGACCGGTCCGTGCGTCCCACCTCCGAACGGACGTCCCGGTGTTGGCTGGTGTGGTCTCCCCGATGGTCACACGTGTCTCCGTCCCCGCGTCGGCGGTCGTGAGCGGCTCTGAGCCCGTCGGGTGGCTCTAGTGGTGGGCCCTACTCCTCGTCGTCGCCCCAGCCATGACCTTCGGGGTCGATCACGGCCGGGTCGACGTCCATCATCTCGGCGACCTCGTGGATGATCGCGTCGAGGACCAGCTCGGCGAGGTCCTCGTTGTCGACGGCGCGCGCTTCGAGCGGGCGCCGGTAGATGACGATCCGCCGCGGCGTGGCCGAGCGGCCCTTTCCGGTGGCCGGCTGGTAATGCGCCAGCGGGATGCTGTCGTCGGTCACCGTGATCGGCGGTACGTCCTCGACGGCGAACTCGACGTCGGCGAGCTCGGCGGACCACCGGTGGTCCAGGTGCTCGACCGCGTCCAGGACGAGGTCGTCGAAACGCTCACCGCGGGTGGCGTAGGCGGGCACGTCCGGGGGTAGGAGCGTGCCACGCATGCCGCGGCCCCGTCTGTCCCGCCGCCGACGGGCGGGGATCGGGCGTCCGGCCGCGGGGAAGCGCACCCTGGGCGTGCTGGCTGGTTCGGCCATCGTGCCAGGGTAACGCCGGGTCCGTCCGGCGATCACCGCGGCGCGTGGCGAACCGGGCAAGTCGGCCCCGGACCCCCACCCACACCCCCACCCACACCCCCACCCACACCCCCACCTAGGGGGCCCGACCAGGATCGACACGGCGTCAGAAGGCGGTTTTGGTCGAAGCGTGTGCGACGTTCTGGTGTAATTGTGTGCGTGGAGCAACCGAGCGATAACCACTGCGTCACAGTGACCTCTGTCGGTGCGCGACACGGCGGGCGGTGGTGGCCGTCGCCCGTTCCGGGGTCTACCGTCCGGAACGTGAAGCCTCGGCGCTGCTCCCGCTCGGCCTGTTCCGCGGCCGCGATCGCCACGCTCACCTACGCCTACGCGGAGTCCACCGCCGTACTCGGTCCGCTGTCGCCGTTCGTCGAGCCGCACTCGTATGACCTGTGTGGGGTCCACGCCGACCGGCTGACCGTGCCGCTCGGCTGGGCCGTGGTCCGGATCGAGGCCGAGCAGGCCGAACACCAACAGGCCGGCCAGGAGCCGACGTCCGACGACATCGAGGCGCTCGCCGACGCCGTGCGTGACTCCGCCCCGCGCCGTGGGTCGGAGCCGCCCACCGGTCCGGCCGGTCCCGCTGGTCCCGGTGCGGTGCCGCCCGGCGGTCCCGGCGGTCCCGGCGGCCGTGGCCGCGGCCACCTGCGTGCAGTGCCGAGCCCGTCGTGACGTCCGCGCCCGTCGTGACGTCCGCGCCCGTCGTGACGTCCGCCTGACCCGCCCGCGTCTGACCCGCCCGCGTCTGACCCGCCCGCGTCTGACCCGCCCGCCGCCGCGGTACCTCGCACCGGCGCCGGCCTGCCATGCCTCGTGACGCCGTCCCGCGCCGAACCCGTCCCGCGCGGCAAGGCGCTGACGGAGATGTCACCCCGGCCGGATAAGGTCAACCCGGTCGATCGACGCCGGTCAGGGAAGGTGGTTACGGGGTGCACGACCTCTCACGGATCTTCAAGGCATACGACGTGCGAGGTGTGGTGCCGTCCGAGTTCGACGTGGAGGTGGCTCGGGCCACCGGCGCGGCGTTCGTCCGCCTGCTCGGAGCCGGCCGGATCGTCACCGCCCACGACATGCGCGAGTCCTCCGTCCCGCTGGCGGCCGCCTTCGCGGACGGCGCCACCAGCCAGGGCGCGGACGTCATCGCCGCCGGTCTCGGGTCGACCGACCTGCTCTACTTCGCGGCCGGCTCGCTGGACCTGCCCGGCGCCATGTTCACCGCCTCGCACAACCCGGCGAAGTACAACGGCATGAAGCTGTGCCGGGCCGGCGCGGCGCCGATCGGGCAGCAGACCGGCCTGGCGGAGATCCGGGCGCTGATCGAGGCCGGCGTGCCGGAGTACACCGGCCGGCCGGGCACCGTCACCACCCGCGACCTGCGTGACGACTACGCGCGTCACCTGCGCTCGCTGGTCGACCTGAGCCGGATCCGCCCGCTGAAGGTCGTCGTGGACGCCGGCAACGGCATGGCGGGTCTGACCGTCCCGGCGGTGTTCGACGGGCTGCCGCTGACCGTCACCCCGATGTACTTCGAGCTCGACGGCTCCTTCCCGAACCACGAGGCCAACCCGATCGAGCCGGAGAACCTGCGCGACCTGCAGGCCGCCGTGCGCTCCTCGGGCGCGGACATCGGGCTCGCCTTCGACGGCGACGCCGACCGCTGCTTCGTCGTCGACGAGCGCGGCGAGATCGTCTCCCCGTCGGTCATCACCGCCCTGGTCGCCGAGCGCGAGCTGCGCCGCGAGCCGGGCGCGACCATCATCCACAACGTGATCGTCAGCCGGGCCGTCCCCGAGCTGGTGACCGAGCGCGGCGGCGCGCCGGTGCGCACCCGCGTCGGCCACTCGTTCATCAAGGCCGAGATGGCCCGCACCGGCGCGGTGTTCGGCGGCGAGCACTCCGGTCACTTCTACTTCCGGGACTTCTGGCGCGCGGACTCCGGCATGCTCGCGGCCCTGCACGTGCTGGCCGCGCTGGGCGGGCAGGGCGGCCCGCTGTCCGGCCTGCTCGGCGGCTACGCCCGCTACGCGGCCTCCGGGGAGATCAACTCAGAGGTCGCGGACGCCGACGTGGCGATGAACGAGGTCGAGAAGGCCTACGCCGCCCAGGCGGTCGACATCGACCACATGGACGGGCTGACCGTGTCGCTGGCCGACGGGTCGTGGTTCAACCTCCGGCCGTCCAATACCGAGCCACTGCTGCGCCTGAACGTCGAAGGGCGCGATGATGCCACGATGTGCCGGCTGCGCGACGACATCCTCGTCTGCATCCGCGGTGGAAGGGAGAACTCCTGATGAGCCTCGACCCCCTGTTGCTGGAGATCCTCGCCTGCCCGTGCCCGGAGCATGCTCCGCTGCGGCAGGAGACGCTGGACGGCGCTCCCGTGCTGGTCTGCGAGTCGTGCGGTCTGGCCTTCCCGGTCCGCGACGACATCCCGGTGATGCTGCTCGACGAGGCGAAGCCGTTCCCGGCCGCGGCCGGATCCTCGTCCTGACCGGCGCCGCGCGGCCCGCGTGAACGTCGACGAGCCCATCCTGGACGACGCGCGCAGGCTCGAGGCCGCGGACACGCTCAACCTGCTCCCGAACACGGCCTCGGCGGCGCGCCAGGTCCGGGAGAGCTGGCGCCTGGCGCAGGAGGCCGGTGTCGGGTCGCTCGCGGCCGACGGCCGGCCCCGCGCGATCGTGGTCGTCGGGGTGGGCGCCTCGGCGCTCGCCGGGGACGTGCTCGACGCCGTCGCCGGGCAGGCCGCACCGGTGCCGGTGATCGCGCACCATCGGCACGGGCTTCCCGGCTGGGCCGGGGTGGCCGACGTGATCCTCGCCGTGTCCGTGTCCGGTACCTCCGCGGAGACCCTCTCGGCCGTCGAGGAGGCGCACCGGCGGGGCTGCCGGCTGGCCGTCGTCGGCCCCGCGGACTCTCCGTTGTCCCACCTCGCGGAGCTGGCCAGGGCGCCGTTCGTGGCGCTGCCCGAAGCCCGGCCGGCGTACACCGGACTGTGGTCGCTGGCCGTCCCGCTGCTCGCGGCCGCGGCGGCGCTCGGGGTGCACCGTGAGGGCGAGGCCGCGATCGAGGCCGCCGCCGTGCGCCTGGAGGCGATGGCGACCAGGTGCCGGCCGACGAGCGAGTCGTTCGTCAACCCGGCGAAGACGCTGGCCCTCGAGCTGGCCGGCGCCCTGCCACTGTGGTGGGGGACGACCCGGCTGACCGAGGTCGCCGCCACCCGGGCCGCGGGTGTGCTCGCGGTGAGCGCGGGCTACCCCGCGCTGGTCGGGGCGCTGCCGCATCCGGCTGAGGAACAGGTCGCGCTGTTCCGCGGAGCTTTCGGGTCCGGCAACGGCGGGGCCGGGTCGGCCGGCGGCGACGGTGACGGCGACGCCGCAGACGACGATCTGGCCGGCTTCTTCCGCGACCGGGTCGATGACGAGGCCGTCGTGCGGCTTCGGCTGATCCTGCTGCGTGATCCCGCCGGCGAGCATCCCGAGATCGCCCGCGCGGCGGAGCGGGCTGTCGTCCTCGCGGGTGAGCACGGCGTCGGCGTCACCGAGCTGCGGGCGGAGGGCACGGCGCCGCTGGAGCGCCTGGCCTCCCTGATCGGCCTGATCGACTTCGCGGGCAGCTACGTAGGACTCGCACTCGGGGTCGACCCCGGCGCCGCGCTGCGGCTGCGGGAGCTCGGCACCCCCCGCTGAACCGCTGGCTGCTGGACGGCTGACTGCCGCTGTTATTCCCGACGGCCCGGTTGGGGTCGGTGTTCGAGGAGTGCCGCCAGCGCGCGCAGCTGGAGCTCCCACCGGTCACCGGCCGCCTGCGCGGACATCGCCCGGACGAGGGCCGGCGCCCGCGGGGCGGCCTCGGCGAGTGGTCGGTGCAACAGGCGTAGCACCGCGCTGTCCCAGACGGTGGTCTGCACCCGCCCCCGCTCGCCGAGGGCCACGACCCTGTCCCCGGCGGGCGAGACGGTCAGCGTGATCAGGAACTCCGGCCCGCTGAGAAAGCCGACCAGTGCGCGGTCCGGCCAGGTGTGGACCTCGATCGACCCGCTCGCGTGCGCGACCAGCACATGCTCGCCATCCGGGAGGAAGAGCACGCGCTGGGCGGGCCCGACGGGCCAGTCCGCGACCGGCGCGCTCCCGCCGAAGAACGACACGGTGCTCCCCGCGCGGGACGCGGCCGTCTCGCCGTCGGGGAGGAAGGAGACCTCCGCCACGGCGGACTCGAGCGTGGCGGCGGCGAGCTCCTTTCCCGTCCGCCGATCGGCGACAGTGACCTGGCGCGCCGTCCCGGGGCGCCGTCGGGTGACAAGGCAGATCCGTTCGCCGTCCGCGGAGACGGCCAGGTTGGCGTCGGGGCGCAGTCCGACGTCCAGCTCGTGGCCGGCCGGTATGGGCAGGCGGACGGACGGCGGCCGCGGGTGGCCAGGCGCGCCGTCCGGCACCGCCGGCCACACCGTCATTTCACCGTCCGCGTGCACGGCGCAGACCGCCTCGTCCGGTCCGGCGGGCATGGGTGCCAGCGCGTAGAAGCCCGAAGGGGCGGAGTCCAGCTCGCGGACGACCAACGAGCCGGCGTCGTAGCCGAACACGAGCAGGCGCTCGGGCTCGCGCGGGAACCGGTCCGGCCGGTGGCAGGCGAAGATCTGGCCGTCGGCGGCGAACAGCAGCCGGGTGAACCGGCCGCCACCGAGCCCACGGGGCAGCGGATGCCACCACACCCGCCGGCAGCTCCACGGATCCCAGATCGTCAGGTGGTCGACCCGGAACGACCCGTCCCGGTGGACGAGGGCGATCAGGCCTGTATCGGGCGCCAGTGACGGTTGTGCCGCGGTGGCGATCCCGAGCCCGGTCAGCCCGCGGGCGACGGGTGGGAACCTGAGGGCGGAGGCCGCATCTCGGCCGCTCCGGCCCAGGCCCACCTGCTGGTTCGTGCGCACCAGCAGGTCGAACAGCGCCGCGCTCCGCCTCGGGTGGGCGTCACCGTGCCCGTTGCCCCGGCCGCCGGGGCGCCAGCCGGTTCGGTGCAGAAGCGAGGCCACCCGCAGCGCGTCACCGAAGGTCAGGCTCGGAAGCAGCTCCCACACCCGCTCCGGGTGGCCGGCCGCGAGTAGCGACGCGACCGGCTCGGGTGGTAGATCCTCGGTCACGTCACCGCCCCGCGCCGTGTTCATCTACCCGGGTTACGCCAGTGCCGGCCGAAACCCGCCAGCGCCCAGCCAACGCCGCCAGTGGGTCCACTGTCCCGGTCCGGCCCGCCCGCTGCCACCGGTTTTCCCGGACGGGCCACCTGGGGGTCACCCAGCCCGGGACCTGTCGGCGGGATTCCGCTCGGGCCCCGGGCCGTGGGACGCCTAGCGGCCCTGGTTGTTGCGGTCGGGTTGGCCCTGCTGTTGTTGCCCCTGGCCGGCGCCCTGGTTGGTCTGCGGCACGACGACCTGCCCCTGACCACCGCCGCCCTGCCCGAACCCCGGCAGCCCCGGGGTCTGGCCGGTGCCCGCGCCCGGCAGCAGATCTTCCAGGCTCGGCAGCGTCGGGGTCGGCGCGGGTGGCGCGGTGTTCATCATCCGGCCGCCCTTGGTTCCCCGGGCCACGGCCGGGTCCGCGCCGGGCAGGGCCTGCACGGGCTGCCCGGCCAGCGCGCCCCGCATCGAGGCGCCCCAGATCATCGCCGGCAGGTCGCCGCCGAACACACGGGGCCAGGGGCGGCCGTTCACGACGACGTTGCGCAGGGGGTGCCCGGGGCCGTTCGGGTCGGCAACCGCCACCGCCGCCGCGATCTGCGGGGTGTAGCCGACGAACCAGGCGCTGGAGAAGCCGTCGTTGGTGCCGGTCTTGCCCGCCGCGGGGTGGTCGAACCGGGCGTTCCCGCCGGTCCCCTTGGTGAGCACACCGGCTAGGATGCTGGTCGTGGTGTCCGCGACGCCCTGGGACAGCACCCGCTCGCACTTCGGCGTGTTGCCCACGTCGATCTGCTGTCCGCCGGAGTCGACCACCGAGGTGGCGAAGCGCGCCTCGCACCGGATGCCGCCGGAGGCCAGCGTGGAGTAGGCGAGCGCCATGTCCATCGGACTGACGGGCTCGCCGCCGATGGTCACGTCACCCTCGGTCGGCGGGATGTCCTTGAGGTTGTCGGGGGAGACACCGAGCCGGGTCGCCATCTCGACGACCGCCGGTACCCCGATCTCCTCCTCGAGCTGGATGAAGTAGGTGTTGACCGAGTCCCAGGTCGCGTCGTCCATCCGGTAGACGCCGACTTCGGCGGGGTCGGCGTTCTGGAAGCCTTTGGGGCAGTCGCCCTCGCCGCGGTCGAGCGGGAACGCGGGGGTCGAGTAGCAGGCGGGGGAGTGCCAAGCCGTCCCCACGCCGTACCCCTGTTCGAGCGCGGCCGCCACGGTGAACGTCTTGAAGGTCGACCCGGGCTGGAGCGGTCGGGTCGGCAGCTCGAGCTTCGTCTGGTTCGCCGCCTCGTTGGTCCCGAAGACGCGGTTGACCGCCATCCCGAGGATCGCGCCGGTGCCCGGCTGGATGACGACCTCGGTCGCGGCCACCCGGTTGTCCGGCGGGATGATCGAGTTGACGGCCATCTGCGCCGCCTGCTGCACCTGCGGGTTCAGCGTGGTCCTGATGACGAGGCCACCCTCGTAGATCCGCCGGTCACGCTCCTCCTTGGTGGCGCCCAGCGCGGGGTTGGCGCTCAGCTGGGTCCGGATGTAGTCGCAGAAGAACGGCGCGCTCGACATCTCGCAGGAGTCCTGCGTGGTCGGCTGGTCGGTGATGACGTCGATCGGCATCTGCCGGGCGGCGTCCGCCTGGGTGCGGCTGACGTAGTTCTCGTCGGCCATCCGGGTGAGCACCATGTTCCGGCGCTCGAGCGCGGCCTGCGGGTGGTTCACCGGGTCGTAGCGCGACGGGCTCTGGACGAGCCCGGCGAGCAGGGCGGCCTGCTCGAGGCTGACCTCGGAGATCGGAATGCCGAAGTAGTGCTCGGCCGCCGTCCCCACGCCGTACACGCCGTCGCCGAAGTAGGCGATGTTCAGGTACCGGGTGAGGATCTCGTCCTTGCTGAACCGCTGCTCGATCGCGACGGCGTAGCGCAGCTCGCGCAGCTTGCGGTCCAGCGAGTCGCCGGCGACCGCGTCACGCTCCTCGGGCGTGGTGGCGTCCTGAAGCAGCACGTTCTTCACGTACTGCTGGGTCAGCGTGGAGCCGCCCTGGGTGGTGGAGCCGGCCTCGCTGTTGCGGGCCGCGGCCCGCAGCACTCCCTGGGGGTCCACGCCGTTGTGGGAGTAGAAGCGGGCGTCCTCGATCGCGACGATCGCCTCGCGCATGATCTTCGGGATCTCGTCGCCGGTGACGACCCGCCGGTCCTCCGCCCCGGTCAGCGTGGCGATCACGGATCCGTCCGCTGCCAGGATCGTGGATCTCTGTGGCAGAGGCGGGGTCACGAGGTCCGAGGGAAGCTCGAGGAAGTGGTCGGCGGACGCCTTCGCGAACAGCCCCGCGGCGCTCAGGAACGGCAGCGCCATGAGCCCGACCGCGACACCCATGGCGGTGGCGACGAGCCCCATCCGGGTGAGGTGCCGCCGCCGGTCGACCGGACGGCGGATTCCGCCGGTCGGTGGCCCGAACGGCAGGTCGTCGGTGCTGCCGAGCGGCGCCGACGTGCCGCGTGAACGGCTTCCCGAAGGACGCGGCACCGACCTCCCGAGCCGCCCGGGCCCGTCAGGCCCACCGCGGGACCGCCGGGCGGGCCCACTCGTCTCGCCCGCGGGACCACCCGTCTCGTCCGGATGGGTGATGCCTCCCCGCGGCCTGCCCGCCATACGGACCTGCGGGCCTCTTTTGCGTCCGGCCCGACCGGACGCGGCGTCACCGCGGACCGGGGATGCCGACTCCTGTCCCTGTACCGTCGCTGTCACCCCCAACCCTCGCGGGCCCGGCTGTGCGTGCCGGAGCCCTGCCCTGCCGGACCCGTCAAGCATGCGTGACGCCGCGCAAGGTCGCTCATCCGACCCGAGAAGGTCATCGGATGCGCACCGCCACGCGGCCCAGGGGTAACGGATCCGGTTCGTCACGGTCCACCCCGGTGGATCCCACTCCCAGGAACGCTAGACGAGCGAGTGGGGCCGCGCCCATCCGGCCCGCGCTGCCCCACACCGCCGCTGCGCTCACCCACCCCGGTCACCCTGCGCGCCCACCGGTGTCACCCGTCCGCCCCACCGAGTTCCCGGAACGCTCGGCCGGCCTGGCCCATCCGCCTCCTCCCTGGCTCGAGTTGCCCGAGTTGGCACCAAAGTGGGATGGGCTGGATGTGCGGCGGCTGACGGGGTCCAGGGACTCATTGAGCCGCCACACTTCAGCGCCCCGCCCCAGTTCAGCGAGCCGCCGCACTCAGCCGCAGCCCGGGCCGCGGCCTCGTTCGCGTCACCGAGGGTGTGTGGGGGGTGGCGGTGGGGTGTTGGGGGGCTGGGGAGTAGCTGGGACGGGTGCCTCCGGGTAGGGCGCGGTCGGGGACGCCGCGTCCGGCTGGGGCCCGGCAGGGACCTGTGCTCCCGGCGCGCCCGGGTAGTGCGCGGCTGGGAAAGATGCGCCTGGGTGTCGCGTCGCCGGGAACGGGGAACCCGGGTAGGCCGCCGCTGGGAACGGGGCGCTGCCTGAGTGCTGCGCCGCCGGGAACGGTGCGTCTGGGTGCTGCGCTGGGAACGGCGCGCCTGGGTGCTGCGCCGCCGGGAACGGGGCGCTCGGGTAGGGCACGGCGTGGAAGGGCGGGTATTCCGCCGGTCCTGGATTCGGACCGCCGGGGGACCAGCCCGCCGGTCCGCCGGGTGGATATCCCGTGACCCCGGCATGGGGCTGGCGGCCTGCCGTCAGCCGTACGTACGCGCGGCGAGTTCGTTCGGCGAGCACGGCGGACACGACGGCCCAGCCGGGCGCGTCCGAAGGGGGTTGCGGTGCTACCGCCGCGCGGATCTCGTACAGCAGGGCACCGCCGATCCGCTCCCGGGAATCGTCCGAGAGCTCGTGTGCCCGGGCCAGGAAGCGGCGGGCGCGCACGGCGAGCTCGTCGTCCACACCGGTCAGGTCGAGGGTGCTGACCCAGCCGACCAGCGGCGGCGGGACGGTCGGGAGCGCGCCGATGGTACGCGGCACGTTCGCCTGCAGGACGACGGTGCCGGCGAAGACGTCACCGAGGCGCTTGGAGCGGCTCGAGCAGAGCATGCAGATCACGGCGGGCAGGCCGAGCAACAGCCCTGGCCGCTCGGCGACCGTGCCGATCAGCCCCCTGGTGAGCGCGTGCCGGAAGCGGATCGGACCACCGTCGTCACGGACGACCCGCAGGCCCAGCACCATCTTCCCGACCGTGCGGCCCCGCATGAAGGTCTCGCACGCGACGGGATACCCGAGGACGACACCCACATAGATGACGAGGAAGAGGGCGGCCGTCAGGGCCTCGTCGCCCGGCTGGACCACGAGGAAGCCCGCGATGGCGATCGTGTACAGGGCGTAGCTCTGGATGGCGAGGTCGATGAGCCCGGCGATCATGCGGGAGCCCAGCCGGGCGACCCGCAGGTCGATGGCGACGGCCTCACCCGTGACCACCTGGTTCATCCGCCGCTCCCCGCGCGCCTGCAGCCGTTCCGGTCACGACCGATCATGCCCGGCACGCGCGGGGCGCGGACCGGTCTGGAAGAGTAAGCCTCCCATGGACCTCGATGCGTACGTCGCCGTCCACCGTCCGGAATGGATTCGGCTGGGCCAGCTGGTCGACCGGGCCGGCCGGCCGCGGCGGATGTCCGCCGACGAGCTCGACGAGATGGTCGAGCTGTACCAGCGCGCCGCCACCCACCTGTCGGTGATCCGCGGCCGGTCCCACGACCCCAACCTGGTCGACGATCTGGCGAGTCTGGTCACCCGGGGCCGGGCCGCGGTCGTCGGTGCGCCGGACCAGGGCTGGCATGTCGTGGGCAGGTTCTTCGCCGTCACGTTCCCCGCCGCGGTCTACGTGCGCCGTTACTGGGTGATCGCGACCACGGTGATGTCGCTGCTGGTCGCGCTCGCGTTCGCGCTCTGGATCATGAACAATGGGGACGCCCGGGCGAACCTCGTCCCGCCCGACGAGGTGGCCGACCTGTGCCGGTCGGATTTCGCCAGCTACTACACCGAGAACCCGGCCTCGTCGTTCGCCAGCCAGGTCTGGACCAACAACGCCTGGGTGGCGGCACAGGCGGTGGCCTTCGGTGTCCTGTTCGGCATCCCGACGCTTCTCGTCCTGCTGCTGAACTCGGTGAACCTGGGCATCGTCGGCGGCTACATGGGCAGCTGCGGGGAGGGCGGGCAGTTCTTCTCCCTCATCCTGCCGCACGGGATGCTGGAGCTCACCGTGGTCTTCGTGGCCGGCGCGGTCGGCCTGCGGCTGGGATGGTCGATCATCGCCCCGGGGCCTCGGCGCCGGGTGGAGGCGCTGGCGGCCGAGGGGAGGGCCGCGATCGGGATTGTCCTGGGGATGGCGGTCGTGCTCGCCATCTCCGGGGTCATCGAGGCGTTCGTGACACCGTCGTCCCTGCCCACCGCGATCCGGATCGGGATCGGTGCGCTGGCCTGGGCGGGTTTCGTCGCCTACGTGTGGATCTACGGGAGTCGCGCGGTCGCCGCCGGAGAACGGGGCGATCTCGAAGAGTCCCTGGCCGCGGATCTCGTGCCCGTGGCTTAGTGCCGCCGTGACGTCGTGAGCGTAGTGACGCCCCAGACGCCCTGGCGCTGTGACGCCGCGCGGCGGCGGCCGTCCAGCTCGGGCTCGGGTCGGCCGCCGGTTCGGTCGGCCGTCCTAGCCGATCAGGAGTTCCTCGCCCCGGTACATCTCGGAGAGGAAATAGTCCGGACGGCGGAGCAGCTCGAGCGCCAGCGCCAGCCGGCGGCCGAGGGCCAGCAGCTTGATGAGGTCCGCGGTCGCGCCGTGGGGCGGCAGGGACCCGTCCGCGCGGGCCGTGCCCTGGTCCAGGCCGTGGTTGAGATCGAGGGCGACGGCGAGCGCGGCGCACTGGGCGTCCGAAAGCGCGGGGAGCCCGGCGAGCGAGGGCACCGCGCCGCGTGGCGGGGCGGCGGGCGCCCGAGCCGGGAGCGTGCCGGCGGCGGGCGGCTCGTCCGGAAGCGTCGGGCTGGGGATCATCGCGCCGGATCGCGCGCTGCCCGCACCGTTCGCGAGAGCGTGCATGATCTGGGTGCTGGAGCAGACCAGTGGATTGCCGCGCAGCAGCCAGTGCAGGGCTCGGGCGAGGTCGCGCGCGTCGCGCCGCCCGTATCCGGCGGCGAACAGCGCGCACGCCTCGCGCCCTACGCCGTCGGCATCCGCGGCGCCGAGCGCGCCGATGCGTGCCGCAAGATCCGGATCAAGGATGTCCACCCGCCTATCGTGCCGGCCGTCCTCGACCGTGAGCAAGAGCAGCTTTATTTCCGTACCCACAGAACTTACGCTGCTCTGAGGCACACAAAATCTTCTGAGCTGTGCCAAGCTCGGCTTGTGCTTCAGCACGAGCGCGGACGCGGTCCCGACCCCCGGATCACCCTTGCCAGGTTGCGGGTCTTCGTCTCGGTCGCGGAGCTCGACTGCTCGGTCAGCCGGGCCGCGGACGAGCTCCGCCAGACCCCGAATGCCGTCCGGCAGAACCTCGACCTGCTCCAGTCGGCCTTCGCCGGCCGCAGCCTCTTCGCCCAGGACCGGCGTGGCCTTTCGGTGTTCGGGACGGAGGTGTACCGCCAGGCGCGGGAGATGATGGACCGCTGGGGTGCGTTGTCGGACGCCGGCTCGTCGACGCTGCGCATCACGTTCCTCCCGCAGCACGCGCACCTGGTCTCCGCGGTGATGCGCCGGCTGCGCGTGACGGTCGCCGACGAACGTCCCGGCGGTGACGCCGGCGGGCGTGACGGCCGGTCGGATGACCACATCGAGTGCACCACCAACGTGCTGGGCGAGCAGGACCGGTCGATGGTCGTGTTCGAGGAGAACGTCATCGGGTCGCTCCTGCACGGCGCGACGGACCTCGTCATCGGCCCGCCGCCCAGGCGGGTGGGCGATCCGCCCGCCCTCGACCGGCACCGGCTCTACACATCCCGGCTCGAGGCGATGATCGACTCCGCCGAGGCCGAGGCCGAGGCCGAGGCCGAGCACGGCATCGAGCTTCGGGATCTGGTCCGGCGCCGGCTGCTGGTGCCGCCGTTGCCCGCACGCTCCCGTCAGATGCTCGAGCGGGAGATCGCCGAGCACATTGCGGACGATCCGGGGATCGCGGCCCGGGTCGCGCACGAGGCGTATGGCACCAAGGTGCTTGTCGCGTTCGGCCAGGACGGTCACGGCACCGTCGTCGTCCCGTCCGACATCGCGTTGCCGTTCAAGAGCGGCAGCTCGTTCGCGGGCACGCGGGCGGGCTCGTTCCGCTGGGTCCCGGTCCGCCGCGACGGTGTCGACCTGACCCAGGAGGTCTACGCCACCACGCGCGTCGATCCGGGGGAGCGGGCGCTGCGCGTCGTCCGGGAGCTGCGTGCCGTCGTGCGCGAGACGGGCCTGGACGCCGCCGCGGAGCCCCGGGAGCGTCCGGGCACCCCGGATCTCGCGCGGGGGGCCGCCGCGCGGGCCGCGGTCACAGGCGCCCGCGGGCCTTCAGCGTGAGGTAGGTGTCGGTGACCAGCGCCGCGTAGTGCGCCGGTGCCACGTCCACCACCTCGACGCCGCGGCGGCGCAGCGCCTCGGTCAGCTCGCGCCGCCGCAGCAGCGTCTGCTCCGCCGCCGCCGCCGCGTACACCTGGTGGACGTCGCCGTGCCCGGCTGTGAGCTCGTCAAGCCGGGGGTCGCGCAGCGCGGCCACGAGCACCGTGTGCCGGGAGGTCAGCGTGGGCAGCGCCGGCAGCAGGCCGTCCTCGATCACCGCCGGGACAAGCTCGGTGAAGATGACGACGAGGGCACGCCGGGAGGCGTTGCGCAGCACCGCCGAGGCCATCCCGGCGTGGTCGGCCTCGACGAGGGCCGGTTCCAGGGTGGCCATCGCATCGCTCATCCGGGCCAGCAGGCCGTTGTCCCGTGAGGTCGGCAGGGAGATCCGGCTGGTGCTGTCGTGGGCGACCAGCCCGACCCGGTCCCCGGCCCGCAGGGCGACGGCGGTGAGCAGCAGTGCGGCGTCCAACGCATGGTCCAGCCGGGGGACGTCGCCGACCCGGCCGGCTGACGTCCGGCCGGTGTCGAGGACGCAGATGACCCGGCGGTCCCGTTCGGGCCGGAAGGTGCGGACGACCACCGAGCCGTGGTGGCGGGCGGTGGCCCGCCAGTCGATCGTCCGCACGTCGTCGCCGACGACGTACTCCCGCAGGCTGTCGAACTCCGAGCCGGCGCCGCCGCCGCGGATCGCGACCTCGCCCTCCACCTCGCGCAACCGGGCCAGCGCGGCCGGCAGGTGCCGGCGGGACGAGAACGGCGGCAGCACCCGCACCCGCCACGGGCAGTGGTGCCGGCCCTGCCGCCCGGCCAGGCCCAGCGGGCCCAGCGAGCGCACGGTGATGCGGACGGGCATCCGGTCACCGCGTCGGGTCGGGTTCAGCGTGGTCTCCAGGAACCGGCGCTCGCCCGCCGGCACCGTCACCCGGTGCACCCGTGGTCGGGCGCCGGCGGACGGCGGCCAGCCGTCGCGGATGCGGGCCCGCACGGTGCGGGTTCCGTTGTTGGCGACGGTCAGCACGAGCGGAACCGGCTGACCCAGCCGGGCCGCGGTCGGTCCGGAGCGGGCGAACGTGCACGCGCGCACCTGCCCCGCCAGCCACACGTCGACGCAGATCAGCGCGACGACCAGCAGGTTCACCAGCACGAAGGTCGCGCCCGGCGCCGGGGAGAGAACCACCACGACGATGCCGAGCGCGACCAGCGCCACGGCGCGGCCGGTGATCGCCACAGCTGCCCGTTACCGGGGGACGGGCACGACGGCGAGCACCTGGTCGAGCACGGTGTCGGCGGTGACGCCGTCCTGCTCGGCCTCCGGCCGCAGGCTGATCCGGTGGCGCAGGGTCGCCCGGGCCAGCGCCTTGACGTCGTCCGGCGTGGCGTATGTGCGCCCGGACAGCCAGGCCCACGCGCGGGTGGTCGCCAGCAGCGCGGTCGCCCCGCGCGGCGACACCCCGAGCTGCACCGACGGAGCCGCCCGGGTGGCCCGCGCCAGGTCCACGATGTACGCGAGCACCTCGGGGTGGATCTGCACCCGGGACACGGCTGCCCGCGCGGCCGCCAGATCGGCCGGGCCGGCCACCGGCGACACCCCGGCGGCGGCCAGGTTGCCCGGGTCGAACCCGCCGGCATGGTGGGCGAGGATCCGCACCTCGTCGTCGCGGGGCGGCAGCGGCAGCGTCACCTTGATCAGGAAACGGTCCAGCTGCGCCTCGGGAAGGGGGTAGGTCCCCTCGTGTTCGATGGGGTTCTGGGTCGCCAGGACGGCGAAGGGCGCCGGGAGCGGGCGTGGCACGCCCTCGACGGTGACCTGTCGTTCCTCCATGACCTCGAGCAGCGCCGCCTGGGTCTTCGGTGGCGTCCGATTGATCTCGTCCGCGAGCAGCAGGTTGGTGAAGACCGGCCCCTCACGGAACGTGAACTCGCTGGTCCGGCTGTCGTAGACGAGCGAACCCGTGACGTCACCCGGCATCAGGTCCGGGGTGAACTGCAGCCGCTTGGTGTCGAGCGACAACGCGGCCGCCAGCGTTCGTACGAGCAGGGTCTTCGCGACCCCGGGGACGCCTTCGAGCAGCGCGTGGCCGCGGCACAGCAGCGCCACGACGAGGCCGCTGACGGCGGCGTCCTGGCCCACGACGGCCTTCGCGACCTCGTCGCGCAGCGTCACCAGCGCCCGGCGGGCGGCCTCGGCGTCGGCGGGGGGAGGCGCCTGCGGAGCGGCCAGCGGCTTGCGCAGCGTCTCCGATCCGGGCGGGGGAGCGCCGAGGTTCGGGGATGTCACCTTCTGCCCACCTGTCGATCGAGTTCGTGCAGGGCGCGGGCCAGCCGGACGAGCGCGACGTCACCCTCGGCATCCCGCCTCGTCCTGGCAGCCTGGATGTCGACCGGGCTCGGCGGGATCGGTGATGCCCATGAGGCGGGCGGGCCCTGGTGGGCCGGCCAGGGTGGTTCGGAATAGCCCGTGGGCGCCATGTCCGAACCGTACAGGAGTGGCCCGATCTCCATGGGTGACCGTCCGGTCTGTTCGGCGACGGAGGCCACGAGGACGGTCGGATCCGGGCCACGGGTGTGCCACGGCGAGCCGGCCGCGGCGGTATCGATGCCGAGCCGGTCGGCGAGCCGGGCCCGCAGCCCCGCCCGCAGCGCCGCGGCGGCCCGTTCGCGGGCGTGCGCCGCGGCGTAGAGCCGGCCCCGGCCCTCGACGGTCTCGGTGGAGCGCACCACGACGGGCAGCGGCTCCTCGATCGGTGGCCCGAGCCGCCGTCCCTGCCACAGGGCGAGGAACACCAGGACGAGCAGGAGCTGCAGGGAGCCGAACCAGAAACCGTCGGGGAGCAGCTCCGACAGGCCTTTCGTGCCCACGGCGTCCTCGGCCGCGACGACCGGGGTCACCCACTCCAGCCGGGGGGTGCGGGCGAGCAGCCCGAGGGCCAGCGCCGCGTTCCCGGTCTCGTCTAGGCGTTCGTTGGTGAGGAAGCCGCCGCCGCCCAGGAGCACCAGGCGCCCGGTCGGCCCGCTGCCGACGTCCGACCGGGTGGGGGTGAGCACCGCCAGCCGGGCCGCGCCGGGGTCGCCGTAGCAGAGCTCGACGCGGGTGGCGCCGCTCCGGCCGCCCGGGGTGCCCTGGCCGTTCTGGCTGTCCTGGCTGTCCTGGCCGTTGGTGCGGGCGAACGTCACCGAGTCGCCGACCGTGGTCGACCCGGCCGCGCCTGCCTCGGGGAGCGTGCACCCCGGGGGGGATTCGTCACCGTAGTCACCTACGCCCGGCTGCCCGGTCGTGACCGGCAGGCCCAGCGCGACCACCACGCTGGGATCCGGGGCGACGAGAACGACGTCCGAGCCGGCGCGGGTGCTGGTCACCAGCGCGTCGAGCTCGGCCTGGGACAGCAGGTCGGGGTTGGTGACGACCACCGTCCGCCCTGCGGACGCCCCCGCGGGGCCGGGTGCCGGGGCTGCCGTCGGCACCTGCTCGCCGGCCGTCACCGTCACCCCGCGGGCGCGCAGGATCTCCGCGACCGCCCGGGTGCCGTATCCGTCCGCGGAGGTGATGTCCAGGTAGCCGTGGCCGGCCGGGCGGCTGACCACAGCGGTGATCACCGCGTACGCGATCACCAGTGCGCCGAGGACGGCGCCGAGCCGCACCGCGCGCCGGACGGCCGGCGGCCGGGGACCGCTGCGGACGTGGGTCGAGCCACCCCCGCCTCGGCCCACGCCTGCGCCCGGGCGCGGTCCCGCTGGAGTGCCGAAGGGCCCGGAGGCCGGTGTCGCCGGGCGCGGGCGGTCAGTCGGCGGAGCGGTCATGCCGGGACCGGGCGGGATCCGTCGTCGGACCGGTCGTCGGACCGGCCATGGCCCGGGCGGCGTCGCACGCCCGTGAGCTGCTCGTCCGCCCGCACCAGAACCTCGTAGGCCCGCTCGGTGGCCGGCCCACCGCCGTACCAGATCTCGCTGAACACCTCGACGGCCGCGACCAGCGCACCGATCGCATCGCTGTCGCGGTCGATGGCCGCGCGGACGGCGTCGACGAGCTCGCCGGCGGTGCGTCCAGGTCTCGGGTCCAGCACTCCACGCTCCTCCAGCATCCGCACGATCGCCCGCAGCCGGGACCGCACCGCCTCGGCGTACGCGCCCTGGCCGGCCTGGTCCCGGGCCAGCACGCGGAGCTGGTCGGCGGTGAGAGGACTGGACAGGTCGGTCTCCTCCACCTGGTCCCGCGCGGTCCGCCGCACGGGGCCCAGCCACAGCCGGATCACAACGGCGAGCGCGACGAGCACGAGGAGCACGGCGAGGACACCGAGTCCGTTGAAACCGCCCACGCCGGCATCGGTGTCCGGGGTCAGCCAGTTCCACAGATCGGCGAGGCGGTCGTTGATCCAGGTGATGGCCCGGGTGAACCAGTCGGGCTGGGCGTCCTGGTAGACGCTCTTGGACAGTTCGCGCCGAGCCTCGTCCTGCGCCCCCTCGCGTGTCACCGGCCCCCCGAGCGGGCCGCCGGCCGCCGCCGGGGCGACGGCCGGAGCGACGAGGGAGGGGAGGAACGAGGGCAGGAAGGGGGCGGACAGGTGGCCGGTGATCACGGAGTGGCCGCGCGCTGGCGGGCCGCCTCGGTGAGGGTGACGTCCAGCCCCTCGCGGCGGATGCGCCGATCGATGTAGAGGAGGACGACGGCCCCGGAGATCACCGGAGTCGCGACCGTCGTGGCGAGCAGGCTGCCGATCGCGTTGACGATGTGCCCGGCCATGGTCAGGTCTCCCTCGACCAGGCTGCCGAACGTCTGCTCGGACGACATGAGGATCACGCTGGTCGGGATCGCGAAGATCAACATCAGGACCCCGCCGACCGCCGCGGAGAGGAGGAGAACGCCGAGCGTCCGCCACCACGATCCCTTGACCAGCCGCCACGAGCGCCGAAGCGCGTCGCCGGTCGACTGCGCCTCGAGCACGTAGGCCGGTGTGGCCAGACTCAGGTAGACGGCGACCACGACCGCCCCCACGATCAGCGCGACCAGGCCGAGCGCGCTCAACAGCGTGACCGCCAGGGTCAGCATCAGCAGACCGCCCAGCCGGGGGGTGACCCGGCGGACGGCGTCGCCCGCGGTGATCCGCCCGCCGAGTGTCGCCTCGCTCACCACCACCGCGAGCACCCCGGAGAGGAAGATCCCGAGCGCCGCGTTCAGGCCGAAGAGCAGCAGCGTCAGTACCGTTGCCGCCGTATTGGACATCTCCTCGGCGGCGATCGCGGCGACCGTGCTGATCGTCTCGACCACGGCGGTGGCGCCGAGGGTGAGGCCGAGGGTGGCGCCGGGGTTCGACCGGATCGTCGCGAAGGTCCCGTCGAGGATCTCGCCGACCGCCAGCGGGCGCAGCGGGATCACACCGGGCTTGGGTGCGATCGGCGGACCGCCCCACCCGTTCGGGCCCCACGCGCCGTAGCCCCGGGCCGGGCCGGGCTGCTGGCCGTAGCCACCGTGCGGCCCGTACCCGCCCGGCCCGTACCCGCTGTTCGGGCTGTTCGGGATGTAGCCGGGGGGAGCGCCCTGCCCGGGGACCGGCGCCGCGGCGGGGTCGCTGCCGGGGGCCTGCCAGCCGCCGGGCGCAGGCCATTCGCCGGGCGCGGGCGCGCCGCCTCCGGGGCCGGGTGGTGGCTGATCCCACGAACCGGGGGGTGGGTGCTGCGGGCCCGGGGAGGGCGCACCCCACGAGCCGGGCTGTTCCGGTCCGGGCGTGCCGGGAGGGGTCTGACCGGCTCCGTCCGTCATCGTGGTCTCCCTGTACTAGTTGCCGTCCCGTGTCGACCAACGTTCCTGGCGACCGCATCGTTGCAGACCGAGTACGGACACCTCCCGACCGGGCGCCCTGTCGACGCGGGGCGATCGCCCGCCGCCGGCCCGGCGACGGGCCACCGCCGTGCCGGGCGGACGCGCAGGTCTGGCAGACGGGCCGGTCCGGATGCGCCGGGCGTCGTCGATGTGCGCCGGGTGCCGCTGATGCCGGCGTGGCCGGTGCGGCGCAGCAGGCAGTTCATGGCCCCGTGCCCCGTGCCCCGTGCCCCGTGCCGGGTGCCGGGTGCCGGTCTGGCCGGGGTCCGGCCCGCGTCGTCCACAGCCGCCGCGTGCGGTGCTGTCTGTCCACAACTCGGGTCCGGCGATGGCGAAGCCGGTCGATCACCGGTCATTCTCGTCCGGTGACCCGCTTCCGCCACCTCGCCGAGGCCCTGACGATCCTCGCGGATCTCGTGCTGCCGCGCGCCTGCGCGGGCTGCGGCCGGCTCGGCGAGGCCGCCTGTGCGCGTTGCGCGGCGGCCCTGGCGGGTCCCCCAGTTCTCGCCGCCCCGGGTCCCACGGCCAGCCCGGGGCGGCGAGGCCACCATCCGGCCAGCCACTCCCAGCGGCCCGGCCGGCCACGTGGTCCCTCGTTACAGCCGGCGCTCCGGCCGGCGATGCCCCCAGCCTTCGCGGCGGCCTCGTACACCGGTGCCGCCCGGGTCCTTCTGCTTTCCTACAAGGAGCGTGGGCGGGTCGACCTCGCTGCCGTGCTGGGCCAGGCGCTCGCGCGGGCGGTGGCGGCCGCGCTGGTGGCGGCCGCGCCCGGCGGTCGCCGGCCCCCACCGGTACTTCTCGTCCCGGTCCCGACGACGGCCGCGGCGCGGCGGCGCCGAGGGGTCGACCACGTCGCCCGGCTCGCGGCGGTCGCCGCCCGGTCCCTCGCCCACCGCGGGCTCCGGGCGCGGGTTAGCGCGGCGCTACGGGTGTCGCGGTCCGGAGCCGACCAGGCCGGCCTCGGGGCGGCGGCACGGTCACGCAACCGTTCGGGGGCGTTCGCGCTGCGCACCGGCGTGCCTTCGCCGCGTCCCGGGGAGATCACGGTCGTCGTGGACGACATCGTCACCACCGGTGCGACTGTCCGGGAGGCGGTGCGCGCGCTGCGCGCGGGCGGCTGGGCGCCGGCGGCCGGCGCGGCGGTGGCCGCCACACCGCTCCAGCACGGGCGCGACGCGCCATCCTTCGGGATTGCCCGCCGTCCGGGCGGTGGAAGGGGGACACTGGGCGCGAGCGCTCCGCCCCCGGAGCCGACGGCGACAAGCTGATGCCGGCAATGACCGTCACTGCTCGGCGCGGTGCCGTCGTCCTGGACGAGGTCGGCGTGCGGCCCACCGTCGCGACGCGACGGATGCGGCGCACGGCCCCCCGTCCCGGGCCGCCGTCCCGGGGCTGCCGACCCGGTCGAGGAGCGCGCGAGGCGGGGCCTTCGGAACGTGCCGACCGGCTTCACGGCGCGGCCGGCCGCTCCCAGGATGCCGGTCCGGAATCTCCCGATATTGGTAGGGCCGTTCCGGCATAGACCCGACCGGCGCGGGGAAGGAGCCGAGCGAGGCGGGTCGGTGGAAACACCGCCGATGCCGTGGTCACCGGACAGCGAGGCGCGCCCATGGAAGGAGCCATTCGGCAGCGCCAGAAACCAGCACCAGCTGATTTGCAACCAGGTACTGCACCAGGAACGTTGACAACCTACGGCGGCACACGAGGTGACCTCGGCACGCCGAGGTCAGCCATCGACGGCCGCCCGAGGTACCGACTCGCCGGTCGCGTCGATCCCGCACGGATCGGCCGGCCGGGCCAGGTGAACGGGAGGTGGATCGCGTGGACATCGTGGTCAAGGGCAGGCACACCGCGGTTCCGGAACGGTTCCGCAGGCATGTCCAGGCCAAACTCGCGAAGCTCGAGCGGCTCGACTCCAAGGTCATGCTGGTCGACGTCGAACTCTCCAAGGAACACAACCCTCGGCTGTCGGACACCTGCGACCGTGTCGAGCTCACCGTGTATTCGCGGGGCCCGGTGATCCGTGCGGAGGCCGCCGCGGCCGACGCCTACGCCGCGCTCGACCGCGCTACCGCCAAGCTGGCGGAGCGCCTGCGCCGCGCTTCGGACCGGCGGGTCCGCCACCACGCCAACCACGCGGGTGCGAACCACCCGGTTCCCGGCTGGGCGGGTGCCGTCCCGGACATCCCCGCCGTCCCGACCGGCCGCCAGCCGGAGACGGACACCGCCGGCCCGCCGGTCCCGGGCGCCGAGGACGGCGCGGCGGGCCTCGCCGCCGTCGGATCCGAGACCCGCGCGAAGCGGCCGAGCTGGTCGACGGCCGACGATGGCGACGGCGACGATTCCGACTACTCGCCGATGGTGGTACGCGAGAAGACCCACGAGGCCGCGCCCATGACGCTCGACGACGCCCTGTCGAACATGGAGCTCGTGGGGCACGACTTCTACCTTTTCCTCGATGCCGCTAGCGGCCTGCCCAGCGTCGTGTACCGCCGATGCGGCTACGACTACGGCGTCATCCGGCTCGAGGGAGCGGCCGGAGACAGCATGATCGGCGCCCGGGAACGAACGGCGGCGGTCATTTCCGCCGTGTGACGGTCGATCCCCCCTGCCGGCGTGGGACCATTTGCCTTGGGTGTCGGACTCCCGGCATCGGTGCACACGGCACGTTCCACGGGTTGTGCCCCCGGCGTCGCGACGCCGGGGGCACAACCCCGCGGGAGCGGTTCCAGGGGAGGTCGGAGATGACGGTGGACGAGCAGCGTTCCGAGGAGGCGCTGCGTACGCCATCGGAGGCGAATCCCATCCGGGTGCTCATCGTTGACGATCATGCCCTGTTCCGGCGCGGCCTGGAGATGGTCCTGGCGCAGGAGGTCGACATCGAGGTCGTCGGTGAGGCCGCCGACGGGGCGGAGGCGGTCACGATGGCCGCCGAGATGGCGCCGGACATCGTCCTGATGGATGTCCGCATGCCCAGGCGCGGTGGGATCGACGCCACGAGCGCCATCAAGGAGAAGGTGCCCAGTGCGAAGATCGTGATGCTCACGATAAGTGACGAGGAAGCCGACCTCTTTGACGCCATCAAGGCCGGCGCCATGGGCTACCTCCTCAAGGAGATCTCGATCGACGAGGTCGCCGCGGACATTCGGGCGGTCTACAACGGCCAGAGCCTCATCAGCCCGTCCATGGCCTCCAAGCTGCTCAGCGAGTTCGCGGCCATGATCAAGACGAAGGACGACCGCCCGCAGCTCCCGACACCGCGGCTGACCGACCGGGAGATGGAGGTCCTCCGCCTGGTCGCCAAGGGGCTGAACAACCGGGACATCGCCAAGCAGCTCTACATCAGCGAGAACACGGTGAAGAACCACATCCGGAACATCCTGGAGAAGCTCCAGCTCCACTCCCGGATGGAGGCGGTGGTGTACGCGGTGCGGGAGAAGTTGCTCGAGATCACCTGACGGCCTCGCGCCCGGCGGGCCCGCGGTCGGTGTCCGTCGAGCCGCGCGGCGGCGGTCAGCCGGGTCCGTTGGCGAGCCGCAGTGCGGCGGTCAGACGGGCGGGTCCGTGGCGAGCCGGGTGCCGATCCAGCAGTCGTGGCGGACGCCGTCCCCCAGGACGATCGCGCTGCGCAGCGTGCCGTCGAGGGTGAACCCGAGCTTCTCCGCCACCCGGCGGGAGGCGTGGTTTCCGACCGCCGCGCGCCACTCGACGCGTTCCAGCCCAAGGGCGCCGAACCCCCAACGCAGCAGCGCCGCCGCCGCCCGGGTGGCCACGCCCTGGCCGCGGGCGTCGGCGGCGCACCAGTAGGAGATCTCCGCGTCCCCCTCGTCGGTCAGGTCCTGCAGGGCCACCGATGCCAGGAGCGCTTCGGTGGTGGCGTCGACGACGGCCAGCGGCGTGCCCGTCGCCGTCGCCCACGCCTCCGGCGCCTGCCGGCAGACGAAGTCCTCCGCGTGGTCTCTCGTGTAGGGAACGGGGACCCGCGTCCATCGCGGAATCTCGGGATCCTGACAGGCCCCGCACACGGCGTCGACGTCCGAGGCCTTCCAGGGACGTAGGTGCAGCGCACCCGCGGTGATCTCGACGGGCTCGAGCGGAATCCGCTGGACGGCGCGCTCTGCGCCCGGCCCAGGCCGGCGCGCGGGGGGCAGCCAGGGGCCGGGGACGGGGCCGGGACCGGATCCGGTGTCGGAACGCATACCGCCACGATGCCAGCACCCCGGGCCGCGGCGGCGTGCTCGCGGTCCGCCGTCGCCACCCGATTCGGTGGTGGGCGCGAGACGTTTCCGACGATGGCCGGCGGGCCACGGCGCGCGTTGCCAGGCCGGGCACGGGCGCCGCCGCTCGGTCGTTGTGTACTCGCGGGGGAGGGAGACGCCGCGGCGACCTGGGCGCGGTGCGCGGCTCCCGATCCCGGCGCGCCGCCGCCGGTCCGAGGACGGGCCGTGGGTGGCGATCGAGGGGCTAGCATCTTGGTTGTCGGTGAGCCTCGCCGACATGCCTGCCGGAGGAGTTTCGCCGTGGTTCTAGACAAGATCTTGCGTGCCGGTGAGGGCCGGATTCTGCGCAAGCTCAAGGCGATCGCCGAGCAGGTGAACCTCATCGAGGACGACTTCACCGGTCTGACCGACGCCGAGCTGCGCGGGATGACCGACGAGTTCCGCCAGCGCCTGGCCAGCGAAGAGGAAACCCTCGACTCGTTGCTGCCCGAGGCGTTCGCGACGGTGCGCGAGGCGGCGCGGCGCACGCTCGGCCAGCGCCATTTCGACGTCCAGATCATGGGTGGCGCGGCGCTGCACCTGGGCAACATCGCCGAGATGAAGACCGGTGAGGGCAAGACCCTGGTCTCCACGCTGCCGTCCTACCTGAACGCCCTGAGCGGCAACGGCGTCCACATCGTCACGGTGAACGACTACCTGGCCCAGCGCGACGCCGAGAACATGGGCCGTGTCCACCGCTTCCTCGGCCTCACGGTCGGTGTCATCCATCCCCAGATGCCGCCGTCGGTGCGCCGCCAGCAGTACCGGTGCGACATCACCTACGGCACGAACAACGAGTTCGGGTTCGACTACCTGCGCGACAACATGTCCTGGAGCGCCGAGGAACTGGTCCAGCGCGGCCATCACTTCGCCGTTGTGGACGAGGTCGACTCCATCCTCATCGACGAGGCACGTACGCCCCTGATCATCAGCGGCCCGGCCGACAACCCGACCCGCTGGTACACCGAGTTCTCGCGGATCGCCCCCCTGCTCGAGCGGGACGTCGACTACGAGGTCGAGGAGGGCAAGCGGACGGTCTCGATCAGCGAGGTCGGCGTGGAGAAGGTCGAGGACCAGCTCGGCATCGAGAACCTGTACGAGTCGGTGAACACCCCCMTCGTCGGTTACCTCAACAACGCGCTGAAGGCCAAGGAGCTCTACAAGCGAGACAAGGACTACATCGTCACCGACGGTGAGGTCCTCATTGTCGACGAGTTCACCGGTCGCGTCCTGCACGGCCGCCGTTACAGCGAGGGAATGCACCAGGCGATCGAGGCCAAGGAGAAGGTCGAGATCAAGCAGGAGAACCAGACCCTGGCGACGATCACTCTCCAGAACTACTTCCGGCTCTACGACAAGCTGTCCGGAATGACCGGTACGGCCATGACGGAGGCCGCCGAGTTCCACCAGATCTACGCCCTCGGCGTGGTGCCGATCCCGACCAACAAGCCGATGGCTCGCATGGACCAGGCCGACGTCGTCTACAAGACCGAGATCGCGAAGTTCGACGCGGTCGTGGAGGACATCGCCGAGCGGCACGAGAACGGTCAGCCCGTCCTGGTCGGCACGACCAGCGTGGAGAAGTCGGAGTACCTGTCCAAGCAGCTCACCAAGCGCGGTGTCCGGCACGAGGTGCTGAACGCCAAACACCACGAGCGCGAGGCGATGATCATCGGCGAGGCGGGCCGGCGCGGCGCGGTCACCGTGGCGACGAACATGGCCGGCCGAGGCACCGACATCATGCTCGGCGGCAACCCCGAGTTCATCGCCCAGACGGAGCTTCGCCAGCGCGGCCTGTCTCCGATCGACACCCCGGACGACTACGAGGCGGCCTGGCCC
Source organism: Parafrankia soli (assembly GCF_001854695.1). Taxonomy (GTDB): domain Bacteria; phylum Actinomycetota; class Actinomycetes; order Frankiales; family Frankiaceae; genus Parafrankia; species Parafrankia soli. The sequence continues at coordinate 47,294 of NZ_MAXA01000219.1, forward strand.
GAGGCGCTGGAGAAGGCCCGTGCGTCGGTCAAGGCCGAGCACGAGGAAGTCGTCAACGCCGGTGGCCTCTATGTGCTCGGCACCGAGCGGCACGAGTCCCGCCGGATCGACAACCAGCTGCGCGGCCGTGCCGGCCGTCAGGGCGACCGCGGCGAGTCCCGGTTCTACCTCTCCCTCGGTGACGACCTCATGCGGTTGTTCAACGCCGCGGCGGTCGAGGGCATCATGGACCGCCTCAACATCCCGGACGACGTCCCGATCGAGTCCAAGATCGTGACTCGCGCGATCCGTTCCGCGCAGACCCAGGTCGAGGGCCAGAACTTCGAGATCCGCAAGAACGTCCTCAAGTACGACGAAGTCATGAACAAGCAGCGCACCGTGATCTACGAGGAGCGCCGCAAGGTCCTGGAGGGCGCCGACCTGCACGAGCAGGTTCGCCACTTCGTTGATGACACCGTCGAGGGCTATGTGCGCGGCGCGACGGCCGACGGGTACCCGGAGGAGTGGGACCTCGAAACCCTCTGGTCGGGCCTGGGCCTGCTCTACCCGGTCGGCGTCGACGCACCGGGCACCGACGACCGCGAGGGGCTGACCTCCGACCTTCTGCTCGAGGATCTTCAGGGGGACGCGCAGGACGCCTACGACCGGCGTGAGGCCGACCTCGGMGACAAGCCGGACGGCGAGGCCGTCATGCGTGAGCTGGAGCGCCGGGTGGTGCTCGCGGTACTCGACCGCAAGTGGCGTGAGCACCTCTACGAGATGGACTACCTGCAGGAGGGCATCGGCCTGCGGGCGATGGGGCAGCGAGACCCGGTCGTGGAGTACCAGCGCGAGGGCTTCGACATGTTCCAGACGATGATGGAGGGCATCAAGGAGGAGTCGGTCCGCCTCCTGTTCAACGTCGAGGTGCAGGTAGCGGGGCGGGACACCGACCAGAGCGGCACCGCGCCCGAAGGAGCGCCCGCGGCCCCGGCCGGCACGACGCCCACGCCGGCCGCCCCGGCCGAGCGCGGCTCCGTGTCCGTCGGCGCGGTGCCGCCGGTCACCCCGGCCGCGCCCGCACCGGCGCAGCCCGCGCGGACCGCTCCCGAGCCTCCGCCGGCCCCGGTGCCGGCGTCCCCGCCGCCCGTCTTCGTCAAGGGCCTCGAACCGCACCGCCCGACCGGCGGACTGCGTTACACGGCGCCGTCCGTCGACGGCGGCTCGTCCACGGTGACGACCGTCGACAACGGGTCCGAGCTGTCCCGTGCCGGCGGTGGTGGGCCGCGCTCGGCCGGCGGCGGCGTGTCCCGCGGCGCTGGCGAGGGCGGAACGGCCCGCCCGGCACGCAACGCGCCCTGCCCCTGCGGCTCGGGGCGGAAGTACAAGCGCTGCCACGGCGATCCGGCCCGCCGCAACGACTGACGGAACCACCGGAAAGCCAGAGGTGGGGCGGGTGCGTCCCCGGAGCTCTCCGCCCCGCCTCTGGCCGGTCAGCCGAGCTGGAGAATCAGCCGAGCTGGAGGGTCGTCACCTGCCAGCGGCCGGCCGCGTGCTCCATCCGCAGCGCGAGCGCCCGCACCCTGGTGCCCCTGCTGACCACGGCGCTGACCTCCGCGACCCCGGGCAGCGGCTCGCTGACCCGCACGCTGCGCACCTGAGAAGGCTGGCGGGTGGCCAGGGACGAGGCCGTCCGCTGGAAGTCGCTCTGCAGGGCGGCCGTGCTCCAGGGGGCCAGATGCGCGGCCGGGCGGGCTCCGGACAACACCTCGACGATCACTCGTACGACGACGGCCGCGGTCCGGCGCGGGTCCGGTGACGTCCCCGGGCCCGTCGGTGCCCGTGCCGCGAGCCGCGGTGCCACCGCGGCGGCGGTGGCACCGTCCGCCGCGGTAGCACCGTCCGCCGGCTGGCGCGCCGGCGTGCGGGTCGTTCGGGCGGGCCGCGGCCACGGGAGGGTCCGTTGGTCCGGCAGAAGGTGGCGGGCGGCGCCGCGTTCGGCGCGGGACACCGTCCTGACCGGCGCGCCCATGGCGGTCGACGGGGCGTTTGGCGTGGTGGTCGGCGCCGCGACTCGTGAATACCGGGCACCCGCGGACCGGTCGGTTCCCGGGGCTCGCCCGGCCGGCGCGGTCTGCTCGGGTGAGACGGTTTCGTCGTCGTAGGGCGGGTCGATGGGACGCACGGGCATCAACCGGGGCGTTGTGGCGACATGGGGACGCCGGCGACGGGGCAGGGTCAGGGCGGTCGTCGCGGTCACGGCGGACCTTTCGGGGGATGGTGGGGCGTCATCGCCCAGGCACCGAGGGACCTGGGCCGGGCAGGTGGCTGTAGCCGGGGTCAGGGACTGGGTGGCGGCAGGAGCCGCTGGCCGGGAAGAAGAAGATCCGGGTCGGGCCCGATCACGTCGGCGTTCGCCGACCACCAGCGCGGCCACTCGGCCGCGATCTGATCGGTCGTGGCGGTAGGCCCGAGGTGACGGGCGACGATCGTCCACAGGCTGTCTCCGCGCAGCACGACGACCTCCGCGGTCGCGCCCGGATTCGTCGGGGGAGTGCCCGGGGATACGCCGGGCGCCGTGCCCGGCGTGCCCGTGCCGAGCGGCGCGGAGGGCACGAGGGGATCACCCCCGCCGTTGCTGGAAGGCGCGGAAGCACTGGGCGCTGCGGCGGCGGGCGTCGGAGCGGTGGTGCTCGGCGCACTGGGGGCCGGTGCACCTGGGGTCGGGTTTGTGGGCCGTGGCGTGCTGGCGCTGGACGGCTGGCCGGCCTGGCCCGGCTGATCGGTGTGCCCGGCCCGGTCGGGATGGCCGAGGAAGGGCCATCCGCGCGCGGTCGCCGTGGCCGATCGGTCCGTGGGCGCGGCGCCGGGGTCAGGGGCGGCCGTGGCGGGATCCGGCGGCTGCTGCGCACGGGTGGGTGGATCGGCCGCGCTGACCGGGGTCATCGGCACGACCTGGACGTCGTCCGGCAGGCCACGCCCGGCGCCGGACGCCGCGTCGGGGTGGCCCAGGTAGGGCCAGCCGCGCTGGGACGCGGCCAGCCCGCCCGTCGGCCCGATAGCCGGGGCGCCCGCCGAAGCGTCCGCTGACACGCTCGCCGACGCCGTGGCGGCGGGCGGGCCGGTGGCGGCCGAAGCCGGGCTGGCGCCGAGAACGGGGCTGACGCTCGCGGCCACGAGGGTCACCCCGAGGCCGATTTCGACGATCCGGCGCACCGCGCTGGGCAGGACCCGGCGGGCGAGCGCGGCGAACACCCGGCCGGCCGCGCCCGGCAGCGCGGCCAGGACGCCGAGCACCACTCCGGCGCACAGCCACAGCAGGCAGATCCAGGCGATGATGCCGAGGCAGTTGGCGAACGCCAGCTCCGGCTCGTCGGCGAACCACGTGGGGATGTCGCCGGGGCTCGACGGCAGGTCCGCCAGCCGCGGGCCCAGCAGGATCAGCACCGCCGCGACACCGAGGGCGAGCACGGCGCTGCCCACCCTGGCGGCCGCGTCCCGCCGCACCCCTGAGATCATCTTTGGTGACCGTCCGTCCGGGTATGGGAGCGGTGCCGGCCATGGGCGATGTACCGGCTGTGTCGGGGTACATCGCCCATGGGCGGCATGGCTGCTATCGGTAGCCATGCCGGCCTCCGGATTGGCTCGGGGTCAGGGAGCCGAACTACGGCAGAGGCCGTTTGGTTACGTTTGCTTGTGTAACCCGCCGAAAGGCGTATGTCAATCCGTCCTGCTTCGTCTGATCGGGGTCGTGACGGTTGACCTGTAGAAATGGAGGTTGGCGCCGCGATGCGCTGGGAGGACCTGTTCGCCGATCTTGAGCTGCAGTGGGAGGCCGTCGAGGCGGCCGAGCTCGAAGCGGAGATCGCTGACCGGACGCGGCGGGAGGCCGGTTACCTCCGGCTGCTCGACCGGTTGCGACCGGCGGTGGGCGCCGAGGTGAGATGCCTGCTGCGGGGCGGGCCGACGGCCGGCCCCGCAGCCGTCACCGGGCGGCTCACCGCGCTCGGGGTCGACTGGCTCCTGCTGTCCGAGTCCGGCCCGGCGGAGGTGCTGGTGCCGAGATCGTCGCTGCTCGCGGTGCGCGGCCTGCCGACGGTGTCGGCGCAGCCTGGGCACGAGGGCCGTCTCGCGGCCCGGCTCGACCTGCGCCACGTGCTGCGCGGCCTGGTGCGCGACCGGGCGGCCTGCGCGGTCGCCCTGCTCGGCGGCGGGCAGCTGACCGGGACGCTGCTGCGCGTCGGCGCGGACTTCGTCGAGCTCGCCGAACATCCGCTGGGCGGGTTCGCCCGCCGCGGCGAGGTGCGCTCCGGCTGGACGGTGCCCCTCGAGGGCCTCGCGTTCATCCGGCGCGGCTGAGCCCACGGCGACCGGCGCGGCTGAAACCCCGGCGACCGACGGCTGGACGTCCAGACGCCCGGCCCGGGTGCGGGTGTTCGGGGTGGGTCAGTCCTCGGGCAGGGTCTCGTTGCGGCTCATCGGGTTGGCGGCCACGAAGGCGCGGGTCTGCTCGTACGCGCGTTGGATGTAGGCCTCGAGCTCGCTGCGCTCGACCCGCCACTGGCCCCGCCCGCCGATCTTGATGGCGGGCAGCTCACCGGAGCGAACGAGAGCGTACGTCTGGCTGGCAGAGATGTTGAGGATCTCTGCCACGTCGCTGAGCTGAAGGAAGCGGTCGTTCATCAACGCCTCCTCTCCGGTGACGGTCGGCGCGTCTTACCTGTGTATCAGACTTCCCGCCTCGCATCGCGTTCGAATGCCTCGGCTTGTGGATAACTGCTCGCGATACCGATCGGTGGGACCGGCAACCGGTAACCGGCCGCCAGGCCCAGACGCGCGCGGCCGGCGGGCGACCTCCTTATGCCCGTCGCCGCCGCCGCGCATCGCCGGGGCCCAGCCAGGCGTCCTATGTGGGGAAAGGCCGTAACGCGGCGACGGTGACGGCTTGATGCTGTATCACCGTTTCGACTGGGTTCGGGATCGTCGGCCACGTACGCTCTGCGACCGGGGTGTGTTCTTCGGTGGCCGTCATAGGACGTCGCCGGCACGGCACATGCCGCCGCCGGTGAGGACGACCGTTGGTGAGGACGACCGTTGGTGAAGATCGCCGCGGGCGAGGAGTGAGGAGGGCCCGGTGACCGAGCTGACCGTCGCGCCGGCGCGACCGGAGCCGACCCCGCCGGTGCCGCCGTCACCCCCGGCGCGCAGGCTCGGGCGCCGCCGCTGGCGCGACTCGCGGCTGCTGATCGGCGTCCTGCTGGTGCTGGTGTCCGTCGTCGCCGGCGCGCGCCTGTTCGCGACCGCGGACCGGACCAGGCAGTGGGTGGTCGCCGCCGCCGACCTGCCGGCCGGCCACATCGTCGTCGACGGCGACCTGACCACGGCCACCGCCCACCTGGACGGCGCGACGTCGGACCGCTACTACCCCGGTGACCGTCGCAGCGAACTCCTGGGCGCCACCCTGGCCCGTCCGGTCAGCTCGGGCGAGCTCCTGAGCGGCGCCGACTTCGCCGGCGAGGACGCCGCCGCGACCAGGCTCGTCCCGGTGATCGTCAAGGCCGGGCGGGTCCCCGACCTGTCCCCCGGCGATCACGTGGACGTCTTCGTGTACCAGCCGGGAGCCGCCGCGCCGCCCGAGACAGGCGGCGACCCGGCGCAGCCCGCGCAGGAGGGGCAGGCCGTGGCCGGCGCGGGCGTCGAGATCCAGGTGCTGCACGACGTCGAGTTCGTCGCGCAGGACAGGCTCAACAGCGGCGACCGGTCGCTGTCCCTGCGGGTTCCGGTGGATGACGCCATCCGGGCGGTGGCGGCGTCGCAGAGCGAGCGGGTCGACGTCGTGAAGCTGGAGCGGGACGCCCGCGGCGAGGTCGGATCGGGCGGCCCGTCCTCCGCTCCGGGGTACGGTCGGTGAGCCTGCCGATCCTGACCGCCGTCACCGACTCGGTGGTCGAGGCCGGCCTCGTCTCGGCGTTCGACCGGCGCGACCTCGGGGTGACGGTCGTCCGCCGGTGTGTCGACCTGCCCGATCTGCTTGCCGCCGCGACGACCGGGGCCGCCCGGGCCGCCCTGCTGTCGGCCGATCTGCGCCGCCTCGACAGGGATGCCCTGGTGCGGCTGGCGGCGTCCGGTGTGGCCGTCGTGGGCCTGATCGCGCCGGGGGACGAGGACGCCGACCGCCGGCTGCGCCAGCTCGGCGTCGTCGCGGTGATCCCGGCGGACGCGACCGCGGAGGCGGTGGCGGGTGCGGTCGTGGAGGCGTCGCGCGCGCTGGCCGACCTCGCCGGTCCGCCCGCGCTGCCCGCGGCGTTCAGCGAGCCGCTGATGGGTTTCGACCCACTCGCCCCGGCGGTGCCGGCGGCCGACCAGACCGAGCCCGGCGAGCCCGGTGAGGGCCGGGTGCTCGCGGTCTGGGGGCCGGTGGGCTCGCCGGGGCGCACGACGATCGCGCTGGGCCTGGCCGCCGAGCTCGCCGCTCTCGGCACCCCGACCCTGCTCATCGACGCGGATTCGTACGGCGGTTCGGTCGGCCAGCACGTCGGGCTGCTCGAGGAGGCGCCGGGCCTCGCGGCAGCGGCGCGCTCGGCGAACCAGGGCCTGCTGGATGTCCCTCGCCTGGCGGTGCTGTGTCGGGATCTCGGCGGCGGTCTGCGGGTGCTGCCGGGTATCTCGCGGCCGTCCCGCTGGCCGGAGCTGCGTCCCGCCTCCATCGAGACGGTGCTGGCGCTGTCGCGCCGGCTCGCGTCGTTCGTGATCGTCGACTGCGGCTTCTGCCTGGAGACGGACGAGGAGCTGTCGTTCGACACGGCCGCGCCGCGGCGCAACGGCGCCACACTGGCCGTGCTCGGCGCGGCCGACTCGGTGCTCGCCGTCGCGTCCGCGGAGCCGGTCGGGCTGGTTCGCTTCGTCCGTGGGCTGTCGGAGCTGCGGGAGGTGGTTCCGCACGTCGATCCGCTGATCGTGGTCAACAAGCTGCGGGGCTCGGTGGTGGGCGGTGACCCGCGTCGTGAGGTGTCGCGGGCGATGGCCCGGCACACCGGCCGCGAGCCGGTGGCGCTCGTCCCCTACGATCTGGCGGGCCTGGACGCGGCAGCCGCGTCCGGTCAGCTCCTGCGCGACATCGCCCCGGCATCGCCGGCCCGGCTTGCGGTGCGGGATCTGGCCGCGCTCCTGGCGGGGGTGTCCGGTTCGGGGCGGCGCCGGCGCTCCGCGCTGCGCCGCGCTCAGCGCTGACCGCTCCAGCCTGGCGTGCCCCAAGCCGGTGCGCCCCAGCCCGGCGCGCCTCAGGTCCGGCCCACTCGGCCCCGCCCGGCTCCTCGCGTGTCGTCCCGACACGCCCCGACGCGCCGGCCGTGGGCGGTCTCCGGAAATCGTTCCTCCGGAGTGTGCCTAACTGGCATCACGAATCTCTCAGGTGACATTTGGCCCAGTCCGGGGGATTTCGTCCGTCCAGCTATGGCTGCTGTGACATTCGGTGGCCCTCGGCGGCGGCGGTCTGCGCCTGCTGCGGTTACGGGGAGCGATTCGGGGGCATCGAATTGTCGAACGGTTCCCCGCGAGTAGTGGCGAAGCCCTGGCATTGGGTGATAAGGGGGTTGGGAACCACGTCCAGCGGTGAGCGACCTGCTGCAAATCGTGCAAATCGTATCCAGCCTGAGTGGCGGACTCGCCGCGATCCGCATCAATGACCTGTCGGATGGTGAACCGTCGCTTTCGGGGACGTTAAGTTAGTGTGTGCGTGTAACGTCGCCACCCAGCTCAGCGTGGTGACAGGGGCACGTCGATGCTCGTTCGAGACGGCTGGGGGTGTGTCGGGTGAGCCGGGAGTACGCGAAGGCCGTGGGTGGTCGCCTGCGGGCAATCCGGATCCAGCAGGGGTTGTCGCTGCAGGGCGTCGAACAGAAGTCGCGCGGTCGGTGGAAGACCGCCGCGGTCGGCTCCTACGAGCGCGGCGACAGAATGATCAGCGTTCATCAGTTGTCGGAGCTCGCCGGTTTCTACGGTGTTCCGGTGTCAGCGCTCCTACCAAATGAGGATCAGCTGCCGCCGCGGGAACGCAGGCCCCGTACCGTGCTGAATCTGGAGAAGCTCGCCGAGGCGCCGCCCGATTCGTCCGCACTGGTACGCAGATGGGTCGCGCAGATTCAGCGCCAGCGCGACGACTACGCCGGGCATGTGCTGTCGATCCGAGACGGCGACGTCCGGGCCCTGGCCCTGCTGCACGACACGACGCCACAGGAGTTCGCCGAGCGGCTGCGGGCCTGGGGAGTGCTCGAGACCAGCTTCCCCGAGGAGAGCGAGCCGCCGGAGTAGGCATCGCGGCGCCGGCCACGGCACCCCGCGTCGACGCGGGCCGGGGCGGGCTGCGGGCCGGCACAACTGCCGGGCCGGCCCGGTTGTACCTGATGGGGCGCGGACGGCCCGCGCGCGGGAGCGGCGACATCGGTGTCGTACGCGCACCACGACCCGTGTGCGTGGCCGGGTGCACCGCGTCGGGAGGTGACGCAATGCCGAGGAAGCGGGCTTCGCACAGGGGGCTGGTGCTTGGCGCCGGCGGAGTGCTCGGCTCAGCCTGGATGATCGGCGCACTGTGGGCCGTCGAGTCCGAACAGGCCATCGACGTCCGGGATCACGACCTGGTACTCGGGACATCCGCCGGATCGGTCATCGCGGCGCTGCTCGGCCTGGGGGTCGGCGCGGACGTGATGGTCAATTCCGAGCGTGGGATCTTCGAGCCGGGCTACCCCGTGCTGGACTACCGCGATCTCGGAGCGTCCCTGCCGCCCAGGCCGCGGATGCGGATGGGCTCGCCGCGGCTGCTGACCACGACCGCTCTGCATCCCCGCCAAGCGACGCCGATGGTCGCGCTGGCGGCGCTGCTCCCGCAGGGCCGTGGCCAGATCGCCGCGATCGGTGATCTCGTGACCGAGACGGCCGCCCGGATCGAGCATCCGCTGGACGCGCTGGCCGCCAAGCGCTCGGCCGCGGTGCCCCCCGGCGCGGGCCGGGGACGTCAGCCCGTCTCGTTGGCGGCGAACGGCTGGCCGCGGTCCCCCCGGCTGCGCGTCGTCGCGATGGACTTCGACTCGGGCGGCAGGGTGCTCTTCGGCTCCCCGGACGCGCCGCGGGCGACCCTGCCCGACTCGGTGATGGCCTCGTGCGCCATCCCCGGCTGGTACGCGCCGGTCAAGATCGCCGGCCGGCGCTTCGTGGACGGCGGCACCAGATCACCGGCGTCCCTGGACCTGCTGGTCGAGGAGGAACTGGACGAGGTGCTCGTGCTCGCGCCGGCCTGCTCCTTCGACAGTGACCGCCCGCGTGGCGCCATCGCCCGGGTGGAGCGGCAGATGCGCCGGGCCGCGACGCGACGGCTGGCCCGCGAGATCGAGCTGCTGGAGGCTGCCGGCACCCGGGTGACAGCGCTGTGCCCGGGTCCGGAGGATCTAGAAGTGATCGGCGGGAACGTCATGGACCTGACACGCCGCGCGGAGGTGTTCGAGACCTCGCTGCGAACCTCGGCCGCCGCCCTCCGAACCGCGCTCGGCGCCGACACGCGCCCCACCCGTCCCATCCGCGCCACGCGGGCGGCGGGAACAGCGACGGCGGGAACAACGGCTGGCCCGGGTGACTCCGGTGCCACCGCGAGCGGTCCGGGACGTCGCGCCGGTGGCCGGGAGGCACTTGGCCGCGCGGCGGCGACCACCGCCGCGGATCAGAAGGCGGACCTCGGTCTGGTCGGCTGACAGCGGGTTGCCACACTGGGCACATGCGTGTCTACCTTCCCTCAACGCTGACGGCCGCCCGCGCGGTGCTGCACGAGCGGAAGGTGCCACCCGGCATGGCGTTCGCGGTCACTCCCGCCGTGCGGGAGTGGTACAGCCAGTCCGACGTCGAGGAGATGGAGTTCGCGGCGCTGCAGGACGCGGCCCGGGCGAGCCTGCGGCTGCTCGACGCCGACCCCGAGTCGCCGCCGCGGCGTTTCGTCTTCGCCGCGGACGTCGACGAGCGGCTGGTGCGCGTTCGCGACGACCTGGATCGAGGCGCGGTCGAGGTCCTCGAGTCGGTGCCGCTGGCCGCCGTCCGGGCCGTTCACTCCGACGACCCGTCGGACGCCGAGGCCCAGGCCGCGGTGCGGGCCGCCGTCGCGGCCGTGCTGGAGGCCGACCTCGGCAGCGACGACGCGGCCTTCGTCGTCGACGGCGCGGAGGGGTTCGAGCTCCTCTGGTTCGCGACGCAGGAGCTGCCGGACCTGCTCTGACCGGGCCCGCGGGCCCGCGTACACCCAACACTCACGCCTAACACCCACGCAGGACGTCGTTGCGGGACGAGCCGGAGTCGGTGTGATGACAATCGGGCAACAACCAAGAGGCGATGTTTGTCGTTGGATTGATGTAGAGGAGATGAGTTGACGAGATCTGTTGGTCGGACGTTGTCATAAGTGGGTGACGAGGCGGCGGGTCTGAGGTGACTTGTCGTCCTCGCGTTGCTCATGACTCCCCGCGGCGGGCATCGATCAACGCACCGAATAGTGTTGTTGCTGAGCTGGTTGCTCACCCAATAGCTCGTCTTGCGGAGCGTGTGCATGGTCCGGTTTCGGCTGGTCCGTCGCGTGTTCCGCGGCTTCCCCGGGGTCGACGTGGGCGTTCCGTCGTGCGTTCCTTGATCTCGGTGCATCTGTGGCGTGACGTAGGAGGCTGGTGAACCGTGCTCTATCTCGCTGGGCAGATTCTGGTGTTCGTGCTGCTGGCGATGATCGTCGGTGCGGCGCTCGCCTGGGTCTTCCTCGCCGCGCCGGTTCGGCGCCAGCAGGCCGCGCAGGCCCGTGCGGCCAGGGCGGCCAGGGCGCGGGCCGCTCGGGGCGAGTCGGCAGGAGGGGGCGCCACCTCGGCCTCCACCCCCGGTCGATCCGGCGGCGCGCCCGCGCGTGATCCCGGCGTCGACAGCGACCGGGGCGCGCGCCACCCCGACCTCGTTGCAGCCGACCCTGTGACCGAGACGAATGCCGGGTTCGGGCAGCCTCTCGACGACGACACCTGGCCGCCGCTGGCGCCCAGGGTCGAACAAGCGGATCTCGCCGACCTGATGGCGCGCCTGGGTGACCAGGAGGAGCGGTGGGCCGCGGAGAAGGCGAGCCTGACGGCCCGGCTCGCCGCCGCGGAACAGCAGGCCATCGAGTCCGAGCAGCGAGTCGCGGCGGCCGAGTACCAGGTCGCGATCGCGCAGGCGCGGATCGGTGAGATCGAAGCGGCGCTGCACGCGGCACCGGCCGTCGACGCGGGCACCGCCGGCGTCGCCCAGCCGGAGGACGCCCCCGTCACCCCGGACGCAGCCGCACTCGCCGACCACGGTGATGTCACAACTGTCGCCGACCTTGCCCGGGAGACGGTCAGGCTGCGTGAGCAACTGGAGGAGGCGGAGTCGCGCGCGGCCCGGTTCTCCTCCCGGCTCGCCATGGTCCGCACCGACGCGGAGGCGGCGCAGCGGCAGGTCGCGACGATGAGCACCCGCCTCGACCGGCACCAGGCCGAGTGGGCGGCAGAGCGGATCAAGCTCCTCGCCCGGATCGCCGAGGCCGAGGAGACTCGGCCGGCGGCATCGCTCCCCCCGGTATCCGTTGATGAGCCCGAGGCCATCGCAACGGTCGAGCCCGTTCAGGCCGAGAGCGAGACGGACCAGGTCGCGGACGAGCCGAAGGAGGTCTACGCGGTGCACGAGGCGCCGGCCGAGCAGGAACTGACCGAGCAGGAGCCGGTCGAGGTCGAGCCGGTTGAGGTGGAGCCGACCGAGGAGGAGCCGGCATCATCCTCGGTCGAGCTCACCTGGGCCAGGGAGTCGATCGAGGCGGAGCACCTGACCTCCACGGGGCCCGGAGCCTTCGAGGCCGGCCCGCTCGTCCATGTCATCCCGGGGTCCCGTGACGACGACCTCGAACTGATCGGCGCGGCGCTGGTCGGCGCCGCGGCCTCCGCGGGCGTCACCGGGCGCCCGGCGGTGGGCACGCTCGCCGGCGGATGGAACGCGGGTCCCGAGTCGGCGGGCCGGTTCCACCTCTCCGGGGCGTCGTGGGGAGGCCCGGCCGAGCCCGTGCTGTCCACCGACAACCTCAAGGAGATCGTCGGGGTCGGGCCGGTGACCGAGTCGCGGCTGCGGGTCCTGGGCATCACGACGTTCCGCCAGCTGGCCACGATGGGCGACACCGACGTCGACCGGCTGGCGAAGAAGCTGGACGGGTTCGGCGATCGGATCGTCACCGACGACTGGGTCGGTCAGGCGCGTGACCTTCAGGCCCGGCACCACAGCGGCCTGGCCTGAGGCGCCGTTCGCACCGACGCACCGGACGAGTGGGCCCCGACGCCCGAGCCCACTCGTCCCGTCAGTTGGCGGCTGGTCAGAGCCCCGAGATGAGACCCTCGATCTCGGCCTCGACGATGCGCCGATCGGTCACGTCGACGTACAGCCACAGGTGGCCGTGGTAGCCGTTCGGTCCCGCGAGCGGGATGTGGCTGCGTTCGAACACCCTGCCGTCGGCGAACATGACGGCCTCGCGGCGGGTCGTACGGCGCCGACGCAGGAGGGTGTCCAGCCGGCTGGCGAAGCCCGCGGGGTCCTCCACCAGGCCCGGTATCGGGCGCATCTGCGTCCGGCAGTCCGTGCCGACCAGGTCCACCGGCGACTCGGCCAGTTCGAACAGGTCGCAGTACGCCTGGTTCACGGCCACCACCTGGGCGTCCGCGTCCGCGACGAGGACTGCCGAAGGCAGCTCGGCCAGCAGTGTGGTCAGCCAGCGCTCGCGCTCATGACAGGCGTCGGAGAGCCGCCGGACCTCGGAGAGCACGCACCCGCACGCACCGTCGCCGCTGGCATGGTGGGCTCCGGGTGGCCCCGTGATCAGGGGCTCCGACCGCTGCGGGAGTACCGGGCGCCAGAAGGCCCCCGGCGGCCGGCCGCCAGCCTCCGGCGCGCGGCCCGGCACCGGAGGTGGTGGCCCCGGCAGTGCTCCATGCGGGCTGACCGCCGCCCGCCATTCGGCTCCGGGCGGCAGGGCGCCGCCCCGGGCCGACCCCGAACGGGGAACGTACGAGGGAAAGCCCTGTCCGTCAGCGCCGGCCGAGTCAGCACGAGAGGGGTCGGCACCCGCGGGGTCGGCGCCGTCCCGTCCGCCGTTCACCACCGGACCGGTGGAGCCCGGCCCGGTCGACCGGGCCCGCGCCGGGCCGGGCAGCTGCCCGGTGAACGGCGGCTCCGCGAACGGCGGCTCTTTGAACGGGTCCTTGAACGGTGGCTCCGGGAAGGGCCGATCGAACGGCGGGTCCACGAACGGCGGATCGAACTCGGCGGACAGCGGGCGGCGGGGTGCGGGCACCGCCCAGCCCGGTCTGTCGTGGTCGCTGACGCCGTCGGATGGGTACCAGAGATCGTCGGTGACCACGTCGAAGCGCTCGAGTTCGTCACGTAGCAGCTCGATGGTTTCCGAGCACAGACTGCCGAGGTCGTCGAGGTCGTCACCGATCGGCGAGTCGATCCCGGCGGTCTCCGGCGCCGCGGAGCCCTGCTCGCCGAGCGCCGACCCGGATCCCCGTTCGAACGCCACCGCGTCCAGACCGTCGGCGGGGATACCCGTGGGAGCGGAGGCGCTGCCGTCCGGCACGGCTGTGAGGGTTCCGGCGAAGCGGCGGTGGCCGTTCTCACCGACGACGGCCGCAGCGCGCAGTATCGCCGTCCGGGCGGATCCGTCCGGACGGAGCAGCCGAATCTGAACCGTCAACTCGTCACCCTCAGTGACCAGCTGGCGCCACTGGCTGGTGACGGCCCGGACGTCCTCCGGATGCACGGCTCGTTCCCAGCCTCGCCCGACCGCCTTGTCCCGGGAAACTCCGGTCAGCACGGACCACTGCCGGTTCACAAAGACGTGCCGGCCTGAGACATCTGCGGTGAATATCCCGACCGGGCAGTTGTCGACAATTCGCCGGAAGACGTCCCATGCGGTTGCGAACATATCGGCGGGGTTCGCGTCGTGGTCGGCGTTCATCGCAGGTCCCGGGAAGGCGTCGGTCGGGGGGCCGGCATCGCGGCCGGTATGGGTGGTGACGATGGAACAGCTGTGCCCGGTGGGCATTCGGTGGGGCGGGACGTTGGCTGACCGGGCACGTGAATGACCCCCGAGGCAGGCGTCGGCGGCGGTCGGCGACCTGGAAGGTGGTGTGGGGGAGTTCCACCGGTCGGCGCGGACCGCGCGTTGTCGGTTTCCTGTGTGGTGGTGCGACGTACGGGTTTCTGACCGCCGGCAGGTTACCGCTTCGGCGCATCGATGGTGGCGCACGCGGTCGGCGTTTCGGCGCCGATCTGATTTCCGTATCCATTCATCGGGACAGGGCCGCGGCGGTCGCGGGTACCCGCCGGGAGGGGATGGTGGGCCACCGCGGAGCGGACACCAGCGCCGAGAGCGACACCGAAGATCGGTTACAGAGGGTAGTTACCCCCTCGATGGGTGGTGGGAGCTCGCGCGCTGCGTGGCTGGTAGTGGTCCGACCCGGCGCCGACGGCCGTCCGAGGTTGTGCGAACGTTGTTGCTTGCGTACCTGCTTGGAAGGGTTGATGTCGAGTGACCCGCTTCCTACGCTTCGTAGCTGATGTCCGAAGCGTGGGGGGCTGGCCGCGTGAATATGGAAGAGGAGCGGCGATTCTCCGTGGCGGCAGCACGCGGGAACTGGCCGGACGCGACCTCTCACGTGGAAGGAGAGGTCCGTGAACTGATCCGGCGGCGTTCCCTCGACCCGGAGCGGGAACCCGTCCTCATTCGTCAACTTGTGGACGCGGTTCTCGTCGACTACGAGGAACGTGCGCTCACCAGTGATCTCCCGCCCGTCGTCGACCGGGATGCGACCGCTCGTTCGGTTTACGACGCTGTCGCCGGTTTCGGGCCGCTTCAACGCCATCTCGACGATCCGGCCGTGGAGGAGATCTGGATCAACGAGCCGGGCCGGGTGTTCGTCGCGCGGCACGGGCGCAGCGAGCTGACCACCACGATTCTCACCCAGGACCAGGTGCAGGACCTGGTGGAACGCATGTTGAAGTCGTCCGGGCGCCGGGTCGACCTCTCCACCCCGTTCGTCGACGCCATGCTTCCCGATGGCTCCCGCCTGCACGTCGTCATCCCGGACGTCACCCGGGTGCACTGGTCGGTGAACATCCGGAAGTTCGTTCTGTCCGCCGGCAGCCTCGACGAGCTCGTCGCCCTGGGGACGATCACACCGAACGCCGCGATGTTCCTGGAGGCGTCGGTCATCTCCGGCCTCAACGTCATCGTCGCCGGCGGCACTCAGGCCGGGAAGACGACCATGCTCAACTGCCTCGGCTCCGCCATCCCCGCCCGGGAACGGGTGATCAGCGTCGAGGAGGTCTTCGAGCTCCGGCTGCGCGCGCCCGACTGGGTGGCCATGCAGACCCGGCAGGCGAACCTGGAGGGCACCGGGGAGATCCGGCTGCRCCGGCTCATCAAGGAGGCGCTGCGGATGCGCCCGGACCGGATCCTGGTCGGCGAGGTGCGCCAGGAGGAGGCGCTCGACCTGCTCATCGCCCTCAACTCCGGCCTGCCCGGAATGTGTAGTCTGCACGCCAACTCCGCCCGCGAGGCGGTGACCAAGCTGTGCACCCTGCCGCTGCTGGCCGGCGAGAACGTCACCCACTCCTTCGTGGTCCCCACCGTCGCCTCCAGCGTGGACCTGGTCGTTCACCTGTCGAAGGAGGCGGACGGCCGGCGGCGGGTCACCGAGATCGCCGCGCTGCCGGGCCGCGCCGAGGGCGACACGGTGGAGGTCGCCCAGATCTTCCGGACCCGCGGCAACATGCTCGTGCGCGCCGACGGGTTCCCGCCCCATCCCGAGCGGTACCTGCGCGCCGGCTTCGACCTGCCGGCGCTGCTCGCTCCCAGCGAGCACGAGCGGGCGTACGCGCAGATCGCGGTCGAGCGCTGATGGGCATCTTCCTCGGCCTGCTGTTCGGCCTCGGCCTCTTCCTGATCGTGGCGAGCGGGCGTCCGCGGGCCGGTGGCGCGCGCGCCGAGGCCTCCTGGGCCCGCAACCTGCGCGAGACACTGGCCCAGGCCGGGATCCGCGGTGTCACCGCGCACCAGTTCGTCCTCATCAGCGCCGCCCTGGGACTGGTGGCCGGCCTGGTCATCCTGGTCTTCTCCGGCACGTTCTCGCTGGCCGTGGCCTTCGCCGCCTTCGCCTCGGTGCTGCCGCGCCAGCTCGTGCTGCGCCGGCGCCGGGCCCGCATCCACGACCTGCGCGAGCTGTGGCCGGACGTCGTCGACAACCTCGCCAGCGCCGTGCGCGCCGGCATGTCGCTGCCCGAGGGGCTGGCCGCGGTCGGCGTCCGCGGGCCGGCGCCGCTGCGCCCGGCGTTCACCCGGTTCGGCGAGGACTACCGCGCGACCGGCTCGTTCTCGACCTGCCTCGACCGGCTCGCCGACGATCTCGCCGATCCCGTCGCGGACCGCATCATCGAGTCGCTGCGGATGGCCCGAGAGGTCGGCGGCACCGACCTCGGTCGCCTGCTGCGCACCCTGTCGACCTTCCTGCGCGAGGACGCCCGCACCCGCGCGGAGCTGGAGACCCGCCAGGCCTGGACGGTCAACGCCGCCCGCCTCGCGATGGCGGCGCCGTGGATCGTCCTGCTGCTGCTCGCCAGTCGCGGCGAGAACATCCAGGCCTACGACAGCCCCACCGGGGTGCTGGTGCTCCTCGGTGGCGCCGGGGTCTCCGTCCTGGCGTACGTGCTCATGAAGCGGATCGGGCGCCTGCCCGAGGAGGGGCGGGTGCTGCGGCCATGAGTGGATCTTCGGACGGACGGGTGGGCCGGGAGCCGGGGGCGGCTCGGTGAGCACGGTGGCCGCGGGCGCGCTGCTCGGGCTCGTCCTGGGCGTCGGTCTCGTCATCGTGATCTACCGGTCGCCACCCGCGCGGAAGGTGCGGCTGGCCGACCGACTCGACCCGTACCTGCGCGACACGCCGGTCCCGTCGCGCCTGCTGGCGGACGGCGCCCGGCGCGGCGGGCACTCCGAGTCGGATTCCTCCGGCCCGGCGGGCGGACGTCCCATCATGGCGGGAGGCACGGCGGGGCGGTTCGGGCTCGGAGCGGTGGAGGCGCTGGTCCGACCGTTTGTCGAGGACGCAGCCCGCCGCCTCGACGGTTTCCTCGGCGGCCGGGTGGCCCTCAACCGGCGGCTCGTCCAGGCTGGTGGGCGCACCCCCGTCGAGGAGTTCCGGGTGCAGCAGGTGATCTGCGCGGTCGCCGGTGCCCTGCTCGGCGCCCTCGTCCTGGCGATGCGCACGCTGTTCGGGGTCGGGCCGCCCGCCCTTGTCGGGATCGCGCTGGTGGTCGCCGGCGCCGCCGGCGGGATCCTGGCGCGGGACTGGTGGCTCACCCGGGCGATCCGCGAGCGCGAGGACCGCATGCTCATGGAGTTCCCCACCGTCGCCGAGCTGCTGGCGCTCGCCGTCACCGCGGGGGAGTCCGCGATCGGCGCGCTGGAGCGGGTCAGCCGCCTGACCCACGGCGAGCTGGGAACCGAGCTGCGGCTCGCGCTCGCCGACGCGCACGCGGGCGCCTCGCTCGTGCAGGCCCTGGAGGGCATCGCCACCCGCACGTCACTGCCGCCGCTGGCCAGGTTCGTCGACGGCATGGCCGTCGCGATCGAGCGCGGCACGCCTCTGGCGGACGTCCTGCGAGCGCAGGCGGTGGACGTCCGCGAGGCGGGCAAGCGTCAGCTGCTGGAGGCGGGCGGGCGCAAGGAGATCGCGATGATGATCCCGGTGGTCTTCCTCATCCTGCCGACGACGGTGATCTTCGCCTTCTACCCGGCGCTCGTCAGCTTCACGGTGATCGCGCAGTGACCTGCGGCATCAGATCGAGCGGCATCAGATCGAAATGAGGGAGGGGACCATGAGAAAGTTCGGAGCGAGGGCCCGGGACGGCGGCTGGGTCGCGGCACGAGCGGTGTCGCGCTGGGCGGCGCGGCGGGAGCGGCTGGCCCTGCGCGGGGCCGACCGCGGGGACGTGCCCGGCTGGGTGATGGTGACCGTCATGACGGCCGCGCTGGTGGTCGCGATCGCCACCCTGGCGACGCCGGCCCTGCAGACGCTGTTCACCTCGGCCATCGAACAGGTGACCGGCATCGCCGGCGACTGAACGATCGCGGCTGTGCGCAGGTGGCCGCCACGGTTCCCGTGGCGCTGGGGCGGGCCGGCCGTCCCGAACGTCCCCGCGGATCGGGTGACCGGTGACGGTGACAGTGGGTCCGCGATCGTCGAGTTCGTCCTGGTCGGGACGCTGCTGCTGATGCTCATCCTGGACGTCATCCAGGTCGGGCTGGTCCTGCACGTGCGCAACACCCTGGCCGCGGACGCCGCCGAGGGCGCGCGCCACGCCGCCAACCTGGAGGTACCGGCGAGCGAGGGCGGAACCTACGCCCAGCGGCTCATCGCCGAGACGCTCCCCGGCCGCGCGGACACCGTCTGCACGGGGCAGGACGAGGTCGGCCCTGGTGACATCCCCCTGGTCCAGGTGACCTGCACGGTCGTGGTGCCGCTCAGCCTTGTCCCACTCGGCGACGGCGTCACCGTGACGGTGACCGGCCACGCGGTCAAGGAGACCCCGTGACGCCCGAACCGACCGCCGCCGGTACGCACGCCGCGGGCCCGGCGCACGCCGCGGGGCGTGCCGACCGCGATCAGGGTTCGGCGATGATCGAGTTTGTCGGGCTCTCGATCGTGCTCCTCATCCCGTTCGTCTACCTCTTTCTGGCCGTGTTCGCCGTCCAGCGCTCGGCCTTCGGCGTGACGCAGGCCGCCCGGGAGGCCGGGCGCGCCTTCGCGACCTCGCAGAGCGAGACCGCGGGTCTCGAACGCGCCCGGCTCGCCGCCCAGCTCGCCTTCACCGACCAGGGCATCGACGGCGCGCCCGAGGTCAGGTTCGCCCCGCAGGGAGCCGACTGCGGCGCGGGTAACCCGGGTGACGGCGCCGCCACTCTCGAACCAGGCGCCCGCTTCGTCGTGTGCGTCCGCGCGCACGTCGACCTGCCCGGGGTGGGCGCCGTCGCGGGCGGCCTCGCCGACGTAACCGTGAACGGCCAGTTCACCGTGGTCGTCGATGCCTACCGTGCTGACAGACGAGAAACCCAGTAGTACCAGTGATCCCTGGCGGTCATGGCGTTGAGCGGGGTCATGCGGGTTTACACCGTCCAGCGGACCTCTTGCGGACCATGATCATGGTTGGTGCTGCCAAGCAAACGGGGCCCTGTCGCGGGCTTCGCGGCAGGGCCCCGTCGGGCGGGTGGCGGTCAGGCGACGATGTAGCTCGAGTCGTCGAACTCGGCGGTGACCTTCAGCTTCCCGCCGAGGGCCTCGACGTAGGCGCGCAGAACTGACACGGAGACCACGTCGAGCTTGCCCCGTTCCACATCCGAGACGCGGGGGCCGGAGACGCCCATCGTCTCGGCGACTTCACGTTGGGTCAGGGTACGACTGCGCCGCACCTCGGCCAGCCGGTAGGCGTGGATCTCGTCGTCGAGGCGGCGCTGCCCTGCCTCGCGGTCGGCGTCGCTGCGGGGCAGGTGGCCCGCAGCGGTCCGTGCCTGCTCGGCTTGGCGCTTGACGTCTTCCCATCGCAGTGCTGTCACCGGTATTCCCTCCCGTCGAGTTCGGCCAGATGGAGGTCGTAGCGTTCGTCGGCCTGGGGTATGGCTGTCTCGTACCAACGCTGCCAGTCGCCGGATTTGTCCCCGGCTACCACCAGCACCGCCCGGCGGACCGGGTCGAACGCGAACAGGATCCGGATCTCGCTCCGGCCCGTCGAAGCCGGCCGCAGCTCCTTCATGTTGTGGTGGCGCGAACCCTTGATCCGGTCCACCAGCGGCCGACCGAGCGTCGGGCCTGTAGCCGCAAGCCGATCGATCGCGTCTTCAACGAGGTCGGCCGAGCGGGGGTCATTCTTGGTCAGGTCAACGAACCATGCGGCGACATCGTCGACCAAGAGCACTTCCCAGCGCGACACTGCAACAGCTTAACCCAGATGTTAAGTAGGGGCTCACTGATCCCAGGACGGCGAGGTAGATCACTAGCCCCAGCTCTCGCCCCTCCACCTGGGGACTGGCTCCGCTCGGAGGTGGAGCGGAGCGTCCAGGATCGCTCGCCCCGTCGACATGCGCGCTGCCCCGAGGGCGGTCCCCGGCGGCTGTCGCGACGATCACGGGTAGTGATCGTCGGTCGCGACGGGGTGTCGGGCGTACGATCGCGAGCTCGGGTCGAGGGCCGGGCGGTGCCGCTTTTCTCGTCTTCGTCCTGTCGCGGGACAGCCTGCGGGTAGAAGATCGATTACGTGGCGATGGGAAGATCGACTGCACCACGGTAAACTGGCGCACTTCCGCTCACGCCGGATCAGGCTCTTCGCAGCTCAGCACAGCGGATAACGTCAAATGAACGGCCAGTTCACCGTGGTCATCGATGCCTACCGCGCCGATCGTTCGGCCGCCTGAAGAGGCTGGCGTACGTCGGTCGGGTCCGCGCTGGGACATCCGGTGCCGCTTCGGTCAACGACCTCGGCGTTGTGGCGGAGTTGCCAGGCCCGTGTGTCCAGGGGCGGCCGACCTTCAAGCCGAGACTCGACTTGGCTGGTACCGCAGGGCGACTGCCCCCGACCGGAACTCCTGGCGCCCCACGAGCTTCAGCTCGAGCCGCTCGCTCAGGCCGGCGAACAACGTCGGCCCGTGGCCCGCAAGGATGGGCTGCACGACAAACTCGTACTCATCGATCAGCCCCAGATCCGCCAGGGCCAGCGGGAGGGTCACGCCTCCCACGAACAGGCCTCTGCCAGGCTCCTGCTTGAGCTGCTGAACGGCTTTCCCCAGGTCACCCTGTACGAGCTCCGCGTTCCAGTCGACCCGGTCCAGGGTGCCCGACACGACGTACTTTTTTGCCCCGTCGATTGTTCGGGCGAAGGGGATCATCCAGTCAGCCATCCAGTCAGGCCACGTTCCCGTCGCCGGCTGCCGCCACGCCGCCTCCATCATCTTGTAGGTCACCCGGCCGAAGAGAAGGGCATCGGCTCGTTCCAGATTGGTGGCCCAGTAGCGATGCGACTCTTCGTCCGGGATCATCCCTACCCGGTGGTCGCAGCAGCCGTCGAGGGTGATGTTGATCGAGTATCGGAGCGGTCTCATGGGTGGCTCTCCCTGCTGCGGTCGCGGGCATCTGGCGGACCGTCATCAGACCAGCGCCGCCGCCATTTCTCATCGGTCCCCCGTCCGGACCTGCTGGGRGGGTGCGAGGATCGCGTAGCCGCAGCATCGAAGGACCGGCACCCTGTTCTGCCAGTGTCGCTCGAGGGCAGCACTGGCGAGGCTGTAAAACCGGGCTGGAGGCGGCCGCATGATCATCGGTCGCGGACCAGCGGTCCCGTCCCGGCATCCACATAGAGCCAGCGGCCGTCGATCCGCGTGAACGTGCTGCGCTCGTGCTGCACGCGACGCTCGCCGTCCGCCGAGCGCGCGATCGCGCGGAATTCCACGACACCGGTGTCGTCGCCCGGGCCGCCGTTCACGGTGTCGACGATCTGCAGGGCGCGCCAGGTCATACCGGCGTCCAGGTCCAGGCGCTTGGGGCGCGTCGAGGGATGCCAGGTGCGCAGCAGGTACGGCGCGAGGCCGCGGGCGAAGGCGCTGTAGCGGGATCGCATGAGCGCCTCGGCGGTCGGCGCCGGGTTCCCGAGATGGAAAGGCTCGCAGCACTCCGCGTACTCCCGGCGGGAGCCGCACGGGCACTGGTCGACGACGCTCATGCGGTGCGGCGTGGCGTCACGAGAGAGCAGGTCAACTCCGCCTGCCGGCCCTCAGGACCACTGCCAGCGCGCCCGCGTGCCTCGGCAACCTCGGCGATCCAGGTCGCCGGGTCAAGCGCCGGCCCCGGCGAGCTCGGACTCCGGCGAGGTGCCTTGTTCGTGCGCGTGTGACGAGCGCGGCCGCTGATCGGTGTGCGCGGCCGAGAGCCGGCGACCGCACGCATCCACGTGGGCGCCATCATCTCGGTCAGGAGGGACCTCCACGAGCGCACGGCGTGGGCTGAGCTGATGCCCGTCAGGGTATCGCGGTGGCGGTCTCGGTAGTCCACGACGCCCGGCGGGCGCGCGGCGAGACCTGCCGGCTGCTTCGGGGGGTTCACACGGACACGGAAGGCCTTCCTCGGCTGACCGCGTCGAGCAGCAGCGCTGCGGCCACGGTCGCCCCGTCGCTGCGAATCGTGCAGGCCAGGGCTGTCGCGCGTGCGCGGGTCTCGGGGGTCAGAGCGGTGCTGAGCGCGGCGGACAGGGACTCGGTGGTCGGAGCCGGACCGTCGTGTGCCGCGCCGACACCCAGGTCCGCTACCCGGCCAGCCCGGTACAGCGGGTCACCCGCCTGGGTTACCACCACCTGAGGAACGCCAGCCTGGGCTGCCGTCGTCTCCGCAGGGGCGTTGATCCGGGGGTGAGACGGGGGTGAGAACTGTCGACGGTCCAGGATGGGACGGGCGTGGAGGTCAGCCGGGCGGCGAGCGGTGGTCGAGGAGGCCGAGGTGGCGGTGGATCGGGCGGGCACGCCACTGGTCTGGTACGTCAGTTACGGGTCGAACCTGCGGTCGTCGCGGCTGGCCTACTACCTGGCGGGCGGAACGATGCCGGGTACGACCCACGTCTACCCGGGTTGCCGTGACCGTCGTCCGCCGCGTGCCACCGCGCCGCTCCTGTTGCCGGGATCGGTGTACTTCGCCCTGGAGTCGGAGGTCTGGGGTGGTGGGATGGCGTTCTACGACCCGGCGGTGCCCGGTCTGGCCGCGGCCCGCGCGTACCTGCTCAGCCGCCAGCAGTTCGTCGACATCGCGGCGCAGGAGATGCACCGGGAACCCGGCGGCGACCTCGACCTGACCGCTCTGCTCGGCGCCGGCCGGGCTGTTCTCGGGCCCGGCCGGTACGAGACGGTGCTGCTCGTCGGCCACTGGGGTCCGGTGCCGTTGCTGACGTTCACCGCCCCGTGGGGGCTGGCCGACGTCGCTCTCACCGCTCCTTCCGGGGCCTACCTGGACATGCTGGCGGCCGGGTTGCGGGAGGGCAACGGCTGGCCGCCGGCGCGGATCGCCGCCTACCTGGCCGGGCTGCCCGGCGCCCACGGCGTCTGGCAGCCCGACGAGATCGCCGGACGTCTCACCGCCGCGGACGTGACCGAATCCGCCGGGTGATCCCTCCTCACCTGGGCGTGATGTCCGTCAGGAAGGCGGCGAGCGCCGCGCGCAGCGGCCCGATGTTCCCCAGCAGGAGATGCCCGCCACGCGGCAGGACGAGCAGGTTCCCGCGCGGCAGGCGGTCGACGACAGCCCGCGCGGCGGCGGGCCGGGGGAGCGGGGAGTCCTCGGCGGTGACGACCAGCGTCGGGACGCTGATCTCCTCCCAGGGCAGCTGGTCGGCGAGCATCTCGGGTGCGGTCACGACGTTGTCGAAGATCATGCCGGCGCGGCGGGGGTGCACCGGCAGCAGGGTGGTCATGATCTCGGCCAGTTCGGCCTGGCCGTCGGCGTCCAGGTTCGTCCAGCCGACGCCGCTGGCGCGGGCGACCAGTGACGGGCGGACGGTGGTCAGCCAGGTCGGCCGCTCCGAGCGCAGCATCGCCCGCAGGACGAACGTCGGGGGCAGCCGTAGCGGCCTGGCCGCGGGCAGCACCGGGGACTCCAGCACGAGTCGTTCGACCCGATCCCGGTGGCTGAGGGCCAGCCGCGCCGCGGCCATCGAACCGGCGGACAGCGAGACGACGTGGGCCCGGTCGAGGCTCAGGGCGTCGAGCAGCGCGGCCAGCGCGTCGGCCTGGCCGGTGGTGGTGGCGCCCGGGGACAGCTCGGAGCCCAGGTAGCCGTACCGGGACACCGCGATCGTGCGGTGACCGGGGCCGAGGCGCCGGCGTGACCAGTCCGCCGCCTGGTCTCAGCCGCCGTTGTTGCCGTGCACGACCAGCACCGGTGTTCCCTCGCCGAGATCGAGGTACTCCACGGCGCCCTGCGGTGTCGAGACGGTGCGCAGCGGCGCGGGTGGGGCGGCGAGCCGACGGCGTGCGGCTGCGAGGTCTCGTCGGTAGCGACTCACCTGCGATGATCCTCCATCGGACGGCCGGAGAGCGACGGCCGGAGAGCGACGGGCGGAGTGCCGGGCGGAGTGCCGGGCGGAGTGACGGCGGGTGTGACCGGTTCCGAGGCCACTGCCTGCTGGTTGTATCAAATTTTTTGAAAATTTCTGAAAACTTAGCGCGGACGGAGTCCTGCTGTGCCGACCAGGAAGACGCCTGCCGAGCCCGACGGTAAGGCGGTGCTCCGCTACACCGAGCGGTTCGCCGGCGTGCTGCGCGAGGCCGGTCTGCCGCGGATGCCGGCCCTGGTGTTCGTCTGCTTGTACGCGTCCGAGGCGGAGAGCCTGAGCGCCGCGGAGCTCGCCGAACGCCTCGGCGTCAGCCTCGCGTCGATCTCCGGCGCGGTGCGGATGCTGACCGGAGCAGGCATCATCGTGCGCGAGCGGCCGGCCGGTGAACGGCAGGATCGGTTTCGCGTCGACGCCGACGTGTGGCTGAACATCATGCGCAGCCGGGACGTGGCGCTGGCCCGCTGGGAGGAGCAGATCCGGGCGGGCATCGAGGTCGCCGGGCCGGACAGCGTCGCCGGCCGACGGCTGGCGGAGTCCCTGGCCTTCTTCGACTTCATGCGCCGGGAACTCACCGACATGCTCCGGCGCTGGGAGGCCACCGGCCGCTCCGGCGCCTGAGAGCTGATGCACGTCGGCCGAGTCCGCGTTGGGGCGGTCCTGGGCCGCCGCGCCTGCCATCGATGGACGGGTAGGGGGCGTTCGTTCTCGCCCGGTGGGTGTCGCGTTCTGTCGGAGGCGGCTGGCACGGATAGGGCGAGGACAGGCTCCGGATGCTCGAATCCGAGGTCGGGGTGCTGTCCGATCTGCGTCCCGCTGTGGGGTAGCCGGCCGTGACCGGGTTCCATCTTCGCGGTCTGCTGCGACGCCTCGCCGACCATCAGGCGAGCTATGTGATCGTCGGTGGGGTCGGTGCCCGTCTGCAGGGTTCTCCCAACATCACCGGTGATCTCGACATCGTTTGTCGGTGAGCAGTCCGAACCAGCGTTCGACCTGGTTGAGCCAGGAGGAGCCGGTCGGGGTGAAGTGGACGTGGAAGCGGGGGTGACGGCCCAGCCAGGTCCTGATCTCGGCGGTGTTGTGGGTGGAGTAGTTGTCGCAGACCAGGTGGACATAGAGGTCGGCCGGCACGGTTTTGTCGATGAGGGTCAGGAAGCGGCGGAACTCGATGGCGCGGTGGCGACGGTGGAGCTCGCCGACGACGGTGCGGTCGGCGATGTCGAAGGCGGTGACCAGGCTGGTGATGCCGTGGCGCAGGTAGTCGTGGGTGCGCCGTTCGGGCATGCCGGGCATCATCGGCAGGGAGCGGTCGAGGGACTGGATCTGGCTTTTCTCGTCGGCGCAGAGCGCGACCACCTTCTCCGGCGGGTTGTGAAATTTCTACCGGAATCTCATGCGGAACAATCAGATCCAGCTGCTTTCGTTTCTTCTTCGCGTCACGGCGCGTCGCTTCAGTATGCTACTGGTAGTGGTGCTGCTGGCTAGTTTTTCCTTCATTGTGTCGGCGCTGGCTGAAACGACTCCCATCCGGACGGCCATGGCCGGCTTCGACGGCCGTCCAGCCGATGGGCCAGCCGCGAAACACCTCAAGGTCAACACCTACAACCTGTATCTTGGCGCCGACCTCTCCCCAATCATCGCCGCCCCAAATCTAGCGGAGATGATCCGCCAGACCAGAATCGCCTACCGGCACGTGCTGTGGGCTGACTTCCCTGCGCGGGCGCGGGCGATTGCCAGGCTGCTCGCCCGGCAACGGCCCGACGTGCTCGGCCTGCAGGAGGTCGCGCTGTGGAAAGAGGGCCCGATCGGCGGTCCGCTGCGCACCACTGTCGACTACCTGCCGATCCTGCTCAAGGCGCTCAGGGAACAGGGCCTGAACTACGAGGTTGCCGCGAAGAACACCAACTTCACCGCCCAGTCGCCGATCGGTCCTACCCGACAGGTGAGCTTGACCGATCACGATRCGATTCTTGTGCGAACCGGCACCGCCGGCCGGTGGCGAGTCAGCCACTCCGAGTCGCATGATTACATGGCTCGGTTGACCATCCCGACCGCGGCGGGACCGATCACGATTCCACGCGGCTGGTCAGCGGTCGACGTGACGGCTCGGGGCCGGACGGTACGAGTCGCCAATACCCATCTTGACCCCGACAGCCCGCAGATCCGTAATACCCAGGCGGAAGAGCTGCGTACCAAGCTCGCCACCGCGGCACACCCGGTGGTCCTGCTCGGTGATCTGAACGCACCTCCCAGTGACCCCGCTGGCCCGTACGCTCTTTTCGCTCAGGACGGGTATACGGACGCGTGGACGGCGATCCATGGCCCTGATGGCGGCTTCACCGCCACTCAGATAGACCTTGATACGGTGCCGTCAACTCTTTACGAGCGCATCGACTACGTGCTGTACAATTCTATGCGTCCCGAAGATTCAGATTCCGGACACATTCAGGTGGTTCGGGCGACCGTAATCGGCAACAAACTGCGCGACCGGACCCTCTCTGGGCTGTGGCCTTCCGATCACGCGGGCGTTGTAGCCACACTCGCGATCTCCCGTCCATAGCATTAACCTGCGTTTTCTCGGCGGCGTACCAGAGCACGTGGAGCATCTTCGGTGCCTACCGCCCGACCTCGCTGGCAGCTGAACCTAATGGTCGGCACCGCCGAACATCCCGGAGTCGTCACGTTCGGTCATCGGACCGCGGGTGYGGCTCCGGCCGGCGCGACCGCGATCATGATCTTCAAGGTCGTCCCAACATCCGCCGGCCTGCCCACCCTCGTCGACGTGCACGCCACCCCGGGAACGGTCGACGGCACTCCCTACGATCATCCACGCTGATCGTAGGGACCGTGCGCGATCGGCCGGCGCAGACGCCGACGTGCGGTGCCACGTCTCGCGAGCACCCCGAGGCCACCTCCACCCGCATCGCGAGACGACCTCGCTCGCCGCATGGAGGCCGCGATGCTGTCTCTCTCTCTTCCGCTGCTGGGTAGTGGGTGGGTGGAAGATCGGCTACACCACGGTAAACTGGCGCGGTTCCGTTCATGCCCGACGTATCTCTTCGCAGGTCAGCACAACGGAGAACGTGGATTGAACGGCCAGTTCACCGCAGCGGTGGATGCGTTCCGTGCAGACAGGCGAGAAAACCAGTAGTACCAATGGTTTCCGGCGTTCAGTGGGTGACGCGGAGCTCTGCCCGTCCCGAGGATCATGAGAAGTGGCAAGTGCTGTTACCTGGTATTTCTCGGTTGTGGGGGACGTCGTTGGCTGGGGGAGTCCCACCACGACCGGRAACCTCGATCCGGCGGGGATGTGGTGGGTGCTCCAAACGTCGCTATCGGCGTTCGTTGACGATGTAGGTGCGTATGGACGAGCGGTCGAGGAAACGGGCCTCGTCCTCGGCAATGATCCGCCCGATCTCCTTGCCGGCGAGGGCGTCGACCGTCTTCCGGTACATTTCCTCGCTCTCGTAGGTCAGCTCGGTCATGACGTCGAACAGCCGCTCCGTGGCGCGACCCGGGGCCATGTGACCGGTCCGGTGTTCGGTGCCCTCCACCGCGAAGTTGCGCCGGTAGTCGGAATAGAAGGGCAGCAGCCTGCTCACCAGGGGAACGTGTTTCTCCTCGTAGTAGGCGATGAACTCGTCCATCGTGAGGCCTGGCCTGCGGCTCATGAGGGACACGATCTTGATCACACGCTCTCCCTGGAGATCGACGGTTCGAGCGCGGCCGCGAGCGCCCCGTACACGTCGTGCAGGAAACCCCACGGTGCGTGGTGTGTGCGGGCGGGCCACGAAGCCACCGTGGATGACGCCGAGGGCCTGTGTCGCAGTTTCCTGAGAAGTGACCCCCTGGGACCTGGTGGGGCGCGAGGCGCGCGGTGGCCTGACGGATGATCAGTTCATGTCGAAGATCCTCCAAGGTTCGATGACGATCGGGCTGAGCGGTTCGTGCGGGACCGAGGGACGGCGAGGTATGCGGCCCGGCCGGCAAGCCGTGGAGGCCGGGCGACAGCGACGGCCGGCCAGCCTCCGGCGGTGAGGTGGACGTCCGATCCCGGCCTGCGGGTGCAGGTGGAGGCGATCCTCGCGCTGCTTCCCGAGGACAGGCTCCGGATGCTCGAAATCGAGGTCGGGGTGCTGTCCGATCTGCGTCCCGCTGTGGGGTAGCCGGCTGTGACCGGGTTCCTCTTCGCGGTCAGCGTGGTCAGGGGTGCGGCCGACACCCAGCCACACCGGGACTGTCAGGCCCCGGCACTCTCGGTGGCGAGGCGAGCGAGTACGTCGGCGTGACACGGCTCGTCCAGCGGGCACCAGCACGCCAGCTGATGGCCGGCGAGGTCGGGCAGGTGGTCGAGCACCCAGGAGCGGGAGACCATCCCCACGCGCCGGCCCCCGGGCAGCTTGTCCGGTCCCTCACCGGCGAGCCATGCGGCGTACCGCCG
>NZ_MAXA01000220.1 GCF_001854695.1 Parafrankia soli
GGCCTTCTCCATGTCCTCCAGGAGATCCGGGTCGACCACCATGCCCGCCGCGTGGTGATGCGCGCGGGCGACGGTGGAGTCCACGCTGACCAGGCTGAGATCGACATCGTCACGCGCCGCCGCCTCGGTGATCATCGCGTCCATGAGGGTCTGGAAGACCCCGTCACGCGCCCACAGGCGGAACCGGTCGTAGATCGTCGACCAGGAGCCGTAGCTGTTCGGCACGTCCCGCCAGGGGCTGCCGGTACGGAACCTCCACATCACCGCGTTGAAGTAGCTGCGCAGGTCAGGGATCGGTCCGGACGCCCCCAGCGGGAGGTGCGGCTCGATCAACTCCCATTCACCATCGGTCAGATCACCACGCGTCATACAACCGTGCTACCAGCCGAAGCACCCGGACGAAGGACGAACACCCCGATTGTGATCCGGACTCAGAACAGGCCCTAGCCGCGCCGGACGGTCGTGGCCATGCTCTGCACGGAGCGCTCGATCTGATCCGGGGTGGGTGCAACCGGTACGGGATCGGTTCGCGCCGTGCCCTCGGCCCGGAAGGCGTCGAGCAGGTAGGCGGTGAAGCGGCGCCACGCGTCGGGCGCCGCGTCATGGGTCGCGGTGACCAGGCCGGCGTTCGCGAGCAGCAGGATGCCGATGTCGGCGGCGACGAAATCGGGCCGTAGCGAGCCCTCCCGCTGGGCCCGCGCGATGAGCTCCTCCAGGCCGGCGTGTGCCTGCGCCTTGAGTTCCTCGACCACGCTGGACGACGGGAACCGCAGGGTGATCAGATCGCGCAGGCCCGCGTTGGACGCCTGAGCGCCGCACAGGTACTCGACGAGCTGCCGGAAACCCGCCCACGCGCTCGGGCTTTCCAGCGCCCGGCCCACGGCCACCAGGTACTCGCGGATCTTTCCTTCGAAGCTCGCCTCGAGCAGGTCGGCGCGGGTCGGGAAGCGGCGGTAGAGCGTGGCGATCCCGACCCCGGCCCGGCGGGCGATCTCCTCCAGACCGACGTCGATACCGCGTTCCGCGAAGACTTCTTCGGCAGCCTGCAGAATGCGTTCGCGGTTACGCTCCGCGTCGACCCGCAGTGCGGGGACTACCTTCCCGGCTCGCCCAGCCGTCGCCACACGGTTTCCGCCGCGTCGCGCACTGTCCATGTGACGAGCCTACCTTTATATACGGAGGTATCTCTCCACTTAACCTGCTAAGGTTATCCGGAAGATCTCCTCCGTTTATACCAATCGTCACGACCGCCCGCTTGTCCGGCGAAAGGATTTCCGCAATGTCACAGCCCGTCATCGCCGACGATCAGCGGACGCGGTCCGCGCCAGCGGAGGGCACCGGCGGCCGGCGGGGTAATCCCTGGTGGACGCTGACGAGCGTCGCCCTCGGTGTGATCATGGTCGGTCTGGACGGGACGGTCGTCTCGATCGCGAACCCGCGCATCGCCGAGGATCTCGGCGCCTCACTGACCGACCTGCAGTGGATCACGAACTCCTATCTCCTCGCCCTGGCCGCCCTGCTGGTCTTCGGCGGCAAGCTCGGCGACCGGTACGGCCGCAAGCTGATCTTCCTGATCGGCGTGGTCGGATTCGGGCTCACCTCACTGGCCATCGGCCTGGTCGGCAACATCGTCGGGATCATCGCGCTTCGGGCGCTCCAGGGCGTGTTCGGAGCCATGCTGATGCCGAACACGCTGGCCATCCTGCGCGGCGCGTTCCCGCCCAAGGAGCTGAACCGGGCGATCGGCATCTGGAGCGGCGCGTCGTCCATCTCGATCGCCGGCGGACCGATCATCGGCGGCCTGCTGGTCGAGCACGTGAGCTGGGAGTCGGTCTTCTACATCAACGTGCCGATGGGCGCGATCGCGCTGGCCGTGGGCCTGGCGGTGCTGCGTGAGTCCCGCAGCGAGAGCACCGGGCAGCGCCACGACATCCCCGGCATCATCACCCTGTCCGGCGGCCTGGTCGGCCTCGTGTTCGGCCTGATCAAGGCGTCAACCTGGGGCTGGACAGACCCGAAGACGCTCGCCTGCGTCTTCGCCGGGCTGGCCGTGCTGGTGCTGTTCACGGTGATCGAGACCCGGGTGGCCGCTCCCCTGCTGCCGATGCGGCTCTTCGGCAACCGGTCGATCTCGGTGGGCAGCGCTGTTCTCGTCATCAACTTCTTCGCGCTGTTCGGTGTGCTGTTCTTCGTCACGCTGTTCCTGCAGAACGTCCGGGACACCTCGCCGATCGAGACCGGTGTCCGCATTCTGCCGCTAACCCTGGCGATGATGATCATGTCACCGATCGCAGGCAGCGCCACCGAGCGGTTCGGCCCCCGCCCGCCGATGGTGATCGGCCTGGTGCTGTCCGGGACGGCGCTGCTCCTGTTGACCGGGCTCGAGCCCGGCTCCAGCTTCAACGCGCTGTGGCCGTCGCTGCTGATGCTCGGCATCGGGATGGGCCTGGTCATCACGGCCAGCGCGGAGGCGATCGTCGGCAACGCCCCGGTCGACGACGCCGGGGTCGCCGGTGGCCTGCAGACCACGGCGTTGCAGCTCGGCGGGGTCGTCGGGACGGCCGTCCTGGGCTCGGTGCTCAGCAGCCGCGTGGCATCGGTCATGGTCGACAAGCTGACCGGCGCCGGCACCCCCGCCGAGGTCGCGAACCGGCTGACCGACTCGGAGCAGCTCATCAGCCAGGGAGTAGCGCCCCAGGTGACCGGCGCGTCGGAATCCGTCCAGGCCGCCGTGACCGCGGGCAGCCACGCGGCCTTCATGACCGGCCTGCACGTCTCCCTCGTCGTCGCCGGCATCGCGACGCTCGTCGCGGCGGGGCTGGCCCTCCTGGTCCGGCGCGGCGACAGCAGCGACGGAACCCCCGTCGTCGTGCACTGATGTTCACGGTCTGATCGTCGTGTGCCGTGTCCGGCATCCGGTCGGCCTGACCGGATGCCGGACACGCCCCCGTCGCCTGGCGACGGCCCCGGAACGGGGCTCGTCGCCAGGGTGGGCAGCTGTCAGTGGAACAGGCCGCGCGATCTTCCCAGCGGAAGGTCAAGGTGCGTCCGAATGCCGGGTGGGGCCGCGACGACGTCGTGGATCATGTTGACAACTGACATCGCGGTCCAGGTCTGGCCGGGATGGGCCGAGCCGCCGGACGGATTCGCTTCGATCGTGAACGTGGTGGCCGGCTCGCCGAAGAACTCGACGATGTACCGACTCGCGCCGTTCACGATCTCCGGAGTGAGATCGTCCGCCATCTTCCACTTCGATTGGAAGACGATCGCGGAACGCCCGTCGACGACCGCTTCCCAGCGCCGGCACATTCCCGCCACCTTGCCGGTCGGGATGACCCCCGAGGCGACGACGAGGTCCTCGTCGCTGACGGCAACCGTGAGGCCACACTCGTACCGGTCGACCGTAAGGCCGAGGCCTGCGGCCAGCAGGCCGATGGACTGGCTGTACGCGTCCAGGGCGAGCCGGTGCGTCCGATGGGCCTCGTCCGGGTCCCGCCCGAACCCGAAGGCTGTGAGCATCTCGCTCGCCGGCGCGCCGCTGAAGTCGACCACCTCGGTCACGACCACCTGGTCGAGGCGGCTGTGCAGCCGGGAACCGACGAGCGCGAAGATGTCACCGACGAAACCCGGGTGGATGCCACCGGCGTGGAAGCTGGTCCCGCCC
Organism: Parafrankia soli; assembly: GCF_001854695.1. Taxonomy (GTDB): domain Bacteria; phylum Actinomycetota; class Actinomycetes; order Frankiales; family Frankiaceae; genus Parafrankia; species Parafrankia soli. Next base: position 3,665 of record NZ_MAXA01000220.1, read on the forward strand.
GCCCGGCAGGCCGCCTGTAGCCGGATCGTCTGCTCGTCGTCCGGCCGCGGGAACGTGAAGCCCAGCGGTGTGACGACATTCTTCCCGGAACGCAGGAGGGCCTCGAGGTCGTCAAGGTCGGGCCGTAACGGCGCGTAGTGCACGCAGTCGGCGTCGATGGCGAGGAGCTCCCCCTTGTCCGTGGTCGCTGTGACGCCGAGCGGGGCGATCCCGGCGAGATCGCCCGCGTCCGCACCGTCCTTTGCCGCGGAAGTCGTGTAGACACCGACCAGCTCGAACGCGGAGTTGGCCGCGAAATGACGAATGGAGATCTGGCCGATACGACCGGTGCACCACTGAACGACACGTACGGGGCGCGACGGGTTGACCATTCGGTCGCCTCCTTCTCGAAGGGTGCCAGGCTGCGGCGGGAACACCGGCCCTCATGGTGTCAGAACAGGCCCTGCGCCGAACGTGGCCGAGCGGCACGATCACGGCATGCCGGGTCGTCCACGCCAGGGCCGCGGGCCATGCGGCAGGCGTGACGACATCCGACCGTCGCGCTCCGCCCGCACCCGCGGCGCACCCAGGGAGATCCGGCTGCTCTCGGCGGTGTCCTTCCGAATGCGATGTCGTGGGTGAGTCCGGCGGTAAACCGGGTAGGAGCTGTTTCAGGTCCGGCCGCACCGGCCCGACGCCAGCAGAAACCGTGGAGAGAACGGAGTCGTGATGACGAGGCCGACAACGGTCCACAACACCGGGAATCCCCAGGTCACAGGCGACAGCCCCTACGCGCCGCCAATGCCGGAGGCCGGTCGGAACCCCACGCCACGGGCCGGGCACAATGCCACTGGCCAGGCTGCCCCGCAGGGTGCGTACCCGCAGCCATCGGCTGACCAGAGCGGTTATCTGCCGTATCCGGAAAACGGACAGACGCAGGCGCAGTTCGGCCGCCCGCCGTACCCGCACGGCCCCGGCCCGGCTGGTGAAACCTCTGGTGTCCGCACGCTGTGGATCCTGGGATTCGTCCTGGGCGCGGTCGGTGTGCTGTTCCCGGTCGCCGGAGTGGCCGGCATCGTCTGCGGCGCGGTGGCCTGGAGCAGGCGAAGCAGCCGGGGGAAGGCGGCGACAATCGTGGCGATCGCCGGGACGGTGATCGGTCTCGCGATCGGGATAATGCTGTACGCGTGATACACGGCCGCGTCCCCCTGCGCGACGCGGCGGTCCGCCTCCTGACAATCGACGACGCCCGAGCTGGATTCCCAGCCCGGGCGTCGTTGTCTCGCCACACGTGCATCGCGAGAAGGTGACGTCGTCCCGGACAGAGGACTGGCGACCGTCACTTCAGCGTTCGGGCGTGGCCAGGATCTTGAACAGCATGGTGTTGACGTCGGTGAGCATCTGCGTGTCGACCCGGCGCAGGCACTCTCCCAGGCCGGCCTTGGCCACGAAGGTGACCAGGCCCATCACAGCCCATTGCCCGGAACCAAGATCGACGCAGAATCCTTCGCCGCCGGCATGCTCCACGATCAGGGCAACCAACACGGTCGGCTCGTCAACGATCTCGTTGTAGATCGTCGAGCTGATGACCAGCACTGCCTGCGACGCCGAACCGATGGCCACGGTCCAGATCTCACCGCGCCGCGGCGATCTCACTCAGTGGCACCCGCGAGGTTGGGCAGCCCCGCCGCCGAGAGAGCCCGCTGATTGGCCTCGCCGAAGGCGAGGGCCGCACTCGCCGCCGCCGGGTTGGTTCGCATCCAGGCTCCATGCGCGACGCAGCGCCGGCGCATGTCCTCAGCGTCGAGCAGGCCCTCCACCCAGGCGTTCATCGACGTGTGTTCGGCCTCCGCGTACCGCTTGACCGCCTCGTAGGCCTCGTCCGAGAGCCGGAGCGTGATCGTGCGCGACATGCCCAACATGCTAGCAAAAGATGACAGCAAGATCCGATAACCACCCGGAGCGCGTCACGCCGGGGCTCGGCCGGCCGATGTTTCTGCAAGATGTGGCGCTATCGCAGCGCCTCGAGTGACCGCAGCTGCGCGGGCGTTCCCGACGCGGCGGCGAAGTCGAGCAGTTCGTCGAAGGTGGGAACCAGCACCTCCAGCAGGTTCGCCACGGCGGCCACCGAGTCGTCGAGCTCCGCCCGGCTGATCCCGTACCTGCGAGAGATCTCCAGGGCACGGCGGCGCACGGCGCTCGTCCGGGTCTGTTCGTCATCGCACCACAGCTGCAGGAAGCGGGTGTCCTTCACCTGAAAGGAGCCGAGCCGGTGCAGGGGCTGCCGGGGCCGCGGACCGAACGCGTGGGCTGGGAGGGTCGCCCGCCACACCCCGTTCGGCAGAGCGGTCAGCGTCGCCTGCCCCAGGCCCTGTGYGCGTAGCCATTCCACCCAGACCTGGCGTGCCTCGACGCGGCGCTCGTTCGCGAGAGTGTGCGTCACCTGCGGCGTCTGCGCGCAGAGATGCTCGAGGAACCGGTCACGGTCCTGGGCGGCCTGGGTGAAGGCCAGCACGGTGCCTCTTCGGCCAGGACAAGATGGGCCGGCAGCCAGGCGGCGCCGGCACTCACCGGATGCAGGTTGTGCAGCCGGCTCGGCACGTTGAAGCGGTCCCGGTCCGACCGCGATCCCAGCACCCGTACCGCGTCCAACTCGAACGGCCGCAGGGACGTCAGCGGTCTGAACCAGTCCTGCCGGTTTCCCGTGTTCCTGTCGCCGTCCAACACCACGCGCACCGAGCCGTCGTAATGTGCCCGAGGGAAAGGGAGATGCGTGAATGCGTCGAACATCAGGAGCTGACGGCTTTCCCTGAGGACATACCGCACCCCGTCCCGGGCCGAGACGGTACCCAGATCCGTGGGCCGCAGTATCCCCGGGTCCGGGTTATCTCGATGAAGGTGACCGATGTCGACGAGATGTTCGATCCCTCGAGACACGAGCGATCGGGACAGCCCGAAGAAGCGAGCGAGCTCGTCCGACGTGCGCAGCCGGCCTTCGACGATCCCCCGTAGAAGGTAGTGGTCGACGACGTCGAAGGGCTGGCTGTCCTCGAACGTCGCCTGGGCCTCGACCTGCCACAGCGGCCAGCGCACCGAGAAGATACGCAGTGGGCGGATCTCCGGCGTCGCCATGATCATCTCAARGGCCCGGTAGTCGGGGTACATCAGCCAGTCGCCGGCCCCGCCCGTCGTGGGGGCGCCGTTGGAGGGACGGGTCACCGCGCGCTCCCGGCGGCCTCGCGCAGCCAGTTCCCGATCTCCCGGGAGCCGCGCAGGTCCCCCACGGTCGACAGCGCGGTTCTCAGCTCTTCGACCAGGTCACGGAAGCCGTCGTCCTGCGATCGCCCGAGGGTGTCCAGATCGCCGACGAGCACGAGCTGCTGGCGGGTACGGGTCATCGCCACGTTGAGGCGACGCAGCTCGCTGAGGAATCCGACTGTCCCGCTGCGGTTGCTGCGGGTGAATCCGTAGATGATCAGATCTCGCTCGTTGCCCTGGAAGGCGTCCACAGTGCCGATGTTGTCCTCGACGGCTTCAGGGCCCCCCAGGCGCCGGATGAGCGTCTGTCGCAGAAGCCGCACCTGCTCCCGATAGGGAACGATCACCGCCCAGTCACGGTGATGGCCGGCGTAACCGGCTAGCAGGCCCGCGATGAGTTCCGCTTCCAGCCGGTTACTGATTCCCCCGTTCGCCTCGGCGCGGGTCTCGAACCGCCGCGCGGGCGGCTGATCGGAGGTGTCGATGAACGCCAGCGGACTCCTGAAAAGAGGGTCGGGCCCGGTGCCGGGATGGTCCGTGGCGAGCGCACCGCCGTAGAAGGCCCGCGAGATGAACGTCGCGACCGTCGCCGGCATGCGGCGCTGGGTTGTCAGTGTCACCCCGTGTTCCGGCCCGATCCGCTCGAAGAGCCGCTCGAACTCGCTGCGCCCGACGATGTCCTGGGTCTCGGCGATCGCCGGGGCGGACAGCTCCGCCCCCGGGACGAGCGCCTGCGCCCATTGGGCCACATCGTTGTCCAGGTAGGGAGGCAACTGCTTGTGGTCTCCGACAAGCACCGCTCGGCGCGCCCGGACGAGGGGAACCAGCAGATCGGGCAGGGCGATCTGGCCCGCCTCGTCGACGATGGCGAAGTCGAAGTCCAGCCCGCTGAGCAGCTTCTTCGTCGCGACTCCAATGCAGGTCGCGGCGATGACGTCGGCATAGCCGACGAGTTCGTGCTTGAGCTCCTCGTCCGCGGTGGGGATCCGGCCACGCCACTCGTCGAGCAGGGATGCGCGGGTGCGGGCGAGCTCGACCGCGTCGAGCAGGCTCCTCTCGCGCCGTTGCCACCCGGCGACGTCGTCGGCCTCGCCGTCGGGAAGGGCAGGGCCGCAGCCGGCCAGTTCCAGCTCGGCGCGCAGCGGTTCCGCGGTCCGCGCCGCCTGGGCGAGCGCCCGTTCCCGGCGTCCCCACTCGTACTCCCGCTCGGCCAGAAGCCCTCCGCCGGCCCCGTCCTGGGCGACGAGCAGCGTGACCCGCTCCAGAACGCCGTCGTGCTCCGCTCGAGCTGCGGCGAGCTCCCGCTCCGCGGCGTCGGCCCGGGCGTCGGCGGCCTGCAACGCCCGCCGGCGCCGGTCGACACTGCGGCGGTGAATCACCGCCCACCACCGGGGGACCTGCCGACCGGCCGCCGCCTCGAGCCGGCGCCAGGCCCGGGCTCGGCCATCCCGCTGCTTCGACGCCGCCGCCTCGAGCCGGTCGACCTGGGCCTGGGCCGCGGCGATCTCCGCTTCATGCGGGGCCCGCACCCGCCGGGTGATGCCGTCCAACTCGGCGTCCCGGCGGTGGACGGCCCGGTCGGCCTGTCGCGCCTCGTCCAGGTGCCCGCGCAGCAGCGCCAGCTGGGCCCGCGCGGCACCTCCGGAGTCACCGACGCCAACGAACGGTGCCAGCGCCGACACGATCGGTTCTGTCTGGCGCACGATGTCGTCCTTGAGCGCCTCGACCTGAACCTCGGCGGTGAGTTCGCGCGCCGCCCCGGTCAGTGCCTCCGGGTTGCCGACCCGCACACAGCGCAGCTGGCTGGCCAGGCCCTTGAGGACGTTGTCGACGGCCCGATTGCTCTGCGAGGTGACCAGGACACGGCGCGGACCACCCGTGCCGGCCCGGGCAGCCGCGGCTTCGGCAACGGCCATCTCGGTGATGGTCCAGGTCTTCCCGGTCCCCGGAGGGCCCAGCACCAGCAGCAGGTCCGGCTCGCCCCGCGCACGCTGGTACGCGTCGAGCTGGCCGTCGTCCAGCGGGCGGCCYGGCGTCGCTGACCGGTCGGGCGGTGACGCTCTCAGGACGCGGTGCTCCGCCAGCATCGCCAGCAGGCGGGGATTGACCGCCGCGCCATCCCGCAGAGTGGCCACAGCATCCAGCTGAGCCCGGTAGACGACGTCGCTCGGGAGAACCGTCAATGCGCCCTGGGCCGGGATGCGAGCAAAGTCCGGGACACCGTCGAACCGGACCGTCACATCGAGGTTCTCGGCACGCAGGATGACACCGCGCAGGTCCCGGTCGTCGTTGACCTGAATCTGCGTGCCCTCGGCGATCTGGCACCCCTCAACCAGCCGGAACTCGTATACGCCGCGAGCGGAGTACCGCTGTTCCCGCGTTGCCCGCCGGGCGCGGTAGAGAATCCGCGCGGCGGCGAGCCGTTCCCGTTCGAGGTCCCTGGTCCGCCGGATGATCCGTTCGACCGTGTCGAGATATTCCTGGTGCCGGTCGGACACTCTGGCGGCCGACGCCGACGTCCGCAGCGCCGCCCAGGCATCGGTCAGTATGCCGATATGATTTCTGCTACCCGCCGAGATGTTTTTGATGTGCGGGTGGAGGGTCCACCGGGGGCAGTGGAGGCGCAGGAAGCCCTCGACGAGACTTCTGTGGTCCCGGAAGCTCCACCGGCCCACATGAACCAGGATGTATCCGTCGTCGCGGCCGGTGGGGCGAAGCAGCGCGATGTGGGTGTCGGTGTACAGCCGCAGCGTCGCGGAGCCCTGTTCCCCGTTGGTTTCCAGCCGAGCCGGTATGCCGGAATCGGCCATCCGTCCGAGCTGGTTGACGAAGCCCTGTGGGTCGAGGTCGTCATCACCCTGGACGCGGGCGCTCGCCATCTTCTGGACCAGGGCGGCGCTGGGCGCCACAGCGATCCCGCTGGGCAGGGTGACAGCCGAGATCGCCATCAGCGCACGGACCGAGCGAGGTGGCGGGCACCGGCCCGCAGGGCCGGGGTGAGCAGATCTGGCCGGGAGGGCCGCCGGGCCGGATCGGGATCGAGGGCCGCCTGCAGGGCGTCCTCCAGCTCGTCGGGCACATCGAGCCCGAAGGCGCGCAGCGGCATGGAACGGCCTGGAGCCGGTGGTCGTCCGGTCAGGCAGTGGTAGATCATCGCGGCCAGCCGGTAGACGTCGGTGCGGAACCCGACCTCGGGACCGTGGAACCCGAGCCGCTCCTGCTCGGGCGCCCGATACTCGGCGGGCCCCTCGCCGGGCCGACGGGGAACAGCCGCCAGGCCGACGTCGCGTATCAGAGGCCTGTCGCCCGGGCCGGGGAGCGTCACCCCGTCCGGCGTGAGGGCCCGGTGGCTGTGCCCGGTCTCGTGCAGCCTGGAAAGGACGCCGGCCGTCCTCGTGGCGACGGTGAGCAGGGCGGTCGCGGTCACGCGGTCCAGTGGGCGGGCCCGGGCGGGATTCACCGGGCCGAACACCTCCCGCCACGTCCGGCCCGCCGGCCGGACGGAGATGACGGCGGCCTCGGTCGACCCCACTCGGCCGTCGACGAGCCGGGGCAGGCCGTTACGGCCACCGATCCGGCCGAGCAGGCGCAGCTGGGTGTCGATCGCCGCCGCGTGTGCCTCTGCCTCCGGGTCGGGCCGCCGGATCAGTACCTGCCGAAACATGGCCGGGCGGGTCGGCGTCGACATGACCATAGCCGCGCCCGTTCGCAGGACCCAGGCGTCACCGCCCCGCCACTCCTGCGGATCGCCGTAAAGCAGGCACTGGCAGCCGGCGATCCTGATCGTCTCGCCCGCGTGGGGGCGCCGGTCGACCGAACGGGGAGGCGTCAGCGCACCTGCTCCGGCGTCCGCGGGCGGCACGGTGATCCCGAGCTCCGCGCCGGGGGACGGCGGTCGCGGCCCGCCGGGCGGCGGGTAGTAGGCCGCGAGCACCGCGGCCGCCGGCGGCTTCGCGAGCAGGCTCCGCAGCCCGGTCTCGTCCCAGATATCGATCTTCGTGGACGTCTCGGCCTGCTGGACGCGTCGCCAGCCGTCCCACCAGAGCGTGGTGGGATGATCCATCGAGCTGGGGACGCACAATATCCACTCGTCGATCCGATAGCCGTGCGCGCGGGCGTTCTTCTGCGCAGAAGCAAAAGACTTCCTGATCTGGCCATGGTGTGCCTGTGCGACCTGCGGCATGAAGTACTTCGACTGCCAGACGACGATCCGGTCGTCAAGCCTGCCATGAAAGACGTCGATGCCGCCGTCTCCCGGGTTGGCACTCACCTGCCGGGCACCGGGGTGAAAAACGTCCACCAGCTGCGCGATCATCTGCTCGAAGTCGGCCCGGGCACCCGCCGCGCTACCGGTGTTCACCTCGTGCGCGCGGAAGTTGACCATCGGGTTCTCGTGCGATCCTGACACAGCGGATCGTTCCTCCTCGGGCCAGGGAGTCGGATACCGCGAGAAATCATAAGCCGTCACCGGACGGCGCAGCACAGGAAGAGCATTGGTCACGGGATGTGCGCGTCGGGCGTGTGACAGGTCACAGGGCGCGCAGCAGGCGGGCTCCGCGCAGGGCGGCATCCCAGGCGGCTCCGGCCACCGCCCTGGTCACGAAATGGCCGATCCAGACCACCAGAAAGGTGGCCAGGATCAGGATCGGCGCCCAGTTCCAGGACAACTGGAGGACGATCCGCTCGAACGCGCCGTGCGGGTCGACGACCGGTTCCCAGCTGTTCAGCCGGGCCCACCGCCCCAGGAAGATCCCGACGGCGCACAGGGCGTGTGCCGCCACGGTGACCCGGCCTTGCCACTCCGCCCGGCCTACGCGGCCGAGATACCGGCGCAGGCCGGCCAGTGACAGGTAATAGGCGAGGAAACCCGACCCGATGAACACCCCGTAGACAGGCAGCACCGCGGTCACCACGGGACCGTCGCCGCCCGCCACCAACACATCGTCCCGTAGATGGACGAGGTCGGTCACAACGTATGGGGCGTTGGGCAGGAACAGCGCGAACAGCACGAGCCCGGCCCACCACAGGGGCGAACGCGACGGATGCCGGTCGGCGCCACCCCGAAACAGTCCGCAGGCCAGGACGACCGGAGCCCAGGCCAGCAGGGTGTTCCACATCATCCACCGCGCGTTGCCGCGGACGACCTCAGCCAGACTCGGCGCCACCACTTCCAGCACACCCATGGTTGCATTGTGAGTACCAGGCGTACCAGGCGCACCCGAGCGGCCGCTTTCACGGCCGCCGCGGGCTACCGGTGCTCGTTATCCTCCCTGGCATGGCCCGGACGGAGCATGTTCCCTGTCTGGTGGGGCAGGGCCGTCCTCATGATCCTCGAAGACGACGGCGCGTTGGGTGCGCTGGATCGACTCGGCGATGTGCCTGATCCGCTGTAGTCGGGCGTCCCACGCCGACCCGACGGACGACAGTTGGGCCACCGCGCGGGCGAGCTGGGCGCCGTCCACCCGATACTGCTTCTCCCGGCCCGCCGGGGTCGCGTGGACGAGGCCGACCCGGTCGAGGACGACGAGGTGCTTGGCCACCGCCTGGCGGGTGACCGGCAGCCGCTGGCTCAGCGTGGTCGCGGTGCCGTGGCCCTCGCTGAGCAGCAGGTCGAGCATCCGGCGCCGGGTCGGGTCCCCGATCGCGGACCAGAGGTCGTCATCGACTGTGCCGAGTTCCATGACATCCTCCTGCAACGTTTGGTTGCTCGTCAGGTTACCCGGCAGGGCAAGATCCAGCAACCATCGGTTGCTTCTCACCTCGACGGCTGCCTGGGTGGCCCGGCGGGGCCACCCAGGCAACGGGATCAGGCGAGGTCGTAGCGGTCGAGGTTCATCACCTTGACCCACGCCGCGACAAAGTCGCGTACGAACTTCTCCCGCGCGTCGTCGCTCGCGTACACCTCCGCGAGCGCACGCAGCTCGGAGTTCGAGCCGAAGACGAGGTCGACGCGGCTGCCGGTCCAGGTCAGCTCGCCCGTGGCGGCGTCGCGGCCCTCGAAGACGTTGTCGTCCTCGCCGCTCGGGCGCCACGTCGTGCCCAGGTCGAGCAGGTTGGCGAAGAAGTCGTTGGTCAACACCCCGGGCGTCGCGGTGAGGACCCCCAGCGGTGACTGCCGGAAGTTCGCCCCCAGAACCCGCAGGCCACCGACGAGGACCGTCAGCTCGGGGGCGCTCAGGGTCAGCAGGTTCGCCCGGTCGAGCAGCAGGTACTCGGCCGGCAGTCGCAGGCCCTTCCCGAGGAAGTTACGGAACCCGTCCGCGGCCGGTTCGAGCGCCGCGAACGACTCGACGTCGGTCAGCTCCTGGGACGCGTCGGTCCGGCCCGGTGTGAACGGGACCTCGACGTCGAAGCCGGCTTCGCGGGCGGCCTGCTCGACAGCGGCACCACCGGCGAGCACGATCAGGTCGGCGAGCGAGACCCGCCTGCCGTCGGTCCGGGCGGCGTTGAACTCCTCCTGGATGTCGGTCAGCGTCCCCAGCACCGCCGCCAGCCGGTCCGGCTCGTTGACCTCCCAGCCGCGCTGCGGCTCAAGGCGGATGCGCGCGCCGTTGGCACCGCCGCGCTTGTCACCGCCACGGAACGTCGAGGCCGACGCCCACGCGGTCGCGACCAGCTCGGAGACCGACAGGCCCGACGCGAGGACCCGGGCCTTCAGCGCGGCGACATCCGCGGCGTCGACGAGCTCGTGGTCCACCGCCGGCACCGGGTCCTGCCACAGCAGCGTCTCGGCCGGGACCTCCGGGCCGAGGTAGCGCGCGAGCGGTCCCATGTCGCGGTGGGTCAGCTTGAACCACGCCCGGGCGAACGCGTCCGCGAGCTCGTCCGGGTGCTCCAGGAACCGCCGGGAGATCGGCTCGTACACCGGGTCGAACCGCAGGGCGAGGTCGGTCGTCAGCATCGTCGGGGCGTGGTTCTTCGCCGCGTCGTGGGCATCGGGGACGGTGCCGGCGCCGGCGCCGTCCTTCGGCTTCCACTGGTAGGCCCCGGCCGGGCTCTTCGTCAGCGCCCACTCGTAGCCGAAAAGCGTCTCGAAGAAGCTGTTGTCCCAGCTCACCGGGGTGGGAGTCCAGGCACCCTCGAGCCCGCTGGTGATCGCGTCCGCGCCCTTGCCGGTACCGAAGGCGTTCTTCCAGCCGAGGCCCTGCGCCTCGAGGGGGGCGCCTTCGGGCTCCGGACCGACGTTGTCCGGGTCGCCCGCGCCGTGGGTCTTGCCGAACGTGTGGCCGCCGGCGATGAGCGCCACCGTCTCCTCGTCGTCCATCGCCATGCGGCGGAACGTCTCGCGGATGTCGCGGGCCGCGGCCAGCGGGTCCGGGGTGCCGTTCGGGCCCTCCGGGTTGACGTAGATGAGGCCCATCTGGACCGCCCCGAGGGGATTCTCGAGCTCCCGGTCACCGGTGTAGCGCTCGTCGCCGAGCCAGGTGGTCTCCGGGCCCCAGTAGACGTCCTCGTCCGGTTCCCAGACGTCCTCGCGGCCACCGGCGAAGCCGAAGGTCGTGAAACCCATCGATTCCAGGGCGACGTTGCCGGCGAGAATCATCAGGTCGGCCCAGGAGAGCGCCTGGCCGTACTTCTTCTTCACCGGCCACAGCAGGCGGCGCGCCTTGTCCAGGTTCCCGTTGTCCGGCCAGCTGTTGAGCGGCGCGAAACGCTGCTGCCCGGCGCCGCCGCCACCACGGCCGTCGCTGATGCGGTAGGTACCCGCGCTGTGCCACGCCATCCTGATCATGAACGGGCCGTAGTGACCGTAGTCGGCCGGCCACCAGTCCTGCGACGTCGTCAGCACCTGCGCGATGTCCCGCTTGACGGCGGGGAGGTCGAGCGTCCGGAACGCCGCGGCGTAGTCGAACTCCTCACCGAGCGGATTGGCCACCGCGGGATTCTTGGCGAGGATCTTCAGGTTGAGCCGGTTCGGCCACCAGCCGCGGTTCCCGCCGCCCTGGGTGGGATGCGGGGCCCGCTCATGCGCGACCGGGCAGCCGCCACCGCTTTCCTCGTTCAGTTCGGAAACAACTGTCTCGTGATTCTCGGACACAGGATCCTCCGTCGTTGGCGGATCAGCAGCGGATCGAAAGCGGACAGGGACGGATCAGGAACGGTCGGGACGGATGGGGGTCGGATCGGGAGCGGGTAGGGACAGATCGGAAGGAGTCAGGAGCGGTCAGGGGCGGCTCGGGGGCGGTCAGGCGTCGCCGGCGGGGAGCAGTCGGGGCACCGGCCCCAGTAGAAGACCTCGGCCTCGTCTATCGAGAAGCCGCGGTCGTCGGACGCGGCCAGGCAGGGCGCCGAGCCGACCGCGCAGTCGACATCGGCGATGGCGCGACAGGACCGGCACACGACGTGATGGTGGTTGTCCCCCACCCGCGACTCGTAACGGGCCGCCGAGCCGGCCGGCTGGATACGCCGGACCAGGCCGGCCGTCGTGAGAACCCGCAGCGAGTCGTACACCGCCTGGTGGGACACCTCAGGCAGCTCCTCGCGCACGGAACCGACGATCGAGTCGGTGTCCGCGTGCGGATGCGCGTAGACCGCCGTCAGCACCGCCACCCGCGGACGGGTGACGCGCAGCGCGGCCCCGCGCAACATCCGCCGGAAGTCCTCCGCTGTGGCCACCACCACATGGTCACCCGTTTTCTGGAACCAGTCAAGAAAACCAGAAAGTAACCAGGCCACCACTCCAAGCTCCCGATATGCTCCCGGCTACAGGACCCTGGCCCCGGCTCCGTGGGCGCGAAGCGGCTGCGCGAGCGTCTGAGCTGGGCGTTTGCGGTGACCCACGCCACCGAATGCCACGATGCGCCACAGTTCGTCTCGAATGCGTAGTATTCGGCTATCTAACGCCGCCGTCCCCGCCCGGAGTACCGATCAGCGGTGTCCAGCGCGATGCCCCGACGGATGTTGGAAGGACCGAGAGTAATTGGCCAGGAGCGATTTTCCCGGAGACAGGTCGTGGGACTTCAAGTCGGTCACGACCAGCGGCACGGTCCAGGGCTTCAACGGTGAGCCGGTCGACCTGCGCACCGACGTCGCCCACATCGCCCGGGTCTACGACCACTGGCTCGGCGGGAAGAACAACTTCGCGGCCGACCGGAAAGTGGCGGAGGCGGTCATGGCCGCGATGCCCACGGTCACCGAGAGCGTCCGTGCAAACCGCTCTTTCCTGCGCCGCGCCGTGAACCTGCTCGCCACCGAGCACGGCATCCGCCAGTTCCTCGACATCGGCACGGGCCTGCCCGCGGCCGACAACACCCACGAGGTGGCCCAGCGCGCCGCTCCGGACTCCCGGATCGTCTACGCCGACAACGACACGATCGTGCTCGCGCACGCCCGGGCGCTGCTCACCAGCAGCCCCGAGGGCCGCACGGCCTACGTGCACGGCGATGTCCGCCAGCCGGCCGAGATCCTCGCCAAGGCCGCCGAGACCCTCGACTTCACCCAGCCGATCGCCCTGATGCTCATCGCGGTCATGCACTGCATTCCCGACGAGGACGATCCGTACGCCATCGTGCGCACCCTGACGGATGCGATGCCCCCCGGCAGCTACTTCGTCCTCAGCCATCCGATCCCCGCGACCGACGCACCGTCCGGCGACGTACCGGCCGAGGATCTGGCGGCGGCGTACGCCCTGATGCGGGAGGCGTCCACCGGCAGTTTCCACGCGCGGACAGCGGATCAGATCACCCGGTTCTTCGACGGCTGGGAGCTCCTCGACCCCGGCGTCGTCCTCGCGACGCAGTGGCGGGCGGACGAGCCCGAATCCACCGTGATCCGGGTCGGCATCGGCCACAGGACGGCCTGACGCGCTCGTCGACCGAGACACAGCCGCGCCGGATTCACGCGGCCCGACGCGACCGACAGCCCGACGCGACCGACAGCCCAACGTGCCCTACAGCTCGATGTACCCAACAGACAGTGGTCATTTCATGGTCGGCACACACCTGGTCATGGGAGCGAGCGGTTTCCTCGGTTCGCACGTCACACGGCAGCTCGCGGAGCGCGGCGATGACGTCCGCGTGTGGATTCRCCGATCCAGCTCCACGCGGGCTTTCGACGACTTACCGGTGCAACGTTGCTATGGCGAGCTGGTCGACKACGCGGCGATCCGCGAGGCGATGCACGGCGTCGACACCGTGTACTACTGCATCGTCGACACCCGGGCCTGGCTGCGTGATCCGGCGCCGCTGTTCGCGACGAACGTCGACGGCCTGCGGCACGCACTGGACGCGGCGCTCGAAGCCCAGGTGCGGCGCTTCGTGTTCTGCAGCACCGTCGGCACGATCGGCCTCTCGCCGGACGGCCGCCCGGCCGACGAGAGCGTTCCGCACACCTGGGAGCACCTGGATGGGCCGTACATCCAGGCGCGCGTCGCCGCCGAGAACCTCGTCCTGCGCTACTGCCGTGAGCACGGGCTGCCGGGGATCGTCATGTGCGTGTCGACGACCTACGGAGCGCCCGGCCACGGCTCCCCGCACGGCCGCATGGTGTCCGACGCCGGCGGCGCGAAGCCGCCGCGCGTGGGGATCCCGCTCCCCGTGATGAAGGCCGTCGGTCGCCTCGGTGACGTGGCGGGGCGCGTACTGCGCCGCGACGTCGTGATGAACAGCGTCAGCACCCGGCTCATGCACTTCATGCCGCCGCTCGACCACAGTAAGGCCACCCGGGAACTCGGCTGGGATCCGTCCCCGACACCGGATGCCGTCCGCGCGGCCGCGAAGTCCTACCTCGAGCAACAGCACCAGACCGGCCGCTGACGGTAGGGGGTCGGCCCCGGTCCGGCGCGTTCCGGGAGCGAAGGCGAGGCTGCGGGTGCAGCCCCGTCCAAAGCGGGCTGCGGGAACCTGGGTCCGCCCGCCACGGCCACGGGACGGAGTTGTCCCGGGCGCCCGTCGTCATGCTGTGACTCGGCACCGATGAGTTCCGTGCGCCGGGTCGGTCCAACCAGAGCACACACCGGGGTGGACGGCACGGCCGCGAGCGAGGCGGAGCGGGACGTCCACGACATGGCTGAGGAGAGTTCAGGATGCGCACACTGATCGTGACCGCTTTCGTGTCCGTCGACGGAGTCATGGAAGCGCCGGGCGGGGAGGCGGAGTACCGCAACACCGGCTGGACCTTCAAGGACATCGACTTCGACCCCGCCGCCTACGAGATCAAGGGCCGGGAGCAGGAGGAGACCACGGCACTGCTCCTGGGGCGGACCAGCTACGAGGCCTTCGCTCCGGTCTGGCCGACGATGGACGACTTCGCCGGCTACAACGCGATGCCGCGGTACGTCGTGTCCAGCACGCTCACCGAGGACGACTCGCGGTGGCCGGCGACGATCCTGCGTTCCGTCGACGACGTCGCGAAGCTGAAGGAGACCGAGGGCGGCCCGATCGCGGTGCACGGCAGCGCGACGCTGGGAAAGAGCCTCGCCGACGCCGGGCTGGTCGACCGTTACCACCTGCTGGTGTTCCCRGTGCTGCTCGGCGCGGGAAAGCGGCTGTTCAGCGAGGCCGACAAGGACAAGACCATGCTGAAACTGGTCGAATGCGACGCCTACCCGAACGGTGTCCAGAAGCAGGTGTTCGAGGTCGTCCGCTGACCCGGCGCCCACCGGCGGCGGGCGGGCCTCAGCGGCGGAACAGGCCGACCTCCTGGATGGCGGAGGCGACGAGCAGGCCGTCCCGGGTGAAGAACATGCCCCGGGAGAGGCCTCTCCCGCTGTCGGCGCTCGGGCTGTCCTGCGCGAACAGCAGCCAGTCGTCCGCTCGGAACGGCCGGTGGAACCACATCGCGTGGTCGAGGGAGACGATGTCGAGCCGCCCAGGAAGAGCCATATAGGGCAGGTTCGCGGTACTGGCCAGGGTCAGGTCGGACAGGTAGGTCAGCGCGCAGACGTGCAGCAGCGGATCGTCCGGCAGCACCTGGTCGACCCGTACCCAGACATTCTGCCGCGGCATCCCGTCGGCCGGGCCGGGCGCCGCGGCGATCGGTGGGGTCGCGGCCCTCCCGGGGACACCGGTCGTCGAGCGGATGTCGATCAGGAGAAACGGTCGGTATTCGGGGGCTTCGTCGATCGGCCCCCACCACCGCCGCAACGTCTCGGGTTCGGGCACATCCGGGGCCTCTCGCTGGTGCGTCTCGTCGGCGTCGCGTGGCCGCTGGAACGACGCGGACATCGAGAAGATGGTCTCCCCGTCCTGCACGGCGCTGACGCGGCGGGTGGTGAACGACCGACCGTCCCGGATGCGCTCGACGAGGTACACGATTGGTGCGTCGGTGCGGCCGGGGCGGAGGAAATAGCCGTGCAGCGAATGCATCCGCCGGTCGGGCTCGACGGTCCGGCCGGCGGCCACCTGGGCCTGCGCCGCGACCTGCCCGCCGAACGCGCGCATCGGCGCGCCGTCATGGCACAGACCACGGAAGATGTCGCGGTCCACGGACTCCAACATCAGCAGGTCCGCGAAGTCGGGCTTGCGTTCGGTCATCGACGTCCGCCGCCAGACACCAGGTCGGACGTCGCACACCGGCGCGGCACGCGGCTCACCGGCGTCACGGCGGTGCGCCGCTCGACGGCCGGGTTCGCGGGCAGGGCTGCCACCAGCCGAAACGGCGGGATCAGGGACACCGTGCGAGGCTACGCCGTGCTCCGTGCCGCCTGCCGCCGATTCCACCCCGGGCCCGGGGCCGACAGGAGCCGATGGCCGGACGGTCAGTCGCCCGCGGCCGGCTCGGGGGAACCCCCGAAAATGCTGTTGCAGAGCAGCAGGTAGAACCGGTCGGGCCGGGGAACGTGATCGATTTTCTCCAGCTCGCTCGCGTGGTCCCCTTCGGTCTCCATCGCGAACTTGCCGTAGCCAAGCACCCGGCCGTTGGGATCCAGGGTGTACGAGATATCCGTGATCTTCGACAGCGGGATGCTCTGGACCCGCAAGGAGATGATCCCGGACACTTTGATCATCCGCGAGCTCGTGATCAGCAGGTTGGTGCGGTGCCAGTCGAGCAGGCGCCACAGCAGTCGTACGACCGCGGCCAGCGCGACCCACCACAGCAGCGTGAGCAGGAAACCGGCACCCGCGCCATGGGTCCTCGAGTAGATGGAGAGGGCCAGGACACCGACGAGGATGGCCGCCGTGCCGAGAACCAACCGGGCAATTACCACCCAGTGCAGTCGAATCTGAACAATTGTCTGCTCATTCGCAGCCAGGTATCTATGGTTCCGCACGCCGACCCCCCGGGTTTCCCTCGACGTACGGTCGCATGTTTAGCTGCGCGGCAACCCTGACAGGGATCGGTTTTCAGTTCGACTTCTTCACCAGTCCCCAGAAGATCGATGTTGGCCGCGAAAATCGTCGGCGCGCGGCGTCTATCAGGGGCACCCGACGGCTGATGCCGAGCCCGCCTCACGCCGACGGGCCCTCCCCCCGCCCGCTGCCTGCTTGACGCCGGCAGAGGCGGAGGGAGGGCCGTTGGTCAGCGCGGTCTCAATCATCCACGCGATTTTCAGTCGGCGACGGTCGTACCACCCACAGTCGCCCCGCCAACCGCGGTACCGCCGCCGCCATCGGCGAC
>NZ_MAXA01000221.1 GCF_001854695.1 Parafrankia soli
CCACCAGCCACGGTCGTACCACCCACAGTCGGCCCACCAACCGCGGTCTGAGCAGAGGCGGGCGCTGCGAAGGCGAAGGTCACAGCCGCCGGAACCGTGGCTAGCATTGCATAAACGCGGCTCTTGTTGAGAGTCATGACACTCCTCTGCTCATTTTCCGGCAGGGCCGTCGAGGTAACTGCGCTACTAGGCTCGGACCGCTCAACGGCGACCTGCGCTTAACCATCAGACGGAGGACGGGCGATGCATGGCCCGGCCGCCAGTATCCCCGCCAGATGCAGAAAGAATGTCGATGGAATGAGAAAAGATCTATCGAATATCATCCTGGCCATCCACCGCACCAGCCCTCGGTGCGGCCGAAAGCGCCGCCGGCTCGCATCTTTCGCCTGGCCTGCATGGCGGGCTGGCGGATTATCCGGAGCCGCGTTCCGCCGGTTGGTTGTGTCGCCGTGGCGTGACGATCCTGGTGGCTGTCGCGCGGAGGCACCGGTTCGCGGCCGGTGTCCTCGGGTCGCCGGGGCAGGGTGTCTGTAGGCCCTACCCGAGGCTGGACAGGGCCCACGCCGGACGGCGACTACCCACCCCGGAGTAGTGAGCGGGTGGGTGCGGCACGGCGGTCCGGGCGCGGCGGTCGAGGCCGCCGCGAGACCCAGACCGGGACTAATGATCATAAGGTGACCCTCAAGTCACCAGCACCGTCCGCACCCGCTCGACATCGGAGTGTCGCAGCCGCAGGACGGGTACACACAAAGCCTACGGACACGCAGCGGAGGGGGCGGACGAGCGTGATGGGACACAGGCGGCGGACCGCGATTCCACGATGGCAGCCGGCCTTCCGTGCGGGCCCCGATGAGGTCGGAGCTCCAGCCGGAGCCGCCCGGGCTGGTGTGACCGCCACGGCCGCGCTCATGCTGTTGCTCGCCGCCCCGGCCTCCGCCCAGATCGCCGACGCCCCGCCAGACGGCTCAATGCCTGGGACCGCGTGCGTGACGAGGATGACCCCGACGGACCCACCGAGGTTCATCCAGTCCGGCCCCGGGTGTGGGCGCAGCTGAACCACGAGTCGATGTCGACCAGGAAGAATCCGTTCGGTTCGGGACCCTTACCCAACCAGCTTGTCGCCGATCATTCCGGAATCTGCCCCGGGAACCGTTCCCGCCCGTCGGTGGCGAGTTGCGTACAGATAGGCGGATTCACTGAATGGCGCCAGTATGGTGGTTTCCAGAAAATCGCAGTGGAATCCACCGAAACCCGGACTTCCGGAAATACAGACCAGGAGGAAGGACGCTGCGAGGTGATGATCGACCTAGGCGGGCCGGAGGCGACGTGCTCCGCGAGCTCAGCCCGACCGGGGAGCCGGTCACCATCCACCGGTGCTCCTTCGAGGACGGGCTCTACGACGCCGCCGTCAACGCCGCCGAGTTCGCGAACACCTGCGAGATCGACTGTCCCCGACCACATGCGCCCTGGATTTCCCGGGGGAGCCGGTCGAGCCTTCGCCGTCGAGGGGAGATCAATGCGGAGCGCGGGATCAGCTGAGCAGGAAATCGAGGATGGGCTGGGTCTGGCCGGTGATGCTGTGTGCCACGCCGGGGAGAACCGTGGCGATGGCGTGCGGGATGGTGCGAGTCACTCGCTGGGCAGTCTCATGGGAGTCGAGCATCGCGTCGCGCTCGCCGACGATCACGAGCGTCGGCATGGTCAGGTGACGCAGGGCGTCGTCGGAGAACAGGGGCAGGCGCTCGGTGCGGGGCCTGAAATGGCGGTGGGTCAATACCATGTAGTCGAGGAACTCCTGGGTACGCGACGCGTCCAGGCCGCTGGCGGTCTGGATCGCCGTGAAGTCGAAGCCGGCTACCGTTTGCAGCGTCTTTCGCAGGCCCCACTCCCCGAAGGGGCGCAGCATGATCGCCTTGGGCACCCAGCCCACCTTCTGCCTGCCGAGGCCCCCGGGGCACATGGCGACCAGACGCTCCACCCGGTCCGGCCGTCGCGTCGCGTAGTCCAGCGCCAGCCACCCGCCGAGCGACGCTCCGACGACGGCTGTACGTGTGATCCCCAGTGCCCCGAGCACGTCGTCCAGCCACAGCGCACAGGCCTCCGAACTCAGCGGGGGACGTCTGGGCTCACTCAGGCCCGGCTCGCCGATCAGGTCGACCGCGTGGACGCGGAAGTGCTCCGCCCATGCCGGGATGTCACTCATCCACATCGCCGCGTTGGTGCCCGAGCCGTGTAGCAGCAGAAGGGGCGGCGAGCCCGGAGCACCGGACRCCACGACGAATGTCTMCCCTTCTMGCGTCGGGAGGCGCAGGTGCTCGGCCGGCACCGGCCAGCCGCTGAGGATCTCGGCGTAGCGCCGCCGGACCTCGTTCCCGCCCGCCTCGGTCCGGTAGATGGCACTCATGACTCGAGTACTGCCTTGACGTGTTCCAGCAGCCACACGGTGTCGTCGATCTCAGCCAAAATGATGATCTTCATACGTGCCCGTTCCTCGTCGTAGACCGTCTCGATCCGCACGGGTGCGTCGCGCCTATGGGCGGTCGCGGCGGTGAGCAGGGTGCTCACCCGGCTCGCCGTGTCGGGACTGATCACCTCGACCTCGACGATGCTCGACACCCCGACGTGCCGCTCACGTGCGACCGTCTCCCGGGCGGGCGGCGACAGCGAACGGCCGGTGAAGACCTCGAGGTCCTCATGCGCGATCCGGTACTGCTTGCCGATCCGCACCGCCTTCAGCTGCCCGCCACGCACGTATCCGCGCACCGTCCGCACGTGCAGGCCCAGCAGGTCAGCAACTTGATCAACCGAGTAGAGACGCTCCACAAACGCAGCTTAACACGCCTAACTATAGGGTTGTTTAGGTAAAGATCAGGAAGGTTGGATCGTCATGCGTCAGCATGCACAAGCGGGCGGCGGCGGGGTATGAGCGTGGCGATGGCCAGGGCGAGCAGGGCCGCGCCGCCGCCGATGGCCATGGCCATGCGCAGGCCGTTCTCCCCGGGGACGGCGACACCGGCGACGGTGATGGTCAGCTGGGCCAGGACGGCTCCCCCGACCGCGCTGGCGGCGGCCGCGCCGATGGTCCGCATGAGGCTGTTGAGGCTGTTGGCTGCGCCGGTCTCGGAGATCGGAACCGCCGCCATGATGAGCGCCGGCATGGCGCCGTAGGCGAGCCCGATCCCGGCGCCGATGACGCTGGTGACCATCATGAGCTGCCAGATGGCGGATATCAGCCCGATGCCCAGCGCATAGCCAGCGGCGATCACGACGGCTCCGGCCATCAGGGTCGTCTTCGGTCCCCTGGCGGCGGAGATGCGCGCGGACAGCGGTGAGACGACCATCATCACCAGGCCGGTGGGGGTCAGGACCAGGCCGGTGACCAGCAGCGACTTCCCCAGCCCGTAGCCGGTGGCGGCGGGCAGCTGCAGTATCTGGGGCTGCACCAGCCGGACCGGCATCGTGGCGACACCGAACATGACCGAGGCGAGGTTGGTGACCAGCACCTGACGTCGCGCGCTGGTGCGCAGGTCCACCAGCGGCTGTCGCGTGCTCAGCTCCCAGCGACCCCACGCCAGCAGAGCCGCGACGCCCGCGACGAACAGGCCGAGGGTGCGGCCGCTGTTCCAGCCCCCAGTCCGCGCCCTGGGAGATCGCCAGCAGCAGGCACACGAGCACCGCCGACAGCCCGGCCGCACCAACGAGGTCGACGCGCCCGCCGGCGCGGACCCGGGATTCCGGCACCAGCCGCAGCACGAGCGCGGTGGCGATGGCACCCAGCCCCGCCGAGATCCAGAACAGCAGATGCCAGTTGGCGTGGTCGGCGATCAGGGCCGCCGCGGGCAGCCCCAGGCGCCGCCGACACCGAGCGAGGAGCTCATCGTCGCGGTCGCCGAACCGAGGCGCTCGGGCGGCAGCTCGTCGCGCATGACGCTGATCCCCAGCGGGATGACACCGGCCGCCAGCCCCTGCAGTGTCCGCCCGACGACCAGGGGGATCAGGGTGGTGGACAGGCCGGCGACGACCGATCCGACCATCAACAGGCCGAGGCTGGTCAACAGCATGCGCCGCTTGCCGTACATGTCGCCGAGCCGGCCTGCCACCGGGGTGGCGACAGCGGAGGCAAGCAGCGTCGCGGTGATCGCCCACACCGTCCCGGACGCCGAGAACGACAGAACCGCTACGACAGCCCCCGGCCGCGGTGCCGTGGACGCGACGGCACCGATGGGCCTGGCAAGATCAGCGGGGCTGGCAACGGGGTGGGACACAGACGAGCCTCCGACCGAAAGAGCGATGCAAGATCAATTAATTCATCCGATTTATCTGAGTAAATCAGATGACTAATTTCGCCGCAGGAGGCGGCGGCGATCATGCGGCGACGGCCGGTGCACGGGAGGTAACGACGATGGCAGGTGAGGTAACGACGATGGCGGGTAAGGCGGTGCGACCGGAGCGGGGCAGCGCGACGCGCGAGTTGATCCTCAACACCGCGGAACGGCTGTTTGCCGAGCGCGGAATGCACGCGGTATCCAACCGCCAGGTCAGTGAGGCGGCGGGGCAGAGTAACAACGCCGTGGTCAGCTACCACTTCGGTACGAAGGCCGACCTGGTGCGCGCGATCGCACGCCGGCACGCCGACCAGATGGAGCAGGTACGGGTGACCCTGGTTGCCGAAGCCGCCGGCTCCACCGACCTCCGCGACTGGGTGGCCTGCCTGGTCCGCCCGTCCACCGAGCACCTGGCCGCCCTGGGCAGCCCCACCTGGTACGCACGATTCCGCGCCCAGGTCGTGAGCGACCCCGCCCTTCGCAGGATCACCGTCGAGGAATCGCTCAAATCCGCCTCGCTGCGCCTGCTCCTGGTAGGCCTGAACCAGTGTCTGCCCGACCTGTCGGCCGACATCCGCGCCGTTCGGTGGGTCATGGCACGTCACCTGATCACGCAGATGTGCGTCGAACGTGAACGCGCCCTCGCCGAGGGCACCCCGACCCTCGAGCCGAGCTGGGACGCCCTCGCCGCCAGCCTGATCGACGCGATCGTCGGGCTGTGGCAGGCCCCGGTGACTCCGGTCCCGCCAAAGGAAAACGCAGCCGACAAGACAAAGCGGTGGTGACGGCCGGCACACCGAACTACTGCCGGGAGCGAAGTCAGGGGGCCACGATCGTTGCCGCGAGTGCCGCCCGATGGTCCTTGGACCACGGTGCTCCCCACACAGCCCGCGGGCTGTGAAGGACCTCCTTCGCTCGCTCACCCAGGATGCGGACCGCTTCGGCCTCGCCGTCCTTGGCGGTATAGAGGTGGACCGCCCAACCGCGGTCGCGAGCGAGTTCGGCCAGCACCTGGCAGTACATCACCGAGTCGGCGCGGCTCTCGTACGGCACACAGCGATACCGAGACGCATTCCACGGATCGTGACTGACCCTCCAGCTTCTCGACAACGAGGCCGAGCGGGCGGCGCGCCCCCGAACCGACCGCCAGCAAGGGCGCCCGGCGTCGAGCAGGGTCTCCAGGATCGGTCGGGGGATGCCGCCGTCCTCGCGTTCCCGGCGGCATCGGGGTCGTCGGGGTCGTCGGGGTCGTCGGGGTCGTCGGGGTCGTCGGGTTTCTGTGGCAGACCAGTCATTATGAGGGCCGGTGTGGCAGGGGTCCGTGTCGAATTACGGCCGTTCTCAGTCGCTTGTTCTGATCGGGAACTGTGGTCCTTCGCCTCGTTCGAAACCCTGGAGATTGGCGATCGTGACCTCAGCGATCCGCGTCAGCGCATCGGTGGTGAAGAAACCCTGATGCCCTGTCACCAGGACATTCGGAAACGTCAGTAGCCGCGCGAACAGATCGTCGTCGAACGCCCCTCGTTCCGACCTGTCCTCGAAGAAGAGGGCGTTCTCCTCCTCGTAGACATCGATTCCGAGATAGCCGATAATCCCGCTCTTGAGGCCGGAGACCACGGCGGCTGTGTCCAGAAGACCGCCACGACTCGTGTTCACGAGCATCACACCGTGCTTCATCCGAGCCAGYGCGTCGGCATCGATGATGTGGTGTGTAAGCGGGGTCAACGGGCAGTGCAGTGATATGATGTCCGACTCGTCGAGAAGCTGGTTCAGTGCGACGTATCCGACGCCGAGTCGTTCGCATTCCGGGTTACGTCTGACATCATGTGCGATCACTCGACATCCGAATCCCGTCATGATCCGCGCGAAGACGGTGCCGATCGCCCCAGTGCCGACCACTCCTACGGTGCGTCCGTGGAGGTCGAAACCAAGTAGGCCGGTGAGAGCGAAGTTGTAATCACGCACCCGGTTGTAGGCCCGGCACACATGGCGGTTCAGGGCCAGGATCAAGGCGACTGCGTGCTCGGCGACTGCATGCGGACTGTAGGCCGGCACGTGGGCGACGACAATACCGAGCGAACGAGCACAAGCAAGGTCGACATTGTCATACCCAGCCGAGCGCAGCACCACCAGTCGGATGCCGTCCGCGGCGAGCCTGGTCAGCACGCCGGCCGACACCTCATCCTCAACGAACACGCAGACCGCGTCATRTCCCTGCGCTAGACCCGCAGTCTGTTCGGTCAACCGGTGCTCAAAAAAATTGAGCTCCAGGCTACCGGTCTGAGCGTCACTCAGGAAGCGGCGGTCATAGTCCTTCGACGAGAAGACCGCGACCCGCACGTTTCGTCCCCGTTCTTTCGTCATGCGTCTGTGTCTTTCCGAGCAATACCGACGCAGAGACGGCGGCAGCACACGACCTGGCAACGATCATCCTTGCTGGGCGTCATTTTACCCGATGTCATTACTCACGTCGCCCATCCCCCAGGCCTGCCCGGCGTGTCGGCCGGAAAGCATGCAGGTGATGCGCTGGCCCCTGAGACCGCCAGGCATAGCGGGACGCGGTTGAGCGCCCTGGTCGACCCTGACCAACCGGCGATCCCCGGCGACGGGCTCCCCTACGCACAACTGGCCCGCGAATGCGACGGTGACGGCCACGGCCAGCCGAGGCAGGAGCGATGCCGAGAGGCATCCACGGATTGTGACCGACCCTCCAGACCCTCGACGACGATGCCGACCGGCCGTCAGCGAGGCTGGAAGTGCCTCCGGTGGGCTTCGGCCCAGGAGCGGAACGGCCGGGCCGGATGACCGGTGATCCGTTCGACCGTGTTGTTCACGGGGGCTGTCAGGCCGACGCTCGCCTCGGCCACGTCGAGCAGGGTCTCCAGGATCGGGCGGGGGATGCCGCCGTCCTCGCGTTCCAGCGCCTGCTCACGAGTCAGATCGTCCACGGGTATCTCGACGCCGAGGACATCGCCGATGACCGCGACCGTGTCCCGTAGCCGAAGCGACCGCGGGCCGGTGAGGATCTGCATCCGAGACCGGTGGGTGCCGCGGGTGAGCAGGTCGGCGGCGACCTCCGCGATGTCGTCGGGATGGATCGGTGTGAAGGAGGCGTCCCCGAAGGCCATCGCGACCCGCCCGGTCGTCCGGATCTGGTCGGCCCAGTCCCGCCGGGCATTGGTGGCGAGCCAGCTCGGGTAAAGCACGGTGTGCGCGATCCCGGACTCGGCGACGGCCCGCTCGACCGCGCGGTGCACCAACCCGATGGGCTGGTCGAACTCCCCGACCTCATAGGCCGCCGGCGAGGACAGCAGCACCAGATAGCGCACGCCGACCTTCGCGGCCATCTCCAGGAACGCATCGACCGAGCCGATGACCGGATAGAGGAAAACGGCGTCGACGCCGCGCAGCGCGTCCGCTCCGGCGACGCCCGGGTCGGTGAGGTCGAGCTCGACCGGCTCGGCTCCGCCAGGCAGCCGTAGGGTCGTGCTGTCGCGGGCCGACCCGCGGACCGGATGACCGGCGGCGTCCAGTCTGGCTGTCAGGCGTGACCCGATGTTGCCGCGTGCGCCGGTGACAAGAATGGCCATGACACTCCTGCGGTGAGGTCAGAGGTACACATTACCTTTACTAGCAAAGCACTTTTCATGGCAAAGCTAACTACGCGAGGGAGGGGCGTGTCAACCAACCCCGGGCACGGCGACGAGGTCGACGTAGACGAGGCCGTCCGAGCACTCCTGCTACTGATGCCRCAGCTGATCGGACGGATCAAGCGGACACCGCCGCCGGACGAGCTGGCCGGGCTGGCCCTCGCCCCCCGGCACCTGTCGCTGCTGTCCTACCTGCTCTTCGACGGCCCCATGACCGTGAACGCCCTGGCCACACGGTTGGAGGTGGCACCAACGACAGTCAGCCTCATGATTGCCGACCTCAGCCGCGGCGGGGTCGTGGAACGCCACGAGGATCCCGACGACCGGCGGCGCCGCATCGTGAGCATCGCCGACGCCAGCCGCCCGGCGATCGAGGGATGGCTCGGTCCGGGCGCCGCCGCCTGGCGCGAAGCCCTCCAACCGCTGACCCCGGCCGAGCGCAGCCTGTTCGTCGAGACCCTGCGCGTCTATGAACGCGCCTCCGGCAGGCGAGCCTCACCGGCCAGCTGAGCTGGAACCGTCAATCGACGGGGGGCTCGAGGTGACGATCAAGACGCTGGTGGCCGAGGGTGGCAGATTCGAGGATGGACGTGTCGTGCTGCGGATCTCCGTCACTCGCGAGGGCTCGGGCGCCGTCTTCGATGGATCCGTCGCACGCGGTGCGATGCTACGCGTGCAGGTTCGGTCCTCGCGTCCACCGCGACCCGCCCGACCACATCGACTGCCCCGACCTTCCCGCGCTCGTCCTTCCCGAGCCGTCGCCCGCCCCTTCGCTCCCCCTCGGCACCCCGGAAATCCTGGCCAGGACGCTCGAGGAGGTCCCCGCGCAGCAGCGGCTGGACGACACCGCGGTGCGCCTCGCGGTCGAGAAGTCGTTCTCGGACACCGACGTTCGCGTCGAGGTGGCGCGGCCCGAGGGCAGCGCCCCGACGTCACCGCTCGGCATCGCACTCGCCGCCGGCAAGGACGACTGCGTGCTCGGACGGGTGGCCGTGGACCAGAACGACTCCGTCACGGTCTGGTACGTCCCGCGTGTACTCGCGCAGCCAGGCGAGCTGGGCTGCCACGCTGCCGATGGCGCACTCGAACCGGGTCAGCGGCCACCGCACTGACCTGGTCACCCCCGTCCCCGCGATGAAGAGCACGTACAGCCACAGGAGAAATCCGAAGAACAGCAGCATCGTCCAGAAGGCCGACAGAAGTGGGTAATCCATGACGGAGCCCCTTTACGTACGTCAACAGCGATTTGTCAACGACGTCTCGTTGGAGACCTATCTGAACCTCGCGCAACCACACGGTTCGCTCGTTGACCTGCCGTACTGATCCGTCCGGACCGCGCGGCCTCGGCGAGCGCCGCGAAATCACGTTCGTTCTGGTCCGCATAGGCCTCGGCGAACCGGACGATCGCCCGGTCGAAGGCGTCTCCGGCGCCGAGGTAGGCCCCGATCGCCACACGGTCACCTGAGCGGGCGTGGGCCCGGGCGAGGGTCGCCCCGCACAGCCGCGCGAACAGGGCAAGGCCCTCGGGGTCCATGCGTTCGGGGAGCGCGACGCCCTTCCAGTCCTGCAACTGGCGGATGTAGAAGTCACGGCACTGCCCGTCGATGCCGTCCACCCGCTGCCAGCCCAGAAAGATGTCCCCGGCAGCCTGCATCAGACGTTGCCCGGCGACGACCCGCTCCCCCTGGTTGCCATACCGACTGCCGGGCAGATGATCCGCCAGGACCGACGCCTGCGCCTCCTTGACCTGCAACAGCAGCGGGTCGTCACGGTCACGGCCCAGCAGCAGCGCCACCCAGCAGCGGGTACCCACACTGCCGACACCGACGACCTTGCGCGCGACGTCGACGAGCCGATACTGGGCGAGCAACGAACGCCGGTCATCCGCCAGGGTGGCGCCGTACCGGTCGATGACGGTCGTGAGCTGACCTGTCAACAGGTCATGCTCGACCCCGCGGAGCAGCTCGCGGACCGGGACGAGCAGCGGCGGGTCGGAGACGAAACGAGGCTGGCCCTCGGTCACCTCGGTCAGCCGGGCGAACGCCCGCCGCCGGTCACGGGACCGGGCACTGATCGCCGCACGGGACAGACGCCGGGAGTACCGCCGACCCAACACGCCCGCGAACCGGCCCTGCAGCTGATCCACGTCGACGTGGGCGTACCAGACATCGAGGTTGGTCATGGCCGCGAACCGGCGCATCCAGGCCCGGTACGCACCGATCGCCGCGATGACGGCCGCCTGTCGGCCCGCCGGCGCGAACCCGTTGCCACGGCCGGCGATGACCAGGCTCGCGGCCAGCCGTTTCACGTCCCACTCCCACGGGCCGGGAAGCGTCTCGTCGAAGTCGTTGATGTCGAACACCAGGTGACGCTCAGGCGACGCGAGCAGACGGAAGTTGAGCAGGTGCGCGTCGCCGCAGAGCTGGACGTCGATCCCCGAGACCGGCGTGCCGGCGAGATCCGCCGCCATCACCGCGGCAGCACCGCGAAAGAAGCCGGAACGGAGACTCCAGCATGCGCTGATAGCGCAGCGGGACAAGCTCAGGCAGCCGCGCCCCCGACTGCCGTTCGATCAGGTCAACCGGATCGACCCGGCCCGACGCCGGCGCATACTCGCCATGAATCCCGCGCGGCGCGCGCGTCCTCGCGTCCTTTCCCCGTGCCGCACGTTCGATCGGCGTGAGTTGTTCGGATTTCGCGGACAGTCGTGTGGATTTCGCGGACAGCCGCGGCCGCGAACCAGCCGCGACCGGCGGCGAGCTGACGACAGCTGCCATGCTCTACCTCACACCGTATCGGCGGGCCGGTCGGAGGCGACGTCGGCGGCGGAGCCGGCGTCGAGGGTCGTGCCGGTGCTCGCCCGACCGTAGTCCCGACCGGCCCGGACCGCTCTACCAGGTTCCCGCTACGCCGGGTTCTCGTTCAGGATCTCGTCCAGGCCGAGCGCGCGCAGGACGTTCCCCGCTGCCGACACGACCCGGGCACTTCCGACGATCGGTGCGATGGCGGTGGTCACACCCTGTGCGTCGGCGGCGGTGAGGCCTGCCTCCTTGGCAGCGGCGAGATTCATCAGGTAGGAGACGGGCGCCGAGTCCAGGGCGATAAGCGCCGCCAAGCGCACGAGATGGTAGGTGCGCTCGTCCAGGCCTGACCGCTCGAGTGTGTTCAAGTGCATCTGCACGATCTCTTCGAAAACCGGCGCATCGCCCTGCGCGATCGCGCCGAGCGTCCGCTCAGGAGCCTGTGTCGCCATTGTTCTCTCCTTTGTTCTGACCGATTGCATCTCAACGATATTTTCCTATGATTGGTTGCCCGGGACCGGCAAGCCGCAAACATGCAACGCCGACAGATCAAGGCGACGAAGCCGAATTTCGACATTTTTCCAGAATTTCGCGGCGCCACATCCCCGGCTCGCCTGCAGACAGATTTCTGCTTCACTCCTCTCCGGGAAGGGCGCGGCGCGGGACCGTGATGGCGGCCTCGCAGGCAAAAGCGGGAGGAACTGCGCCATGGTCGAAAATGCTGGCCGCGACGTCGACGGCCCCGCGCGTTCGGACGGCGGGCGTCCCCTGTCCGTCGGGGCGTCCATCCTGCTCCTGGTAGCCGCYCTGCTGGCGCCACTCGGCGTGGTTGCCGCCTGGGCAGACACGACGGTCTCCGACACTGACCGGTACGTGGAGACCGTCGCCCCGCTTGCCACCGATCCCGCGGTGCAGAACATGGTGATCGACCGTCTGACCAACCGGGTCGTCAGTAACGTCAACGCCGATCAGGTCGCCGCGTCGCTCGCCGACGCCGTCGCAAAAACCGGTGCTCCCCCCATTGTCGTGGACCACACCGACGCGCTGGCCGGCGCACTCAAGGCCGCTCCGACCAGCGCGGTTCATCAGGTGCCCTCGCACCGCGCCGGGCTCATGGCCGCGGGCATCGGGATCGGCGTGATGATGGTCGTGCTGCTGGTGGGGCTGGCTGTCACACGCCAGATCTATCTGGACTCCGTCCCGCCCGACGCCCAGCCTCGGGATGCGGCAGCAGCCATCTACGACACTCTCGTCCGTTTCCTGCGGAACAGCGCGCTCACCGGGCTGACCATAGCCGTCATCATCGTGGTCGCCGGATATCTCTACGGGCCGGGACGCGGCGCACGCGCCATCCGCTCCGGTGCCGCCCACGCCACCGGCGCCACCGGTCGGGCCATAGCCCGCGTGGGTCTGCGCACCGGCGGCCCGGGATGCTGTTGGACAGGCACCGCCGCCTCACCAGCGGGATCGTCATCGGGGCAGGGGCTCTGGCCCTGGCGTTGTGGAACTCTCCGACCCCGTCATCGGTCGCCCTCGTCCTGCTGATAGTCGTCGTCGCCCTGGCCGCGCTGAGTGTCGTTGCCGCCGCCACACCGAGCCCCGACGGCAGGCCCTCCGATGGCGCCGCGGCGCCGCCGGCCGCTCCGATCGGGCAGACGAAGCCCTGAGAACGATGACCGGGTCGGCTGTCAACCCACGCCGAGGCCGCACGGGCGGACTCATGCCGGCGACCGGCCGCCCGCGATGCGGATCAGCGCAGGGAACATCTCCCAGACACCCGGCCGCACGGTCGGGACCCCGGGCGCGTGCAGCGGAATCCGAACGCGCACAGCCGCCGGAAGCGAGCGCAGCTCCAGCGGTGGCGGCAGGCACAGCGCCTCCCCGTCCACGCCGACGCTGACCGGTCGCGCGGAGTCGACCCGCATCGTGGGGCTGGTCCACTGGTGGAAACCACGGAACCGGCTGATGGCACCCACGGACTCGAGCGCGACGAGTACGGGTAGGTCGCGGGCGCGATCGACGCGCAATGCCACCATGCCAAGMCGGCCGCCGTCGAGCCGGGGCCGGGTGCCGAAACCACCAAGGCTGTGCAGTTGGTAGGCGTTGTTGGACACGAGCAGAACGTCCGCGGTCGATCCGGCGCGACCGTCCGGGCCGGTGAAGCGAAGATCCGGCGGAGCGCGGTCCAGGCCCAGAAGGTCAGGCAGCCTCGCGGCCGCCGTTCCCACCTTGGCGTCACGGTAGCTGTCGGACTGCACGATCTCGGCGTAGACGCCCAACGAGACGTTGTTGACGAACACGCGGTCACCGAGCTGACCGAGGTCAACGCGCCGCTCGACAGCCAGGTCGAACGCGTCGAGCGCCCCCGCGACATCCTTCCGATCGAGGCCGAGGTCAAGGGCGAAGTGGTTACGAGTACCGGCTGGGACACAGACGAAGGCCATCCCGCGCCGCCGCGCCACGTCGGCGACGACCGCCTGCGAACCATCGCCACCCGCCATGCCCACCACGTCGGCTCCGCGGTCGGCGACGTCCTCGGCGAGGGAGCGCAGATCAGCGCCTGGCGTGAGGGTCACGACCGCGATCCCGCGCCGGGCGGCCTCCTGGGCGAGATTGTGGCGGTCGGCGGCGCCGCCCCCGGAGCGCGGGTTCACCAGCAGGACACCGCGGCGGGCGGCTCCAACCATGAGCCCTTTCGGCCGGTGCCGCCCGAAGGCTCCGCGCGCCGCGGTTCCCGACGTGACGAGCAGGCACACGGTGACCAGCACGGTGGTCAGGCCGACCACCCCCGCGAAGACGATCAGGCCGCCGAGCGCGAAGGCCGCCACGACAGCCGCGCTCAGGCGGCGCAGCCCCCGTCCGACCAGCGCCGTCCAGCCCGCTACCAACGCGATCGTCACAGCGGCGACCGAAACCGGCAGGGCAATCGGCCGGTCGATCAGCCGGGCGACAATGACCGCGACCGCCGCGGTGAAGCTCACCAACGCCACTGAAGCCGCCGCCCGCCGGGATCGGGACACCGGTGCTCCCGCACGCCGCCCCGACCGGCGAACCATCCCGGAACGCACGATTGCCCATCCTTCCGCGCTTCATGACAGCACCGTCGCGATCAGGCCCTCCTGACGGCGCGCACCACCCAGCTCTCGGTGTTCACCAGGAAGAAAGCCACCCCGTCCTCAACCACCCAGCCAGTTCCCGGCCACGGAGAAGATCAGCGAGAGCATAAAAGGAAACACCGGCCCACGGAAAGACGGAAAGCATGTCCCGGAAGGCGCCGAACATCGACTGGCCACAAGCCCGGAAGTAACCTGCCATCCTGTTTCCCACCCACCTCTCGCGGCTTTATCTCCATCATCCCAGCCGAAACTATCGTGGGCAACTCGATCAGGAGCGGATGTCTGCTGTCAGCCGGACGGTCCAGCCCGCTCGCGCGAGACGGCGACACTCCGGCCGCGTCGAGGGACCGGAAGGACTTGTCGTCGGGTTTCTGTGGCAGACCAGTCATACTGACCCTGCGTGGAGATGTTCCAGCCATCTCATACCGCGGACGGGGAGAGGTTTCCGGGATGCGACCAATGGCGGGAACTGCCGCGGAGTGGGCGGCGACTCAGGTCGCGGGGGTGCGCGATCACCCCCGGGGGCGGATGGCGCTTCTGTCACGCACCTATCACGGACCGGTCGGGCGCGCGCCGCGACACCTACCTTTCCGAAGAGCGGCGATGTCGTTCATGTACTGGCAGATCGAGCGGGGGGTGCTCAATCCTCCGGACGCAGCCCCTCCAGGGAGCCGGTGGTGGCGGGAGGTCAATGACCGGCTGCTGCGCGACGGTTGTGAGGCCATGGCGCGCTCGGGTGGCCTGCGGGGTGAGCAGTCCTCGCCGGCGATCGACCTGTGGTCGGCGTTCATCAGTGCACCGACATCCTGGAGCTGGTACCGCGCCCACAACGCGAGCATCGTCTCCGCCTACCTGGACAACCGTGATCTCGCCGAGTTGGAGTCGGCGACCGAGCGCTTCTTTCTCAACGTCGTCCTGCTCCGTGTTCTGTATGCGCACGCGCTGGTCGCGGCGCCGCGGCTGTCGCTGGGCCGGCTCGCTGTCCTGGGCCGGGCCATCGGCGATCCACGGCTCGGGATGGCGGGAATATTTCTCTCACTCGGCCGGGTCCTTCCCGACCGCTACCCACCCGACGAGGATCTGCAGGTTTACCTCGCAGATGAGCATGGTCTCGGGCGGATGCTCGACTACGGCGTGATCCAGCCGCGGCTTCAGCAGTTGTACGAGTGGTCCGCACTGGAACTCGGTCTTCCCGGGCTACGCGGCCTCATACGGGACGGCAACCCGACCTACGCGTGGTCCTACGAAGAACGACACGTCTGGGCATCCGGCCACGCGTCGCTGCCGGTGCGCGTTCCGCGACGGGCGACGTCGCCACGGTGAACGAGGGCCCCGGCGCGCAGCGACGATTCCGCCGCCGGGGTCACCACGGGTTCGATCCCGGTCCCGTGGTGACCCGGCCGCGCGCACCTGTGGGTTCAGGGGGTGCCTCGGCGGGAAAGGTGGCGCCCCACAGAACGACGACGGCGCGTTCCTCCGGGGAATCCGCTGTGGTGAAGACCTGGAGGTAGGTCTCGATGGTCGCCCGCAGCACCTCGAGGCTGGAGAGCTCGTCGATGCGTTGGTGCGCCTGCCTGAGCGCCTCCCTGGTCGCCTCCAGCGTCCGTTCGTGCGCCCGCTCGGCGAGCCGGGTGATCAGGACGTCCTTCGACCCGAAGTGGTAGGCGGGCATCGCACGGCTGATCCCGGCGCGGGCGCCGATGCTGCGCAGTGACGCGCGCTCGAGCCCACGCTCCGCGATCAGCTCGGCGGCGGCCCGCAGCACCGCCTCCTCGGAGGCCGCGCGCCGCTCCGCCTGGGTCCGCCTCGCCCCGTTGGCCGCCGTCACGGTCCGTCACTTTATGAATCTGTCAGTCGACTGTCAAGTATTGACTTGCCTGTCGACTGACAGATAACTATGAAGCTCACTTCGTTGCGAGGAGACGTTGACGTGCCACGTGCGATCGTGTTCAAGGGTGACGAGACCTGGGAGCTTCGAGAGGTCCCGAAGCCGGCGTTAAGGCCGGGATGCGCGGTGCTGCGGGTCGAGGCGGTCGGCATCTGTCACAGCGATGTCGACCAGTTCAGGGGGCACGCGCCGGTGCCGTCGGGTGGGGTGTTCCCCGCCGTTCCCGGTCACGAGATCGTCGGTCGGATCGACGAGATCACACCGCAGGCGCAGGCGCAGTTCGGCGTCCGGGAAGGCGACCGGGTCGGGGTCCGTTCAGTGGTGCGCGGACCTACCGGGAGCAGGGTTTACGGGTTCGACTTTCCTCTTGATGAGGGATCCGGACTCTTCGGCGGCTATGCCGACTACATGGAGCTCGTGCCCGGCTCGGAGGTCCACCGGCTTCGCGACGACCTGCCGGCGACCGAGTTGACGGTCTACGAGTGCCTGACCAACGCGATCACCTGGATCCGGTCCGTGCAGCCCGGCCAGACTCTGGTGGTGGAGGGCCCTGGCCACATGGGGCTGGCCGCGATCGTCGGCGCCCGCGCGGCCGGCGCCGGAACGATCATCGTGACCGGGCTGGCCGGCGACCGGCTCCGACTCGACACCGCGCTCAAGGTCGGCGCGGATCACGCCATCGATGTGGAGAACGAGGACGTGGTCGCCCGCGTCGCCGAGATCACCGGTGGAGCGATGGCGGACGTCGTCCTCGACGCCGCGTCAGGTAACCCGGTGACGCTGAAGACCGCCATGCGGATCGCCCGGACCGGCGCCACGATCGTCGCGGCCGGGATGAAGGACCGGCTTCTCGACGGATTCGACGTCAGTCAGATCCCGCTGCGTCACCTGACCATCGCGCCCGGCGGCGGCCTCGACCTGGCCGGCGCCTGCACAATGATCAACGAGGGGAAGGTGCCCACCGGCGTGCTCCACGGCGCGTCGTTCCCGCTGGAACAGTTCGAAGACGCGCTGGCGCTGGCCGATCGACGCGTGCCCGGCCAGGACGCGGTACGCGTTTCCCTCCAGGTGGCCTGAGCGACAGCCACGCACGTCCCTGTCGAGATATCCCGCGACCCGCGCCGCCCCCGCGACGCCGTCGGCTCCGGCACGACAGAACCCTGCCACCACAAGAAAGAAGGCGAAACCGATGGAAAGCTTGGGTATCGAGTTTCTCAGCGTCTTCGGAATGCCACCGGTGGACTTCGTCTCCCTGGCCGCCGACCTCGGCTGCCGGCACATTTCCACCGGCCTGGAATCCAATCCGTACAGCTCACTGGGCTACCCTCCCTTCTCGTTACGCGAGGACACCCCGCTGCGACGGAACATGATCGCGGCGATGCGTGACCGCGACATCTCCGTCTCGCTCGGTGAAGGTATGAACGTCCGCGCGGGCTCTGATGTCCGCGACCGGGTTCCCGATCTTGAGCTTATGGCGGAGCTGGGTGTCCGACGAGTCAACACCGTCTCCCTCGATCCCGATCCGGACCGCAGCGTGCAGCAGTTCGGACTTCTCGCCGAGCTGGCGGCGTCGTTCGGTATGGAGACGACCATCGAGCCGGGCCCGGGCCTGACAATCGGAGATCTACCGACGGCGCTCCACGCCATCCGCCAGGTCGGGCGGCCGGACTTCCGTCTCCTCATCGACACGATGCACATCATCCGGTCCGGTTCCACTCCCGACGACATCGCGGCACTGGACTCCGACGTCGTCGGCTACATCCAGCTCAGCGACGCGCCGCTGGTTCCCGCCACCTCCGACTACATGACGGAGGCGATGTTCGAGCGGATGGTGCCGGGCACGGGTGAGCTGCCGTTGCTCGACCTGCTCACGGCGCTGCCCCGCGACCGGGTGATCGGACTCGAGGTACCGATCCGCTCACAGGCACAAGCCGGTGTCAACCCCCATGACCGGCTCGCCCGGTGCGTTGAGGCGACTCGCGGCCTCCTGGCCCGGCTGTAGTTCGTTCTGGCCGCCAACCAGCCCCGGCTGAACCTCACCAGCCGCTACCGCGCACGGTGTGGGATCCGTTGCGACGTCGCCCCCGCACGCGAACGCCCAGGCAATCCGCGGTTCCTAGGGTCATCACGGTAACCGGACTACGCAGCCGACCGGAGGAACGATGACCACGACGTTGGATCCGATTCCGACTGCCACCACCGCACCGTCGGCTGGTGGGCTGATCCGGGGGCGATGGCTGGAGGACTGGCGTCCCGAGGACGAGCGGTTCTGGGACGGAGGAGGCCGGGCGGTCGCCAGGCGCAACCTGCTCGTGTCGGTGTTCTCCGAGCACATCGGGTTCTCGATCTGGTCACTGTGGTCGGTGTTCGTGCTGTTCCTCGGCCCGAATTACGGGATCTCCGCTGACCCGAAGCAGGCCGCCGCCGAGAAGTTCATGTTGACGATAGTGCCGACCGCGATCGGTTCCGCTGTGCGGCTGCCGTACACGTTCGCCGTCGCGAAGTTCGGCGGACGCAACTGGACGGTCATCTCGGCAGCGCTTCTGCTCGTCCCACTGATCGCCACCGGGATCGCGTTGAAGCCCGGGACGAGCTACGCGACGCTGCTGGTCCTGGCCGCACTGGCCGGCGTCGGGGGCGGGAACTTCGCCTCGTCCATGACCAACATCAACTCCTTCTTTCCGCAGCGGCTCAAGGGCGCGGCGCTCGGGCTCAACGCCGGCGGGGGCAACATCGGGGTCGCGACTGTCCAGTTGATCGGGTTGCTCGTCATCGCGACCGCGGGTAAGGATCATCCGCGGGTCATGGTCGCGATCTACCTGCCGTTGGTGGTGATCGCGATCGCGGCGGCCGCGCTGCTACAGGACAACATCGCCAACGTGCGGAACGAGAAGCGGGCGATGCGCGACGCCTGTGCCGACGTGCACACCTGGCTGATCTCGCTGCTCTACATCGGGACGTTCGGCTCGTTCATCGGCTTCGGCTTCGCGTTCGGGCAGGTGCTGTCCAACGAGTTCGGCTCCCATTTCCTCTCCGCGGCAACGGGCAGGGTCGACCCGGTGAAGGTCATGTATCTGACGTTCCTCGGGCCGCTGACCGGCTCGCTCGTCCGCCCGGTCGGCGGCTGGCTGGCCGACCGCCTCGGCGGTGCGCGGACGACGCTGTGGAACTTCGCCGCGATGGCGGCGGCCGGCATCGTCGTGCTCGTCGCCTCGGAACAGGGCTCGCTGCCGCTGTTCCTCGTCGGGTTCATGGCGCTGTTCGTCTTCAGCGGGATCGGCAACGGCTCGGTCTACAAGATGATCCCGGCGGTGTTCCGGCTACGCATGGGCGGAGACCAGGAGGCGCGGCGCATCGCGAACGCCGTGATCGGCATTGCCGGCGCGATCGGCGCCTTCGGCGGTGTGCTCGTCAACATCGCGTTCCGCCAGTCGTTCCTGAGCAGCGGCAACGGCGACGCGGCCTACGTCGGCTTCATCGCCTTCTACGCACTCTGCCTCGCGGTCACCTGGGCCGTCTATGTCCGTCCGTCCGAGAATCGCGCCGCCGGCATCTGAGATACCGGGATGGCCTGGACACCGGGACAACCTGGACGCCGAGACGGCCTAGAGGCACCCGGAGGAGGCGGATACCGGCTCACAGTCGAGCCGGTATCCGCGCTTCACCACGGTCCGGATGAGGGCGGGGTCGCCGAGCGACGTGCGCAGGCGGCCCACGGCGACCTCGAGCGCGTGCTCGTCGGTCGTGCCGGTCAGGTTGAGCAGGTCCGCCCGGGAGACGACATAGCCAGGCCTGGCCGCCAGGGCGCGCAGCAGCGTCATCGAGGCGGCGGGCAGCGCGACGAGCACACCGTCGACGGCCACGGCGTGGCCACGGACGTCCAGCGCGCGCTCGCCGACGCGCAGTCGCAGGCCACGCCGGATGGGCACCTGCTCCACGATCTCCCGGACAAGCGCGCCCAGACGTCCCCGCGACGGGATCACGCACGGAATCCCAGCCCGCCCGAGGGGAGCGGCCGTCACCGGGCCGACGCAGGCGGCGACAACCGGGCCGCGCATCGCCTCCGCGGCGGCGGATCGCAGCGCCATCTCGTCGGCTGTCTGCAGGAAGCTCGCGGCGGCGGGCGCGCTCGTGAACGCGACCGCGTCCAGCGACCGTGCCGCGACGCACTCCACCACGCGGCGGACGGGAGCCATGTCCTGCGCCGGGACCCACCGGTAGACGGGAATCTCGATGACCTCGGCGCCGGCCGCGCGCAGCGTCTGGAGCATGTCCGGCAGTGGCTCGCCGTGCAGCTGCACCGCGATCCGCTTGCCGTCCAGGCCGCCGTGGGCGGTCAGGTATGACATGACCTCGGAGGATGACTCCGACTCGGGTGACCACGCCTCACGCAGCCCGGTCGCCCGGATCGCACCGCGCGCCTTCGGCCCGCGTGCCAGCAGGTCCGCCGACTCGAACGCCGCGACCAGCCGGTCGGCGAGACCCCACGTCTCGGCTGCGTCGACCCAGCCCCGGAAGCCGATTCCGGTGGTGGCGACGACGACGTCCACGGGTGCGGCGATGCAGCGTTCGGTGGCCTCCCGCAGCCGGGCGTCGTCCGCGAGCGGCACGATGCGTATGGCGGGGGCGTAGACGACCTTGGCGCCGCGTCGCTCCAGAGCCGCGCCGAACTCCTCACGCCGGCGCGCCGCGGTGAGCGCGACCGTGTAACCGGCGAGCGGCTCGACGGGCGCCGTCACCGGGCCGGAGTCGGTCACCGTGACGCTCGCCCGGCTTCCGTCCCGACGTGGACCTCCACGTAACCGTCACGTTCCCGCACCGGGTAGGTCGGGATGACGACGCCGTCCGAGTCGAGGCAGCGACCAGTGCGCAGGTCGAAGACCTGCTTGTGAAGTGGGGAGGCGACAGTGGGAGTCTCTCCCCGGGAGCCCACGATGCCCCGGGAGAGCACGAAGGCTCCGGTGAACGGATCCTGGTTGCCGACGGCGAAGAGCGCGCCGTCGTAGGTCCGGAAGATCGCGACCTGGACGTCACCGAGCAGAGCGGCGACGCCCCGCTCGACGGGGAGGTCGCGGGAGCCGCAGACGCTGTCCCACACGTCGGTCTCCATGGCCTTCGCGGCCTCCACGGCCTCCACGGTCCTCACGACACCACCTCCAGGGTCGGGCCGGCGATCAGCGGTTTGATCTGGCCGCGCTCGGGCGCCCACTGGATGGACGGGTCCGGCACCTCCGGTGCGTTCACGAAACTGACGAACCGCCTGAGCCGCTCGGGGTCGGCCAGGGTGTCGGCCCACTCGTCAGAGTAGTGCGCGACGTGCGATTCCATGGCGGCGTCCAGTTCGGCGCAGATGCCGAGGCTGTCGTCGACGAGCACGCCGCGCAGGTACGCCAGTCCGTCCTGACCGTCCGCGGACAGCGACTCGACCCAGGTGGACGTCCGCTGCAGACGGTCGGCGGTCCGGACGTAGAACATGATGAACCGGTCGATGGCCCTGACGAGGGTCCTGGTGTCGACCGAAGTGAGGAACAGGTCGGCGTGCCGCGGGCGCGCTCCCCCGTTGCCGCCGACGTAGAGGTTCCAGCCGGCATCCGTGGCGATCACGCCGATGTCCTTGCCCTGCGCCTCGGCACATTCGCGGGCGCAGCCGCTGACACCAGCCTTGATCTTGTGGGGGCCTCGGATGCCGCGGTAGCGCAGTTCGAGGTCTATGGCGAGGCCGGCCGAGTCCTGGACACCGTAGCGGCACCACGTCGAGCCGACGCAGCTCTTCACGGTCCGCATCGCCTTCCCGTAGGCGTGGCCGGACTCCATCCCGGCGTCGACCAGACGCCTCCAGATCAGCGGCAGCTGCTCGACCCGCGCCCCGAACAGGTCGACACGCTGCCCTCCGGTGATCTTCACGTAGAGGCCGAAGTCACGGGCCACCTCGCCGATGACGATCAGCTTCTCCGGCGTGATCTCCCCGCCCGGGACGCGGGGCACCACCGAGTAGGTGCCGTTCTTCTGGAGGTTCGCGAGGAAGTGGTCGTTGGTGTCCTGCAGGGCGGCCTGTTCTCCGTCCAGGACGTAGCCGTGCCCCAGGCTGGCCAGGATCGAGGCCACGGCGGGCTTGCACGTGTCGCAGCCGCGGCCACGTCCGTGCCGCTGGACGAGCTCGGTGAAGGTGCCGATCCGTTGACTGCGGGCGATCTCGAAGAGCTCGGCCCGGGTGACGTCGAAGTGCTCGCACAGCCCCGTGCCGACCTCGACGCCGGCCTCGGCCAGCAGTGGCTTGAGCAGGGCCACGCAGGATCCGCAGGTCGTGCCGGCCCGCGTACACGCCTTGATCCCCGCGACGTCGGTGAGACCGTGCTCGACGATCGAGTCCAGGATCGCGCCCTTGGAGACGTCGTTGCAGGAGCAGATCTGCGCCTCGCGAGGCAGGGCCCCCGCGTCGAGGTCGACTCCGCCGGTCGGGGCGATCATCGCGACGGGGTCCGCCGGGAGCCGCCGCCCGACCAGAGGGCGCAGTGCCGCATAGCGGCTCGCGTCACCCACGAGGATGCCGCCGAGCAGCGTGCTGGCGTCGTCGGAGACGACGATCTTGGCGTAGGTGTTCTCCACCGCGTTCTCGACGCGGACCTCCAGCGCACCCGCCGTGGCCGCGAGGGCGTCACCGAAGCTGGCGACGTCGACACCGAGCAGCTTGAGCTTCGTGCTCAGGTCCGCGCCGGTGAACGTGGCGTCCCGGCCGAGCAGCTGCTCGGCGACCACGGAGGCCATGTCGTAGCCCGGGGCGACCAGGCCGTACACATGACCGTCGACGACGGCGCACTCCCCGATGGCATAGATGGACTCGTCGGTCGTGCGGCACCGTGCGTCCACCGCGACGCCGCCGCGCGGCCCGACAGCAAGGCCACACTCACGCGCCAACTGGTCGCGGGGACGGATGCCGGCGGAGAAGACGACGACGTCCAGGTCGAGCTCGGTGCCGTTGGCCAGGGTGGCGAGCAGCCGTCCGCCGCTGGGCTCGACGGCGGCCACGGACGTCGCCGTGTGGACGGTGACGCCGAGGCGCTCGATCAGTCGGCGGAGCACCGCGCCGCCGGGCTCGTCCACCTGCAGCGGCATCAGCCGCGGCGCCAGCTCCACCACGTGCGGGCTCATGCCGAGCAGGCGCAGCGCCCGCGCCGCCTCGAGCCCGAGCAGCCCACCGCCGACGACCAGCCCGGCCCGGCGGCCACGCGTGTGTTCGGCCGCGGCCGCGGCAGCGGCGCGGATGGCGTCCAGGTCGTCAAGGGTCCGGTAGACGAAGCAGCCGTCCAGGTCCCTGCCCGGGACCGGGGGGACGAACGGGTACGAGCCGGTGGCCAGCACGAGGACGTCGTAGTCGAGGGTGCGACCGCGGCTGGTGGTGACGGTCGAGGCGGCCCGGTCGATCGCCGCGACGGACTCGTCCAGATGCAGCGTCGCGTGCGGGCTGTCGTAGGTGCCCGCGGCCACGAGGTCCAGTTCGGCGGCGCTCACTCCGTCGAAGTAGGACGAGAGCGCGACGCGATCGTACGCACGGCGCGGCTCCTCGCCCACCACGGTGATCGAGAACCGGCCCCCGGTGTCGCGTTGCCGCAGTGTCTCCACGAACCGCTGGCCGACCATGCCGTTACCGACGACGACGACGTGCTTCCGGCGGGTTGCGGGCATGAAGCAGTCCCCTCTCCGCTCTGGGTTGGTGCCACCTTGACCACCGCGAGTTATCCCGGGCGGTCGGCACGGTTACTTCGCCGAAACGGATTGCTCGCCACGCGCCGTCCGCCGTGGTGAGGGGACGGTTGCGCGACCGCAACCCGACACGCGAGTCCGGGTAACCCGGCTCTGGAACCGTCGCCCTGTGCCAGCGCCGCCCATCACCCCACCCACAGGACACCGCAGAGTGCACCTGGTGCTTCGGTGACCACGAAGGTCGCGCTGGACCGGGTCCGGACCGTGTGCGCGTACTGCGGTGTCGGCTGCGGGATCGTCCTCGAGGTCGACCGCGGTGGGGACACCCCGCGGGTCGTCCGTTCCACAGGGGATCCCGATCATCCGGTGAACCGTGGCCGGCTGTGCACCAAGGGCGCGACCACAGCCGAAATGCTCAACGCGCCCGGACGCCTCACCACCGCGCTCGCCCGGGCCGGCCGCGACGAGGAGCCGGCCCCGGTCGACGTCGACACGGCGCTCGACCTCGCCGCCGCCCGCCTCGCGGCGCTGCGCGACGAACACGGCCCGGACGCCATCGGCATCTACACCTCCGGCCAGCTGAGCATCGAGGCGCAATACCTGATCACCAAGCTCGCCAAGGGCTTCCTGCGCACCCAGTACCAGGAGTGCAACAGCCGGCTGTGCATGGCCAGCGCCGCCTCGGGCTACAAGCTCAGCCTCGGAGCGGACGCTCCCCCCGGCAGCTACGACGACTTCGACCACGCCGACGTGTTCCTCGTCATCGGCGCGAACATGGCCGACTGCCACCCGATCCTGTTCCTGCGGATGATGGATCGCGTCAGGGCCGGCGCGAAGCTCATCGTGGTCGACCCCCGCCGGACGGCGACGGCGGACAAGGCCGATCTGTTCCTCCAGCTCCGGCCGGGCACGGACATCGCACTGCTCAACGGACTGCTTCACCTGCTGCACGCCTCCGGCGCGGTCGACGAGTCGTTCGTCGCCGCCCACACCGAGGGCTGGGCCGCCATGCCCGACCTCCTCGCCGGCTACGACCCGGCCACCGTCGCCGACATCACCGGCGTCCCGGAGGACGACCTGCGCACCGCCGCGGCACTCATCGCGGCCGCCGGGAACTGGATGAGCTGCTGGACGATGGGACTCAACCAGTCCACCCACGGCACCTGGAACACCAACGCCCTCATCAACCTCCACCTCGCGACCGGCGCGATCTGCCGCACCGGGAGCGGGCCGTTCTCGCTCACCGGACAGCCCAACGCGATGGGCGGCCGCGAGATGGGTTACATGGGGCCGGGCCTACCCGGGCAGAGGTCGCTTCTGGATCCCGCCGACCGCGCACACATCGAGCAGCTCTGGGGCCTGCCGGCGGACACGATCCGCGCGGACCACGGCAACGGCACGATCGGAATGTTCGAGCAGATGTCGGCCGGGGCGATCAAGGCAGCATGGATCATCTGCACCAACCCGGTCGCCACCGTAGCGAACCGCCGCACCGTCATCGAAGGCCTGGAGACGGCCGAGTTCGTCCTCGTCCACGAGGCCTTCACCGAAACGGAGACCACCGGCTACGCCGACGTCGTCCTGCCCGCGGCCGTCTGGGCGGAGACGGCCGGCGTGATGGTGAACTCCGAACGGAATCTCACCCTCACCCAGCCCGCGGCGGACCCCCCCGGCCAGGCACACGCCGACTGGCAGCTCATCGCCGGGATCGCCGCCCGTCTGGGATATGCCGACCACTTCACCTACAACAGTGCGCAGGAAGTGTTCGACGAGCTGCGTCAGGCGTGGAATCCGGTGACCGGCTGGGACCTACGCGGCATCACCCACGACAGACTGCGGGACGGGCCGATGCAGTGGCCCGCACCACCAGGCGCCGGCGCTCGCAACCCGATCCGTTACCTGACCGACGACGGCCCACGGTTCCCGACTCCGTCCGGGAGGGCGAAGTTCTGGCCGCGGCCGCACGTCGACCCGCAGGAGATGCCCGACGAGCAGTACCCCTATCTCCTCAACACGGGCCGCCTCCAGCACCAGTGGCACACCCTGACCAAGACCGGACGCGTCGGGCGACTCAACAAGCTCAACCCGGCCCCGTTCATCGAGATTCACCCGGACGACGCCGCGGCACTCGGAATCTCCGAAGGGGACCAGGTGGAGGTCGCCTCGCGGCGAGGGCGCGCCGTCCTGCCCGCCGCCGTCACCGACCGGGTCCAGCCGGGCAACTGCTTCGCCCCGTTCCACTGGAACGACATGTTCGGCGAGTACCTCGCGGTGAACGCCACGACATCCGACGCGGTGGACCCTGTCTCCCTGCAGCCCGGGTTCAAGGCCAGCGCCGTCGCGCTCATGCGCGTCCACACGCCCACGACGGCCCAGCCTCCGCCCACCGTCACGAACGACGTACTTCCGGCGGACAACGTGGCCTCCGCCCTTCAGGCGGGCGACGTGGCCTCCGCCGCACCCGTCGCGAGACTGCTCGGGCTTGCCGGGACGGCAGCCCCGGCGCTTAACGACGATGAAAGCACCTACCTAGCTGGCTTCGTGGCGGGCCTGGGTATCGATCTCGCGCGCGGACCGCTCACCTCGGTACCCACGCTCCCGCCCTCGGCACCAGTCACCGCGCGGACGGCCCTGTGGGTGAACGGCGTACTGGCCGGTCTCTGGTCACGCCTTCCGGCCGAAGGACACGAGATCTCGTCGGGGACAGGCGAGCGCGGGGTGCTGCTCGGCTGGGCCTCCCAGACCGGCAACGCGGAACGGATCGCCGAACAGGCCGAGGCGAGGCTGACCGAGTCCGGCGCCGTCGTCACCAGGCTGTCCCTCAACGAGATCGACCACATCGCCCCGCGCACCGACCTCGTGGTCGTCACGAGCACCTTCGGCGACGGGGAGTCCCCCGACAACGGCTCCGAATTCCTGGCGAGGCTGCGAGCTCGCTCGATGCCGCTCGATGACGTCCGCTTCAGCGTGATCGCCCTCGGTGACAGCAGCTACAGCGACTTCTGCGGCCATGGCCGGCGTATCGACGAGCTGCTCGCCGAACTCGGCGGACTGCGCCTGGCCGACCGGGTCGACTGCGAGCCGGATTTCGACGAGGCGGCCCAGGCCTGGCTCGACCGGGTGCTTGCCGCTCGCGCGGAGGCCTCCACCGCCGGGCCCGAGCCTGCGCTTGTGCCTCCGACGGTGTCGCGGCCCTCGGGCGCGTCCCGGGCCCCGCGGGTGAGTGAGACGCACCGGGTGATCCTGGCGGGCAACCGACTGCTCAGCGGCGTGGGTTCAGCCAAGGAGGTTCGTGAGTTCCTGATCGACCTGGAGGACAGCGACCTCACTTACGAGACCGGTGACGCCCTCGTCCTGCGGCCCAGCAATCGCGCCGAGCTGGTCGACGAATGGCTCAGCACGACAGGTCTGCGCGGCGACACGATCGTCGAACTGCTCCAGTTCGGCCGGACGGAGCTCGCCGTCGCCCTACGCGACCATCTTGAGATCGCGAAGCCATCCCGCGCGTTTCTCGCCTTCGTGGCTGAGCGCAGCGGCTCCCGCCACCTCCAACGTCTGCTGCGCGGCGACCGTGCGGATCTTGACGGGTGGCTCTGGGGACGGCAGACCGTGGATGTGATCGCCGAGACCGGCACGCACGCCTCCGCGCAGGAGTGGTGCGAGCTCCTCAGGCCCCTACGTGAACGCCGGTACTCGATCTCGTCGTCGGCTGAGGTCTCGCCTCGACGGATTCGGACACTTGTGTCCGTGGTGCGCTACGACGCACCCTCGGGCACGGCACGCACCGGCGTGGCGTCAGCGTTCCTCGCCGACGCTCCGGCCGGTACGCCACTGAAGGTCGCCGTCGCCCGCTCCTCGGGATTCGCCCCGCCGTCCGACCCGGAGACGCCGATGATCATGATCGGCCCGGGCACCGGGCTGGCCCCGTTCCTCGCCTTCCTGGACACGCGCCGGGCCCGCGGTCACACCGGTCGCAACTGGCTCTTCTTCGGCGAGCAACGCAAGGCGACCGACTTCTACTACAGCGATGAGCTTGCCGAGTTCACGCGGTCGGGACTGCTGACCCGACTCGACACGGCCTTCTCCCGCGACCAGCGAGCCAAGATCTACGTGCAGGATCGCATGCGCGAGCGAGGCGCGCGGCTGTGGCGCTGGCTGCGCGAGGGCGCCGTGGTCTACGTGTGCGGAGATGCGGCGCGGATGGCCAAGGACGTCGACACCGCTCTGCGCGACGTCGTGGCGAAGCACGGGGACCTGAACGCCGAACAGGCCGGCGACTATGTCCGACAGCTCATCACCGACGGGCGCTATCTTCGCGACGTCTACTGACAACAGTCGACTGGCGCGGGATCGTGCTGTCGGTCATGTCCCCAAGCGTAGAGACCGGACGGATCGTCAGTACCTTCGGAAGGCGTCGATCCCTGATTCATGACCTGCGCGAACTGCTGCCGGTAGGTCGTCGTGATCCACAGGCTCTCGATGGCAAAATCCGCGAGCTCCAACCCCTCCGCCTGCTTCACCCACCGGAACGCGATGGAGCTCGTCTCCGGGGCGGCGGTGCTGC
The DNA here is from genome assembly GCF_001854695.1 of Parafrankia soli. Taxonomy (GTDB): domain Bacteria; phylum Actinomycetota; class Actinomycetes; order Frankiales; family Frankiaceae; genus Parafrankia; species Parafrankia soli. The sequence continues at coordinate 28,046 of NZ_MAXA01000221.1, forward strand.
GGAATGTTCCGTGGACCGTCCCAGGCTCCTCATTCGACCTGGTCGGCAGGATCTTGAACGTGGTGACCTGGGCGAGAGTATCCGCGAGGAACCGCCCGGCCACCTGCGTGAACAGCTCGGTCAGYTGCTTCCTCTGTTCCGGATTCGCGATCCTCCACGGTTGGCCGACCGCTGCCCGTGGATGGTTCGACCGGGCGACGGCGGCCACAAAGCTCGTCGACGGCCAGATAATATTTCTGGATCGTCTGGACGCACACCTACTGTGGCATTAGGGTCATAGCGTCCGCCAAGCTCTTTACACGCGACAGCGGCCTCTGTCGTGCACAAATATCAGGAGCGCGCATGAGACGACGCCGGCCAGGTCGATTAGCCCCGCTTCTGCTCTCCCTCGTGGCGGTCACGGCTCTGACCAGTGTCGCGGCCTGCGCTGACGACGTTGGCGGAGACACGCCCGCCCAGACAGCGACGCCGACCGTCAACGCGGCGAGGCGCACCGGGACGACCGTCACGGGACCGACGACCAATGGCGACCGTCCGAACCCCTTCTCGCTCCCGGTGTTCGATCTCGCCAGCTATGGCTACACCGCCCAGGAGTTCATCCTCGACGGCAACGCCACCTCCTACGCCCCGGAGCCGGGCACGCAGCTCGGTACGGATGGCCGCTGGACGTTGCGGCCGGCCGCCACGGCACCGTTCAGGACGCGGATTCTCGYGATCCGTCCCAGCGAGCCCAGGAAGTTCAGCGGCACCGTCTGGCTGTCCTGGCTCAATGTGACGGCCGGATTCGAGATCGGCAGCTTCACCCACGAGAGCGTGCGCGATGGCGACGCCACCGTTTACGTGTCGGCTCAGAAGGTCGGCCTCGACGGAGTTCCCGGGGCCGAAGGAAACGGCCTGCGGAACTGGGACCCGCATCGTTACGGATCTTTGACACATCCCGGCGACAACTTCTCCTACGACATCTTCACGAAGGCCGCGCTCCTCGTCGGGCGCGAGCGTGGAGAGCTGCCGGTCGACCCGATGGCCGGATTTGACGTCAAGCACGTGTTCGGCACCGGCGCATCCCAGTCCGGCTTCCGCCTGACCTCCTACCTCAACGGCGTCCAGCCCCTGAGCAAGGCACTCGACGGCGCCCTGTTGATCACCAGCTTCGGGCGCGCGGCCGATTTCCAGATAGCCGCGGAAGCCGACGACGCCGCCGCCTCACTCACCCGGCCGCCCACGCGAATCCGCGATGACCTCGGCATCCCGTCGATCCTCGTGAGCACGGAGACCGAGGCGGAGTCGATCTACCCGGCGCGTCAACCGGACTCGGCCACGTTCCGATTCTGGGAGATCGCGGGTGCCGCCCATGCCGGGGGCGGTTCCGACACCATCGGCGACGTGGTCAAACTCTTCACCCGCGACGGCCTCACCCTGCCCACGGCCGCCCTCGGGTCGACCTCGGGCGCAGTCGGCGCGACGGCGGCTCCGAACTCGCTCAACTGGCAGCCGGTCGTGTCCGCCGCCAGCGCGGACCTGGTGAGGTGGGCCTCAGGCGGAGCCCCGCCGCCGTCACTGCCCCGCATCGCCTTCGCCGGAAACCCGCCGCGCATCGAGCGGGACACCTACGGCAACGCCCTCGGCGGTATCCGGATGCCGGAACTCGAGGTTCCYGTCGCGACCTACAGCGGTACCGTCCCGGGCGCCTCCCTGATGGACTCCCTGTTCGGAACGATGTCGCCCTTCCCGACCACCCGCCTGCGGACCCTCTACCCCGACCGCCAAGCCTACCTCGCCGCCTACGACCACGCCGCCGACGAAGCCGTGACAGCCGGGTACATCCCCGCCCGCGACGCACCTGCGCTCAAAGCGACCGCGGCGGCCAACGCGGCCGAACTGTTCCCCGAACGCTAGTGCCGAGTCGAACATGACTCAGCGTGAGGCCGTCAGGGCGGCCACTGAAGAGGCCGCACTCCGTCGGACGGCGTCGTTCCCTCCCTCGCGTGTGCCGCGGCTCCTCGTAGCCTGGCCGAATGACGTGGCGAGCGCTGCACATCTCACAGCCCATCGAACGCGCCCCCGAGGCGGTCGCGGCCTTCGCCGGGAACCHGGAGAACCTTCCCCTGTGGGCGGCGGGCCTGAGCAACGGCATCCGGCTCGAGGAAGGGCGCTGGGTGACGGATTCACCGATGGGAACGGTCGAAGTCTCCTTCACGGGTCCGGTGCAGCACGGTGTGCTTGACCACGATGTGACGCTCCCGGACGGAACGGTGGTTCACAACCCGCTCCGAGTACTGCGCAACAGTGCGGGCAGCGAGGTCGTCTTCACGCTCTACCAGCTGCCCGGCGTGGCGGATGGCGATTTCGATCGGGACGCGGCGCTCGTGCGTGCGGACCTCGGACGCCTGCGGAGCCTCCTGGAGTCCTGACGCGGGAATGCATGCGGGACGTCGGTCAGCCGGGCGGACGTCGGTCGTCGCAGGAGTCCCGGAAGGGGTCGGTCCGCCATAGCTCCGTCCGAGGCCGGTCCTGTCGCCGCTGGCCCAGGCCACGTACACGTGGGCATAGATCGTCGAGCTGTCCTCGGCGCGGGTCCCGAGGCAGTACATCTCGGCGTCCACCTCGTTGCGGAGGTCGCCGGGGCAGTCCGGCGTGTACTCCCCTCCCGCGTCCCACATCCGGCGCATCGGACCGATCTGGGCCTCGACCTCGGCTTCGGACACCACCAGCCGGAGCGTCGGCTCAGGGGTGGCGCCGGCCGCCGTCGACGCTTCCGGTCGGCGTCGCCGGTGTCTCCGCGGCGACGGGCGTCGCCGAGACGACCGCGGTCTCGACGGCCTGAGGCGCGGACGCGGACGCGGTCGGCGACTCGGTGTCACCGTCCGAGCCTGAGCAGCCGGTCATCGTAATCGCGATCGCGGCGACGGCCGCTGCCCCGGCAAGCGCCGCACCAGACCGCCGCGTCCGGCGGCATCCGCCAGCGTCCTCGTCGCCGACGCGCTCACCGGCGACACGGGTGCCGGTCGGAGCGCTCTACGAACAAAAGCCCCAGGTCGGAGCGGTCGTCGAGGCCCCGGACCAGGCGAGCGCCCACGGTCACCCGTGACCTGCCGCATGCTTCCCGTCCCCTACTCCGGCTGTGGCCGCTCGCCGCCTCCTCACGGATTCCCCATTGCTATCGATGGTTTCGGTTGTTTACTTCCATTATCTTGCGTTATCCTGCAGAAGCTACAGCGTGCGACCGACAACCAGCGTATCGGCGGTGATGATGTCAATCTCCTGATCATGCGAGGCTGTCCGCCGCTCCACGCAAGCACATTGAAGATCGGGAGTCACATGTCCCTGAAACCTGATCCAGATGCAATGCGCCAGTTCTGCGACAAGGCCCTTCCCGGCATGCTCACCGAGGCATGCGATGTGCCGGCGGAGGAGAGCGCGACCATAGCCGGCGATGTGCTGCAACGGGCCGAGGCGATGGCCGCCCTCGGCCGAACGGCCCGGCAGGTGATCTCCGCCCCGTTCTTCGAGGAGTCGTTCGACCACGACCCTGCGGATGCATCGCCCTGGTTGAAGGCGGCGACCACGGTAGTGGTCCGCAACAGTGCGCTCGAGGTGCCGCACACCCGCGGTGTCGTCAACGTCGGCGGCATCAAGGCGATCACCACGTTTGCCGCCGGACCGTTGTCCCATCTACTTGCCAGCGCGCCCGGCCGACTCGACGGCGGGATGTTCGGCGGGCTGGCGGCGCGCTATCCACGTGCCTGGTCCGCCCTCGAGGCCTTGCGCGGGCTCCTTGTCGACGGTGGAGGCCGGGCGTCCTACCGACTACCGGTGGCGGCCAGCCCGGAGCTGCCGACCGATGACGAACTGGTCGACGCGCCCACGGCGGCGGCGAGAGCGTCCTCGGGCTTTCTCCGGCAGGTCGTCTGCAGCGGGATCGACCCGAGGTTCGACCAGGCTCTGATGGCCGCCCTGAGGACGGCCGAGACCGAACCGGGTTTCGTGTTCGCGGTGAGTGCGCTGAGTCGAATCTCCCGGAACAGCGAGAAACTTTGCCGTGCCCTGGAGTTCCTGCTCGCCTGTGACGCCCGGGTCCTGACGACGAACTGCCTGATCGCCGCGGACGCGGTCTACCTCCGGAGGTCTCACCTTGTCCGGCCCGACTCGACGGACCCCGTCGCCGGACTTACCGATCAAAATGGAATCAGCGGTGTTCACCGCAAGACGATCCAGACCTGCCTGCGTCAGGCCGCCTCGCCCGCGCGAGTCCTACATCGATCATCCTGACCTGCGGTTGAGCAAGAAGCAGGCGGCGGTCCGACGACTGGCCGATCCGGTGGTGCGTGGCGGCGCCCTGGCCGACGACCACCGCTGTACCCACGAGTATCGCTGCTCGATGACGCAATCCCGATGACTTGGAGACGGACCGAACGTAACGTTCTGTTCAATGATCAGACCGGGGCAACGGAGTAACTCTGCGGCTGCCATGTCACTTTCCCTCTGCCAATCAGCAGTCGTCGGAAGACGACCGAACTGGCCCGCGCCGTGTCTCACCGTCCCGGTCGGATCGATGACACCGGAGGCGGACCACCGGCGCTGCCCGCTATGAGCCAGCGGGCAGATCGGATCGCACGCGGGCCGGCACGCGCTGGCCGCCGACCCGGCCCCGCCACCAGCACCGTCTCCACATCCTGCCTCGTCCTGCGTAAACCGCCCCGAGTTCGGTGACGACCTCGACCAGTCGACGTCTGCGGGACAGCGCCCGAGCAAAGAGCCCGGCGGGCGACGACACCTTATCTCTGACCGAGAGGCAACAGATCCGCGAGGCAGATACCAGCAGCCCATGCGCCGGCGGAAATGTCGGCGCCTCAGACTAGGATCACTCCTCAGCCTAACGGGGGAGGTTGCCTCGATGTCCCATGCCAAACGGAGATCGCATCGCGCACGCGGGTGTGATCACAACCACGAGCCGGCACCGTCGACACCCGCAGGTTGGCCGACCGGTCAGCAGATCGCTCGTGAGCTCGACCTCGACGCCATCGCCGCTGCCGCGGCCAGTCAGCTCACCGCTGACGACGTACTCGGGACACTTCGCCAGATGCCCGTTCCAGTGCGGCAGGCTGTGCTGCAGCACGGCTTGGGGGTGCGACCGGCGGCAGCGGTGAACCGCGGGATGGCCATGCACCTACTTACCCGCGCACGCATCGAGAGTCGTTCCGCGCGCTCCGATCTTCTCCGGGACCTGACTGCCCCGCTGGTCGCGATATTCAGTTGGCACGCGGACCCGGAGACCTGGGCCGCCATCCTCGGTAGCGATGACGACCAGGCGCTGCGGGCCTTCGGCAGGTCACAGGGCCTCGCATCCTTTTTGCGCTTCGTCTCCGATGCCAGCCCCGCGCTGTTAACCATTGGCCTCACCTCGGCTATAGCGAGCAACGCCGCGGCGGCCGCGGTCGCGCTGTCACTGCTCGCCGTTGACGAGGAGTCGGCCAGATCCGCGCACGACGTCCTGCGGACGGGCTTCCCGGAACTACCAGACGTGCCCGAACGGCCCTTCGCTCAACTCACGCCAACAGCGCGCCTGACCATCCTCGGAAGGTCCGACCTCGACGATTTCAACGAGTTTGCCATGTTCGATGACGTGTTCGACGACGAGATCGAGCCCGAAACCGACGACGAGGTACTCATGGCCGATGAGCGAGGCATCTCGATCTCCACGTCACAGGCCACAGCGGCCGACGATGGCGATGGCCTCGCCACAGTCGGCCGGGTGTTGGAGCAGTGGGATCGGACGCAGGATGTGGCCCAGACCGTCGCCGGCTCGCTACGCGAAGGCGGCATTCCCGACTTGAGACTCATCGACGACCTGGCCGACCATGCTGAGTCCGCCGTCGCCGCGGTGAGGTGGCTAAGTAGCGAGCTCGGGGCCGACATACCTTTGACACGGGACGCGATGCGCGACGCGGCCGAGGTGTTGGTTCGCGACACCGCGAGAGTGGCCGAGGAGGCGGTCTGGTTGGGCCGCCTGACCCGGATCGAGGGACCCGGCGAGTTCGCCGACCTCATCGCCAAGATCCGCGCGCTGGCCGCGGCCGCGCTGGCGGATTCGACGATATCCAGGGAACCCCTGACGGCGCTGTGGCGATTCATGGAGTTGACCGCCGCCAAGCGCTCGGGCATGCAGGTCGGCTATGCCGCTCTGGCCGAGGCACGGTCGGATGTCGCTGTCTCGTGGGCTGACATCAATCCGCTGCTCGACGCGGTCACCTTTGGAGACGTAGCCGTCGCGGAGCCGCCTGCCCAGCAGGGTGACGCGACGCCGTCCGTGGATCAGGACCAGACGGACGCGGTCCCAGAGCCGCTGGACTCCGCGCCTGCTCGGCGTGCCCCGGCGCCAGCCACACCCAGCCCTGAATCAAACCCCGCCGGGCCGAGCTCCGACCCCGACGAGGAATCCGAGGAGCCCGGCCTGGCAAACCAGACAGCGGGTGACCGCGACGAGATCCTGGATCTCTCCCGGCTGAGCGCCCTGCTCGACAGCAGTGGCAAGGGCTCCGCGCTCGCCGCCATCAGCAACCCACGCCGTCACCTCCCTGTAGCAAAGCCCGAGGAGCCGAAGCTCGGGCCAGAGGATCCCGCGCCGAGCATCGAGACACGGCCCCTGAGCACCCCCGTGGCGACCACTGACACGACGGCGATCGCGGACGCCTTCCTGGCCCAGGATCGGTTCGGACTGGCCGCCGACCTGCTGCAGGCCAGCGGTGCCGCGTACGCCAGCGTCGCGGCCCGCCGGTTGGCGGCCTACGCGGTGGCGCTGCGCGCGCCGGCCGGTCCCCTGGCGTCCGCGTTCGCCGATCTGGAGCCCCACGTCAACCGGGAGGCTCTCGGTGAGGACCGCGCCGGCCAACTGATCGCTCTCCTGGCGGCCGCGCGCATCGCGGTGCTGGCCCCGTCCGCGGGATCGGCCAAGGTCATCAGCGAGTTGCTCGCCTGCGTCAGCAGCCAGCCCAATCTGTCCCTCGCCCTCGGCGCGCTGGCGGACGCCAGCCGCTCGGGAGTTGTCGTGCTCGCGGAGGCCGCGGACGCGGTCGGCACTCTCGCCGCCGCCGAGTCGCTGGCCACGGAAGCCGCGGCAGCCGCGGCGGAGCTCCTGTCGGGCAGCACCCGCCGAAGCATCAAGTACATCCCGGCCAACGGGGTCTACCTGGCCTGGGTGGCTCGTGATGGGGACCTGGGACGGCTGTTGGCTCTTGCTGCGGCCAACAAGCCGGAGAACATCCAGCTGGTACGGGACCAGGTCGTCGCGCTCCGCGGCAAGGCGACCAAGATGATCGACTCGACCTTCGCGGCGCAGCGACGCAACAGTCAGAACCGGATTGTCGCCGGTGCCCGGGGCAATCTTGTCAACCGCTGGGATGAGGCCGTCGAGTGCGCCAACACCTGGGCGGAGCGCGCCGAGCGGGTTGCCGAGCGCCGAGCGGGAACCGTTGGCGACTGGCACGCGGCGGCGTTGGCGAAACTGCACGCAAGTCTCAAGGACGTCCGTGGCCGTGCGCTGGACGAGCTGAGGCAGATCAGCGATCTGCCAGCCGTCGTCGTCGCGGCCGGGAGGCTCTTCAGCGACGCTCTCGCGGTCTGCGACGGCCTGGCTCCGGTGTCCGAGGAACCCCCGATCTCCTACGCGGCGCACGGTGAGCTGCTTGCGACCACGCTGCCACTCGAGGCCTCGACGCTGTTGCCCGACGGCGRCCTCACCGAGGCCGCGCTGCCGGAGCTTCGCCGGCTCGCCGAGATCGACCGCCCTGCTCCCGACGAGGTCTACGCTCTGCGCGCCGGCCGCGGAGACCATGACCTGACCGCGGTGCTCGTGGCCGGCGTCCGCCCGGAGGAGCCGGACACGGCCGCTGATCTCGACAGGCGCCGCGCGGCCGACATCCACCGCCAGTCAGCCGAGGTCCGCCGCCGCGTGGACGCTTTGAGCGATCTGATCGCCACTCGTCGGTTGGACGGCACTCTCGACGACCAGCCGTGGGCCGCGCTCGCCGCGCGGACGGAGGCGCTCAAGGACTCCGCGCGCCAGGACTTCGGCCGCATCCGGGCAACCGCCGACGCCATCGTCGACGACCTCGACGTCCAGAAGGAGCGCGCGATCGCGCGAACCGTGGCCCGGATCGAGAAGCGCGCCGAGAAGTACGCGAACGTCGCCGAGGTCGCGGAGATCCTCGTCGAGAGGGCTCGCGGGGGCCACGTCGCCAGCGCGGAGGAGTCGTTGGAGACCGTGACCGCCGGTGGTGGACTGCCCGCGGGTTCCGGCGGAGTCAACCACCTGGCCCGCTTCTTCCTGACGGTGCCGCTGCTGGCGATCGACCGGCCCACACTGGTCGACGAGCTGCACGTCGCCCTCACCGGCGCGTCGAACTCGGTCGGCCCCCAGCTCGCCGGCCTCGGGCTCGATCCGGTTGGGCTGTCCGAGGCTCGACGCGAGGCGGGCCGCAGGGCCCTGGGTGCCTGGCGGGCGCTGGCGGGCCGCGCCAACGAACGGAACGCCCGGAAGGGCGACATCGCCTCAGCACTGCGGGCCGTGCTCGCCCAGGCCGGTCTGGAGTTCGCCGACGCCCGGATGGATCCGCTGGTAGCAGGCCAGACCAGCCGCCAGTGGGCGACCCTCAAGGGCGTGAGCGGCACCGGTGACGCTCTCACGCCGGCGCTCGGCTCGGCGATGAGCCCGGACGGCGCCACGCTGCGAGTCGTGCTGGTCAAGAGTCCGCCGACGCCGGCCACCCTCATCGAGTGGCTGGCCACCGAGCCCCGGGACCACACCGTGCTGGCTCTCTGGCTGGCCGGAACCCTGTCTCCGGCGGACCGGCGCGCGATCGCGAACGCGGCGCGTGGTCGGCCGCGGCCGCCGCTGCTTCTGCTCGATCCGGCGTGCCTGGTGTATCTCGTCTGCCAGAACGAGCCCCGACGCAGCACGTTCGCCGCCACCGCTCTGCCGTTCACCGCGGCAACTCCCTATCGGGACACCCCGGGCGAAACGGCACCTGAGATGTTCTACGGGCGCACCGATGAGCTGGACGCCGTTCTTGATCTTCGCGGCTCCTCATTCGTCTCCGGCGGGCGTCAGCTCGGCAAGTCCGCGCTGCTGCGCACCGCGGCCCGCAAGTTCAGCGAGGCCGGCCCAGGCCACGAGGCGGTCCTCACCAGCGTGTTCACCATCGGCGCCGACGGGCGCCCGGAGCTGCTCTGGCGTGCGCTGTGGCCCAGACTCGCGGAGCTGCGCATCGTCGACAAGAACCCACAGCCGGGGTCGGACCTGGCTGAGGCCGTACACGCGGCGATCCTGCGTTGGTTGCGTGCCGACCCTGCCCGGGCGCTGCTGATCCTGCTGGACGAGGCCGATGCGTTCCTGGAAGCCGACGCGGCCGGCAACCGGTTCATGCACGTCGACTGGTGCCGGAAGGTCATGCTGGACTCCGACCGGCGGGCGAAGGTTGTCTTCGCGGGCCTGCACCGCACCGCCCGCTTCGAGTCACTTCCCAACCAGCCGCTTTCGCACCTCGGCCGGCCCGTCAGCGTCGGGCCGCTGCGCCCGCAACATGCCCACGAGCTGCTGACCGAGCCGCTGGCTGCGCTCGGCTTCACGTTCGCGGACGAGGGCGCGCTGCCCGCGCGAATACTGGCGATGGCCAACAACCTGCCGGCGCTTCTCCAGCTGTTCGGCGAGGCCCTGGTCCGCCACCTGACGGCGAAGGTGGTGCCGGACGACGGCCCACCACAGCTGATCACCGCGGAGGACGTCGATGGCGTGTTCAGCGACCCGGAACTTCGTGCCGCGTTCCGTGAGAAGTACGTACTGACACTCAATCTCGACCACCGTTATCTGGTGATCACCTACACGGTGGCCGAGGCGGCGCACCTGCGCGGCATCGACGCGAGTCTCAGCCTCGCGGAGCTGTCCGAGGCCTCGCGTCAGCACTGGCCGGCCGGCTTCAGCGGAGTGGGAGCGGACGACTTCAACAGCCTGGTCACCGAGTGCGTCGACCTGGGTGTCCTCGCGCTCGACAGCGGCCGCTACCGGCTGCGCACACCGACGGTGCTCCGTCTTCTGGGCACCGAGGACGAGGTGCTGGAGGCTCTTTACACCGCATCCGAACGGCTGATGGTGCCGTCGGTGTCCGACGCCGGGTCCTACCGGCGTGAGGTCAAGGACCGCGTCCGGTCACCGCTGACCGAACGTCAGCTCGGGCGCGTGCTGGACGCACGCCGGACCGTCATCACCATCGTCGGCTCACCGGCGCTCGGAGTGGACTGGGTCGCGGCGGCTCTGGAGAAGGCGAACGCCTCGATGGCGGGACTGATCCATGATGTCCAGCGGTGCACCGTGCTGACACCGGACGGCATCCGGGCCGCGGTCGGTCGCGCCGTCCATGCGACTCTCGTCGTCGTCGACACCCGGAACGCCTCGGTCCCGACGCTGCGGACGCTGCTCGTCGCGGCTGAGGCCGCGGTCGTCGAGGCGACACAGGAGATCACCGTCGCTCTGGTGACCTCACCAGCCAACGCCGCGGCCTGGATCAGGCACCCGAACAGAGTCGAGCTGGCGAGGATCGACGAACCCGGGTTGCGGTTGTGGTGCGACGAGGACGACCTGCCCTTCCGCGACGAACAGGCACGGGCGCAGCTGCTGGCCAGCAGCGGTGGGTGGGCGAAGGCCGTCGCGCACGTCGCGCAGCGCTCCGCGAGCGCCGGCTCCTGGAGTGCCCGAGTGCTGACCGATCTCGACCAGTGGCTGTCGGGGCGGGGCGGCCGGGAACTGATCAGGGAGGCCGGCCTGGACGACAGAACGCTGGCCGACACGTTCCGGAACTCGATCGAGCTCTGCGGTCCGGATGGAGAGGACCCCCAGACCATCGCGGCCGTGCTCGAGGATCTGCCGGATCTGTTCGAGCTGGCCAAGAGCGCCGACTTCGGCTCTCTCGAGGACGTGGTCGCCGCGTTGACGGCGCTGGGCTGCCTCAGCGTCGACGAGGCCGGTCGGCTCCGTCCCGAGCCCGTCCTGGCCCGGCTGGTCACCGCTGGCCCAGGCGCCCGGGGATGACGAGCGGCACCGGCTCAGGCGTCGACCTGGTTCCAGCGGCTGTCAGGATCGCACTGCGCGTCGCGGCGACCGTCATCGCCGAGCAGACGTCCGAGGCGGTGGACCCCGATCGGGTGGTGAACAGCCGCGAGGGAATCGCGCTCGTGGCCGAGCTGCTCCAGCAGTCACCGGAGCTGCGGTCGGCGACCGCGACGCGGTTGGCCGGGATGAAGGCACAGGACGAGCTCACGGAACTGCCTCCCGGCGACGGCACGGCGGACGACGGCACGGCGGACGACGGCACGGCGGACGACGGCACGGCGGACAACGGCGTGGCGGGCGACCTCGTCGCGCTACTGACCGGCCCCGATCCGGAAGGGGCTCGCCGGGCCGCCGCGCGGGTACGAGTCCTGCTCGACGAGCAGCGGCGGGTGTCGCGACGGGACCGGCGCGAACGCGAGCGGCACAGCCGGCCGTCGGCACGGCAACGCGGCGAGGATCGGGCCCAGGTGCGTCTCACCGAAGTCCGGGAAGCGCGGAACCAGGCCCGGCGACAGGCCAGCCTCGCCGAGAACGACGCCCGGGAACTGCGCGTGAAGATACTCGAGCTCGGCGAGGAACTCGTGGCCCTGTCCGCCCGGGCCGAGGCCGCCGAGGCCCGGCTCGACGCGGCCAAGCGCGACTCCATGGACCCCCGGTGGGTCGCGGCGGCGTTGAGCTCTCTTCTCCAGCCGCGGCAGAACCCGGGCCCGCAGGACACCCGTGGGCGCGCTCCCGGAGAGCCGGAACAAGTCGACCCTGGCAGGGCGGCGCCCGCCGCCGTGAACGCCGCGCAGCTTGAGGCGGCCGCCCGGCACGCGGGCCTGCCGCCGGTACTCACCGAAACCGTCTCGACCTGGCTACCCGCACTCCTGGATGCCTTCGTCGAGCCTCCCCCACCCGTCACCAACCTGCGTGAACGAACGCTGCGAATCGAGGTGCTCGGCGGAGGAACGGAGATCGGAGGGTCCTGCGTACTGGTCACCGCCGGCGATACGCGGCTACTCGTCGACGCCGGCAGCCGGCCGGGCGGAAGGTCCGCCGACCAGCTGGCACCGCCACGCATCGAGGATGCGTTCGCCGGGCCGCTGCACGCCGTCGTCGTCACCCATGCGCACAACGACCACGCGGGCTGGGTACCCGCGCTGCTCACCCGCAGCCCGCAGACGCCGGTCCTGGCTACCGAAGCCACCTCGGCGTTGCTGGCGACGATGTGGTTCGACTCCGCGAAGGTGCTCGCCCGCCGCAGCGCGGACGGCGAGAACCAGACCGCGCCCTACGGCCGTGACGACGTTCAGCACGCCCTGCACCAGATGCACACGCTTCCGTTCGGACGGCGCCATCGCATCGGCGCCCTCGAGATCGAGCTCTTCCGGGCCGGCCATGTCGTCGGCGCGGCCGGCGTCATCGTGCACGCCGGTGATCAGCGGGTGGTCGTGTCCGGCGACGTGTCCCGCTCCGAGCAACGCACGGTCGGCGGGATCGTGGTGCCGGAGTCAGCGAGGGGCGCGGACCTGCTCCTCCTCGAGTCAACCTACGCCGGCGCCGGCAGGATGGCGCCGCGTCACGTCGCCGCAGCCGAGCTGGTGACCGCCGTCGCAGCCGTGACCAGCGCGGGCGGGCGGGTGCTCATTCCAGCGTTCGCACTCGGCCGGGCGCAGGAGGTCGCCCTGACACTCGCGGAGGCGCTGCCCGATGTGGACATCCGCATCGACGGGCTCGCCCGTGACGTCACGTCGGTCTACGAGCAGCAGACCGGTCCGGATGGCGGTCCCATGCGCATCTTCGGCCCTCGGGTCCGCGCGGTTCCGCCCAACGGGACGTCCGACGCCATCGGGAACCTGCGCAGCGGCGTGGTGATCGCCACCTCGGGCATGCTGACCGCCGGACCCGCCGTCCGATGGGCTCGCGAGCTGCTTCCCGATCCGCGTGCGGGCCTCATGGTCGTCGGGTACCAGGATGAGGACTCCCCCGGCGCCCGCCTGCTGGCGCTAGCCGAGGCGGGCGGCGGCTACTTCGAGCTTCCGACCGTCGACGGGCCGCCGAGCAAGGTGCGCGTCGCCGCGCAGGTTGGCAGGTACGGCCTCGGTGCGCACGCCACGGCCGATGAGCTGACCGCCATCACGACCGACGTCGGCGCGAAAGAGGTCATGCTGGTCCACGGCGAACCGCGCGGGCAGGAGACCTTCCGGTCGCGGCTGGCGCTGCGCGGCCAGGGCACCGTCCTTACCGGAGGATGGCGGGGATGACCAGAGGTCGGGTTGACAGCCTTCAGCCGATCACGAGCCGTTCCCCGCCGAAGTCCGCGATGATCTCCAGGTTCCCACCGAGTGCTCTGGCGTAGGCGGCGAGGGTTCGTAAGCACGGAACTGACCCACCGCCTCATCGACGAATTGAGAGCCGGAATGGGCGCGATCGAGCAGGCGGAACGCGGACCTCTTCAGAGCCGAACCCGTGAGAAAATGGCGCCATGACCAGCCTGGAGCAGCTGCGGGGCTACGTCCTGGAGGAAGTACTGGCTCGGCTCCTCCACGATAGTGGGTACCGCCTGCTGGTATCCGAGACACAGGATCCCGAGGCGCTGAAACGAGGCGCGCACGGACTCCTCGTACGCGGTCGTGGTACAGATCACCAGGCCGACGTGCTCGGCGAGTTGACCTTGCCGGCACCGTTCTCGCTACCTCTACGTCTCTTCGTGGAGGCAAAATATCGCACCATGAAGACGGGTCTCGGTGACGTGCGGAATGCACATGGAGTCATCCATGATGTCAACGAGCATCACTCGACGGCGTCGGCGGGTTCACGCGCGATCCCGATGCGGCGCTACCACTACCGGTACGTCCTATTCTCCACCTCCGGTTTCACCAGGCCCGCTCAGCAGTTCGCGCTCGCCCAACAGATCTCCCTTGTGGACCTGTCGAGCTCAGGTTTCTCCAGGCTACTCGGCGCCGTCGACCACACCGCACATGAATTATATAATCTTGCTAGAAATTCACTGGTGTCGCCGTTACCACTTGGACAGATCCGCACGGCTCTCAGACTGGCATTCAATACTTGGACCGACCAGGAGTCCGATGAGATCGAAACGGAACACCCCGGCGAAACGCTCGACTTCCTGAGGCGCGCGAGCCGAGCCCGACAGGCAGACAAACTAAACCCGGCACAGCGAGAGGCCACAGCTCTTCCCCGCGATCGTTTGGCATTAATTTCCGCCGAGTCCGCCGGGCAGCTGAGCGAGAACCTGGTCTTCGCATTTCCGTCCGCGCCTTTTGTACTGGCCTTGCGACCGGCCGATCTCTTCGCGCTCGATGCTTACGTCGCACGCCATGGAGTCGAGATAAACGTAAACATCCAGTTCGTGACGCGACGCACTGTCACCGGCGACTGGATGATCGTGCCCGCTGACGGCTCCCGGGCTTTTGAGCTCCAGTTCTCGCTACCGGCGCTGCTGGAAGACTGGCTTCTTTATGACGAGCGCGCGGTGGGGCGGCGTGCTCGCGGCATCAAGGCCGACTTGCTGTCCTCGATCTCGCTGTTTCGAGATGGCCGCCTCATCCGGTTGAACTATCAACGACCACATCGCGGGTGACGGCAGCAGTTGATCTGTCAGTTGGCGCGGGGCGCGAACAGGTTGGCCTGGTGCGGAGCGTCTTCGCTGGTCAGAGGCTGCGCGGGACACGAACGGAATGTTCGTCGTCCAGGGAATGTGTGACTCGCTCCGATCGGGCAGGGTGACAGCAACCGATTCGACGATCACGATCTGCGTTGGAGGTGTTGCCACGTGGATGTGGTGCAGGATGAGCCGGCGGCTGTCTTCGACGAGGAGCAGGCGGACGGGCTGCGCGCACGGCTGGTCGAGGGCCTGCTTTCGGGTGGGTGGATCCGGACAGCAGAGGTGGAGGCCGCGTTCCGGGCGGTGCCACGGCACCTGTTCACGCCCGAGGCGTCGGTGGAGGCGGCGTACGCCGACGATGTCGTGCGGACGAAGTTCGACGCGGACGGCGCGGCGACCAGCTCGGTGTCCGCGCCGTGGTTGCAGGCGACGATGATCGAGCAGGCACGTCTGGCGGCCGGAATGCGCTGCCTGGAACTGGGCTCGGGCGGGTACAACGCGGCTCTTCTCGCCGAGCTCGTCGGTCCGGCGGGCGAGGTGACCACGGTCGACATCGACCCGGACATCACCGGCAGAGCCGCCCGCTTCCTCGCCGCCACGGGCTACGACCAGGTCCAGGTCCTGACCCGCGACGGCTGGCACGGCGCGGCCGAACACGCCCCCTTCGACGCGATCATCGTCACGGCGCAGGCCGTCGACATCCCACCGGCGTGGATCGACCAGCTCGTCGACGGCGGCCGGCTCATCGTCCCGCTACGACTACGCGGCCTCGGCCGCGGGGTCGCGTTCGAGCGGCACGGCGACCAGCTCGTCAGCCGCGAGACGCAGATGTGCGGCTTCGTACGCATGCAGGGCGCCGGCGCCAGCCCGATGCAACGCCTCGCGCTGCGCGGCAACGAGATCACCCTGCAGTTCGACGGCAACTACCCGACGAAGCCCGAGCTGTTCGACGGCATCCTCGACAGCCCACGCCTCGACACCTGGACCGGAGTGCGACTCCCACCCATGACCCCGTTCGACACACTCAAACTCTGGCTCGCGACCGTGTTCGACGGCTACTGCCAGATCGACGTCGCGAAGGACGCCGCGACGGAGCCCCTTACGCCCGCAGGCCGGCCCCTCGGCGACGCCGTCGTCAACGGTGCCAGCGTCGCCTACCTGACCTGCCCGAAAATCACCGAATCGCGCTACGAGTTCCGCGCCCACGCCTTCGGCCCCGACGCCACCACCCTCACCGAAGACCTCACCGACCAGATCCGCACCTGGGAACACAACCACCGCGACGGCCCCGACCCCCGCATCACCGCCCACCCCCTCGGCACCCCGGACCACAACCTCCCACCAGGCCGGGCCCTCGACCGAGCCCACACACGCATCACCATCACCTGGCCACATCCAGCGGACCCGGACGCGACCCACCACGGCTCCCGCCCGGCGCCGAGCTAGATCCGGCGACCTCGTCCCGGATGCGCAGGGTGGCCAGGTCGGCGGCGGCCCGGCCGAAGGCCAGCCCCTCGCGGTCAGTTCCGCTCACCGACTTTTCCACGACCTCCGGGAACATCGCCGCGACCGCCGCGCGGACGGACTCGTCCCGGGAGGCAAGCACCGGCAGGAGACGTGGGTCGCCCGCCTCGGCGACAGCCTGGGCGCTGGCCTGCTCCGTCGCGACGCGCAGTCGCTCACCGATGCGGGTCGCGAAGGCGGTGAGGAACGACTGACGGAACGAGCGCGTGCGGGACCGTCCGTGGCGGTCCTGCCGGGTGCCGGCGTGCGTCATCGCCGTGGTCGCCTGGACCAGCAGCGAGGTGTAAAGCAGTTCCACCGCGTCGATGTCGGACGGGTAGCCGACGACAGTGCTCGAACCGAGATGCTTCGCCCACACCGCGTGGCAGCGGTTCGCGCCGGCGATCACATTCAGCAGGATCGCTTTCGCCGCCTCGTAGGGGTTGTCGATGCCGATCCGCCGGCCGATCGGTTCCACGGTCGCAGTGCGCTGGGCCGCCAGTAGCGCCTCGTCGATGCTGTGCCGTGCCATGAGCTGCTGGGCCTTGGCGGTCAGCGCCTCGGCCTCTTCTGCGAAGGAGGTCGACTCGGCCTTCGCCAGCAGCGCACGGACCTTGTCCAGGAGGCCCTGGTCCACGCTGCGGCTCCCACCCCCGACTCCCCCGGCACCATCCGCACCACCCGCACCACCCGCGCCGCCGCGCCGCGCCGCGCCGTGCCCGGCACGGGGCCCAACATCTGGATCACAGGAAGACCACGCAGGAGGTTGACCAACTCGACGGCGTCGCCGAGCACCTCCGGACGCCCGCAGCCGTGCCGCGCACCCCAGGCGTCGAGCCAGTGGTCGTCGTCGTCCCACCAGGCGGTGGCGTCGAGGGCCCGCAGCTGCCCCGTCCACCGTTCGTCGACGGTGGACGGGGCGTACTGACGCATCTGCGCGGCGACGGCGTCCACGGCGAGCGCCGCCACCCGCACGCCGGCCCGCCTGCTCACAACCCGGTGCAGGTCAGCGGGCTGCCAGCCCGCCTCCCAGAGCATCTCGACGAGGCCGTCGAGCAGGGAGGTCAGGCAGGCGGTGACGATCCGGTGGCCGCCGGCGCCTCCCGGCGGCGTGGCCAGGCTCGCCAGATGGTTCGCCAGCTCGGCGTCATCGCCCTGGCCATGGGCGTCCAGCGCGGCCGCGATCAGGGCCCGCGCCGAGTGCGGGATCAGCTCGCGCTGTTCACGCTCCCCGTCGTACCGGCTCCCCGGTCCTGCCGCGGCCGCACGGCCGCGTTCCGCCCGCGCCTTCTGCTTGGCCCGGCGCTTCTCACGATTGCGAGTACTCATGATCACTCCGTAGCATTCCGCCGGGGAGCTCCCCAAGCCGTCGATGACAGCTTCGTCCGCTCCGCTGCGACGGAACGGCGGCGCGGGTCTCACACCCACACACGGATCACAGCGCCTCGTGACGCGCAGCCCGCCCTGCCTCTGTTCGAACAGGCCGGCGTCGACTTCGACCTCAACGCCGTCGTGAAGACGTCGCGTCGGCGCTCGGCGTAGGCGAACGCGAGGACATCGTCGAGCTCCCCGTCAACGTCGCCGGTCGGCCATCGCGGCCCGCAGGTGTTCCGCAGGGCGGACGCGAAAGCCTTCTCCACGACGAGCCGGTCCAGGCCGGCCTCGACCACGGCGGCGGGCATCGGACAGATCCCCCAGCGAAGCGACCCAACCCATCTCGGCTGGCTGCGGGACGTGTCCGGCGGCTCGGTTGCGTGCTGCGTTGTCAGCCGTGCGAGTTCATCATCAGGGCCCGATACTCGTCGAAAGGTCCGAGCCCGGCGGCGGCTCGCCGTTCGTCGAGACCGTCGGGTTCGGCGATCGGCTGGGGCTGCAGCTCGCCCAAGCCGTCGGCTCCGTACCAGAACTGAGTGCCGTAGAGCTGGAGATCGCCGCGGGCACGCCGGACCCGATCCGTCAGATACGCCAGATCAACAGGGGACGCCACACCGGAGTCGACCGCCGCAGCCAACAGATCCAGGCATTCGGCCTGGAAGACAGGATCGTGATCGGCGTGTTGAGCCAGCAGCCAGGCATCGTGCGCGCCCGCCTCGCCCACGAGGGAACTGTCCGGCCAGCCGTGCTCGGTGACAACGCCTCTCAGCCAGGCTGTGTTGTCCTCATCGACCGCACCGAACCTGGAGAGCTCGTCCTCCTCAGCGCCGTCACCAGGACGGGTTGGCCAGGCCCGACGCATCGCTTGGTCAGCCTCGACCCGCCGCGCCAACTCGGCCCGCAATGCCTCGTCCATACGGTAAGTATGCAGGCAAGGCGGAACACGTAACAGTCTGGCTTGTTAGATCTGGGCGATTGCAGATATTTCGTCCCCGGGCTTGGACATCGAGTAGGAGCCGGTCCCCTCACCGGCGGCGAAGAACGTGCCGCGCTTCAGGCCGCCGAGATTGTCGAGCACCGAGTTACTGCTTGGCCGCCATCTGCTCGGCCGCCTCGATCCGCTGCCCGTCCGTCGGCGACCGGGTAGAGGCCCAGACGTTCTCCGCCGTCGCCCTCCCACTTTGTCGATCCGCCTGACATGAGTCAGCCACTCTCGTCGCGCGTCGTGCCGGAGCTTCCATGCGAGTCGACGAATCGAATCTGCCCCGCGGGCTTGACCTTGACGCTGTGACGTGTCCGGCGAAATCGGGGCGACGGGTGGGGTTCGGGTCCGGAAGAATCGCGAGGTGCTCCTCGCCGTGTCGACGACCCACCGTCCCGCCACCGATCTGGGGTTCCTGCTCCACAAGCATCCGGACAGGGCGCAGCGGTTCGATACCGCCGCCGGCAGCGCGCACGTCTTCTACCCGGAGGCGACCGAAGAGCGTTGCACCGCGGCGCTGCTACTGGAGATCGACCCCGTCGGGCTGGTGCGTGGCAAGCAGGCAGGCACCGCGGGCAGGCGCGGCGGTGGGGGCGGAGCGGACGCGGCCCAGTACGTCGACGACCGGACGTACGCGGCGTCCAGCCTGCTCGCGGTCGCGATGGCGGCGGTGTTCTCGACGGCGATGGCGGGACGCTGCAAGGCCCGGCCGGAGCTGGCCGCGACCGCGCTGCCGCTGGAGATCAGGCTGCCGTCCCTGCCCTGCCGGGCCRGCGGCGCCGATCTCGCCAGGCGGCTGTTCGAACCGTTGGGGTGGCAGGTCGCGGCGGTCCCGCTCCCGCTGGACCCGCGGTTCCCGGAGTGGGGCGACGCACCACACCACGATGTCACGCTCACCGGGACTCTCCGGCTCGCCGACGCGCTCACCCAGGTCTACGTCCTGCTGCCGGTCCTCGACGACGCGAAGCACTACTACGTCGGACGGGACGAGATCGACAAACTCGTCCGCGAGGGGGCCGGCTGGCTGCCGGGACATCCGGAGCGGCAACTGATCGCCAGGCGCTATCTCGCTCACCGCCGAGCCCTGGCCACCGCGGCGCTCACCCAGCTCGCGGCAGTCGACGACCTCGCGGCCGACAGCCTTGGCACCGGCTTCGAGCCCGGCCTGGTCGCGACCGAGGTGGAAGTGGCCGAGGTGGACGACGCCGACTCGGGCGCCACGGCTACCGGCAGCTCGGACGCGCCCCCGTCCGTCGAGGGCGTCGAGGGCACAATCGGCGAAGTCGGCGAGACGCGGCCGCCGGCGTTGGCGGAGTTGCGGCGGCGGGCGATCCTCGCGGTGCTGCGCGCCTCGGAAGCGCACCGTGTCGCCGACGTCGGGTGCGGCGACGGCAAGCTGGTCGCGAGACTGCTCGCCGAGCCGACCTGCACCGAGGTCATCGCGGTCGACGTCTCCCACCGCGCACTGGAACTCGCCGCGCGGCGGCTGCGGATCGAGCGGATGCCCGACCAGGTCCGCGCCCGGCTGCGCCTGATCGTCTCGTCGCTGACCTACCGGGACAGCCGCCTCACCGGCCTGGACGCGATCGTGCTCTCCGAGGTCGTCGAGCACGTCGACCCGCCCCGGCTGCCCGCGCTCGCCGAGGTGGTGCTGGGCCACGMGCGGCCCCGCCTGGTGATCGTCACGACGCCGAACATCGAGTACAACGTCCGGTACGAGGGCCTGCCGTCCGGTGCGCTGCGGCACCGCGACCACCGTTTCGAATGGACGCGGGACGAGTTCGCCACCTGGGTCGGCGGCCTCGCCGCCCGGTACCCCTACACGGCCAGGCTCGGTGGAGTCGGCATCGACGATCCGGAGGTCGGCCAGMCCACGCAACTGGCGATACTCGAACGGTTGCCGGCGGGAGAACACCGGACTGTCGGAGAGCACCGAGCAGGGACGGGGGAAGGCCGATGAGCACACCGACAGGCGACCGTCCTCTGCCGGGGGCCGACTTTCCGCAGGCGCCGCTGACCGTTCCCGAGGTCTGCCTTGTCGTCCTCGTCGGCGTCACCGGGTCCGGGAAGTCGACCTTCGCCAGGGCGCATTTCCGTCCGACGCAGGTGCTGTCGTCCGACGCCTGCCGGGGGCTCATCGCGGACGACGAGAACGACCAGGCCGCGACCCCCGACGCGTTCGACGTCCTGCACTACATCGCCGGTAAGCGGCTCGCCGCCGGGCGGCTCACGGTCGTCGACGCGACGAACGTCCAGCGCGCGTCCCGCGCGTCCCTGATCGAGCTGGCCAGGTCGCACGACGTGCTGCCGGTCGCGATCGTCCTCGACGTGCCGGAGTCGGTCTGCCTGGCGCGCAACGCGGCGCGACCCGACCGTGCCTTCGGCCCGCATGTCGTCCGCCGGCAGCAGGCCGAGCTGCGGCGCTCGCTGCGCGGCCTGGCCCGCGAGGGGTTCCGGCGGGTCCACGTCCTGCGCTCGGAGGCGGAGATCGCCGCCGCGACGATCGAGTACACCCGGCTGCTGACCGACCGGCGCGACGTCGCCGGGCCGTTCGACGTGATCGGCGACGTCCACGGCTGCCGCGCCGAACTCGAGCAGCTCCTGACCAGGCTCGGCTACGCCCTGCGCCACGACGACTCGGGACGGGCGGTAGGCGCGGGCCACCCGGACGGTCGGCGCGCGGTCTTCGTCGGTGACCTGGTGGACCGCGGCCCGGACACGCCCGGCGTCCTGCGGCTGGCGATGGGGATGGTCGCCGCGGGCGAGGCGTTCGCCGTCCCGGGCAATCACGAGAACAAGCTCGTCCGGGCTATGCGCGGAAGGAAGGTGACCATCGGCCACGGCCTCGCGGAATCGCTCAGGCAGCTCGCCGAGGAAAGCGACGACTTCCGCGCCGAGGTCGACCGGTTCTGCGACGGGCTGGTCTCACACCTGGTGTTCGACGAGGGCCGCCTGGTCGTCGCGCACGCCGGGCTGAAGGAGGCGTACCACGGGCGGGCGTCGGGCCGGGTGCGGTCGTTCGCGCTCTACGGCGACACCACCGGTGAGACCGACGAGTACGGACTACCGGTCCGCTACCCGTGGGCACGGGACTACCGGGGCAAGGCGATGGTGGCCTACGGTCACACGCCCGTCCCCGAGCCCGAGTGGGTGAACAACACGATCTGCCTCGACACCGGCTGCGTCTTCGGTGGACGGCTGACCGCACTGCGGTATCCCGAGCGGGAACTGGTCTCCGTGCCGGCGGCGCAGGTCTACTTCGAGCCGATCCGCCCGACCACCGGGAACGGGACGGGCCCCACGGACCCGGCGCCGGCCGAGTCGCCGCTCTCGGCCGGGTCACCGCTCTCGGCCGGGTCGCCTCCCACAACCGGACCGCTGGTGTCAGCCGAGGCACTGCCGTCAGCCGAGGCGCTGCTCTCGTCATTCCCGCTGCTGTCACCGTCAGAGCCGGCGCGGTCGGCGGGCACAGTCTCGACGGGCACGGGCACGGGCACGGCGGGCGCGGGCCTGGAGATCCTGGACGTGACCGACGTACTCGGCCGGCGGATCGTCGAGACGAGGCACGGGGGCAGGGTGCAGGTGCGGGAGGAGAACGCCCTCGCCGCTCTGGAGGTGATGAGCCGCTTCGCCCTCGACCCGCGCTGGCTCGTCCACCTGCCGCCGACGATGAGCCCGCCACCCACCTCGAAGCTCCCCGGCCTGCTCGAACATCCGGCGGACGCCTTCGAGGCCTACCGGGCGGACGGCGTCGAGGACCTGCTGTGCGAGCAGAAGCACATGGGCTCCCGGGCAGTCGCCGTCGTCTGCCGGGACGAGGCAGTCGCGGCGACCCGGTTCGGCGCCACCGACGGCACCACCGGCGCGGTGTTCACCCGGACCGGCCGGCCGTTCTTCGACCGCGATCGCACCGAAGCACTGCTCGCCCGGCTGCGGGCCGCGATGACCGCCAGCGGACTCTGGGCGCAGACCGCAGCCGGCTGGGCGGTGTTCGACGCGGAGATCATGCCGTGGAGCGCGAAGGCCCAGGACCTCATCCGCCGGCAGTACGCCGCCGCCGGGGCAGCCGCCCGTGCCGCGTTGCCAGTCGCCGTCGACGCGCTCACCCAGGCGTCGGCTCGCGGGATCGACGTCGGTGACCTGCTGGACCGCACCCGCGGACGGGCCGCGAACGCCGACGCGTTCACCGCCGCCTACCAGCGCTACTGCTGGCCGGTGGACGGCCTCGACGGAGTCCGGTTCGCGCCGTTCATGCTGCTGGCGACGGGACCGGCACCGCAGGACGCCGCGAGCGGCTCCGGTTGGGGCGGTTCGTGGCCGGCCGGCACGACCCACGTGGGACGGGACCATCTCTGGCACCTAGGCGTCGCCGACCGACTGGCGGCCGCCGATCCGGACCTCATCGTCACCACGGAACGGATCCAGGTGGACGCGGGCGACCCGGCCTCGGTCGCCGCCGGGGTCGAGTGGTGGGAGGCACTGACCGCCGCCGGCGGCGAGGGAATGGTCGTCAAACCGCTGGCCGGGCTGGTCCGGGGGAAACGCGGCCTGGCCCAGGCCGGCGTGAAGGTGCGTGGCCGGGAGTATCTCCGCATCATCTACGGCCCCGACTACACCGAGCCCGCGAACCTGGAGCGGCTGCGTTCCCGCGGTCTGGGACGCAAGCGCTCGCTGGCGTTCCGGGAGTACGCCCTCGGGCTGGAAGCGCTGGAACGCGCAGCGGCCGGCGAACCCCTCTGGCGGGTCCACGAGTGCGTCTTCGCGGTGCTCGCGCTGGAGTCGGAGCCCGTCGACCCCCGACTGTAACGGGGCTCTTCGGGCTTCTCCGAAGGTCGCGTCCAACTGCCGACGGATGGCGCGAGGGTGTCGGATAAGCCGATAATCCAGATCGCGCGGAAACGGGGACTGTATGGTTTTGGGCTTATTGATACCCACCCGGGGAAAGACCGTTCCAACCGGGACGGCGGCTCCCGCCGCGTCGTCGAGGCACGYTGGACGGGCCCTCGACATACCGGGGCGTAGTGCGGATGGATGGGCGCCGCGCGGACGACAGAAAGGGGGATATAAAAAGGGGGATATAAACAACGCGGTCGAGTGATTGCGGCCAAGGAGTGGGCGACAACCTCACTCGGTCCGACTGAGAATTGGAGTGCAAGTCTCCGGACGTCGGTCGGCATCTGCCTGGAGTCCCGATTCCCGATGATTGTCATGTGGGTCCCAGAGCTGGTGTACATATATAACGACGCATGTATACCGCATCTCGGCGACAAGCATCCCGGGGCTCTCGGGTTGCCCATATCGCTCGAGGGAAGGGGGAAGTTGGGTTCTCCCGGAGTTTCCAGGATGCGGATCCATCCGGCTGGCCAGCGGCTCCCCCACTCCGAGAACAGCGGTCGCAATGACGTTGAAGGGCCGCAGGAGCGCGACGCCCGTGGGTCTCCTCATCGCCGGGGCCAGCGACCGGCTCGCACTTGACCACGACTATCGAATATTTCTCGAAACGATCGCAGATCAGATCTCGTCCAGCTTGGCACTGGCGCGCGTCCATGAAAGTGAACGCACACGCGCGAGTTCCGCGAAACGTAGTTCCCTACAAGATGCCCTCACTGGCCTGCCGAACCGTACGTAATTCCTCATGAAGCTGGGCAGGGCGCTCCTCAGATCCCGGCGACTTTCAGGTCGGGTTGCTTCCTGTTCGTCGATCTCGATGGCTTCAAAGCGGTTAACGACGCGCTGGGCCACCGCGCGGGCGACAATCTGCTCCGCGAAGCGGCGACGCGGCTCCGGCGGACCGTCCGGCCCGGCGATACCGTTGCCCGGCTCGCCGGTGACGAGTTCGCGGTTCTGTGCGAGGATGTCACCTCGGTCGACGAGGTCAGAGAAATCGCCGACCGTATAGTCGAGGCCTTTACGCTGGCTGCATCACGTGGCAGGCCGGCGGTCACTGCCAGCGTCGGGGCCGCCGTGTCCGCTCCAGAACTAACGGACTCCGAGGATCTTCTGCATGCATCCGACCTCGCGATGTATGTGGCGAAACGGCGCGGGCGGAACCGTTACATCATCTACGAGCGAAGCATGGCAGGTTGAGCCTCGCCGCCAGGTCGCCTCGTACCGCGGCGGGGCGAACTTCGACGCCGCCGGCACGTTGACCGACAGCTGGACCCCGTGCTGGCGGTCCCCGGCTCAGGCACGAGGGCTGGTCCTGCCTGGCCGCCTGCGGGTCTGGTGGGGCGTCCGCCGGGGTCCATGAACGTCCGCTGTCGTTTGCGGGCCAGCCCTATGCGGGCTCCCACCGGTGATCACCCGCCTGCGGGTCCGCCCTTCGCCAAGACTCGACCGTTCGCCAACTCTGTGGTGAAGCCCAGGTGGTCAGGTCATGAGGCAAGAGCCGTGTCCAGAAACTCCCACCGCACGTGTCACTGGGAACGCGCGTCCAGGCTGTCGACAGCCAAATGACCGAAAGCGTCGCTCCAGGCCGCATACCACTGGCGGAACCACGGATGGGACTGCGCGA
>NZ_MAXA01000222.1 GCF_001854695.1 Parafrankia soli
CGGACCGCCAAGCCCTACCGCTGGACCTACACCGGCGAACCCCTCAAAGCAGCCTGACCAACCCCAGCAGGACTTGCGCGGCGCTGCACTAGGTCTGAGAATGCCCTGCGTGCAGGGCGTCTAGGGCCTAGGGCCGCCCTCCCCGCCAGCGCCGAGGGCGTCGCTGGCGGGGTCCCGCCGGGCTTCCGCCGCCCTAGGGTCGATCACCGTGACCCGGGCGAGGGACGCCGGGGGTGGGCTGCGGCCATCCGGAAGCCGGAACGGACGTCGCCGAGACGACTGGGAGACACGCCCCGAAGCTACGCAGCGGTGTCGAGTTGCTCCGGCGAACATGTTTCCGCACGTACGCACCCACGCGGCGAGAGGACAACACGAGCATGACCGGCGCATTCCCCGATGAATGGGACAGCATCGCACATCTTGACTTTCCTGTTCAAGATCCGGGAGAGCTTCCAGAGATCTGTGCCCGGCTACGCGAAAAGGAGCGGATCATCGAAGACACCGCCGCTCCTCTGTCTGAACGAAGGGAGGCGCATGCAGAACACCGGGGTATTTTTTGGCCACTCGAACGGATTCACCAGACCCTGCAAATGCGTGAAGGATAATAGACGGTGATGACACGGTGGGCGGAGCAGGGTGGATAGGTATGAACAGGCCGCGCGGTGCTTCGTGCTGCGTGAGCAGGGCCACAGCATCCGGCAGATCGCTGCCCGGCTACACCTTTCCATCGGCACCGTGCATCAGCGGCTGACTGCGTTTAGACCCCTTGCCGCCGAGCTCGACGATGCCCGCCGCCGCGGTATCGATGTGGATGATGACGATACGGCGCGGCTCGACGCGATGCTCGCCGACCATTTCGCCCACGTCGATACCGCGCTGGCGTCGCTGCCGCCCCTGCCGGACATCGAATTTCCGTCGCTGCCAGATCTGGAGTTCTGATGATCGACCGATACCAGCTGACCGTGCCCGTACCTCAGGGGGGCCACGCGCCGTGGACATTCACGGAGGGCTCGACTTCGTCACCCCACCGATGCTCGCCGCCGAGAAGGCGCACGGCGCCGCGCTCGACGCACAGCGCGAGCTCGACCACTGCGGCCTGCCGTCCGGCCCGGAGCGTGCCGTCTTCGAAGCGAAGCTCGACCAGGCCGAGCGCGCCGCCGGGGACGCGATCGTGCGCGCACAGGAGACCGCGAACGCGGAGAGCAGCGCGTGGGTCGGGCATCTGCAAGGCCGCTACCTCACCGCACGGCAGAAGGCCGAAGCAGCACAGGCCGAGATCCTCGCCGCCATCGCCGAGATCACCGCGTCGTCCCGGATGCTGCGCACCGCCTCGGAGGCTCCCTACCGGCTCGCCCCGGGACCCACCGATTTCCAGCTCACCGCAGGCATGGACTTCGTGGCCGGGGCGCTGCGTGACCTGCGGCTGCCGGCCCGCCTCGACAAGGCCGGGGCGGGTGTCTGATGCGGCGCGCGCCGAGTTCAGCAACGCAGCTCGTCGAGGGGATGCACGCCGACACCGCGGCGATCCTGTCCCAGGACCAGGCCACCCGGGACGCCGCCGACGACGCTGAGACGGACGGAGCCGGGCCGTCTTCACCCCGCCGTCTCTGACCGAGCAGTGCCCTGCTCGCAGGCCGGCTACGACCCGACCAGCCGGCATAGCCGAGCCCCTCAACGGCCCGCAGACAACCGGAACCGGACCACCCCATACCCGGGTGTTACCCCGGACATGCTGATGCCCCCGTGCCAGACGGCCGGGGGCATCAGCATGCGGAGTCAGAGCACGCCGCGCAGCGGGTGCTCCCGCCACTGGTCGACGGTCCGGATGTAGGCGTGGACCACCGGGGACCCCTCAGCCCAGCGGCCCTGGCGGGTGATCGCGGACACCGGGGCACCGGCCCGTGCTGCCGAGGTGGCCCCACCGGCGCGCAGGCCGTGCGGAGTCGGAATCTGCCCGGCCGGCAGGCCCGCCCGGACGCCGAGCGTCTGGAGGATGCGGCGGACCCCGTCGCCGGTGAGCCGGCCGCCGATGTTGCCGTGCCGGTCCACCCGACGCAGCAACGGCCCACCGGTCACCCCGTGCTCGGCGAGCATGGCCGCCCACGCCCGGTACAGCCGCACCGGACACAGCGACGGGTCCGACCCGAAGGGCACGGGCACGACCGCCCCGGCGCTGTCCCGGTCCGTCTTCGACGTGCGCACCGCGACCTCCAGTCCTTCGGGGACTTCGACGACGTCGGCCAGGTCCAGGCCGACGAGTTCGGACCGGCGAGCCATGAGGGAGAACCCGAGGACGAGCAGGAGCCGGTCACGCAGCCCGGCGGGGCTGTCGACCGGGCCGGCGGCGTCGACCATCGCGCGCAGCGGCTCGACCGTCACCGGGGCGGAGCGCCGCACCGTCTTCCCCTGCTCGGCGCGGGTGCGCCGGTAGGCGCGCAGCAGGAGCCGGGCGGCGGCCGTGTCCGGGCTGGTCAGGCCCTGGTCGCGGTGGCGGCGCTGCACCACGGCGAGCGCCTGGTCGATGCTCGCCGGGGCGGCGGCGTTGCCGATCAGGGTGGCCACGTACTCGGCGAGGGTCTCCGCGGTGGCGGGCAGCGCGCCGCGGCCCTGCTCGTCACACCAGCCGGTGAACCGCGTCCAGGCGTAGGTGTAGGCGCGGGCAGTGTTCGGGCGGATCGCTGCGGCGAGCATGACCCGAGTCTGATCGCTGACCTGCCGGTCGACCATCCGCACACCGGCCACGACCGGCCGCCCGTCCGCGCCGATCGGGTGTGTGTCGACCCTTGACAGCTCCATGATCCCAAACCTCTCCCCGTCAACCCTGACTCTTGATAAGTAAGGTTAACGCGACTCAGCTTGTTGATCGCTGCAGCACGCCGGTGGCGGACCTGGGGGTGTGGTGCGGTCACCGCGGTGCACTGCCCCGCTACTTGGATGATCAGCCAATACCGCGGTGGCGGCCATCGAGCGGTCGCGGGGTTCCATACCGGTACACCGAGCTCGTAACCGCCTACAACATCAGCTGATTGCCCGTAGCCGCTCGTTGAACGGCACGGTCGCCGGGGGAAGCGTGGTGAGCAGGAGCTCCTCTGCTGATCCCCGCCCCCTGCGAGACGACGCGGTGTAGTTGAGCGCTACCAACCGCTTGGAGATGCGCCATGCCTTGACCCCGGTCAGGCTCGCCCTGGAGCCGGAAGGTCGCATGGCGTTCGCAGCGTACAGCGCATCGTCGGCCAGAAGCCGTGGATCATAGTCGTAGGACAAGATCCAGCGGTACTGCATTTCGCGCCGCAGGTATTCCGCGAGATGGTGATGTTGAAGCCCAGCTTGCCAGTTGAGATCCTTGCTKGACCCGGCCGTCCGTACGTCGAACGACCGCGGATAAAGTTTGCCAGATTTTGATAGGTACGGCGGATCCAAGTATGCAACAATCCGATTTGGGAGGAGCGTCTTGTAATGCGAAGCGACTCCGTGGAGAGTATCCTTCCAATCGGATCTCCAGACATCGACAAGTCGATTTGTCTCGTAGAGGTGACCGACGTACTCAAGCCGCTGAACCAGGCCGGCGAGATTGAATCGGCATCCGATGCCATAGGCCGAAGTCTGGGCGCGGCCGCCAATGGGACCTGCTTGGCCGTGGAGAATTCCCGAGAAGGTTGTCCGGTTGAGGAACAAGCACTTGGTGGCGAGTTCGAGGTCCTGGGTCGCCCGTGTCGTTCCCGGAACGGGAGTCCACGCACGCCAGTAGTCCCAGCGCGCGAGTGCCATGCTACTTCCGGCAGTGACGTACTTTCTGTGCTCATCGGCGATACGTTCGACGAGTTCCTGCGTTCGTGCAGCCGCTACCTGCCAGAATGCGGCGACCATCGGGTCTGCGTCTGCGAGTATTGCGCGTTTAACGACGCCGGCTCCGACCAACCGCAGAGTGGTGGAAGCGCCTCCGGCGAACGGCTCAACGAGCAGGTCTACCTCGCGCATTGTGGAGGACTGGTGTGCTGCTCTGATAAGTTCACCGATCACATTCGCCAGACCGCTCTTAGCGCCGGGGTAGCGGAGCGGACTTTGGTACCGAGCAACGGCCAGCGCGTGGGTCACGTCCTCAGGGGCCGGCGCTATCTTGCGTGGAGTGCTGCCGACCGCGAGCAGTGCGGCCGTGCACGAATGCTGCTCGCGTACAGCCACTGTCACGGCTTCGACGCTACCGGACCGGAAGGCTTCGGGGTGTGGTCGAGGCCGAGCCGTCGGCTGGCTACGAGCCGCAGGACATCTGTGCCGACCCCTATGGGGAATGCGGCCTTCCCGTGTGCCGCCGCTACCGGGATGATGCCGTCAACGTACATCGACGAACCCGTTCGGTCGATGACGTCAAGGATGGCTGGGAGCGTTGGGTAGTCTTCGGGCTCCGGACGCCCGCCCTGGGTGTCGTACGGCGCGCCAGCCGGGGGCAGTACGGTCGGGACAACTACACGCCCATCCAGCGCGCGGTAGACGAACTTGCGACCCCAGTAGGTTTCCTTGCCATACGCACGGGCGTTGCCGGCGTTGATGACACGGGCGATCACGTTCTCGTCGCAGACCAGTAGGTCCCCTGGCGCGAGCACATCGTGATGCGCTAACTGCCGGGCGTAGTCGACCATCGTGCCGGTCTTCTCRATGCCACACACGAACGGCCCATTGCCCGGGGTGGACGCTGCCATCGCCTGGAAGTAGTCGAGAGCCCAGCTGCGAAGTTTCGCTGGAGGTCCGTACATCGCAAGCGGACCGTCGACGATGAACAACGTGGCGGGGAGCAGCTCTCGCCGTGACTGCTCCCAGAGCAGCGTGGCTAGGCCGACGAGGACGAGCAGTTCCACGACAGACATGAGCCTGCCGAGGGCGGACTCATTGCGGGTCTCTTCGCCCACTTCTTCGTGGATGCGAAGAACGTCGGTAGGGAACAACTGCACACCGCAAGCGCCACATTTTAGGCCAATGGTCGGTACGGGTATATCCTTGAGACAGTTCTCGGTCGGACAATTTACTGGAAGAGTGGATGCGGRCTCGCCCGGCTTGCCGTGTAGCAGAAATAGTAGCTCAAGCAGTGTCTGATTCAGACGGTTAACTTCGATCTTCTTTGTGCGGAACAACTCGTCGAGTGCCTCACGCCATGACGTGGCGATGTCGACACCCGCTCGGGTGTAGGCGCCGGAGATAGGAAGATCAAGCGTCACGAGTGCCGTGTTGACGGCCCGCTGTATCTCGACCGGGTCAACGAAGCGTTCGGCTTTCTGTGTCTCAAGGGCCCTCAGATCCACGAAGGCAGCGGCGACCTGAGTATAGCCGTAAACTACGGACGGCAGACCATCGCGCACCTGCTCGATGTCGCGCGACCCGTCGATGGCTAGTGCGGCTGTGAGGCGCAGGTCGTCAGGTGGAACCTTGAAATCTGTACGGTGCCGGACACGCTCTCGGATCTCCTCGACGCCACGCAGCGCCTCAGCAGGCACGTAGAAGGTACGCTGATCTGCTATGGCGCGGACGGCGGCAGCCGAATGGCCGAGTCGGGAGGCGAGCTCGTGCGTCCCGCCGACGGTCTCGTATGGCATTAGAAGAGAACCGACCCATGGCCGTTGGGGAGCAGCGCAGAATCGCCCGCCGCCCGCCGGGCCTCATTTACGAGCTCAAGGTCGTAGCGGTCAATTTGAACTGGAACGATATACGGGGACGACAGCGTCTTGAGTCGAACATAGCCGCGGTCTTCTGAGGCAATGATCGCGTCTGAGTAGGAGCCGAAGTCGTAGAATTTGGCGAGTTCTCGAACCTCAGTCGTATTGTTCAAATGTGCAACCACCCAGTTGGCGGTGTTGGCCTTGACCTGGTGCGCAACACCCGATACTTCCTGCGTTGCGTAGGTCATGCCGAGATTCAGCTTGCTTGCCTCTTTCGCGAGCTTGACCCAGATGTCCCGGTCGTCCTTGTAGCGGTCGGACGAGAAGAGGTTATGCGCCTCCTCCAGCATTACCTGGATGGCCGGCGGATCCTGTCCCGATACGAAGACCGACGTCTGTTGCTCCAGCAATCGCGCAGTGATTGATTCGCTGAGCGCCTTCGTGATCGGAGCTGCGCCTACGTGGAGGTCCACGATTACGATGCGCCCTTCCAGCAGCTCCTCGTAGATTTCGATGGCTGGGTCGCTCATCGTAAGGGGGCTGTGGAACGGGCGTAGCGGGTTGAGATTTTTCCAGCCGCGAACGCTTCGGTTTGCGCTCTTGGCCGTGAAGATCGGCTCCACGCTCTTCCATCGGACGTTTTTCGTGAATTCGACAGCGTCGGAGTCGCCGGCTTCACGCAGCTCGACAATCTGCTCGACCACGGCCTCCACATTGGCGGCTGCAATCGCAACGATGTTAGATGACCTGCCTGCCGGGATGAAAGGGTTCTTGCCCAGCCCATTGACAATTTTCTGCTGGAAAGTGCCCTTGATGCTCACGCGAACTCGGAAATTCGCCGGTTCGTCGAAATTTGCCCGTAGGAGTGCACCGTACAGGGCGAGCCGGGCACGCTGCGCGTGCGTGGTGGCGGAATGGTCGCCCGGCACATCGCGGTAAGAAGCGCCGGCGAAGTCTTTCACGTAGCCGGATTCATCGGTGCTGAGCTGGTCGGAAATCAGATTCTGGACGGCATCGATCTGGTTCT
The DNA here is from genome assembly GCF_001854695.1 of Parafrankia soli. GTDB lineage: Bacteria > Actinomycetota > Actinomycetes > Frankiales > Frankiaceae > Parafrankia > Parafrankia soli. Next base: position 6,676 of record NZ_MAXA01000222.1, read on the forward strand.
CCGAGAAGAAGTTTATGCTAAGCGGCTTCACGTGTGGCTGTGAGCCGTCCGCTCCGAACTTAAAGATGCGGACGTGCTTCTCGCCGATAGCGGCAATCTCCGTGCCGTCTTGTGTGTTCGGGTTCGCGTACTCGCCCTGCGGGTCGAAGATGAGTTGGCCGATCGGCTTCCCGCCGCTGGCACGCTGCCGCTCTGAAACGGCGAATGTGCGAGCAATTATGATTTTTGCGGTGTTCGACTTGCCCATCCGGGTCATACCCAGTAGTGCAGTCTTGTGGCCGATAAAATCCCTGATATTGACTTCAACGCCGGAGGCTGCTTGCTTCGATGCCTTCGCGCGCCGACGTGTCGCCGAATACCGGACTGCACCAATCCGGACCCGCTCGACTGGGCGATCGGTAGGCTTCAGGTATGAGGCAATTGTCGACAATCCCTCGCCGACGGGCTTCAATACTCGGTAGGTGGACGTCGCATAGAAGTTATCGACGTCGGCACCAAAGTCGAGGACCTTTTGGCCGTCGATGTGATCCTCGTAGAATGTGCCGAGAATCTTGCAACGTAGTCCGGTGAATGACACTCGGTTCTTGGTGAAAGGGTCCATTTCGACGTCGAGTACGACGGACGGGGATGGGTCCTGATTGCTCGATAGCGCTGTCCGCAAGGACTCCTCGCGGACAGCGTGTAGGTCGGTCTCCATCGAGAGTGGAGACGTGCCCTCCACTCGTAGCAGAAGCACTTCGTCGTCGTCCACCTGAGGCGCGTTGATGTCCTGTGCCGTCGCGAGTAGGAACGAGAACTGAGGGATGCCGCCAGCCTCGAACTTCCATCGATCGTGCGTCAGCACGATCGCCTCGCCATAGTCGAGGCGATACACCGCGCCGATGCGCATCGACCGGTCGTCTGCGAGTAGCAGCGAGTTTAGCAGCGAGCCGGCGCCGACGCCGGGAATGAGTTCGGTCACGCTGGCCCCCGTGAAATCCATCTTCCTAACGTCCGAGACTCGCACAGTACACCGGTGGTGGAACCCAACGCGCCTTTACCCGACTCCTCTACCCGGCCTCTCCGGCGGGTCAATGCCCCGCGCAAATTCGTTTGCGTCTCGTGGGTTTTCGATGGGGATCGAGAACTCGTAGGACTTCAGTCTTCTCGGTTCGACGGTTGATTCCGCGAGTGCCCTCGGGCTTACCTCAGGGATGCCCTGAAGGCCCGGCTCCTGTCTCGTCGCTGGTCGAGCCCCACCTGAGGGGGCGCCGTCTCGCGTCCCAGGAGCCGGTGCGATCGTCCACGGCGTCACGGCATCCTCCCGCGGTTGAGGTTGCTTCCCGATGCTCCTCAATACTGCCAGAGCGAGTACGGATGATCAGCTCATTTCGGAAGCGGGTGGGCGTTGTCGGGACATCTCCAACGTGTCGCTGTGCGCTGCGAGACGCACAAGGAGGGGCGCTGACCAGGGCGTCAACAGCTCGGAGGCAGGGTCGATGGCAGGCTTGTCCCGTGGCCTGTAGCCCGACCGGCGGTAGCTACGGGCGCTGCGAGTATCGCGGCGCGGTGAGCGCCTCGTACGAGTCCGTCGAGGTCGTCGGCCAAGCTCGGGGGTAGTCGTGGGGCGGTGGCGACCGCGAAGGCACGGAAGTACGGGACCAGGGTGAGGAAACCGCGGCGGGTCGTCCAGTAGCCGCGGATGTCCTGGGCGCGGTGGGCKCAGCCGAGTACGCAGGACAGGCTGACGACCTTGTCGGCAGCGAGCGCAGCGGAGATGTCGGCGGGCAGGTTCTCCAGACGGCGGATTGCGGCGTCCGGATCGTGTCGGTAGAGGTCCATGGCTGTGTGCTCGTTGTGGATGAGCCACAGGGCGATCAGGACGTCCGTGCCGCACCGGTCGCCGATCTCGACACCGAGCGTCTGAGCGTCGGCGTAGTCGGGGACGTCATGCAGGAGGACTGCAGCCGTCAGGCTGGGCGACACGTCCGGCAGGTGGCGGCCGAGGGTGAGCGCGACGCGGACGGCGTGGCCGAGCGCGGGCGTGCCGTCGATGTGGTGGCCGGCGCACCAGCGGCGGGCGATGTCGAGTGCCGCGATGATGACCGGGGGCCGGGGTGTGGTGAGGACGGATCGCCGGGTCGGCCCGCGGGGCGGGGTGACTGCTGGTGATGATGGGGCGGTGGCGTCCGGTGAGCGCGACATGGATCGTCCCTGGGATGAGGATGCGCTGTGCGTGGTCTGCCCCGCGCTGGTGCATGACCGGGGCCGGTTCGATATCGCGGACGGGCCCGGCCCGGACAGTCGGTACGACACGTCCCGGGGCTACCGGCGGGACTCGGACACCGGTGTGCCGGTCTGCGTCCACCCGCACAAGATCGGGGTTGCGTCGGGCCGGTACGCCTCCGCAGGGCAACGCTGGCCCGAGGAGGCGGACCGGGGGCCTGCCCCGGGCCCGATGCCGGACCAGGCGGAGGGGCTCGCCGAGTGGATGACGGCGCTGGTCCGGCACACGGGGCCGGGGCAGGTTGATGTGGTGCTCGCCCAGGCCGAGCGGGCAGCGGCCGGGCGGTTCCCGGCGGCGGTGATCGTGGACGCGCTGCGGGTGGCGCTGGCGGCGGCGGGCTGAGGTCAGAAGTTGAGAAGGTGGGAGCGCCCGCCGCGGTTGATGCCGATCGACTCGTAGAGCCCAAGCAGGACGCTCAGGCGGCGCGCGGTTTCGGCCTTGCCGATCCAGTAGCGGCGCCGGGGCTCGCCCCACCCAGCGGCCCGGTAGATCATGTCGGTGAGGCCGTCGGCGTCGTACTGGAACCGCTCGTTGTCGGTGCTGTGGATGAAGGTCACGCCCAGGTCGGTCTGGATGCGGCTCAGGAGCGTGAACTGCGCGGTGAGGGCGTGCACCATCTCGTCGACCGGCGCGGCGACGTCGAGTTCGGCGGCCCGCTCGTCGCCGGTGGCGTCGTAGACGGCGGCCTTCATCGCCATCGTGCGGAGAGCCTCCTCGAACAGGTGGGGGCCGTCCTCGTCGAGGTCCCACTCATTGATGACGGGGTAGCCAGTGAACGTCGCCCAGCACTCCGGGTAGGCGAGCGTCGAGGCCCGCAGCCGGTCGAACAGCGGGTGCTCCTCGACCAGGTCGAGGATCTCCGCGGCGCGTCGGCCGGTGGGGTAGGCGTCGACCTGCGCCGTGGCCATGGTCGCGGTGGCGCGATCCGGGCGCGGGTCGACGGTGAGGGTGGAACCGTGGTTCATGAGAGCCTCCCGGCTCGGTCGTGGGTGGGTGCTATCCCGTCGCAACGAGGGCCGGCTATGGCGCACGTCGCGGACGGGGTGCCTTCGGCGACCCGCGGAGGCGGGCCCTTGAAACGGCGGAGAGACGGGCTTTGACGCGGCCGCCTCCCCGCCTGGGCGTGGCCTCACCAGTGGTCATGCGCGAGAGCCAGCACCCGTCCGGAGGTCCCCCGACCACTCCTAGCCGTGGGCGGGTGTGTTTCCCCCGAACACGTCACATGACACACTCCGCGCCAGGACAGCGACAGACCGCAACTCCTGTTACGCCCGTAACCGCTGTGGTTACGGGCAGCCGACGGTGGGGGCTTCGATGCACTCTGGCGAGGACTCAGCGCGCGGCCGGTTCACCCGCCGGCTCGGGGAGTTGATGGAACGGCAGGGGCACAACCGCACCAGCCTCGCTGTGGCGACCAAGTTCAAACGGCCGCAGATCTCCGAGGCGGTAGCCGGGAAGCAGGTGCCGTCCGCGAATCTGATCAAGGCGTTGGACCGGGTATTGAACGCCGGCGGTGAGTTGATCAGCATGTGGAAGGAGGTGCGGCTGGAGGGACTCCGACAGGATCTCGACACGGAGTTGCCGGGCGGGCGAGCAACGAAGGGAGCCGAGACGGACCGGCGAGAAGTAGTAGAACTCGGCGCCCTGGCAGTTGCCGCGGGGCTTGCGGGTGAGGTGTCGCGCCGGATCGCGGGCGGCGACCCGGACCCGCTCACCCTCGACGAGCTCGATGAGCGGCTCGACCAGATCGGCACCGCGTACACGAGCACCCCGCACGCGGTGCTCACCCCATTGATCGTCGGTGGGTGGCGTGACGTCGAGCGGCTCCTCGACGGTCGCCTGTCCGGCCGGGTCCGGGGCCGGCTCACCCTGGTTGCGGGGCAGTATGCGTTCTACGCCGGGCGGTTGGCGTTCAACGTCGGTGACGACGCCGCGGCGCGCCGGTTCGCCTCCCTCGCCGAGCTGTACGCCCGTGACGTCGCCGATCCGCTGCTGAGCGGTTCGGTGGCGACGCTGCAAACGTCGATCGCCTACTACACCGGGCGGCACACCGCGGCGGCCGACATCGCGGCGCAGGCCCGGCACGGTGCCCACCCGTACTTGCGCGCCCGGCTCGCGGCCTACGAGGCCCGCGCGCGGGCGGCGGCCGGCCAGCACGAGCAGGCCCGGCAGTCGCTGCGCGACATGCAGGACGCGGTCTGGCTCGGTGAACCGATGGTCGGCACCGAGCCGTTCGGTGAGGAGCTGGTGCACACGTTCGTCGCGGTGGTGTCCGGGCGGCTCGGGGACGGCGAACTCGCCGAGCCGCACGCCCGCCGTTCCCTGACCATCCTGAAGGCCACCGGCGGCGGCTACGAGGACATCGGCGGGACGTACAACGCGCTGGCACAGGCGTTCCTGCGACGGGCGCGGCCGGACCCGGAGCAGGCCGCGGACGCCGCGTCGGCGGCGCTGTCGGTGCTGGAGGGGCGGCCGACCCGGACCGTTATCCAGCGATCAGGGCAGATCTGGCAGGAGCTGGGAGCACGCTGGGAAGGCCAACGGGCCGTCGCCGAACTCGGCGAGCGGCTCCAGGCCCACAGACGGGCACTACCGGCAGGGAGCAGCGGATGACCCTCACCCTCGGCCAGCCAGACGCCCGCGGCGTACCGACCGTCCTCACGCCGCGGCTGGTGCTGCGCGGTTGGCGGGCGGACGACGTCCCCGTCTACCTGGAGATCGTGGCGGCGGACGGGATGGCCGACCACACGCCCCAGCCGAGCACGGAGGCCGGTGCCTGGTCGCAGACCGCTTTCCAGATCGGGCACTGGGCGCTGCGCGGGTACGGCATGTGGGCGGTCGAGGACCGGGCGAGCGGGCAGCTACTCGGCCGGGCCGGACTGTACGAAGCGCTCGGCTGGCCGGGCTGTGAGGTCGCGTGGACGATCCGTCGGGACCGGTGGGGCCAGGGCCTGGCCACCGAAGCAGGCGCGGCGGCGGTCGAGTTCGCGTTCGACGTGGTGGGCAAGGACGACCTGATTTCGATCATGACGGCTGGCAACGTCGGATCGATACGGGTTGCGGGGAAACTGGGCCTGCGGCGTGACCGCTCCGAGGTCCTCCAGGGCGCCGAGTACGACATCTATGCCATCGACCGGAAGACCTGGGAAGCCGCCCGGGGCTGACGCCCACCGGACGGCTACGGGCCCGGCAGGCTGTCATTCCTCGCAGGCACTCGGGTGTTCAACCTGTGATGATCGATAACCGATACGGCCGGCGGGCGTCGCGGTCAAGGGGTGGACGCCAAGGGGTGGCGGACACCCCTTGCGGCGAGAACAGCTCCCGATCGCCGCGCCAGAACCGCTGTGGCACAGAGGTTCTCGATGTCTTGGTCGGGCACTGGCGAATCCCAGGGGTGGACGCCGTCCACCCCTGTCCACCCCTTCGCCCGGCGCGGGGGCGAGCCGGTGTCCTCGCCACGTGGCCCGGGGGAGCGAGGGCGCCGTGTCCTCGACGGCGTGGGCAGCGGGCGACCTGCGAACGAGCCGGCGTGGTTGATCGCGGTGGGCACGTTGTGGGCACGGACTCCCGAGTGAGCGCTGATCTGAAGTGACAGAATCTGACACCACGGAGAGTGATATGCGCTGGTAGTGCGGACGATGCAGTCTCATTCGAACTCGTCTGGCACGGCGTCGGCAGGGTTCGAATCTCTCATCCTCCGCCATACGAGTGTGGGTAAGAGCACTTCAGCACCAGTGGAGATGCTCTCTCAGAGATCCACTCCCTGCCTGAGCTTCGCAGGTGCCGACCGGGTCCCGGTGACACATCCCCGACGACCAGCTTGAGTGCGCCGGCCGGCGCCGCCTCCCGCTCCCGCGCCGACGCAGGCGGTGCAGCAGCAGGCCCCGCCTCCGCCTCCGGCGGCTGCGCAGCCCGCACCGCAGGCAGCCCGCACCGCAGCCCGCGCAGGCTCCGCCGCCAGCGGCACCCGCGCCGGCGGCCGTTTCCTTCGGGTCCTGCGCCGAGGCGCGCGCGGCTGGCGCTGCCCCGCTGTACCAGGGCCAGCCGGGCTACAGCAGCAAGCTCGACCGTGACCACGACGGCGTCGCGTGCGAATGAGACTGGCTGACGACGCCAGGCGTGTTCGACGAGCTGGGCGTACACGTCGTGAACGTGTTCGTGACGTCGGCTGTCGCAAGCGAAGCCACAACACGGTTTCCCGAGATTCGGACGTCGGCAGCAAGTGTCGCGCAGGCGGCCGACAACTGTCGTCTGGTGGGCGGAAGGAGCGCCCAGAAAGGTCTCCTGCGGGCACTGGCTTGACCTTGACCCTGCGTCAGGGCTCCAGCATGGCGGCGTGACCGCCACCAACCCCGCGATCGAGGTTTCCGGACTCACCAAGTCCTACGGAGACCACACCGTGCTGGACGGAGTCGACCTGACCGTCCCGGAGGGCACCGTCTACGCGCTCCTCGGACCCAACGGCGCCGGCAAGACGACCGTCGTCAACATCCTCTCCGCCCTGCTGACCCCCGGTGACGGCGAGATCCGCGTCGCCGGCTTCGACGTACGACGCGAGCCTGCCGGGGTGCGCGCGGCGATCGGTGTCACCGGGCAGTTCTCCGCGATCGACGAGCTGCTCACCGGCCGCGAGAACCTGCGACTGATGGCCGACCTGGCGCACCTGGACCGGGTGACCGCGACCGCCGCCGTGACCGTGATGCTGGAGCGCTTCGATCTCGTCGACGCGGCCGACCGGCGGGCGCAGACCTACTCGGGCGGCATGAAGCGGCGACTGGATCTGGCGATGACGCTCATCGCCCGGCCCCGACTGATCTTCCTCGACGAGCCGACGGCCGGTCTCGACCCGCGCAGCCGTCGCGACCTGTGGGCGATCGTGCGCGAGCAGGTCGCCGACGGCGTGACGGTGCTGCTGACGACGCAGTACCTCGAGGAGGCCGACCAGCTGGCCGACCGGATCGGGGTCCTCGACAGTGGCCGGCTGGTCGCCGAGGGCACGGCGGCGGAGCTGAAGCGGCGGGTGCCCGGCGGGCATGTGTCGGTGCAGTTCACCGACGCCGCGGGGCTGGCCGCGGCCGCGGCGGCGCATCCGGAGGCCACCACCGACGCCGAGGCGCTCACCCTTCGGGTGCCGGGCGACGGCAGCATCGCCGGGCTGCGCCGCGTGCTCGACGGCCTCGACGACGACGGCGTCGCCGGCCTGACAGTCGAGTCCCCCGACCTCGACGACGTGTTCCTCGCGCTCACCGGCCATGCGACCGAGGCGCCCGCAGCCGAGGAGATCCCCGCATGAGCACCACCTACACCGTCCGTGACTCGGCGACGATGCTGCGGCGCAACCTGCTGCACATCCGCCGCTATCCCTCATTGTCGATCATGCTGGTCGCACAGCCGATCGTGTTCCTGCTGGTGTTCGTGTACGTGTTCGGCGGGACCCTGGGCGCCGGCCTGCCAGGCCAGGAGGGCGGTGGAGACCGCGGTGACTACCTCGTGTTCATCACGCCAGGCATCCTGATCATGACCGTCGCCAGCGTCGCGCTCGGCACCGCGATCTCGACCGCGACCGACATGACCACCGGGATCATCGCCCGGTTCCGCACCATGGACATCGCCCGGGTGTCGGTGCTCACCGGCCACGTGCTGGGGGCTGTCATCAGGACCGGATTCGCCGTGGTGATCGTGACGGCGTTCGCGTTCCTGCTCGGGTTCCGCTCCGACGCCGGTCCGCTCGGCTGGCTCGGCGCGATCGGGCTGCTGATCCTCATCGCGTTCTCACTCACCTGGCTGACCGTCGGCATGGGCCTGGCGGCGGACAGCGTCGAGACGGCCAGCAACACCCCGCTGTTCCTGGTGATCCTGCCGTTCATCAGCAGCGCCTTCGTACCGACCGACGCGATGCCGGCCGGGCTGCGCCAGTTCGCGGAGCACCAGCCGTTCACCCCGATGATCGACACCCTGCGCGCACTCGTCACGGGCGCGGCGACGGACTCCGACCTGTGGCTCGCGATCGGCTGGTGCGCCCTGATCGCGCTGCTCGGCTACCTCTGGTCGCGCCGGCTTTTCCTCCGCGTGCCCGCGAGATAAGAGACTGGCGCGGTGCTCACGATCAGCCAGCTGGCGTCGTACGCCGGCGTCACCGTGCGCGCGGTGCGGCACTACCACGCCAAGGGTCTCCTGCCGGAACCGGAACGCGACCACTCCGGCTACCGGCGCTACGACGCCCACGCCGTCGTCGAGCTCATCAGGATCCGTACGCTCGCCGGCGCCGGCGTTCCGCTCGCGCGCGTCCGCGAGCTGTTGGCCGCGGGCGAGGAGGAGTTCAACGCCGCCGTCGCCGACATCGACCGGCGCCTGCGCGCGGAGATCAGGCAGCGGCAACGGCACCGCGAGCGGATCGCGCAACTGGCAGCCGGAGACAGCCTGGCCCTGCCGCCGGAGGCGGTGGCGTACCTCGACCGGCTGCGTGAGCTCGGACTGCCGGACCTGATGATCGAGGGCGAGCGGGACGCCTGGATCCTGGTGGCCGCCCAACTCCCGGAGCACATGCCGTTCTACATGAAAGTGAAGCAGCAGCAGCTCGACGACCCGGCGACGCTCCAGCTCTACCGCGATCTCCCCGCGGTGATCGACTGGGAGGCGGACGACCCGCGAGTGGCGGCCGTAGCCGACCAGCTCGTAGCCCTCATCGAGGCCGATGCCGAGGGATGGGAGAACTACGACGAGGTGATGCCCGACGAGCTCGCGCAGCTCCTCGACTCGGTCTTCCTCGACTCGGTGCCGATCGCCCGTCGGCTCCTGGAACTGCTCGAGGAGCGCGGCTGGCGCGGCTGGACCAAGTTCGAACGGATCCGTCCGGCATAGCGCTGCCATCGGCAGTTCCGCCGAGAGTCTCCGACGGTCGCGGGTTCAGGCAGACGCATTGTCAGCCGGAGGCGCCCGCGGTGCCGACGGAACTGGCGGAACCGGTGGCCAGCCGTCGAGGAACTGTTTCCCCGCTCGCCCGCCCGCGCTGCTCGTCACCCGTCCGGTTCCGCGGCGGATGGGACCCGGGTGGGGACGGTGGTCGTACCGTCGTCCGCCGGCGGAGGGACCGTGGTCCGATGTCACGCCGCGCCATGGCAGATGTACTGCGGTTGTCCGCGGTCGTCCCTGGCCGTGGATGTCACCCCTACCGTGGAGGAGCGACGATGACCAAGGACCACCGCGGGGCCAGACCCCCGGGCCGCCGGAGTCTGCTTGCCGGGGCGGCGGGACTCGTCACCACGGTGGCCGCGGCGACGGCCGTACCCGTCGGTGTGGCCGCCGCGGCGCCCGCCCCCGCCCCGACCCCCGCGCCGGCGCCCAATCCGGCGCCGGCGCGTCGGTTCGCGGGGAAGGTCGTCCTCGTCACGGGAGCGACCTCGGGCATCGGACGGGCGGCGGCCATCGCCTTCGCCCGGGAGGGAGCGAAAGTCGGCTTCTGCGGCAGGCGGGAGGAGCTCGGCCGCCGTGTGGAGGCGGAGATCCGCGCCGCCGGCGGAGAGGCCACCTACACGCGGGCCGACGTCCGCGATCCCGCCCAGGTCGAGTCGTTCGTGGCCGGTGTCGCCGACCAGTACGGCCGGCTGGACGTCGCGCTCAACAACGCCGGAACCCAGATCGTGAAGCCGCTGCACGAGATGACCGTCGAGGAGTGGGACGACACCGCCCACACCAACACCCGCGGGGTCTTCCTCGCCATCAAGTACGAGGTGCCACCGATGCGGGAGTCCGGCGGCGGCGTCATCCTCGTCACCGGCTCCGCGAACGAGTTCGCCAGCAGGCCCGGACTGGGCGCCTACAGCGCGAGCAAGGGAGGCGTCACCGGCCTGGTACGCACCGCGGCCCTGGACTACGGACAGGACAACATCCGGGTTGCCGCGCTCTCCCCGGGCACCACCGACACGGGGCTGGTCGACCGCCGCCGCCCCCCGAACATCACCGACGAGCAGTGGGCAGCCGGCAAGGCCCAGTACGGCGCGGACAACGTCGACGCGCTGCGCCGGATGGCCCGCCCGGAGGAGATGGCCGCCGCCGCCCTCGCCCTGGCCTCGCCGGACATGAGTTTCCTGACGGGCACCTCGGTTATCGTCGACGGCGGCATGCTCGCCGGCCTGTGACGCCGTGTTTCAGCCGGAGGCGGCCACCGCACCGGCGGTGCTGGCGGCCAGTGCGGCCAACTCTCAACCGGAACTGATCCGGCGCCGGCATCCAGTCGCGCGGCGCCGGCGTCCGCCACGGCCGTCGCGGCGAACAGACCGGCGACCCGCCCGTTGCGCCCCGAAAGTGAAGTGTCGGGAGGGCCACCCGTGCGGTGGTGCCGAAAAGTAGCGACTTTGCTTCGCGCAGTGGCTTTCGCCCCGCTCGTCCGATGAGGATCGGACCAGCGGAGGAGGAGCATGCGGATGTTGCGCCAGCGGCCGGTGGAGTGGGGCCATGGGATACACGCCTGGGTTCGCGGGCACCGGCGGGTCGGCGGCGGCGTAGGCGGGGTCCTTCTGCTACTGCTGGTAGCGGCCGCCCTCGCACCGGCGCCGGGATCGGGTGCGGCCCGCTCCGGCGCGGTCGGCGCGCTCGCCGAGCCTGCGCCGGTCGCGATACCGACCACCCCGGGGCCGTCGCCCGCGCCCCCGGTGGCGCCGCCGGCTCCGTCAGCGGTGCCCCGCCCGTCGGCGGCGCCGGCCCGGGTGGCCGCCGCGCCGCCGCCCGCGCCCCCGTCCCCCGCGGAGACGACGCCGACCGCCGAGCAGACGGCGGCGCCCACGCCCACGCCGTCGGCCACTCCGGACCAGGCGCGGCCCCCCCGCCCGGCGACCACGTCCTACCAGTCCTGCGCGGACGCCCGCGCCGCCGGCGCCGCGCCGCTGCACAGGGGCCAGCCGGGGTACCGGTCCGCGCTGGACGACGACGGGGACGGGACCGCGTGCGAGCAGGACAGGCCGTCGGCGCTGTGCGACGAGGACGCGGGGGCACAGCGAGGCGGGCTGCCCATCCTGGAATACCTGAGCTGCTGGCTGCCCGATCTCTGAACCGCGCTCCGCGGGTGGCTTGACAGGTACCCCATAGGGGTGTGCAGCTTGCGGTCGGCGGGGTGACTCACCGGCGGAGATCGCCCCGACGGCCGCCGGGCACGGGTCGACGGCCCGCAACCGACCCGGCCGGATCGACCAGCGGAGGGCTCCGAGTTCATCCTGGCTGGCCGCTTCTTCGAGGCGAGGGCGATCTGCGGCGGTTCCACCCGCGGCACGGGGCCCGGCTCGACCCGGACTGTCGGGGTAAGTCCCTTGCTCGTGGAGTGCGTCCCACGCCAATCTGCTCATAAGCGTTGACGAACTGGCGGTGACGTGTCTTGCCCGGTGCAGACATCGGCCTGGTCAGGGAGTCGCGGCCGTGATGCCTCCGGTGACCGGCCGGGCGCGGGCATGGCGACGTGAACTGGCTGTCCTCGGTGGCTCGCAGCGCGGGCCTGGCACAGAGAAGGGCTCAACCGTGACGGAAGACCTGTACTGGGACCCGTTCGACAAGATCATCGACGTCGATCCGCATCCACTGTGGCGCCGGCTGCGGGACGAGGCACCGGTCTACCGCAACGAGAAGCACGACTTCTACGCGCTCTCCCGGCACGCGGACGTCGACGCGGCCCACGTCGAGCCCGAGACGTACAGCTCCGCGCACGGCACGGTCCTCGAGCTCATGGGGCCGGAGCCGTTCAACACCGGTCAGATCATCTTCATGGACCCGCCCACGCACACGCTGCTGCGCGTCCTGGTCTCGCGGGCGTTCACGCCGCGACGGGTCGGCGGGCTCGAGGGGAGCATCCGCGAGATCTGTGCAGAGCTGCTGGATCCCCAGATCGGCGGCGGCGGGTTCGACTACATCCAGGACTTMGCCGCCCAGCTCCCCTCTCTGGTCATCTCCAAGCTCATCGGCGTCGACGAGGCCGACCGGGAGGAGATCCGGCAGACGATCGACCAGACCTTCCACATCGAGGAGGGCAAGGGGATGATCAACGACGTCTCCTTCGCCGCGCAGATCAAGCTGCACACCTACTTCTCCGAGCAGATCGACGCGCGGCGCACGGCCCCGCGCGACGACATGATGACCGGCCTCGCCGAGGCCGAGATCACCACCGACGAGGGCGCCCGCCGGCTCACCACCTCCGAGGCCGCCGACTTCACCAACCTGCTCGTCGCTGCCGGTACCGAGACCGTCGCCCGCCTGCTCGGCTGGGCCGGTGACCTGCTCGAGGCCCACCCGGACCAGCGTGCCGAGCTGGCCGCCGACCCGTCGCTGCTGGGCAACGCCGTCGAGGAGACGCTGCGCTACGAGTCGCCGTCCCCCGTGCAGGGCCGGGTGAACACCCGTGAGGTCGAGCTGCACGGCACCACGATCCCGGCAAAGTCCAGGATCCTGCTGCTCACCTCGTCCGCCAACCGCGACGAGCGCAAGTACCCGGACGCGGACCGCTACGACATCAAGCGCAACTTCGACAGCCACCTGGCGTTCGGCCGCGGCCCGCACTTCTGCCTCGGCGCGGCGCTCGCCCGCATGGAGGGCCGGATCGCGCTGGAGGAGACCCTGCGCCGCTTCCCGAACTACGAGGTCGACCGCGACAACGCGGTGCGCCTGCACACCAGCACCGTGCGCGGCTACGAGAAGCTGCCCATCAAGGTCTGAGTGAGCATCTCCCCGCGCGGCGCGCGGCGCGCGCCGCGCGGGGAGTCCGGGACCGGGTCTGGTTACGCGGGTCCGGTCCCGTGCCGGCCCGCCGCGCCGGTGGTCGGGGCCGCGGTCGGGATCGCCTGGATGGCGGCCAGAATCTCCCTGGTCTGCTCGGGGCCGAACGACGGCGGCGGCGTGAACGTCGTGCGGGTCGCCAGGCCGCCGAGGCGCTCGGCGATGCGGGCGGGGACGTCCGCGGGCGCCGCGACGATGCCGAAGGTCTCGACGACGTCGTCGTCGATCAGGGCGGCCATCTCGGTCCACCGGTTCTGCTTGGACAGCGCGGTCAGCTCGCTGCCGAGATCGCCCCATCCATGCAGTTCCAGCACGGGGCGGTAGGCCGGGGTCGACCCGTAGAAGGAGATCTGGGCGCGCATCCTTGCCAGCCCTTCGGTGATCTCCTGGTCGGTGCCGGTGGCGACGAACCCGCCGGCGACGATGTCGAAGCCGTCCAGCGTGCGGCCCGCGCGCTGCCGGCCCGCCAGCAGCGCGGGAACGGTGTGCTCGCGGATCCAGCGCGGGCTGGTGAACCAGTGGCACAGGAATCCGTCGGCGACCTCGCCCGCGACCCGGGTCATGACGTCCCCGACGCCGGCGAGGAGCACCTGGGGTGGCCCGAAAGGGTGCGGCTTCGGGACGAACGCCGGCGGCATCAACGTGTGCCGGTAGTACTCGCCCTCGAAGGCGAGCGGGGTGCCCTCCGACCAGGACGACCAGATCGCGCGCAGCGCCAGGACGAACTCGCGCAGCTGTGGCGCGGGCCGGCCCCACGGCATCGAGAAACGGCGGGTGATGTGCGCCTTCACCTGCGAGCCGAGGCCGAGCCGGAGCCGGCCGCCGGAGAACCCGTGCAGGTCGTGCGCGGTGTACGCCAGCGACATCGGCGAGCGGGACAGCGCGACAGTGATCGAGGTGCCCAGCTCGATCGTGGACGTCGCGTCGGCGGCGAGGGTCAGCGGGAGGAACGGGTCCTGGTTCACCTCCCCGGTCCAGATGGCGTCGTAGCCGGCGGCCTGCGCGGCGCGGGCCTGGCCGGCAGCGATGTCCAGCGCGCCAAGGGTGCTGTCGACCTTCACGTTGCCGCCTCCTCGACGTCGCCCCGCGGGCCGCCTCCCGCGGGGCTCGTATGTCCTGAAAGCTAACAGCGGACGGCCGGTCGGCGCCGGGGTCGACGCGTCAACGTTTAGCACCAAGTGATCGGCATGGGTTGGGCGTGGGCTTCATGACGTATATGGCGACAGCGAAACGCGAATGAGAAGAATGCCCGGCGCGAGGTGGCGTCGCCCGGGTCTCCACCGCCGCGGCCGGGCACCGTCGCGTCCCGATGTCGTGGCCTTCCTGCGGTGTGTAACAGGTGGGCGCGGGCCCGGTAAAGACCGGATCCGGACAACGATCCTTCATTTCCGCACGGCGGTGCGACCGAGCCTCGGTCAGCCGGTATGTTGTGCCCTTGAACGCGGTGATCGCCGGTACCCCCGGTGGTCGCCGGTCCTCATCGTGGAGGTGTCTCATGAAGCGCATCGGAATGATCGTCATGCTGGTTGCTCTCGTCGGTGGCGGTTTCCTCGTGCGGCGCCAGCGCAGCAGCTAGGCGACCCTGTCTGTCCGCGTGGCCCGGGCCGACGGGAGCGGGCCGACGGCACGACGGGCACGGCTCCCTGTCGCTRTCACGCAGGGCCCGGTTGTTTTCTGATTGTTTTCCGGCATTCACTCGCCGGGTGTCTCCCGGTATTCGCCGGTGATCGGTGGATTACCCCGGTGCACGCGCCGGCGTGATCCTTTCGGCAGCGCTCCGGCGGGGACCTAGACTGCGCCGGGTGCACCCATTCGATGTGCCGATCTTCGGCGCGCAGCGCCCGGAGCTCGTCCAGGCGGTGGTGGATTACGCCCGCACTCGGATGAGTCTGGATCCCGTCCCGCTGGACGGTCCGAGCCCACCGGCCGAGCTGTCCGCGCGGGCCGGGCGCACGATCACCCCGGAGGGCATCGGTGGTCTCGCCGCGCTGCGGGTGTTCGACGAGGTGCTGTCGCGTGCCTGTATATCGGCGGACCACCCGCGCAACCTCGCCTTCATCCCGGCGGCGCCGACCCGGGCGGCGATCCTGTTCGACCTGGTGGTCGGCGCCTCGTCGATCTACGGCGGGAGCTGGCTGGAGGGCGGCGGTGCCGTCCACGCGGAGAACGAGGCGCTGCGCTGGCTGTCCGACCTCGTCGGCTTCCCGCCGGGAGCCGGCGGGGTGTTCGTCCAGGGCGGGACGGTCGGCAACGTCTCGGCGCTCGTCGCCGCGCGGCACGCCGCCCGGGCGCGCCGGGCGGCCCGAGGGCTCCCTCAGCCACCGCGCTGGCGGTTCCTGTGCGGCTCCGAGGCGCACTCCTCGCTGCGCCAGGCGGCCGAGGTCATGGACGTCGACCTGGTGGTCGTCCCGACCGGCGACGACGGGCGGCTGACCGGCGGGGCCGTGGCCACCGCGCTCGACGAGCTCGCCGGCGACGGCGGGGTGTTCGCCGTGGTGGCCACGGCCGGCAGCACCCAGTTCGGGATCGTCGACGACATCCGCGGTGTCGTCGACGCCTGCCGCCGGCACGACGTGTGGGTCCACGTCGACGGCGCCTACGGCCTCGCGGGCGCCGCCGCCGCGTCCGTGCGGCACCTGTTCGACGGCATCGAGGAGACCGACTCCTTCATCGTCGACCCGCACAAGTGGCTGTTCGCGCCGTTCGACGCCTGCGCGCTGGTGTACCGCGACCCGGCCGCGGCCCGCGCCGCCCACGCGCAGCAGGCAGGCTATCTGGAGGTACTCGACACGCCGGGGGCCTGGAACCCCTCGGACTACGAGGTCGGGCTCTCCCGGCGGGCCCGCGGCCTGCCGTTCTGGTTCTCGCTTGCCACCTACGGGACACATGCGTACGGTTCCGCGGTCGAGCGCTGCCTGGCGACGGCGCGGACGGCGGCCGACCACATCCGGGCCCTGCCGTTCGTGGAGCTCGTGCGCGAGCCGGAGCTCTCGGTCGTCGTGTTCCGCCGGCTGGGCTGGCCGGCCGAGAGCTATCACCGGTGGACGGAACGCCTGCTTGCCGAAGGGCTCGCGTTCGTGACCCCGACCGTGCACCGGCAGGAGACGGTGACCCGGTTCGCGATCGTCAATCCGGCGACCACATCGGAGGACATCGACCTGATTCTCGCCACCATGGCCTGAACGCCTGAACGCCTGAACGCCTGAACGCCTGAACGCCTGAACGCGCGCATGGCCTTTACAAGCGATCGCCCATGGGCTCTTCGCAAGCATGGGCTTCACAAGCGATGCGGCCGGGCCTCCGGCCGGCGTTCCGCCGGAGGCCCGGCTTTCAGACTGTCAGACTGTCATCCCGCGGCGAATGGTGTCGCCAGCGGGAGGTCAGTACCCCACCGTGTACCGCTTGTTGCGGAACCGCGGCTTCTCCACCTCGTCCAGGACGGCGAACGCGAAATCCTCGTACGAGATCCCGATGTTGCCCTGGGCGTCGGTCACCGGGCGGTCGCCGGCCGTGCGGTAGGCCTCACGCCGGCGACCCGGGCCGAAGTTGCGCGGCGGCGGGACGACGCAGGTCCACTTGAGGTTGTGCTTGGCGGCCCGGAGGACGTCGAGCGCGTCGGCCTGGTCGAGGGCCTCCTTGCGCTCGGCGGCGGGGAACTCCTGGGTGTCGACGATGCGCTCGCCGTCGGCGTTCTCCAGCAGCCCGCCGTTGCCGATGTGGATGACCGCGGGCGCCTTGGCACCCAGCTTGTTCGCCACCTCGACGACCGCGCGCGCGGTGTTCGCGTGTTCGGGCCGGGTGCACCCGGCGAGGGCGACCACGACCACGTCCGCGTTCTGCGCCTGCTGCTGGACCATGTCGCGCCCGGTGACGTCCCCGGTGACGGCGGTGGCCTGGCGGGGAACCCCTTTCAGCGCGTTCTGGTCCTGGTCGACCGCCGTGACCTCGTGGCCGCGCCTGACGGCTTCGGCAACGATGGACCGCCCTACCTGACCACCGGCACCGAGAACAACGATCCTTGCCATTCCTGACCTCCGGATTCGGGTGACGCAGTGACCGTGGAGATATCGATCCGCTGGCGGAACGACGGTGGCATGGTCACGGATCGTTACCTTGCGTATCGACTATGACACGCTCCGGAGTCAATGCAACTCGGCTTCGTTTGCGATCGGGAACAGAAGGCCGCACACCGCGGTCGAGAAGTGCCGACATCGCGGTCGAGAAGTGAAGGTCGATGGCCGTGAACTCACGGCGGATGGCCGTCACCGGCCCTGGTGGAACGGGCAGGTGACGGCCATGGCCGGTGGTCGTGCCGGGCCGTCAGACGGCGGTGTCGCCGCCGGTGTTCCGGGCCGGGCTTTCTGGGCGGTGGAGGTGGGATTTGAACCCACGGAGGGGTTGCCCCCTCACACGCTTTCGAGGCGTGCGCCCTCGGCCACTAGGCGACTCCACCGCGGGCTAGCTTACGCGACGTCGTCCTGGTCCGGTTAGTCGGGGGTGCGCGGACGGCGTGTGTCGCGGCGTTGCGTCCGCCGGTCGGCGAAGAAGGCGGCGAGCTGCTCCGAGCACTCCTGCCCGCGGACGCCCGCGACGACCTCGGGGCGGTGGTTCAACCGCCGGTCGCGGACGACGTCCCACAGGGAGCCCACGGCGCCGGCCTTGTCGTCCACGGCGCCGTAGACGAGCCGGTCCACCCGGGCGAGGACGAGGGCCCCGGCGCACATGGTGCACGGCTCCAGGGTGACCACGAGGGTCGCCCCGGTCAGGCGCCAGGAACCGAGGCGGGCCGCGGCCTGGCGCAGCGCGACGACCTCGGCGTGGGCGGTCGGGTCGCCGGCGGCCTCGCGCGCGTTGTGGCCGCGGCCGAGCACCGCCCCGTCCGCCGCCACGACGACCGCGCCGACCGGGACGTCCCCGGCGGCCCGGGCGAGATCGGCCTCGGCCAGGGCAAGGCCCATCGCCTCGCGGTAGCCGTCCGTCACCGGTGCGCGGGTGTCCGCCACCGACGGGCCGGTGTCCGCCACCGGTGAGCGGGTGTCAGCCACGGACCTCGTCGAAGATCTCCCCGGCGCCGGCCCGCTCGCTGACCGCGCTGATCACGTCGGCGGGCAGCATGCCCTCCTCGGCGATCAGCTCCAGCAGCGCATCGTCGGTCGTCCCGAGATCCGCCAGCAGGTCGAGGTCGCCGACGGGGGACGCCTGGCCCACCGGGGCGTCGTCCTCCGAGTCGTCCTCGAGCGCCACCATGGACGGGAGCGCGTCGGCGAAGAGCCGCTCGGCGAGGTCGGAGCTCAGCAGGACCCGGCGGTCCGAGAGGAAGACCTTCGGATCGGGGTCCTGCGCGCCGATGCGCACGATGGCCAGGTACTCGTCGTCCTCCTCGACGAACGCGATGACCGTGCCCGAGGAGAGGTCGTGCATGGCGTCGACGAGCGCGTCGAGATCCTCCATGTCGGCGATGTCGAGGTCGTGAGCCGTCCATCGCTCGCCGTCACGGGCGATCGCTATCCCCTTGGTGGTCACTGTCTGTCCTCACGTCCCTTCCCGCCGGGTCCTCACGTGTCCTCACGTGATCTGTGCGTCCGCCGACCCGGGGTGATGCCCCATCACTTCTGTGATTCTCACCTCTGGGTGTCCTACTCATCCACCTGGGGCGGTGGTTGCCCGCTCATGAGTGCTCCCGGACACTCGGCCGGGGGCTCGGGTCAGGGCTGGGTCTACCCACTTGGCGGCCCACCGCCGCGGTTCGCGGGACGGCCGCGAGGCGGCGTGCATACCGCGAACCGCGCGAACGGCGCACAGTGCGGGGTGGGCACCGGCGGCGGGTGCGGGCATGGCAGTCTGGAGGAGCGATGATGACCCCCCTGCCACGCCGCCGGTTCTCCGCCCGTACCCAGGCCGCGCTCGCCGTCGAGCGACTGGCCGCTGAGGCGTCCCGCCGCCTCGGCCGGGGCTCGGGCGAGATGATCGGCGGCAAGCTCGCCCTTCGGATCGCGCCGGACGCACTGGCCGAGGTCGGCTCCAACCGGCTCACGGCGTGCGTCTCGGCCACGAACGGCAAGACGACCACCACCCGGCTGCTGGCCCGCGCGCTGGGGACGCTCGGCCCGGTCAAGTCGAACAGCGGGGGCGCGAACATGGCGCCCGGCGTGCTGGCGGCGCTGTCCAAGCCGCCCTACGACGCGGCCGCCGCCCTCGAGGTCGACGAGATCTGGCTCCCCAAGGTGGCGCGGGCGATCGAGCCGCGGGTGGTGCTGCTGCTCAACATCTCGCGCGACCAGCTCGACCGGTCCAACGAGACGCGACGCATCGCGGCGCTCTGGCGCGAGCTGGGCGCTGACCTGCGCGACACCGTCGTCGTGGCGAACGTGGACGACCCTCTTGTGGCCTGGTCCGCGATGACCTGGTCCCGCCAGATCTGGGTGTCGGCGGGGCAGAACTGGACCGCCGACGCGATGGTGTGCCCGCAGTGCGCCCGGCTGCTGCACCGCAACGCCACCGGCTGGTGGTGCGAGTGCGGCCTGGCCCGACCGGAGCCGATCGTCTCCGTCGCCGGGCTGGGCGAGCTGATGTGGTTCGGGCGGCGCATTCCGGCGCACATCGACCTGCCGGGGCGGGTGAACCTCGCGAACGCGGCGATGGCCGCGGCCGCGGCGCGCGAGTTCGGCGTCGACGTCGAGGACGCGCTCGCCGCGATGCGTGGCATCGGTGACGTGCAGGGCCGCTACCAGGAGGTGCCGCTGGGCCCCGACGGGAAGCTGGCCCGCCTCCTGCTCGCGAAGAACCCGGCCGGCTGGGTGGAGATGATGGAGCTGCTCAACTCCGCCCCGCCACGTCCGGTGCTGATCGACTTCAACTCGCAGACGGCGGACGGGCGCGACCCGTCCTGGATCTGGGACGTCCCGTTCGAGCGGCTCGCCGGCCGCCAGGTGCTCGTCACCGGAGGCCGCAAGGAGGACATGAGCGTGCGGCTCGCCTACGCCGAGGTGCCCCACACCGTGCACGCCGACGCCGAGGACGCCGCGACCGCGGCGAACGACAAGGCGCTGGACGTCGTCGCGAACTACACCGCCTTCCGTGATCTGCTCGTGCGGACGACCCGGTGAGCCGCGAGTCGGCGACCCGGATCGCCCTGATCTACCCGGAGCTGCTCGGCACGTACGGCGACGGCGGCAACGCGATCGTGCTCGCCCAGCGGCTGCGCTGGCGGGGGCTGCGGGCGGAGATCGTCGAGGTGCCGGCCGGCGAGGTGGTCCCGGCCGACTGCGACATCTACCTGCTCGGCGGCGGCGAGGACGAGCCGCAGGTGCTGGCCGCGGACGGCATGCGCCGCAACCGTTCCCTGACCCGCGCGGTGTCGGGCGGCGCGGCGGTGCTCGCGGTCTGCGCCGGCTACCAGGTGATCGGGGCGAGCTTCCCGGCCGGCAACGGCCGGGTCCACGAGGGCGTCCACCTGGTGGACATGGAGACCCGCCGCTCGTTCGACCCGCCGGACGTCCCGCCGCCACCGCGCGCCGTGGGCGACATCGTGGTGGAGCCCGACCAGCGGCTCGGCCTGCCGACGCTGTACGGGTACGAGAACCACGGCGGGCGCACCCGCCCGCTTCCCGGGTCCCGGGGCATCCCGCTCGGCACGGTGCGCCTCGGCGTCGGCGACGGCACACCCGCGCGCACCGACGGCATCGTGGACGGAAAGGTCATCGGCACCTACCTGCACGGGCCGGTGCTGGCCCAGAACCCGGCCCTGGCCGATCTGCTGCTGACCTGGGTGCACGGCCGGCTGGCGCCGCTGGACGCGCCGGTCGAGGCGGACATGCTGCGCCGGGCGCGGGCGCGGGCGCTCGCCGGCGGCTGAGCGGGCGCCCGCGGACGGCTGGGAAGTGCCACCCGACGTCGTCCCGCCCGGGTCCGCGTTGACGCGCTGGGCTGAATCCGGCGATTTCCGGGGGCCGGGTGTGGTTCGGTTGGATCGTGGCGTCGAATCCCCTTGCCGGCTGGTGGGGCAAGAACAAGAGAAACGTGATCATCGCCGGGGTGGCACTTGTGGCCATCTGGTGGCTCGTCGCGGCCAATGGCCGTCCCAAGGTCGAACGGGTCACAATCCCGGATGGCTATCCGTCAGCCGACCGGGAACTGCTCGTTCAGGCACCCTCCAAACCGAATGACCCGTTGCCCCTGGTAATCATCCTGCACGATGACAATACGGATGCGAGTTCACTGGAACATGACAGTGACGCGTCGTCGCTGGCGAACCGCCGTGACTTCGCGCTCGCCTTCCCGGAGGCGGTCGCCGGTACCTGGCGACTCGACGACCCGAATGGAGCGGACCAGCAGTACCTGCGCGACGTCGTCCGCTACATGGACGAGGAACGCACCGACATCGACCTGAACCGGATATACGTCTGGGGTATCGGGGAGGGTGCGCGGCTCGCCCTGCTCGCCGCCTGCTCGCCCGGCCCCCCCGTCTACGCGGCGGTGGGCGTCGTGGGACAGTTCGAAGCAGAGCCCGGCCCCACCTGCGACAACGTCACCCAGCACGGGCGGGTTGCCGAGACGGACTGGGACAAAAAGGTCAGCAGCACGTTGTGGGACTTCTCCCGCGACCTTCGCCGGAAGGTCTGACCCAGCTTGGTTCGGTGCGCTGACCAGACAGTTCGCGCTAGTAGCAAAGAACTAGTCATTTAACAGATTGGCCGGCCGCCAGCCCCGCCGGGGACGGCTTGCTGGCCATTTCGGGGCTTGCGCCTGCCGCGGCCGTGTGGGCCGAGGGTCCGGCGCGGAGGTGTGCGTTCGCCGCGCGGAGGGGTCCTGCGAGTTTTCCCGGAGCCCCGGCCGCCCCACCCCGCGCGGGGTGGGGCGGCCGGGGCCCGAGCGGTCCGTCGACGTCGCCGGGAGGGGGGGTAACGGCCCCGACGGACCAGTGGGCGGCCGGAAGGCTTGAGGGGGTCCGCTGGCCGCCGGCCCGATGGGGGGGGGATCGGACAGACGGCCAGCGGAGTCCGGGGCCTTCCGGCCGGACGGACGTCAGATGGGGGGGGATCTGACGTCCGTCCCACCGGAAGGATCTCGGATCGGTGGGGTGCGGTTGACTTTCGTGTGGGCTGGTGCTGGTGCTGGGTTGGTTCGAATGGGGGTGTTGCTGCCTGATAGTGGCAGTCTGGCCGGCTAAAGCTACATCTACGCTACTTATGACGAAGTAGAATGATGCCGCAACGGCCTACCGTTCATGGCTGCCGGCCAGCTCATCGATGGCGCCACGTGGCGGAAGCATCACGGAAGGTGTCGAAATCTGCCCGCGGCAGAGCTACTCCGGACATTCCGCAGCACAGAAGTTCTGAGCAGACGTGACACCGGCGGCCCGGTACAGGGGACCTGGTGAACTCGGAAGACCCGCCGGGCCGAGGTTGATCCCGACAACCCCGACCCGGCGGCGGAGCCGCGCGCGACCGGAGGGGGAGATCGCGCTGCGGCTCGTTCCGGGGGACGGGGCGTCTGCGGTCGGGCAGCCCCGTCCGAGCGGTGCGTGGGCGTGGAACGATCGACGTCGAGAACAGACGGCCTTCTGGCTGGGCCGTGGGCCCGCCGTTCTCAGGCGACGCGGCCGACCGAGTACGAGGTCGTGTAGATCGTCTGAAGCTTGACGACGTCACCAGTGCGGGGCGCGACCCACATCTTGCCGTCGCCGGCGTAGATGCCGACGTGGTAGATGTTGCCGGGGCTCCCGAAGAAGATCAGGTCGCCGGGCGCCTTGTTGTACTGGGAGATCCGCGTGGTGGCGGCGTACTGCGCGTCGGTGGTGCGCGGCAGGTTCTTGCCGAGCTGCCGGTACACGTACTGCACCAGGCCGGAGCAGTCGAAGGAGCTGGGGCCCTCGGCGCCGTAGACGTACGGCTTGCCGGCGTGCAACGAGGCCAGGTAGACGGCCTTCTCGCCGATGGAGCTCGCCGGCAGGTTGACGCTGACGACCGGGGTGTTGACGTTCACGCCCGTACGGTCCGCGCTGCGGGAGGCCTGTGCGGGCGGCGGAGTCGGGCGGACGCGCAGCGTGGCGTCGTTCTCCGAGTGCGCCGACTGGAGGGCGTCAGTGCCGTCGAAGATCGCCGTGACGTTCGTGGTGGTGAGCACCTTCGCGGTGTACGACGCGAAGCCGCGGTCGTCCGTCGTCAGGTGCAGGAAGGTCGCCCACCCGGTCGGCAGCTTGACCTGGACCTTGATGAGCTGGTCCGGGATCGGGGCCTGGGTCTCCTCGTTGTAGAGCGAGAAGCCGATGTTGACGGGCTCGTCCGCGTTGACCGTGACCTCGGGGTTCGTCACGCGCAGGCCGACGTCGATCTTCGACGAGAGAGTCGGCGCGGAGATGTCCGTGGTGGCGTCGAGAACGGTGCCCGAACCGCCGCCGGTAGCGGTGGCGGCCTGGATGGCTCCGTCGACCGCCAGCCGGGACCCGATCTGGGTCGCGAGCGTCATCGGGGCGGTGTTCGTGCCGTCGTCCAGCGCGACGTCCGAGTTGACATCCTGGGCGCACCCGGCGAGCGCCACCCCGGAGACCGCTACGGTTCCGGTGGTGATGGCCGCGACGGTACGGGCCCTGGCTCTGGCTCGGCTGGACGCCGTGGGGACGGACGGCGCACGGTGGCGACCGCGCCCTTCCTGCCGGCGTCTCTCAGCATCAAGCTGCACACTTTGCGCAGACAACGTTGCGTTCCTTCCCGTACGCCTGCGAGGTGAGCTGTCGGGTTCGGGCTGGGCTGCCCGGTCCATAGCGCGACCTTCACGCGATGGACTTCACCCCTAGGCCAACGCCGTGTCGTGGCGCCAGCCGGTGGAGGTGGGTCCCCCGCTCCTGCCCGTGGTGACGACTCGGAGGGGACACCAGGACCGCGGGCAGGATTCGGCGTTCGGTCCGGTGTTGTCGTGACGTCGGAAGCGAGACTAGTCCACACGGATGGTGCGGGTAAACACTAGTCCCCCTCAACTACGTCGAGTGTGCAAAGAAGTGCCCCTTGCGGCGCCGCATCTGCCCAGGTCAGGAGGGGTGCTGAGCCTTCGGTCACGTTTTTGGACGCCCACACGAGGATCACGTCCCAACACGTTAGGTGACCAGAACTTCCTGGCTTGCGCGGGGTTTCCCGTACCGGCCGACCGGGCTGGGACTACCCGCGGAGCCCCTCACGGGCCCGGTTCGCTCCGTCCCCGGCCCGTCT
This sequence comes from Parafrankia soli, assembly GCF_001854695.1. Lineage (GTDB taxonomy): Bacteria > Actinomycetota > Actinomycetes > Frankiales > Frankiaceae > Parafrankia > Parafrankia soli. Next base: position 30,901 of record NZ_MAXA01000222.1, read on the forward strand.
CTTCCCGCCTCGATCCGGCGGCCGCGGACGACCGCGCGGCCCGATCCCCAGGACCCCTTCGCGGTGCTCCTGGGACGTGAACGGATCGACGCGCCGCCCGCGGGCAGGCACCCCTCGGAAGCTCCACCGGGACTGGCCGGCCAGGCCCGCGGAAGTTCGTCAACTACCGGATCGGGCCAGTCGTCCCGCTCGCCCTTTGGTATCCCGCTCGCCCTTTGGGGGCCGAACCCGGCCTGATCGCGCCCCGAAAGGGCGAGGCGGACACCAAACGGCGAGGTGGACGGGCCCATGGGCGGACACGCGAACCACCCGCCACCAGGCCGGGCCAGGGGCCAGGGGTCAGGGGCTGATCAGGGGCTGAGAGGAGGACCAGGGGCTGAGAGGAGGAGGAGCGTTCGACGCCCGGCGGGGACCGCCGCTCAGCGAGCCCGGCCGTTGCGCCGGGTCAGGAAGCCGGAGCTGTTGAGGACCTGGAGCTCGATCTCGAGCTGCTTCACCTCGGGTGGCAGCGAGCGGTGGCTGCCGTGCAGGGCCTCGACGGCCGCGCGGGCGTGCTCGGCCAGGTCGTCCAGGGCCTGCTGGCGCTGGCGCATCCGCGCCCGTTCCTCCTGGATGGTCCGGACCGTGTCCTCCTGCCACTGCCGTGTCCGGATGAGGTGCTCACCGGCGTCCGCGGCCTGGCGCTCGGCATCCTCGAGCCGGCTCAGCAGGGCGTCCAGGGCCTCGAGCCGGCTCGCCAGCTCGGCCATCAGGTCCTCGCGGTCGGGCAGTACGGAGATCTCGTGGTGCTGCGGGCGTGGGTGTGTCATGCCCGGCTCCGGCGGCTGGCAGCGGCACCGGGCCGGCCCGTGGGCGTCGCGGCGCGGTCCGGCAATGCGTGGGATGTGCGCCACCACGCCACTCGCGACCGTCGCCGAAGTTCCGACACGGTTGGTTACGTTAGTCGACGCATCGGGTTTCCGGCATGCGGTCGGCCGGATCCGGCCGTCGGCCAACAGACGGCGACGGAGACGGGTGTCGCGTATCGGGTGTCGACCAACGGATACCCCTGTCTGTGCGGGATCAACCCGACTTGCCGCGCGGGCAGACGACGTTCGGACTCGATACCCACAACACCCCGTACCGCCACGGGATGCGGCCAGAGGCGTCGGAAGCGGATTCGGCCGCTCCCGGCCGCGGGTCTCGCTGACGATGATGGTTACTGTGAGTAATATCTCTGGCTTCGGTGTCGGCTAGGTCGCGGGCTCCGGCACCCCGGCCGGGCGCGGCATACGCGGTATACGGAGCGCGGTTTCCGTTGATCGGATGGAACGGGCTGTCGGGCACTGCGGCCACCATCGGTGAGATCGTCGGACAATCGAATCAGGCGGCGCGAATCTGGYGCCTTCCCGATCTCCAGCCGGAACGGCTACGCGCAGCGCTGATCGGATCGATGCCTATCCGATCGGCTGATGGCCGCTTGGCGGGTCCTCCCTGCTGGGCTGATTCGGCGTGATCTCCTGCCTGTTCCTGGTGAGCCCTACCGCCGCGCCGGGAGACCGATCCGACGACCTGCGTCGGACGGCCAGAGACCAGAGCTGTGCGGCGTCGCAATGACCGGTCGCCGGCGCGGTTCCGCGGTCGTGAGCGGGTCGACGCGAAGTCAGGAAGCGGCCGCGGAGTCATACGGAGGGCGAGGTTCGTTCAGCAATCCTGGTGGTGCACTCGATGTTGTTCCAGGCCCGGTGGGGGCGTCGAACGGCCGGTCCCCTCCGGTGATCGGATCGACGTCCACCGGGCATTTCCGCGGCTGCGGGATATGACCTTCGGTCGGGCCGCTGCTTCCTCGGCCGGGTATGGGCCGAATGGCCTCCGGGCTCGCGGGCCTGAAGGCCTTCGCCTGCGAGCGGTCGAGCCGGCGCGGTGCCTGCCTCCGGTCTGACGGTGACGCAAGGTCATGGCCGCGGAGGGCTCGGCCGTCGCCTGGAGCTCGGCGCGCCCACCAAAAAACGATCTTCAGTGTGGCGTTCCACCCCGGTCGAGCGGGCGGCGTCGGCCACCGGGGCCACGGTCGCACGCGGGCCAGCCGCCCGGCGCCCGCCGCCGCGGGCCTGCCGTGGCGCCGCGGTCCTGGTGGACGGGGCCGGTGACGCACCTTTCGGGTCTCCCTGGACGGGCGGACCGTAACGGGCCCCGCGGCCGCCCGGCCCGAGCGGCATCGGGCGGCATCGGGATCAGCGGTGCCCCACGGGGATAGCACGGTCGCCGACCGTATGGTGTCCGGATGATGTCCACGGCGGACGGCACACCTGACCTTCCTGACGCACCGGCGGGCGCACCGACGGGCGCGCCGCCGTCGGTGCTTCTCGACGCGCCGATCAGCGCCGTGGTCGTCTATCCCACCGCCGCGCGCGTGACCCGCCGTGGCCGGTTCGATGTCGCGACGCTCGGCTCGCCGTCCGAGCGGGTCGAGGTGACTCTCAGCGGGTTGCCGCTCGAGCTCGACGAGGACTCGGTGCGGGTCAGCGGCACCGGCTCCGCGCGGGTGCTCGGGGTGCGGGTCGTCTCCCAGGCCCGGGCTACCCCCGACGCCGGTGCCCTCGCCGACCTGCGCGCCCGCCAGGCCGAGCTGCGCGCGCACCTGGCCGAGATCGGCGACGAGGACGAGACCGAGCGGGCCCGTCGCTCCTTCCTCGACGTGGCCGCCCGGGTGGGAGCCGGCGCCCTCGCGCGCGGCTGGGCGCGCGAAGGCACCGACCGCGAGGGCGACGGGCCCGGGGACGCGGCAGCCCGGCTGGTCACTGTCGGCGACGCGTTCGCGGCGCAGATGTCGGCCGTCCACGCGCGCCGGCGGGCGCTCGCCGAACGGCGGGAGGAGACGGAGCGGGAGCTGACCGTGCTCGGCCGGGTCATCGAGGCCCGCCACGCGCGGCCCGAGCCGGACACCCGCGCAATCGTCGTCGACCTCGAGCCGCCGACGGCCACCGAAGGCCCGGCGGGGAGCTCGGCTGAGGCGCCGGCCGGCGGCCCGGCGGAGGGCGCGCTGGTCGACGGGACAGCCTCGCTGGTGGACCTGGAGGTCTCCTACCTGGTCCGTTCCGCCTCCTGGAGATCCGGCTACGACGCACGGCTGGACGGCGAGCGGGTCACCCTGACCTGGTTCGCGATGATCAGCCAGCGCACCGGCGAGGACTGGCCCGTGACGGACCTGCGGCTGTCCACGGCCCGCCCGTCCAGCGGCGTCGACCTGCCCGAGCTGAGCCCGCAGTATGTGGACATCGCCCGCCCGCGGGTCCTTCCCCGCGGGCGGGCCAAGGCGCCCGGCGAAGGCAGGGGCGGTGGCGGCGACGGCATGACGACCTTCATGCCGGCGGCGATGGCGGCACCGGCATCGGCCCCGCCGCCGATGGCTGCCGCCGAGGCCACGCTGGAGTCGGCCGGCCCCGCGTCGACCTACCGCCCGCCGCGGCCGGTGGCGGTACCCGCGGACGGGGACCCGCACCGCACCACCGTGGCAGTGATCGAGCTCGACGCCGTTCTCGACCACGTCACCGTGCCCAGGCTCGCCGCCGAGGCGCTGTTGCGCGCCGCGGTCGTGAACACCTCGTCGCACACGTTGCCGCCAGGTAAGGCGTCGGTCTTCCACGGCCCGGAGTTCGTCGGCACCACGCGCCTCGAGCTCGTCCCGCCCGGCGGGGAGATGGAGCTTCGGCTCGGGGTGGACGACCGCATCAGGGTGGAACGCGAGCTGGTCAGCCGGGTCACCGGCCGGCGGGTGGTCGGCAACACCCGGCGGACGGACGTCGTCCACCGCACCACCGTCACCAACCACGCGCCGATGCGGGCCCGGGTGACCGTACGGGACCAGGTGCCGGTCTCCCGGCACGAGAACATCCAGGTCAGGGAGGTCGTGACCGCTCCCGCCGCCACCGAGCACACCGATCTGGGGCTGCTTACCTGGGAGCTGGAGCTCGAGCCGGGCTCGAGCCGCGAGATCACGCTGTCCTACCGGCTCGAGCACCCTCGCGGCGTGGAGATCACCGGCTGGGGCGACTGACCCGGCGCCGCCCGCGGGCTGTCACCAGGGGAGCTGTCACCAGGGACGAGGCCACCACGCGCGACGGGCGGTCACCGGGGGAGAGCGGTGGTGGAGGCGTCGAGCCCGCGCGTCCAGCCGCCCTCCTTGATCTGGCCGTTGTCGCCGATCACGGCCCAGTCGATCACCGCGGCGGCCGGGATGACGACGGGGCTGCCCATCCGGACGTGGAGCAGCGCGGGGTGGGCGCCGTCGTTGAGGCTCCGGCCGCGGATCGAGTGGAGATCCGGCCAGGACGACACGATGGCCCACAGCGCCTCCGCGCCGCCGGGGACGGGCATCTGATGACGCATGATCAGGTGGCCCAGGGGTGGTAGCTCCTGGCGGATCAGAAGACTGCGAGCGTGGCCGAGCCGCGAACGGGCGGCGATGATCGCCTCGCTCAGTGGGGTGGGGGCGACGCTGCCGAGCATGTGCTGAACAGTAGCCGAAACCCTCCGTACCGTAGGCATGGTCCTGTAAGGACTGGGAAAAATGTGTGATTCGGGTGGACGACAGCCGCTGGATGTGTAAGCGGAGTGATGCGGTCGGATACGCGTCGGCGTAGCTTGGTGGTACAGGAGGTCTGCCATGGCCGACACCAACAAGACGGACCACAGCGACCACAGCGATCACGACAGCCAGGACCACAACAACCAGGATCACGACAGTCAGGCTCGCTCCCTGGCCGGTCTGGTCCACGCGGCACACCGGGATGCCAGCGACCTGCTCGAACTCGCCGGCCGGGCCCAGGTGCTCCCCGCGGACCCTCGACAGACCCTGCACGCCAGTGACGTGGCGGTCGCGGCCTTCAGCGCCCACCTGAGCGTGATGGAAAGTGTCGTGTACCCGCGGGCGGCCCGGCTGGTTCCGCACGGGCGGGCACGGACGGCGGCCCTGCGCGGGCTGGCGCGCGAGGCGGCGTCGGTGATGCGTGGGATGGAGCAGTACGTCCAGGGGGATCTGAACCGCCCGGGCCGCGGCCTCGCCGAGCTCCGTGACGACCTGACCGACCTCGCCGCGGCCCATGCCCGTGCCGAGGACCAGCTGCTCGACGAGCTGGAGTCGGTCCTCTCCGACACCCGGCGGCGCCGGCTGCGCATCGACTTCGAGCGGGCCATGCGGCGGGCGCCCACCCGGCCCCATCCGCACCTCGGGCACGGGCCGAGCCGCTCGAGCCGGCTCGCGGCCCGCGTCGCCGGGCGCTGGGATCACCTGCTCGACACCATGGACGCCCGGGCGGTGGCGGGCCGGCCGATCCGCGCGCCGGCACCCGCCGGGCTGTGGGGCTGGTACCTGCTGGGCCGCCCGACCGCGGACCAGCCGCAGCGGGAGCCGAGCCGCCACGCCCGCACGACCGCCCCCTGACTGTTCGCCTCCCGGCTCTGTTCGCGTTCTGGCCGGGTGCGTCCCGACCGGGCGCCTTCTGGTCGGGCGCGTTCCCTGACCGATCCGCGCCGCCCGCCCGGATCGGGCCGTCCCGGTGTCACCAGATGGTGAGAACTACCTGACCCGCGAGCGTTCGAGCGCGCTCGCGTTGTGTGATTCGGCGTTCCATCGTTCGCACGGCCCTTTCGTCATGCCATGCTGCGAAGTCCGGGCGCGGCCCGACATGGGTCGGTTCTGCCTGATCCGACATCTGCACGTGACCTGTCGTTGACCTGTCGTCCCTGCCGAGGAGATGTGTCCGGAAGCGAGAGCCTTGTCGTGCGGCCGCCGGTAGCCGGCACGGAGAGCGCCGAAGGTGTGAGCTGGGCGGTCCTGCTGGTCGAGGACGACGACACCGATGCGTTCCTGGTGTCCGAGCTCCTTGACGAGGTGGCCGCCCCGCTCAGGCTCACCCGGGTGCGGACGGTCGCCGAGGCGATCCTCCACACCCAGAAGGCCGCGTGCGTCCTGCTGGACCTGGGGCTGCCGGACAGCGAGGGCCTGTCGGCCCTGCGCCGGCTGCTCGCCGTCGAGCGGGGCGCGCCGGTCGTCGTCCTCACCGGCCTGGTGGACGAGTACCGCGGAGCCGAGGCCGTCGCCGCGGGCGCGCAGGACTATCTGGTCAAGGGCCAGGTGGACGGGCGCGATCTGCTGCGCGCGGTGCGGTACGCCATCGAGCGGGAGCGGGCGGACACCGCGGCGCTCGCGCTGCGCGAGTCGGAGCTGCAGGCTGAGGAGAAGGCGCGCCTGGAGCGGGGCCTGCTCCCCAGGCCGCTGGTGGACGACCCGACGCTGGACCACCGGGCCCGGTACCGCCCCGGCCATCGGCAGGCCCTGCTCGGCGGCGACTTCTACGACATGGTGTCGACGTCGGACGGCACGGTGCACGTCCTGCTCGGCGACGTCTGCGGCCACGGGCCGGACGAGGCCGCGCTCGGGGTGAGCCTGCGCATCGCCTGGCGCACCCTGGTACTGGCCGGTGTTCCGGACGCCGACCGCCTGGGCTTCCTGTAACAGGTCCTGGTCAGCGAGCGGGAACGGGACGAGATCTTCGCGACGGTCTGCGCGCTGGCGATCGCGCCGGACCGGCGCAGCCTGCGGATGACCCTCGCGGGGCATCCGCCGCCCGCGCTGCTGTTCCCGCGGATCGCCGCGCTGCGCGGTGACGTGGTCGTGCCGGCACTGGGCATCCTCGACGAGGCGGTGAGTGACGAGGTGACCATCGAGCTCGGTGAGCGCTGGGCGCTGCTGCTCGCGACGGACGGCCTGCTCGACGACCTGATCGACCGCGTGGAGGAACGTAACGGCGGCCCGCTGACCGACGGCGTGGCGCTGCTGCTGCTCATCCGTGGGCAGGTGTCCCGTGAGCGACCAGCCCGCACCGGCGGTGCTGCGCAGGATGCGCGGCTGGCGGCTGCGCCGACGGCTCGCCGCGGTGTACATCGCGTTGTCCATGGTGCTGCTGCTGGCCGCCGGGATCGTCGCCTGGTCGCTGGTCCGGCTCGACGACGCCATCCATGTGCGCAGCGACGTCCTGGCGCCCGCGCAGACAGTCACGGTCCGGTTGACGTCCAGCCTGGTCGACCAGGAGACCGGCATGCGCGGGTATCTCCTGCAGGGCGACACCGCGTTCCTGACCCCGTACGAGACCGGGCGGCAGTCCGAGGTGAGGCTGAGCTCCGTCCTCGTCGGCCGGGTGGCCGGCCGCCCGACATCGTCACCCTGGCGCGGGACGTCGAATCGATGCGTCTGCAGCTCATCGGTGAGCCGAGGCCGCGCGCAGGGCGCGGCTGTCCACCGAGGCGCAGGCGGAGATCCTGCGCCGGTCCAACCGCGACCTGGAGCAGTTCGCCTACGTCGCCTCGCACGACCTGCAGGAGCCGTTGCGCAAGGTGGCGAGCTTCTGCCAGCTTCTGTCCCGGCGCTACGGCGACCAGCTCGACGAGCGCGGGACCCAGTACATCCACTTCGCCGTCGACGGCGCGAAGCGCATGCAGCAGCTCATCAACGACCTGCTCGCCTTCTCCAGGGTCGGCCGCACCACCGACAGCTTCGTCAACGTCCGCCTGAACGAGGTCTTCGAGGGGGTGCGCGGGACGCTGTCGCTCGCSCTGGAGAGCTCCGGTGGCAAGGTGACCGCCAGTGATCTCCCGACGGTGCCCGGCGACCCCGTTCTGCTGGCCCAGCTCCTGCAGAACCTGATCGGCAACGCGCTGAAGTTCCGCGGCGACGAGGCCCCGCGGGTGCGGATCGGGGCGATCGACCGCGACGTCGAGTGGGAGCTGTTCTGCGCGGACAACGGCATCGGCATCGAGCCGGAGTACGCCGAGAAGATCTTCGTGATCTTCCAGCGTCTGCACGCGCGGGACGTCTACGAGGGCACCGGCATCGGTCTGGCACTGTGCCGCAAGATCGTCGAGTTCCACGGCGGCCGGATCTGGCTCGACGGTACGGTGGAGTCCGGGACCACCTTCCGYTGGACGCTCCCGAAACGCCCGGCTGTGGTCCTGCCCGCCGACCTTGAGGCGGACGGGGCGCCGCCGGCCTCGGTCACCGGTCCTGTCCCGTCCTCCGGTCCCGGTCCCGGTCCGGCTACTGGTCCTGCCGTGGTTGCTGGTCCCGTCGTGGCCGCCGTCCCGCCGAAGTCAGGAGATCGTTCGTGACCGAGCCCGTTGTCCCGGTCGAGGTCCTGCTGGTCGAGGACGACCCCGGCGACGTCCTGATGACCCGCGAGGCGTTCGAGGACCACAAGCTCAAGAACAACCTCAACGTGGTCAGCGACGGTGTCGAGGCATTGGCCTACCTGCGTGGGGAGGGCCCGTACGCCGGCGCGCCGCGGCCCGACCTGATCCTGCTCGACCTGAACCTGCCCCGCCGGGACGGGCGGCAGGTGCTGGCCGAGGTCAAGGCGGACGAGCGGCTGCGGCGCATCCCCATCGTCGTGCTGACCACCTCGGAGGCGGAGGAGGACGTGCTGCGCAGCTACGACCTGCACGCCAACGCCTACATCACCAAGCCCGTGGACTTCGAGCGGTTCGTGGCGGTTGTGCGCCAGATCGACGACTTCTTCATCACCGTCGCCCGGCTGCCCGCGCAGTAGCCGAGTTAGCCGGGTGGGCGGCTCGTCCACGCGGCGGCGGCTCTGAAGCGCCGTTACCCCCGTATCCATGGCCTAGAGTCACGCCATGGCTGCTGGGCGGGCAAGGGCCCGACGGGAGAAACTGGCCGATCTCCTCCGCGAACTCGGGCCGGCGAGCCCCACACTGTGCGAGGGCTGGACGGCGCACGACCTCGCCGCGCACCTGGTCACCCGGGAGCGCGTGCCGTGGGCGGCACCCGGCCTGGTCGTCGGTGCGCTGCACGGTGTCACCGAACGCGCCGAGCGCGCGACGATGCGCTCGCACACCTTCCCCGAGCTGGTGGAGATGTTCCGGGCGGGCCCGCCGTGGTGGCATCCGACCCGGTTCGCCGTCGTCGACGACGCCGCCAACGCGATCGAGTTCTACGTCCACACCGAGGATCTGCTCCGGGCCGCGCCCGGGTTCGCCGCCGTAGGTGATTCCGGTGGTCTCGCCGGTGCTGTGGGCGGTTCCGGTGGTGCGGTGGGTGGCGTCGGGCTCGGGCTGAAGCCGGGTGACGACGTGATCGCCGACCGGGAGGCGCTCTGGGGCGCGCTCCGGCTGGTCGGCCTCGCCGGGTTCCGGCACAGCGAGGTCGGGGTGGTGGCCGAGCGCACCGACACCCCCGGGCGGCTGACCCTGCGGCGCCGCGAACCGGTGGTCGAGATCGTCGGACCCCCCGAGGAGCTCCTACTGTTCGCTTTCGGGCGGCGCGCCGCGGCCCGGGTCGAGCTGCGCGGCGACCCGGAGGCGATCACGGCGCTGGCCGGGGCGCCCGCCGGCCTCTGACGCCGGTCCCGTTCCCCGGGTGGCGGTGATCGCCGGGGCTGGCCGGTCTGGCGACGGGCCGAGGCCTGGCGACGACGTCCACATTCGCACCTCGGGTGCCGGCCGGACTGGCAGGCTAAGAGAATGCCCGTACTCCGCCGTGCCGCCCGGGTCATCCTGTTCGATCCCGCCGACGCCTTCCTGCTCATCCGGTCGCACGATCCGGATCTTCCCGACGGGCCCACCTGGTGGCATGTGCCAGGCGGTGGCCTCGATCCGGGGGAGGAGCCGGCGCAGGCCGGGGTGCGGGAGATCCGGGAGGAGGTCGGGGTGACCGTCGCCGACCTCGGGCCCTGCGTCGCCACCCGGACGGCCTATTTCACCTTCCTCGGCGTGGACTACCGGCAGGAGGAGTCCTTCTTTGTGGCGCGCCTGCCGAACCGGGTCGACGTGGACGACGCGGCGTGGAGCGACGTGGAGCGCCGGGCCACTCTCGGCTGGCGTTGGTGGACCCTCCCGGAACTGGGATCCACCCCCGACACGGTCTACCCGCCCGCCCTGGCCCCCTTCCTCACCTCCTGGCTCACCGCCGGCCCTCCCGAGACCCCCTACTCCCTCACCTGAGCGCCGGCCGAAACAGGTGTGGCGGTTCAGAAAGTCCATGGACTTTCTGAACCGCCACACCTGCGGGATGGCTACCAGAGGGACGCGTAGGTGCCCGCGCTGTTCGGGTTCTCGTTGGGGGAGACCAGCGAGGAGTGGACGTTCCCGGCCCTCGAGTCGTTGAAGTACGTCTCGTAGGCCAGGACGTCGGCGTTGGCCCGGAAGGTGTCGTACATCTTCTGGATGTACACGGGGTTGTCACCGCCGGCCTGCCCGGCCCGGCCCGCCTCGGTGTCGGACTTCGCGACGAGGCCCCACTCGGGCACGGAGAACTGCTTGCCGTGCTGGCGGGCGAAGCGGATCGCCGAGCACAGGCCCACCGCCTGGTTGCACTGCTCGTCGAACTTCGCCGGGGTGGTGCTGGCGGGCCACTGGTCGTAGGAGTCGATCCCGATGATGTCGACGTACTCGTCACCCGGGTAGGCGGCCCACGGGCTGGTGCTGTGGGCGTTCATCGCCCAGTCGATGCGGGCCTGCGGGTCGGTCGACCGGATCGCACTGACGACCTGGCGGAAGCAGTTCACGTAGGCGGTGGGATTGCCGCGCACCGACCACTCGAACCAGTTGCCGTTGAACTCCCAGGCGAGCCGGACGATGGACGCCGGCCGGCCCTTGGCGACCAGCCACCGGCCGAACTCGGCCCACTGGCTGTTGTAGGCGCCGGAACCACAGGCCGCGATGCTGCCCTGGCCGGTCGGGAAGAACGGCTGCGAGATGACCCAGGTGCCGGGGAAGGTCGAGAACTTCTCCGGGCTGCCGCCGACCCACGGATGCGTGATCGTCTCCCAGCTGCCGCGGTCGGTGAAGGTCAGGACGACGTTCACCGGTGAGCCGCGCAGGCCCTCCCAGTTGCGGACCGTGGTCATCGAGTTCGCGTAGACGCCGCTCATCCCGCCGGGGACCCGGCCGCCGCCACCGCCGGCCGGGGCCGCCGGCGCGGCCGGCGGGACGGCGGCGGCCTGCGGCGCGCGTGCGGGCGGTGACGTCGGCGGTGCCTGGGTGGTGGCGACCGGAACCGGCGACGGGCTCAGGCTCGCCGCCGCCGAGGGCGTTGCCGTGCTGGTTGGTCTGTGGCCGGGCGGGGCACCCGTCCGGGTACCGCGCAGGCCCTTGGTGTCGATGGCCGAGGCCTCGACCACGGCTGAGCCGGTGCCGTCGTGGTCTGGGGCGAGCGTCCAGCCGACGGCCATGGCGACGAGGGCCATGACGCCGAGCGACGCGATCCACGCGGGGTTGCGGGTGGGACGGCGCCGCTTGTGCGCGCCGGTCCGTGTGTTCGGGGGGTTGGGCTCACCCTCCGCACGATGTCTCACCGCGGATATCCCTCCGTGCCTGGCATCTGGCGTGCCGGGCGGTGTCGTTGTGGACCCCCCGATCCCCACCCGCTGCTTCGTGACGAAGCGGACGACCTCCACATGCCTTGGCTGGCGAATTCCTCCGGTCACTGTGACGTGACTAGACAGTTATGACGGCAGAGTACACGGGTTCACATGGCCAGGTAGACGGGGGGAGGGATCCTGCACGGACTGTCGCACTGCGTAGCGGATGGTTGTTTCGGGCCGCTCCTGTCGCCTAGGCGACAAACAAAAGTGATGCTGTCGCTCTTATGTAGTTCGTGTTGAGGATGGTGTCTCTTTCGGGGGCGCGGGTGTCGCGTGTGGCACAATGTCGGCCGCGCGGAGCGTCCGCGTCCTCGTGTGTAACGGTGCCTGTGAGGCGCATCGGCAACGGTGCTGCCAGGCACGTCCGCCGGCACCAGTTCCGGATCCGGTGGGTGCCGGCGGGGCCGCCGGTGCGGGATCCGGTCATGGCCGGGCCCGTCGGGGTCGGAACCACCCTCTGGAGACGACGTGTCCCAGCCACCCGAGTACCCGCCGCCCGGCGGCTACGGCCCCGGCGGCTACGACCCCAACGCCGGCGGACAGAACCCACCCCAGGGCGGCTGGGGGGCGCAGCCTCCCCCGCCCGGCGGGTACGGGCCGCCCCCCGGCGGCTACGGGGCCCCACAGGACTTCGGCGGGTATCCCCAGCCAGGTGGCTATCCGCCGCCGGTGAAGGGGCCCGGCGGTTTCGGCCCGCCGCCCCCCTACGGCCAGCCGATCCCGACCTACCTGTGGCAGTCGATCGCCTGCACCCTGCTGTGCTGCCTGCCCGCGGGGATCGCCGCGATCGTCTTCGCGACGAAGGTCCAGAGTCGTCAGCAGATCGGTGACTACGCCGGGGCCCTGGAGGCGTCCGCCAAGGCCAAGACCTGGTGCATCGTCTCGTTCGGGGTCGGCCTGGCCGTCGTCGTCCTGGGCTTCGTCCTGGGCGCCTCCGGCGCACTCGACTCCAACGCCTCGGGTACCTACTTGGGTTAGGACTCTCCCGGCCCGCGCTGTGCCGGTCCGTGGCCTGGTCGGTCTGAGACCTGGCCGCGGACCGCCAAGTCGGGTCACTCGGTCGGCGGTGCGTCGGGTTCGGTGTGCCAGGCGGGGTGTTCGCGCAGGGCCCAGGGGCGGGGGACCACGCCGGTGCGCATCCCGAGCCGGGCGGCCGGGTCGCGGGAGGCCATCCACAGGTGGCCGCAGATCCCGGCGAACAGGCTGAGGGCCAGCAGATCGTGCACGAAGGTGGCACCGGTGCGGTGGGTGACGGCGAAGGCGCCGCCGAACTCCATGATCACACCGGTGCCGAGCATGACGAGCACGGCACCTGCGACGAACGCGGCGTACAGCTTCTGGCCCGCGTTGAACTTGCCGACCGCGTCGGTGTGCCGGCGGCGTGGTCTCGTCCGTAGCCACTTCCAGTCGGCGGGGGTGAAGCGGTCGAGCTCTGCGAGGTCACGCCGGTATGCGGCGGAGAGGGCCGCGGCCAGCATCGGTGCCGGCAGGGCGAGCCCGGCGTAGAGATGCACCGCCGAGACCAGCTGGCGCCGGCCCACCAGCGTCGCCAGCGGTCCGAGGTACAGGACGGCCGCCGTCGCCAGGCACACCGCCGTCAGCGCCGCGGTGCTCCAGTGCGCCCAGCGGGTCGCCGGGCCGAACCGGCGGACGAACGCCGCCGCCCCGTCCCCGGCCGGGCCATCGGAGTCTGCGGCCGTCGCCTCGGCCGGGTCCTCAGGGTTCCCGGCCGGATCCTCAGACGGGCTCATCGTCGCGGCCGTTCGACTTTCCGATCCAGCCGTCGACGTCGTAGCCCCGCTGCTCCCAGAACCCGGGAGTGACGGTGTCGACCACCTCGATCTCGGCGAGCCACTTGATGGACTTGTAGCCGTACATCGGCGCCACGTACAGCCGGACGGGGCCACCATGATCGTGGGTGATCGGGCCGTCCAGCATGGTGAGGGCGACCAGGACGTCGGGCCTGCGGGCCTGGTCGATCGTCAGGCTCTCGGTGTAGGCGCCGTCGAAAGAACGGAAGGTCAGCGCGGTCGCCCCGGGGCGGGTGCCGGCCGCGTCCAGCAGGTCCGCGAGGCGCACGCCCGTCCAGCGGACGCTGGTGACCCGCCAGCCCGTCACACACTGGAAGTCGCGCACGAGCTCGGTCTGTGGCATCCGGGAGAGATCGTCCAGGGTGAGGGTGAGGGGCCGGTCGACCAGGCCGTGGACCCGCAGTTCGTAGTCCGCGGATGTCCGCTCCGGCACGGAGGCGACGACGGAGTAGTAGCGGAACCCGCCGGAGGGGAGCAGGTCGGTGAGCCCCGTCGGGTCGTTCTCGCGCAGTGGGGCGACGAACCGGTCGGTGCCGCGCTGCACGTCCGCGCCGACGGCGACGCCCAGCGCCCCGAGGCCGAGCATGACGAAGACGACCCGTCGTCCCACCGGTGTCCCTTCGGCCATGCACACAGTCAACGCCGCGACGGGGAGATCCGGCCACCCGCCTGGGCGAGATGGACGAATCCCCCTGTCGGACGGGAGCGCACGGCGGGTCCCGTCAGGCCGTGACGTCCCGGCGGCGCAGGCTCACCGCGCCGATCGCGGCCGCCACCAGCGCGTACGCGACGGCGGTGAGTAGCGCCGGCCCGTAGGAGGCGTCGGGCAGGCCGCCCCGGCCGACCGCGTCGAAGACGAGCCCGGGCAGGACCCTGGTGGCACCGCTCCACGACTCCTGGACGATGTGCTCGATCGGGAACATCCACGCGATGCCGATGAGCAGCGCGGCGCTCGTCGAGCGCAGCAGGATTCCCAGCATCGTGCCGACGAGGGCGAAGAAGACGGCCGCGAGCAGCGCGTTCGCGTAGGCGCCCGCCACCTCACCGAGGGCGGCCGACGTCCACCACGCGCTTGTGTCGACGTCCCGGACGGCGGCCATGACCGTCGCGGCGGCGACGCTCAGGCCGAGGGCGGCGACCAGCGACACCGCGACGGCGGAGAGCATGACGCCGAGCCGTCCGGCCAGCCAGCCCAGCCGGCGGGGCTCCTTCAGGAACAGGGTGCGCAGCGTCCCCTGGCCGTACTCGGTGGTCATGCTGATCGCGAAGACCACGAAGATGAGCAGTCCGATGAAGGTCGTGCCGCCGCGGAAGCCCAGAATCAGGCCCTGGGACGAGGCGAGCTGGGTGAGGGAGAGATCGAAGCCCGGCCCGGCGCCGGGGTCCGGTGGGGTCGGCTTCTCGTCGGCGAGGGCCATGACCAGCACCGTCGACAGGACGGTGAGGAACCCGAGGACGGCCATGGCCAGCGCCGTGCTCGGCCGGCGCAGTTTGATCAGCTCGGCGCGGTAGCTGCGTGCCACGGTGTAGACGCCGGTCATCGGGCTTCCCCTCCGGTGCTGGTGCTGGTGCTCATGCTGCTGGTGCCGGTGCTCCGGGCGGTCTCTCGGGTGCTTTCGACCAGGCCCTGGTAGCGGTCCTCGAGGCTGGTCCGCTGTCGGGTGATCTCGACGAGGGTGATGCCGCGGGCGAGCGCGGCCCGGTTGAGCCCGGCCAGGACGGCGTCCGGCCCGTCCGGCCCGTCCGGCCCGTCCGGCCCGTCCGGCCCGTCCGGCCCGGGGACGGCGGCCGGCGCGGTGTGGTCGAGCTCGACGAGCAGCCGGTCGCCCGCCCGGTCCACGGGCAGCCCGAAGCCGGCCACCAGGTCCGCCAGCATCCCGAGGGAGTCGGCGTGCTCGGGGCGCAGCTCGACCCGGCTGGTCGTGGAGGCCATCAGGCCGTCCGTCGGGCCCTGGTAGGCGAGCCGGCCCTGCTCCACCACGATGATCCAGTCGCAGATCTGCTCGACCTCCGAGAGGAGGTGGGAGGAGACCAGGACGGTGCGCGGCCGGCCGTTCGCGCCCGCCTCCCGCTCGCCGTCGGCCAGCGAGCGGACCAGCGCCCGCATCTGCCGGATGCCGCTGGGGTCGAGGCCGTTCGTCGGCTCGTCCAGGATGAGCAGGTCCGGGTCGGAGAGCAGCGCCGCGCCGATGGCGAGCCGCTGCTTCATCCCGAGCGAATAGGTGCGGAAGGCGTCGTCGCCGCGGCCGGCCAGCCCGACCTCGTCCAGGATCGCGTCGACGCCGGCCGGGTCCTGCCCGGCGAGCACCGCCAGCGACGCGAGGTTGCGGCGTCCGGACAGCGTCGGGTACAGCGCCGGACTCTCGATCAGCGCGCCCACCCGGGGCAGGTACCGGGCCGGTTCGCCCAGCGGCTCGCCGAGGATCGTCCCGCTGCCCTCGCTCGGCCGGACGAGGCCGAGCAGCATCCGCAGCGTCGTGGTCTTGCCCGCCCCGTTCGGGCCGACGAACCCGGCGACCACGCCGGTCGGCACGGTGACGTCGAGATTCCGGACGACCGTCCGCCGCCCGTAACGCTTGGTCAGCCCGCGGACGTCGATCGCGGCCGGGGGGCCACCCGGGAGCCCGGTGCCTCGGAGGCCGTCCGGGATCTCGGTGAGCGGGGGGTCGGCCACCGGGGCCCGTGTCCGGGCGTCCAGGCCGGGGGTGCTCGTCGTTGTCGTCATGCCGATCAGAGTGGCCGTAGCGCGATCTCGCGTCGTCCGGCGACGATCGTCATCTGTCTGCGCAACCGGACGCATTCCCGCGTACGCGGCCGTACGCACTTCGCGGTGCCGAGGCCGCGCCTGGTCGTCGTCGGTCGTCGCCGGTCTCGGTCGGCGTTACGGTGGCGGGCGTGGAGACTCCCGGCGCCTCATCTGCCCGGGCCTGGCGGAACAGCCTGCCCCGTAAGCGGATGGCGGCCGGGGTGCTGTTCGTCGACGGCGCCGGCCGCGTCCTGCTGGTGTGCCCGACATACCGGCCCGGATGGGATCTGCCGGGCGGTGTGGTCGAGGCGGACGAGGCACCCCTGGCGGCGGCCCGCCGCGAGCTCGCCGAGGAGCTGGGGCTGGACCGCGCCCTCGGGCGGTTACTGGCCGTCGACTGGGTACCGCCCGGGCCGGAGCGCACCGAGGGTCTGATCGTGGTGTTCGACGGAGGCGTGCTGACACCGGACGAGGCGGCCGGCATCCGACTGCCGGCCGACGAGCTCGCCGCCTGGTCGTTCGTGACGGCGGACGAGCTGCCCGGCCTCATGACACCGCTGCTGGCGCGGCGGGTGGCCGCCTGCCTGACAGCGCGCGCCGGTGGCGCGACGATCTACCTCGAGGACGGCGCGCCGCCGAACTGACGCACCGCCGGGACGGTACGCCGCTGGTGCGAGTGTCGTCCCTGGCGATCAGCCGGCCAGACCTGCCTGGTTGGCGAGGACGGCGAGCTGGGCGCGGTCCCGGGCGGAGAGCTTGACCATCACCCGGCTCACGTGGGTTCGTGCCGTCGCCGGGCTGATGACGAGCCGGGCGGCGATCTCGTCGTTGGACAGGCCCAGCCCCACCAGGCCCATCACCTCGCGTTCCCGGACGGTGAGACTGGTCAGGTCCACGGCGGCGGGCGCCGCCGGGCGCCGGGCGAACGTCTCGATCACGCGGCGGGTGATCGTGGGGGAGAGCAGCGACTCGCCGGCGGCGACGACCCGGATCGCGCGGAGCAGGTCCGCGGGCTCGGTGTCCTTCAGGACGAACCCGGACGCGCCGTTGCGCAGAGCCTCGAAGACGTACTCGTCCAGCTCGAACGTGGTGACCATGACGACGCGGGTGTCGGTCAGCGCGGGGTCGGCGGTGATCGCGCGCAGGGCGGCGAGGCCGTCCAGGACGGGCATCCTGATGTCGAGGAGGACGACGTCCGGGCGGGTGCGGCGGACCAGGGCCAGCGCGGCCTGGCCGTCCTCGGCCTCGCCGGTGAGCTCGAGGTCGTCCTCGGTCTCGATCAGGACCTTCAGCCCGAGACGGACGAGAGGCTGATCGTCGGCGACCACGACCCGGATCACCGCGCCCCTCCGGAGCGGCGGGACACGGCCGGGTTCGAGTTCGAGTTCGAGTTCGAGGCCGGGGCTGAGGCCGAGTCCGAGGCCGGGTCGGCGGGCGCGGCCGGCGTGGGCAGGTCGGTGCGCACGCTCCATCCTCCCTGCGCACGTGGGCCTGCCGTCAGGGAACCGCCGAGCTCGTCCACGCGTTCACGCAGGCCGCGCAGCCCGTGCCCGGTCGAGCGGACGAGCGGGTCACCATCGGCGGGCAGGTCGGCGCTGCGCTCGGTGGGCTCGTCGACGATCTCGACCTCCAGATGGTCCGCGGTGGAGCGGAGGGTGACCCGGGCCCGGGCCGGTCCGGCGTGCCGCAGCACGTTCGTCAGCGACTCCTGGACGATCCGGTAGGCGGCGAGATCGACCTCGGCGGGCAGGCCGGCAAGATCACCGTCGGTCACCAGCTCCACGGCGATGCCGCACAGCCGGACCTCGGAGACYAGCCCCGGCAGCCGGCTCAGCCCGGTCAACGGGGTCCGGAGCGCCTCACCGGGACCGGCGCCCGCCGCGCCCTCGCCGCGCCCGGTGCCCTCGCCGCGCCCGGCGCGCTCCGTGCCTCCGGCCCGGCTTCCAAAACGCTCGGCGCTTCTGTCGCCTCCGGGGTGCGCTGGACGCGCGGTGTTCCCGCAGAGCACGGTGTTCCCGGCGAGCACGGTGCTCTCCGCTTCCCGGGCGTTCCCGGCTCCGGACCGGGCGTCGCGGGCGCGGGTGAGGGCGAGGGTCGCCCGCAGCTCGTCCAGTGCGTCGACGCTGGTGCGGCGGATCGCCTCCAGCGCGACCTGCGCCTGCTCCGGCCGCCGGTCGAGCACGTGCAGAGCCACCGCGGCCTGGAGCGAGATGATCGAGAGTCCGTGGCCGACGACGTCGTGGACCTCGCGGGCCATCCGCAGCCGCTCCTGCTCGATCCGCCGCCGGGTGGCCTCCTCCTCCGCCCGCGCCGAGGACAGCCGGCTCAGCCGCAGCAGCGCGCCCAGCAAAGCCGGAACGAAGGCCACGCAGAGGACAGCGAGGCAGGTGTAGGCGAGGTCCCACCCGCTGTCGAGGTAGCCGCGGGAGAACGACGCCAGGCTGGCGAGCAGCAGCACCGCCGCGCACATCTTCGCCGTGCGGCCGGTCACCCGCGCGGGCACCCGCACGCCCACGGTGAAGGCGGCCGCGGCGACCGCGAGCGTCGCCGGCCCGTGCGGATAGCCGATGGCGGTGTAGCTGCCGATGATCAGGGTCTCGGCGGCGAGCAGGACCCGCGGGGCGTACCTGCGCAACGGGAAGACTGCCACCGCCAGCRCCAGGAGCAGGTAGGCGACCCCGTCCAGGGCGTGCCCGGGCGGGATCCGGTCCTTCGACGCGTTCGTCGACCCGACCAGCAGGATCAGGCCGATGACGGCGGTGGGCAGGACGTCACCGGCCACCGCGGTCCCGGCTCGGCGGGCCCGTCCGGCGGGAATCCGCGCGATCAGCGCGCTGCCCGGGTAACGGGGGAAGCCCTCGAGTCCCGCGATGGCCTCCAGGCGGTTCCACAGGCCGCGTGCCGCGATCAGCCGGGTCGCCCGGTCACGCACTCCGGTCCGAGACGGGCGCTCCGCCCGCGGGGCTCCCTCGGCTCGCCGGGTTCCCTCCACCGCTCCGACGGTAGCGACCTCAGGCAGGGCGGTCATCCGTCCGCGGACGTATCCGCTCGTACCCGAGCCGACGTACGGCGCCGGTTGGCGCAGGCGTTCTGGTGTTCCACGGAACAGCATGATCGACCGCGGTCGTGGCGGCCAGGTCCTTACGCACGGTGCCGAGTCACTGCGGCGGTTGAGTGACAGCCGGGACTCACCCGGCCGCCGTGGTCAGCGGCGGGCGGGGTCGCGTTGCTCCAGGCGCAGACGGAGGCCTTCGGGGGTCGCGACGACCTCGGCGAGGCGGGTGCCCCGGGGGAAGGAGGGCAGGAGCACGACCGGCTCGGCGAAGRCCGCGGTGTGCGCCGGTGTCATCAGCTCGCCGGGCAGTCGCTGGTTTCCCAGGACGATCTCCTCGGGAAGCAGAGCGAGCCGGCCGTCCCGGACGAGGGGGGTGCCGATGATCCGTACCGGCAGTGAGCGGTCCGGCAGCTCGATCTCGGTGCCGATGGACAGTCGCTCGTCTCCGCCGTAGGTGATCTCGGTCCACCGGGTGGGGGATGGCCGCCGCGCGCGGCAACTGTCCCCGACGCCGCCACGGCCCCCGAGCTCACCGAGGCCCTCGATGCCGCTGAAGCCGTCCAGGCCGCCGAAGCCGTCCGGCCCGCCGAAGCCGCCGAGGTCACCGAAGCCCTCAGAGTCGCCGAGGCCGTCGAGCGCGTCGGTGCGGCCGGTCGGGAGCGCGCCCCCGTCGCCGCCTCTGACTCCGCCCCGCGCCCGGCCACCGGCACCGCCCCCGGCCCGGTCAGGTCGGACGATCGGGCCGCAGGAGTCGCCGAACACCCCGGCGTAGCCGCCGAACAGCGACATCAGCGCGAAGGACGGGTCGTCCCAGGTGTTGCCGTGGGCGTCGCAGCCGCTGCGCAGGCGGCGCAGCTCGCCGTAGGTGGCGGTCGCGGAGAGCTCCAGGGTGGACGGCCGTCCGGTGGCGGCGTTGAGCAGGTACGGGAAGCTCGGCGGGCGCACGCGGACCGTCGCGCCGAACTCGCCGAGACGTCCGCCGAGGCGGCGGCTCGCCCGCGACACGGCGATCCGTGCCGCCAGCCGGTCGGCGAGGGTGCCCACCACCGCGCCGCAGATCACCGCCAGCACGGCCGCCTCGGTGCGGGAACGGCGGACACCGCGCCGCGCGGCCCGGCCCCCGACGGCTGGACGCCGGTCGACCGGGCCCCGGGCGGTCGTGGATGGGCGCGGGCTGGTGGCGGGCGGCGTGGCGGGCGGCATGGCGGCTCCTCGAAGATCCGTGCTGGAGGCCAGGTGCTCGTGTTCGTCTGATCACGCTCACGTCGGCCGGGCTCGGCTGGGTCCTGAGCCGAGCGCACACCGTCCGCCTGTGAGCCGGATGCGAGAAGAAACAGAATTACCTGTGCACCCACTGGTACGTCAGGAGGCCGTGTCAGACCTCACGTCGACCCGGGTGCGCCGCCCAGGGCCAGCAGGCGACTTCGTCCGGACCGCCCTTTCCGCCCCTTTCGGGCGGGCCGGGACGGGCCGTCCGCGGCAGGTCAGGCCTGGTCAGCGGGGGTCTGGTCGGAAACGCCCCCGGGCAGGTACACCCGGAAGGTCGTGCCCCCCTCGGGGGTGCTGCTCACCTCGGCGCGGCCGCCGTGCGCGGCCGCCGTGGCCGCGACGATCGACAGCCCGAGGCCGCTGCCGGAGCGGCCCCGGGCCCTGCTGCCGGCCGCCCGGTAGAACCGGTCGAAGACGTGCCGCGCGACCTCCGGCGGCATGCCGGGCCCGCCGTCCTCGACCGCCAGGACGGCCGCGCGGTCCTGGGCCGGGGTGGCCGCGTCCCATCCGGTGACCCGAACGGTCACCGTGGTGCCCGCGGGGGTGTGCACGCGGGCGTTCGTCAGCAGGTTGCCCAACAGCTGGCGCAGCGCGTCCGGATCGCCGAGGACGTGCCGGCCGGCCTCGGGACCGGCCTCGACCTCGACGGTGACCGGGCGGCCGGGGTCGACGGCCCGCAGGTTCGCCGCCGCGTCCTCGGCGATCGTGACCAGGTCGACGTCCACCCGGTCGCGGGGGCGCAGCTCGTCGAGGTGCGCGAGGTAGAGGAGGTCGTCGACGAGGGTCTGCATGCGGGCGGTCTCCTCGGCCACCCGCCGCAGGGTGTCGTCGGTCTCGGCCGGCGGGACCATCCCGGCGCGCAGCAGGTCGACGTAGCCGCGGATCGAGGTCAGCGGCGTGCGCAGCTCGTGCGAGGCGTCGGCGGCGAAGCGGCGCAGGTTGTTCTGGGAGGCGACCCGGGCGGTGAAGGCGGCCTGGATCTGGCCGAGCATGATGTTCAGCGCCCGGCTGAGCTGCCCGGTCTCCGAGCGCGGCGGGCCCTCCGGCACCCGGCGGGACAGGTCGCCGGCGGCGATCGCGGACGCGGTGCTCGCGACGACGCGCAGCGGGCGCAGACCGCGGGTGAGCAGCAGCCAGGCCAGCGTGGCGATGGCGGCGAGCACGACCAGCGCCGCGACCGCCGCCGCGACGACCAGCCGGCGCAGGGTGTCCCGGACGGTCGCCAGCGGCTGGGCGATCAGCACCTCGCCGCCGGGGACGTGGTCGAGCACCGCGCGGTACCGTTCGCCACTGTGGGTCACGGTGAACGGGGTGCCGTCGGCCGGCGGCGCGGTCGTCCCAGTGGTCTCTCCAGTGATCTCCCCGGTGGCCTTCCCCGTGGCGATCTCGGCGAGCAGTGGTGGGGAACGGTCCGCCGGACCCGCCACCCGTAGGATCTCGCCGTCGGTCCGGCGGGCCTCCACCACGTAGTCGGTGGGCGCGATCGCCCGCTCCAGCACGGGCCGGCTGCCCGTGGGCGCCCCGGCCAGCACCGCGGCCAGCGGCAGCCGGGCGACCTGCTCGACGGCCCGCAGCCGGACGTCGACGCGGTCGACGAGGTAGCCGCGCAGGGCGACGACCGTCGCGACGATTGTCAGGATGAGGCCGGTGGCGGTCAGCGCCACCAGGCCGAGCATGAGCTTCAGGCGAAGCGTCATCGGGAGTGCTCGGGCGCGGCGCCGGGGCCGGCGGCGGGCGCGGGGGCGCGCAGGGCGTAGCCGAAGCCGCGCTGGGTGTGGATGAGCGGCGGCCCGTGCTGGCCGAGCTTGCGCCGCAGGTAGCTGACGTACTGGTCGACGACGGTCGGTTCGCCGTCAAAGTCGCGGTCCCACACCGCGGCCAGGATCTGGGCGCGGGAGAGCACCCGGTTCGGGTTGTGCAGGAAGTAGCGCAGCAGGGAGAACTCGGTGGGGGAGAGCTCGACCGGCTGGTCCGCCCGGCGTACCAGGTGGGCGTCCGGGTCGAGCTCGACGTCGGCGTAGGTGAGCAGGCCCGACGCGGGCGACGGCTCCGGTGCGGGACGGCGGGTCCGGCGCAGCACCGCCCGCACCCGCGCGATCAGCTCCTCGACGGCGAACGGCTTGGTGATGT
Organism: Parafrankia soli; assembly: GCF_001854695.1. Lineage (GTDB taxonomy): Bacteria > Actinomycetota > Actinomycetes > Frankiales > Frankiaceae > Parafrankia > Parafrankia soli. The sequence continues at coordinate 53,326 of NZ_MAXA01000222.1, forward strand.
AGTCGTCACCGCCGTAGGTGAGGCCGGTGATCTTGTCCCGGTGCGCGTCGCGGGCCGTGAGGTAGACGACGGCGACCTCCGCCCCGTCCGCGCGTAGCCGCCGGCACACCTCGAACCCGTCGGCGTCGGGCAGCATGACGTCCAGGATCAGCAGGTCGGGCTGGTCGGCGGCGGCTCGGGTGAGCGCCTCCTGGCCGGTGGCCGCCGTGACGACGTCGAAGCCGTGGAAGCGCAACGCCATCCGGACGAGGTCGACGATGTTGGGCTCGTCGTCGACGACCAGGACCCGAGGAGGCCGTGGCGGGTTGGCGGCGTCCTCGCCGAACCGCGGCGGCCGCGATGCGTCCCTCATCTCACCCATCCTCGAACAACCGGCGTCCGGGCACGCGCCCCGGTGTGGCGGGCCGGCGGGGGCACGGCGTGCACCGAGGAAACCCGCACGACGTGAGAGGAACGTGTGAGACCGCGCCGACGCCGACGCCGACGCCGACGCCGGTGCGGCGCGGCTGCGGTGCGGCGCGGCTGCGGTGCGGTGCCGGGGCGTCAGCGGCGGTGGACGGGCGCCGCGGTGTCAGCGGCAGTCGACGACGCAGGTGGGCACGGGGACCGGGGGGAGCCGGAGGTCGAGGACCGGCTCCTGGCGGTGGCCGCCGCCCGGGCGCGGCCGCGGGGAGCGCGCGGATCCCGACGCCCCGGCCGGGCGGGTGCCCGCCGTGGACGTCGAGCCGGCCGGCCGGGTGCCCGAGCCGCCCGCCGCGACGGTCTCGTCGCCGGCACCCGAGCCGGGCGGCGCGGTCCCCTGCTGCTTGATCCCGGAGCCCGAGCCGGGCGGGCTCGGAGTGCCGGAGGCGGTGCCGCCGGTAGGTGTCGTTGTCGGGGCCGGGGAGGGGCACGGCGTGCCGGAACCGCCGTCACCGGCCTGGCAGGACCGCGCCGCGGCGGTGGATTCCGGGCTGCCGCCCTTCTGGCTGAGCAGAATTGCGACCAGCAGGACGATTCCCGCCAGCACTCCGAACGCCGCCTGGATCGGGGAGATCCGGCGCGCGGATCCGCGATGCTCGCTCACTGCGCTCCGTCCGTTCCGTCCGTTGTCGGGCTGATGCGACCGGATGATCCGGCCGACACGCCACGGACACTACGGATGTCGGGCAGCAGTTACGAACAGCGCCCCCTTGTTCCCCCGGATCGGCTGTTCCCCCGGCTCAGCCGATGCTCACCCGATGGTCGGCAGCGGCTCAGCCGACCGGTACCGCCGCGGTCTGCTGCTCGCGGCCCTCGCGCGCCGCGCGGCGGGCCTGGGCGGCGGCCTTCTTCTCCTCCTGCCGGGTGGCCAGTGCGTCGAGGCCGGCCATGAACGCGCCGATCTCGTCGCGGGCCTTCGCGGCCTCGCCGGACAGCCCCTCCAGCTCGAGGAGCTTCCAGTGCCGAAGGATGGGCGAGACGACGTCGTCGTGATGGATCCGCAGGTCGTAGATGCCCGCCTGGGCGATGTAGCGGGCCTTGCGGCCGAAGTCGCGGATGCCGGTGCCGGGCATCTGGAAGTTCACGATCTCGTCGCGGATGACCGGGACCATGCGGTCGGGCACCAGGCCCAGCGCCGCGGCCACCAGGTTCCGGTAGAAGATCATGTGCAGGTTCTCGTCCGCCGCCACCCGGGTGAGCAGCTTCTCGGCGATCGGCTCGCCGGTGACCCGTCCGGTGTTGCGGTGGCTGACCCGGGTGGCCAGCTCCTGGAACGACACGTAGGCCATGGCCTCCAGCGGGGTCTTGCCGCCGGAGTCGTAGCCGCGCTGCATCTGCAGCATCCGGTCACGCTCGAGCGTCACAGGATCGACCGCCCGGGTCACCAGGAGGTAGTCACGCATGGCCATCGCGTGCCGGCCCTCCTCGGCGGTCCACCGCCCCACCCACGTCCCCCACGCGCCGTCGCGGCCGAACGCGACGGCTATCTCGCGGTGATAGCTGGGCAGGTTGTCCTCGGTGAGCAGGTTGACCTCGAAGGCCATCTGGGCGGCCTCGGACAGCGAGGACTGGCCGGGCTCCCACGGGGTCGTGTCGAAGTCGCGGCCCAGGCTCCACGGCACGTACTCGTGCGGCATCCACTCGGCGGCGAGCCCGAGATGCCGGTTGACGTTGGTCTCGGCGACCGGTTCCAGCTCACGCAACAAATCGATGTCCGTAGGTGATCCCATAGGTGAACTCTTCCATCGCGCCTTGATTCGCCGCCATGGCCGCAGGGTGTGGAATCCAGGGACGGATCTGTTCCCTGGAAACAGTTCCGGCTGGCTACCGTCCGACCGGTCAGGGACCATCTCGCCATCCCGGGACAACTCGGGGACGAAACGGGGTCCTGCGGAACGCGGAACGGTGCGCCCGGCGTCAGCCGGGTCCGGCGTCAGTCGAACAGTGCGCTGAGGATCTTCGGAGCGCCCGACTCGCGGTCGACGACCAGCCAGGGCGCGACCCAGCCGTCGGCGGCCAGCGACAGGTAGATCTCGGCGCAGCGCGCCTGCAGGCCCGCGTCGCTCTCGAAGGTGTCCAACGCCCGGGCGGTGTCCTCCGCCGCGCGGGCCCGCGCCCCGGCCCGCGCCGTCTCCACCGGGACGTCCAGCAGCACCTGCAGGTCGGGCCGGGGCAGGCCCAGCCGCGTCAGCTCGAGTTCGGCGATCCAGTCGAGGAACTCGGCGCGCTCGGGGGCGGGCAGCCGGGCTGCTCCGTAGGCCGCGTTCGAGCCGAGGTAGCGGTCCACGATCAGCACGTCGTACGCGGCCACGCACCTCGCCAGCTCGGGCAGGGCGTTCGCCCGGTCGAGCGCGAACAGCAGCGCGGTCGCGCGGGCCGAACCGGCCAGGCCGGCAAGCCGTTCGTCGCCGTCGAGCATCGCCCGCACCGCCGTGCCCAGCGGGCCCGCGGCATAGCGCGGGAAGGCGAAGGTGCCGGCGGTGCGCCCGGTCGCGGTCACCGCCTCGACCAGCCGGGACGTCAGCGTGTTCTTGCCCGCGCCGTCGACCCCCTCGATCGCCACGATCATCGGGCCGCCCGCCCGCCCGGTGCCGGCCACGCCGAGGTCGCAGGGGTGGCCGAGGTGCTGGTCATGCTGGTCAGTCCCGGTGCTGGTCATCGATCCTCAAGCGTAGCGGGAGCCGGCGCGGTGACCCGGGGACCGCTCGACCGGCCGGGGGAACGCGACGACGTGACGGCGGTCGTCTCGCGCCCCGGCTCCGAGAGGCGGTAGACGCGCCGGGCGTTGCCCGCTCCGATGAGCTCGGCGACGCGCCGGGCGTCGTCGTCGGTCCAGTCGCCGTCCGCGATGCCGTCGCCGAGCACGGTGGACAGGGCCTGCCGGAACAGCCGCGCGCCGAGCAGGTAGAGCTCGGCGAGCCCGAACGCGTCGGTGGAGAACAGGAACCTGCTGAACGGGGCGAGCTCGAGCGCCTCGGCCAGCAGCGCCGGGGCGCGGCGCCCGACGTTGTGCACGGCGAGCCCGACGTCCAGGTGGACGGTCGGGAAGACCTGGGCCAGGTACCCCGCCTCCCGGTGGTAGGGGTAGCAGTGCAGCAGCATCACCGGCACCCCGGTCGGCGCGAGGGCCCGCAGCAGGCCGGTGAGCAGCAGCGGGTTGCACCGGTGCAGGTCGAGCTCGGCGTCGCCGTACCCGACGTGGATCTGCACCGGCAGGCCGGCGTCCACGCCCGTCCAGATCAGGAACGCGTGCAGCACCGGGTCGGCGAGCCGGATGGGGACGCCGCGGCGGATCAGGCCGAGCCAGTCGCGGACGGCGGCCGCGACCTCCCGGTCGGTGGGGCGGGTCGCCGGCAGGTCGAGGCCGACCCGGTAGGCGGCGACCGACTTGAGGCCCACGGTCGTCGGGCTCGCGCCGGTCACCCGCTCGCGGACGGTGTCGGCGAAGTGGGTCACCCCGAGCTGGCCGGTGAGGATGTCGACCGCCAGCGCCTCGGCGAGGCGCTCCAGCCGCAGGATGTCGTGGCCCGTCCCGCCGCCGGCGGTGGCGAGCTCGGTCGCCGACGTCAGCGGCTCGGGCAGGTAGCCGGCGTCGACGCAGAACGCGCCGATGCCGGCGGCGCGCAGGAAGCGCCGGTTGACCTCCTCGACGCCGAGCTCCCGGCGCCGCGCGAGGTAGACGTCCGGCGCGGCGTGCCGGGGCAGGTCGAGGACGGGGGCGCACCAGCGGCGTACGGCGAACCCGATGTGGCTGTCGAAGAGGGTCGTCCCGGCCGGGCCCGGCTCGTCGGCCTCGGTGAGCATCCGCTCGAAGTCGGGGCGGTCGAGGTCGCGCAGAAGCAGCCCGTGACAGTGATGATCGACCAGGGAGAGGCTCTCCACGCACGGCAGCACCACATGATCGTGCCCGTTTCACTGCCCGCGCATGCCTGCTGACGGAGGTTAGTCGGCCACCGGCGTCCACCGTCAGTCACAGCCTGTGGATAACTTGTGGATTAATGCCCTCGGTCTGGGGACAACCGAACCGCGAAGCCAGCATGTCCGCTGTCTACCGGGGATTTCGGGTGTACCCGCCTGTGGACGGTGCCGGTGTGCGACCGGGCCTGTTCTCGGGGATCATGCTGGTCATGAACCACCACGCGGCTGAGTCGGTGGCGGCCGAACTGACATCCCGGGACGTCGTGGCGGTCGCGCTCACGTGGGTGGACAACGCCGGCATCGCCCGGATGAAGGGCGTGCCGGTGAGCCGCCTGGCCCACGCGGTGACGCACGGCGTGGGCGCGTCACCGACCTTCGACGCGTTCCTTGTCGACGACTCCACGCTCGTCACCCGGTACGCCGGCGGACCGGTCGGTGACCTGCGCCTGCGCCCGGACCTCGGCCGGCTCACCCGCCTGCACGCACAGCCCGGCTGGGCCTGGGCGCCGGCCGACCGCTTCGACCTCGCCGGCCGGCCGCACGCGCAGGACTGCCGGGCCTTCGTCCGTGCCCAGACCGCGCGGCTGGCCCGGCGCGGGCTGCGCTGCCGCGCCGGGTTCGAGATCGAGTGGACGGTCTCCCCGGCCGGACGGGACGACTTCGCCCCCGCCTGCTCCGGGCCCGGGTACGGGATGACCCGGGTGGTCGAGCTCTCCGACTACCTGCGGGATCTGGTCGTCGCCCTGACCAGCCAGGAGATCGCCGTCCTGCAGATCCATCCGGAGTACGCCGCCGGGCAGTTCGAGGTGTCGGTCGCGGCGGAGGACCCGCTCGGGGCCGCCGACACCGCCGTGCTGACCCGGGAGACGGTGCGGGCGGTGTCCCTGCGGCACGGGCTGCGGGTCTCGTTCTCGCCCAAGGTCCTCGCCGGCAGCGTGGGTAACGGCGGTCACCTCCACCTCAGCCTGCACCGCGACCGCGACAGCGACCGCGACAGCGACAGCGACGGGGACGGCGGCCGCGCCGGTGAGGTCCGTCGCTCCGGCACCGGCGGGACGAGTCTGATGTCCGGCGGGACGGGACCGTACGGCCTCACCGCGCCGGGCGAGGCGTTCATCGCGGGCATCCTCGGACGGCTGCCCGCCCTGATGGCTCTCGGTGCCCCGAGTGTGGCCTCCTACCTGCGCCTCGTGCCGTCGCACTGGGCCGGGGCGTTCGCGTGCTGGGGCCTGGAGAACCGGGAGGCCGCGATCCGGCTGATCGTCGGGGCCGAGGGGGAGCCGGGGACGGCGAACGTCGAGGTAAAGTGCTTCGACCTGGCCGCGAACCCGTACCTGGCCGTCGGCGGAGTGCTGGCCGCCGGGCTCGCCGGCCTGGAGTGCCTCGATGATCCGCGCCGGGCGGGCGCCGCCGTCCTGCCGGAGCCGGTCGGGTGCGATCCGGCCAGCCTGGACGGCTCGGAGCTCGCCCGACGCGGGATCCGCCGGCTGCCGACCGGGCTCGGCGAGGCGGTCGCCGCCTTCGAGGCGGACGAGGTGCTGCGCGACGCCCTGGGCACCGAGCTGCACGCGACGCTCGTCGCGGTCCGCCGCGGCGAGATCGAGCTGTTCGCCGGAGCGGATCCGGCCGAGATCGCCGACCGGCTCCGCTGGCGTTACTGAGCCGACCCTGCGGTGTTTCCGGGCCGATCGGTCGGCGTCGGGCCGGGCGCGGCGACCGCGCCCGGCCGGTGACGCAGCGCGTGTGGACGGTTCCGTGCCTGACGGCGTGGTTGGGTACCACCGAGTCACAGGTAGGCAAACCCATGCCCTCGGGTGGCGTCACATGTCACGACCTTTGGCGCCCGGCGGGGAATCCGCCCAGAATTGGCGGACCTCGGTCTGTGTGAGACGTACCGCCGACGTTCGTGAGGAGCCGCGCGTGCGCAAGGTACTGGTGGCAAACCGCAGTGAGATCGCGGTTCGGGTGTTCCGGGCCGCGCACGAGCTCGGGTTGCGGACGGTGGCCGTCTACACCCCCGAGGATGTCTCCGCGCTGCACCGCACGAAGGCGTCCGAGGCCTACGAGCTGTGCGAGCCGGGTCATCCGGTGCGTGGCTACCTCGACATCGACGCGCTGTTGCGGGTCGCCAAGCAGGCGGACGCCGACACGCTGCACCCGGGTTACGGGTTCCTGTCGGAGTCGGCGGTGCTGGCGGAGGCATGCGCGGCGGCTGGCGTGACGTTCGTCGGCCCGCCGCCGGCTGTGCTGCGGCTGACGGGTGACAAGGTGGCGGCCCGTAACGCGGCGATCACCGCGGGGCTGCCGGTGCTGCGGGCCTCGGAGCCGCTGCCGGACGGCGTCGGCGCGCAGGAGGCCGCGGCCGAGGTCGGGTTCCCGCTGTTCGTGAAGGCGTCGGCGGGTGGTGGCGGGCGCGGGCTGCGCCGGGTGCTGCGTCCGGAGGACCTCGCGGAGGCGGTGGCGAGTGCGTCGCGCGAGGCGGCGGCCGCGTTCGGGGACGGCACGGTCTTCCTGGAGCAGGCGGTGGAGCGGCCGCGTCATGTCGAGGTGCAGGTCTTCGCCGACAACTACGGGAACGTGATCCACCTGTTCGAGCGGGACTGCTCGGTGCAGCGCCGGCACCAGAAGGTCGTCGAGATCGCCCCGGCGCCGGCGCTGGACGAGTCGACCCGGGACGCACTGTGTGATGCCGCGGTGCGCTTCGCCCGTCACGTCGGCTATGTGAACGCCGGGACGGTGGAGTTCCTCGTCGGGGCCGACGGCGCGTTCACGTTCATGGAGATGAACCCGCGCATCCAGGTCGAGCACACGGTGACCGAGGAGGTCACCGGTGTCGACATCGTCGCCGCGCAGCTGCGGGTCGCCGCCGGGGAGAGCCTGACCGACCTGAACCTCACCCAGGACGCGATCGCGCTGCGGGGCACCGCGATCCAGTGCCGGGTGACGACCGAGGATCCCTCGGACGGCTTCCGCCCCGACACCGGGACGATCACCTTCTACCAGTCGCCGGGCGGGCCCGGGGTCCGCCTCGACGGCGCCACCTACCCGGGGGCGGAGGTCAGCCCGTACTTCGACTCGCTGCTGGTGAAGCTGACCGCGCGTGGTTCGACGCTGGAGAAGGCGTCCCGGCGCGCCCGGCGGGCGCTGGGCGAGTTCCGGGTCCGCGGCGTGCGCACCAACATCGAGTTCCTCGGCCGGCTGCTCGAAGACCCCGACTTCCTGGCCGGCGGGGTCACGACCTCGTTCATCGACGAGCGCCCCGGCCTGGTGAACGCCCTCGACGACGGGGACGCGACGAGCCGCATGCTGGCCCGGCTGGCGGAGAGCACGGTGAACGGGCACGCCCGTCCGGCGGGGGTCGCCCTGACGGAGCCGCGCACGCTGCTCCCGCCGCTGCACCCGACCGACACCCCGGCGGCCGGGTCGCGTCAGCTCCTGACCGAGCTGGGGCCGGCCGGGTGGGCGGCGGACCTGCGGGGGCGGACCGCGCTGGCGGTCACCGACACCACGCTGCGTGACGCGCACCAGTCGCTGCTGGCGACCCGGCTGCGCAGCTTCGACATCCTGGCCGCCGCGCCCGCGCTCGCCGAGCTCACCCCGAACCTGCTGAGCCTGGAGTGCTGGGGTGGGGCCACCTACGACGTCGCGTTGCGCTTCCTCGCCGAGGACCCGTGGGAGCGCCTGACGGCGGTGCGGGCGGCGGTGCCGAACATCTGCCTGCAGATGCTGCTGCGCGGGCGCAACGCCGTCGGCTACACCCCCTACCCGGACGACGTCGTGCGCGCGTTCGTCGCCGAGGCGGCGGCCGCCGGGCTCGACATCTTCCGGATCTTCGACGCGCTCAACGACATCGAGCAGATGCGCCCGGCGATCGCCGCCGTGCTGGAGACGAACGCCGTCGCCGAGGGCACCCTGTGCTACACCGGCGACCTGACCGACCCCGGCGAGCGGATCTACACCCTCGACTACTACCTGCGCCTGGCCGACCAGCTCGTCCAGGCCGGCGTGCACGTGTTGGCGATCAAGGACATGGCCGGGCTGCTGCGCCCGGCCGCCGCCCACGCGCTGGTCGCCGCGCTGCGGGAGCGCTTCGACGTACCCGTCCACCTGCACACCCACGACACCGCCGGCGGTCAGCTCGCCACCCTGATCGCGGCCAACGAGGCCGGGGTGGACGCCGTCGACGCGGCGGCCGCGCCGATGTCCGGCGGCACCAGCCAGCCGAACCTCTCCGCCCTGGTCGCGGCCACCGACCACACCCCGCGGGCCACGGGCATCAAGCTGGGCGCGCTGTCGGCGATGGAGTCGTACTGGGAGGCCGTGCGCGATCTCTACTCGCCGTTCGAGGCCGGGCTGCGCGCGCCGACCGGCGCGGTGTACCGGCACGAGATCCCCGGCGGGCAGCTCACCAACCTGCGCCAGCAGGCCATCAGCCTCGGCCTCGGCGACCGCTGGGCCCAGGTCACCGAGTGCTACGCGATCGCGAACGACCTGCTCGGCAAGCCGATCAAGGTCACCCCGACCAGCAAGGTCGTCGGTGACCTGGCGCTGTTCATCGCCGGCGGCTCGGTGGACGTCGACCGGCTGCGTGAGCATCCCGAGGAGTACGACCTGCCCGCCAGCGTCCTGGGCTACCTGGCCGGCGAACTCGGCACACCCCCGGCCGGCTTCGCCGAGCCGTTCCGGGAGCGGGCGCTGGCCGGCCGCCGTCCCGAGCCGCCCGCGGCCACCCTCGCCGCCGAGGACGCCGCCGCGCTGGCCGAGCCCGGCGCCGGCCGGCGGGCGGCGCTGTCCCGGCTGCTGTTCCCCGGCCCGTGGAAGGACTACCGCAAGGCCGTCGCCACCTACGGCGACTCCTCGGTGATCCCCACCGAGGCGTTCCTGTTCGGCCTGGTCCCCGGCCGCCCGGCGAGCGTCATGCTCGAACCCGGAGTCGAGATCATCGTGACGCTGGAGACGGTGGGCGAGCCGGACAGCGCCGGCATGCGCACCCTCTACCTGCGGGTCAACGGCCAGCCCCGCCCGGTTCGGGTCCGCGACAACTCGATCAAGGCGACGGCCACCGCGGCCCGGCGCGCCGACCCGTCCGACCCGACCCACGTCGGCGCCGGCCTGCCCGGGATCGTCACCTTCGCCGTCGCGGCCGGCGACGAGATCGAGAAGGGCCAGAAACTCGCCGTGGTCGAGGCCATGAAGATGGAGGCCGCGGTCACCAGCCCGGCCGCCGGGAAGATCGCCGAACTCGTCCGCTCCAGCGGCGAATCGGTCGAGGTCGGCGACCTCCTCCTGATCCTGCGCCCCTGACGGCACGTTGCCCGCCGCACTACCCCGTAGCTAGTCGATCTTCATAGGTTAGGGCTTATCCTCAGGCCGAGGCTGTGCCTACCACCCCGACCCGCTGATTTCGAGCTCCTGATCACCGCCGAGCGGGGGTTGGCCAGCACCCGGTGGGACACCCGCGCCTCAGAGCTGGTGCGCGCCGTGCCCGGAGCGGCCCGAGCGGCTCGGGCCGTCGTCCGCTGACCGGGTCGCCCCACCGGCCGGGCGGCGCAGCCGGGACGGGTGGAACACCCAGGCGCGCATCAGCAGGAACCGGACCACCGTCGACGCCAGGTTCGCCAGCACGAGCACGCTGACCTCCGGGAACCGCCCCGGGGAGTCGCTCGCCGCGTGCAGCGCGGCCAGCGAGCCGCTGGTCAGGAGCAGCCCGATGGCGAAGACGAACAGCCCCTGCAGGTGATGGCGGCCGGCGTCGCCGCGGCCGGTGACCCCGAAGGTGAGCCGGCGGTTGGCGGCCGTGTTCGCGACCGCCGTCACCAGCAGCGCGATCAGGTTCGCGGCCTGGGCCCCGGTCGCGGTGCGCAGCAGCACGAACAGCACCAGGTAGGCCAGTGTGCTGGCGATCCCCACCCCGGCGAACCGCAGCAGCTGCCCGGTCAGCCCGGCGGGCACTCCGATCACCGTCGCCCGGTTGCCGGCTGCTCCGGACGCTGCCGCTCCGGCCGCCGCTGTTCCGGGAGCCGCTGTTCCGGGAGCTCCGGCTCCGGGAGCTGCTTCGGGAGCTCCGCCTGCGGCCACTCCGCCTCCGCTCGTGGTCGTTCCGGGCCCGGTCGTTTCGAACCGGGCCGGCTGGCCCGTGCCCGTGCCCGTGCTGGGCGTCCAGGTCAAGGGAGCGCGCCCGAACTCGTGCCGCAGCTGCGCGACGGGCAGCGCACCCGTCCCGAGGGCCCGGGCGAGCCGGGCGACGCCCTTCAGATCCGCCATCGCGGTCGCGAGGACGTCCACCCGGCTKTCGGGATCGTCGACCCAGTCCACCGGGACCTCGTGGATGCGCAGGCCGCACCGCTCGGCGATGACGAGCATCTCCGTGTCGAAGAACCATCCGGTGTCCTGGACCAGCGGCAGCAGGCTCGTGGCGACGTCCGCGCGGATGGCCTTGAAACCGCACTGGGCGTCGGTGAACCGGGCGGCGAGGGTGCCGCGCAGCAGCAGGTTGTAGCAGCGCGAGATCACCTCCCGCTTCGGGCCGCGCACGACCCGGGACGACCGTGAGAGCCGGGTCCCGATCGCGAGGTCGGAATGCCCCGAGATCAGCGGGGCGACCAGGGGGAGCAGCGCGGCCAGGTCCGTCGATAGATCGACGTCCATGTAGGCCAGGACGGGTGCGGCGGAGGCGCCCCAGGCGGTACGCAGCGCCCGGCCGCGTCCTTTCGCCTCGAGGTGGATCACCGAGACCTCGGGCAGCTCGCCCGCCAGCGCGCGGGCGATCACCAGTGTCGTGTCGGTGCTGGCGTTGTCGGCGACCGTGATCCGGAACGGATACGGAAAGGCCCCCCGCAGGTGGGCGTGCAGCCGGCGCACGCAGGGAGCCAGGTCGTTCTCCTCGTTGTAGACCGGGACGACCACGTCGAGCACGGGCTGGCCGGCCGGGAGCAGTCCGGCCCGCGGCCTGGGCACCAGGTCGGTCCGTTCCGCCGTCACCGCGTGGGAGCTGGTCACCCTGCCGCCGCTGGTCCTGGCATCCGTCGTCATGTTGTTCACGGTCCGCCCAGGGCCTGTGCCCGGCGTGTGCCATCCCTGTGCCCCCGCTGTGAGACCACCCCCCCCGGGCCGGGCCGGGCTGGGCTGGGCTGGGCCGGGCTGGGCGTCTCGGTGCGCCGGCCGTCGGCGGGCCTCGGTTTGGCGGTGGAGGCCCCGGGTCCGTTTTGGTGCTCGGCTACTCGCCGTTTGGTTTCTTTCTCGCCGTTTCAGGGGGCATTCCCAGCGAAATTCGCTCTGAAAGGGCGAGCAAGATGCGAAACGGCGAGCAGGCCACCCCGGTGTGYGGGGCTTTTGTCCGATAGGTGACGGTCTGGCCTCGTCGTGGTGGTGCGGGCTGTGGCTCCGCTGCCCGTGAGCGCGGGACCGCCCCGACACCTGGCCTGCTGTTCGTGAGCGCGGGACCGCCCCGACGCGCTGGCTGGAGTGGGCCCCGCCCCCCGCCCCCCCGCTCCCCGCCCCCCTGGACCGGGCGCAACGATGTGCGGCGGGTGGGTGAGTCCATGGACTCACCCACCCGCCACGGTTGTGTCGAGTCGGGGTCAGGCTGTGGTGGTGCCGCTTGTGGTGGTGGTTGGGGTGGTCAGGTTGTAGAGGGTTGTGCCGTCGACGGTGGTGGCGGTGAAGTTCGCCGCGACCCAGGCCGCGATGTCACTGGACGCCTGGCTTCCGCCGTTCTGCCCGCCGAAGCCGCCGCCGCCGATGAAGTAGTGGATGCGGCCGTCCGCCACGTACTGCTTGAACTGCTCGAGGGTGGGGGAGGGGTCGCTGCCGTTGAAGCCACCGATCGCCATCACCGGATCGCCACTGGCGAGCTGGTAGCCGGCGGCGTTGTTCGACCCGACGGACGCCGCCACCCAGGTGTAGGACGAGGCGTCCGCCTCCAGCAGCGCGAGGACCTCCTCGCTGGGGTTACCGGCGCTGAGCAGGCCGCCCATGCCACCGCCGGGGCCGCCCTGCGTGCCGCCGGGAGCAGTGCCGCCCTGAGTAGTGCCTCCGGGGGCGGCGCCGCCCCGAGTAGTGCCTCCGGGGGCCGTCCCTCCGGGGGCCGTGCCGCCCGGAGCTGTACCTCCCGGAGCAGTGCCGCCGCCGGGGACCTGCGTCGTCCCCTGCTGGGCCCCGCCGTTGCCGCCGCCCGGTCCGCCGAACAACTGCCGTCCGCCACCGCCCGGTCCGCCGAAGCCCGAGCCTGCCGGGCCCGCGGACGGGATGGAACCGGTGTGCGGGGTGGCCGCGGTCGCGATCGAGTAGCCGAGCGGCCCGAGCAGCGCCGAGACCAGCGCGGCCGCGACGACCACCAGCCGGGCCGCCCGCGGCAGCCGCGGGAGCACGATGAGCAGCAGTGCCGCCGCGAAACCGACGATCAGCACGACCCAGCGCATCCACGGGTTCCAGTCGGGTGTGCGGTCGAGCAGGACGTAGGACCACAGCGCGGTCAGCACCAGGATCCCGGCCATGGTGGCCGCGGCGATCGGGTGCTCACGGCGGCGCCACAGGGTCGCGGCTCCCATGCCGACCACGGCGCCGACCGCGGGGGCGAGCGCGACCGTGTAGTAGGCGTGGAAGATGCCCTGCATCTGGCTGAACACGATGCCGGTGACCAGCAGCCAGCCGCCCCAGACCGCGAGCGCGGCCCGTCCGGGATCGGTGCGGGGTGCGCGCCGGGTGATCCACAGGCCCGCCACCAGCAGGGCGAGCGCGGTCGGCAACAGCCAGGAGATCTGCGCGCCGACCTCGGAGCCGAACATCCGGCCCCAGCCGGTCGTGCCCCACATGCTGCCGCCACCACCGGCGCCGCCCGGTGCGCCGCCACCGCCGACGCTGCCGGACTCGTTGCCGGTCAGCCGGCCCAGGCCGTTGTAGCCGAGAGTCAGCTCCAGGATGCTGTTGTGCTGCGACCCGCCGATGTACGGGCGGGCCGAGTCGGGGACGAGCTCGACGATCGCGATGAAGATCCCGGACGGGACGATCAGTCCGAGCGTGCCCGCTCCGACCTGCCACAGCCGCCGGGTGAACCGCGTCGGCGCGGTGACGAGGTAGACGAGGGCCAGCACCGGGACGATCAGCAGCGCCTGCAGCATCTTCGTCAGAAAGCCGAAGCTGACGAACACCCCGGCCCAGACCAGCCAGCGGGTGCCCGCGGTCTCGACGGCGCGCAGCGTCGCGTACGCCGCGGCGACCAGTAGCAGGACGAGCAGGGCGTCCGGGTTGTTGAACCGGAACATCAGCGTCGCGACCGGGGTGATCGCGAGGACGGCCCCGGCGAGCAGCGCCGCGCCGGCCGGGAAGGCCCGGCGCACCGCGGCGTAGAGCAGGCCGACCGTGGCGACGCCCATCAGCGCCTGCGGGACGAGGATGCTCCAGGCGTTCACCCCGAAGACGCGCGCGGAGAGCGCCATCACCCAGATCGAGGCCGGGGGCTTGTCGACGGTGATGGAGTTCCCGGCGTCCGAGGAGGCGTAGAACATCGCCTTCCAGCTCACCGAGCCGGCCTGGACCGACGCCGAGTAGAAGGCGTTCGCCCAGCCGGAGGCGCCGAGGCCCCACAGGTAGAGGACGGCCGTCGCCGCGAGCAGCCCGAGCAGCGTGGGCCGCACCCACCGCGGATCGTCGGGACGTCCGCGCGCGAACCGGCCGAYCCGTCCGTCGCCGGCCAGCCGTCGCCGCCCGGACGCCCCGCCCGCCCGCCCGGGAGCACCGGCKGGCCAGTGCGTGCCCGGAACGGTCGCGTGGTCAGCCCCCGTGTAGGCCGCGTGGTCAGCCCTCGGGTAGGCCGCACGGTCAGCCCTCGCGTAGGCCGCGTGGTCGAACTGGTCGGTCGGCGGTGACGGCGTCGGTGAGGTCGGCATAAGGATCAGGGTCGGACGTCGACCTTTCCCGACCTTGTGCCCTACCTGTGCATCACCTGTGGGTACCGGCACCTAGGCCGCGCCCGCCTCGCTGGCGATCACTTCGTCGAAGTCGAAGTCCGCGTTCCAGTCTGGCCCGGCCGCCGACTCCAGGGCGACCGCGAGGATCTTGATCAGCCGGTTGTGACGCTTGGCCGCGCTGGGACTTACGACGACCATTCCGTCCACGATCTCGATGCCCGCGCACTGCTCCTCGGACCAGGAGTCGTACTGCTCCGCCGTGATCTGCTGATGCATCCAGGCAGGAGCGATCATCTCCGCAGCGATGGCGCACGTCCCCTCAGGAGACCCGGCAGGCCTGAACCCGCCACATCAGCCTAGCGCCGTCAGGCCGAGGAACTGCTCACCGAACGAGGGCGACTGCCCGACCTCCGGGTGGGACAGTGCCCCACCGGTGCATCACCTGTGAGGACGGGTCCCCGCGGCCGTCACGGCGGGATCGGCGGCGTCGGGCGCGCAGCCGTCGATGGTGCCCGGTGGGTCGAGGGCGCCCGGTGGGTCGAGGGCGCCCGGTGGGTCGAGGGCGCCCGGTGGGTCGAGGGCGCCCGGGTCCGGGGCGCCCGGGTCGGCGGTGCCCAGGGGCAGGACCACGGTGAAGGCGGTGCGGCCGGGACGGCTCGCGGCCGCGACCCGTCCATGGTGTGCCTCGACCACCGCCGCCACGATGGACAGTCCGAGCCCGGTGCTACCGGCCGCGCGGGAACGCGAACTGTCCCCCCGCGCGAAGCGCTCGAACACCTTCGGGAGCAGCGCGTCCGGGATGCCCGGCCCGTCGTCGATCACCGAGAGCACCGCGGACGGCCGGTCCGCGCCCGGCCCGTTCGCCGCGGGACCGGAAGGCCCCGGAGCGGAGGGTTCCGGCTCGACGGTCAGTCGGGCCGTCACGCGGCTGCCCGGTGGGGTGTGCGTGCGGGCGTTGGCGAGCAGGTTGGCGAGGACCTGGTGCAGCCGGGCCGGGTCGCCCGCCACGGCGACGGGCCTGCTGGGCAGGTCCAGCTCGAAGCGGTGCTCGGGCGCGGCCACGTGGGCGTCGCTGACCGCGTCCACCACGAGCCGGGAGAGGTCGACGGTCTCCCGCACGAGCGGGCGTCCGGAGTCGAGGCGGGCCAGCAGCAGCAGGTCGGAGACGAGCGCGGTCATCCGTGCGCTCTCGGACTCGACCCGGCCCATCGCGTAGGCGACGTCCGGCGGGACGGTGTCGCGGGTGCGCCTGGTGAGCTCGGCGTAGCCGCTGATCGCCGCCAGCGGTGTGCGCAGCTCGTGGCTGGCGTCGGCGAGGAACTGGCGCATCCGCGTCTCGCTCGCGTGCCGCGCGGAGAAGGCCGCGCCGATGTGGCCGAGCATCCGGTTCAGCGCCGCGCCGACCTGCCCGACCTCGGTCCGGGGGTCGGTGTCGACGTCCGGCGCCACCGCCATGAGGTCGACGGCCCCCCGGTCGAGCGGGAGCTCGGCCACCCGGCTCGCCGTCGCCGCGACCCGGCTCAGCGGCCGCAGCGTGACCCGGATGATCGCCGCGCCCGCGATCCCGGCTGCCAGCACGCCCAGCGCCGCCACGATCGCGCCGGCGATCGCGACCTCGGTCAACGTCGCGCTGACCTCGTTCATCGGTACCCCGGTGACGAGCACCGTCTGCCCGTCGGGGTCGAAGTGCGCGATGAGGCGGTAGTCGCCCCGGTCGCTGATCCCGCGGGTGTGCTCCTGGCCGTCGAGCGGGATCTGGGCCACTGTGGCGGCGTCCACGCCGGTGAGCTCCACCGGGGTGCCGTCGTCGTCGATGACGGCCACGGCCGCGCTCTCGATCAGGGATGTGAGGTCCGGGGCCGGCGAGCCCGGCGGCGGTGCGCTCCGCAGTGCCTCGCGAGCCGAGCCCTGGGCGGCGGTGTCGGGGACGCGCAGTTCGAAGACCGCACCGAGGGTCCCCGGCGGCTGACCGCGGCCGTCCAGGAACGCGCCCACCCGCTCGTCGGCGGTCAGGTCGGGCCTGGGCAGCGCCAGGCCGGGTGCGCCCATACCCCCCGGGACGTCGATGCCGTAGCCGGGCAGCAGGAGCGGACCGGACTGGTTGGTCGGCCCCCATCGGCGGCTCGCCTCCTGTAGCCGGTCGTCGAGCTGCTGAACGAGCACCCCGCGCAACGCGACGGCTATCACGAAGACGATCACCGCGGACATCACGGCGAGCAGCGCAAGGAGCAGCGCGAGGAGCCTGGTGCGCAGCGACCAGCCGGCCGGCCCGCGCCGCCGGCCAGTGCGGGTGGGACCACCGGCGTGCGTGGATGTCTCGCCGTGCGCTGGAACCGCCGCGCCGCGTGTCATCGCCGCGGGCCGGTCAGGTCGCCGGCCGGAGTACGTAGCCGGCGCCGCGCATTGTGTGGATCATGGCGGGGCGGCCGGCGTCGATCTTCTTGCGCAGGTAGGAGACGTACAGTTCGACGACGTTCGCCTGGCCGCCGAAGTCGTAGTTCCACACCCGGTCCAGGATCTGCGCCTTGCTCAGCACCCGGCGCGGGTTGCGCATGAAGAAGCGCAACAGCTCGAACTCGGTCGCCGTCAG
The DNA here is from genome assembly GCF_001854695.1 of Parafrankia soli. Lineage (GTDB taxonomy): Bacteria > Actinomycetota > Actinomycetes > Frankiales > Frankiaceae > Parafrankia > Parafrankia soli. Next base: position 70,204 of record NZ_MAXA01000222.1, read on the forward strand.
GCGGATCTCGCGGCCGGCCCGGGTGACCTCGCGGCTCTCCTCGTTCATGATGAGGTCGCCGACGACCAGCACGGCGCCGTCCCAGATCGTCGAGCGGTGCAGCCGGCGCAGCAGCCCGCGCAGGCGCGCGACGAGCTCCTCCAGGCTGAACGGCTTGGTGACGTAGTCGTCGCCGCCGGCGGTGAGGCCGGCCACCCGGTCCTCGACGGCGTCGCGGGCGGTGAGGAACAGCACCGGTACCTCGGGGCTGTCCGCGCGCAGCTTGCGCAGCACCTCGAGGCCGTCCATGTCGGGCAGCATGATGTCGAGGACCACCGCGTCCGGCCGGAAGTCGCGGGCTACGCGCAGCGCGCCGCGCCCGTCCTGCGCGGTGCGCACTTCCCAGCCCTCGTAACGCAGGGCCATGGACAGCAGCTCCGACAGCGTGTTCTCGTCGTCGACGACCAGAATGCGGGGGCTCGACGGCTGCATTCCGTCAGCATGGAATGCATTCCTGTGGGCTTCCTGAACATCTCCTGTGGGTTGGCTGTGCGCCCGCGCGGGCGACGCGGTGGCGCTGGCCCGCTGCGGTGGGCACATAACCAGCGCTCAGCGTCGTCACAGGCTGCGCACAGGTTATCGGCGAAATCTCCTCCCGACGGCGGCGACCGACCCGCCGGGACGAGGAGTTCGGACATGAGCCACGTCGGGCCCGACGACCCGCCCGAGTCCTCGCCGTCGAGCGGGGCGGCCCCGTCACCGGCGGGAGGGAATCCCCAGCCGCCGTCGACGAACGGGCCGCCGCAGGCGGGCACATGGCCGGCGCCGCAGGCAGGTGGTGAGCCGGCGCCGCAGGCGACTGGGAGCCACGCGGCTGGAAGCGGGGCTTCCCAAACGCCCGGCTGGACCGGGTCGCCGGCCTGGAACGGGCCGCCGCCGCCGCCGTCGCCGGGGCCGGGGCCGGGGCCGGGGTCGGCCCCGGGCGAGGCCTCGTCCCGGGCGGCTGCCTCTCCCGGCGCGCCGGTGCCCGGCGTGAGCCCGCCGCCGAGGGTGGCCTCGGGTGCGCTGCCCCGGTGGAGCCTGGGCCGGACGGCCGTGGCCGGAGCCATCGCGCTCGCTCTCGCCGTCGGCGCGGCGGCCGCGGTCAACGCCAGCAGCCTCGGCTCGGACGGAGCCGGCGGCGGCCCCGGCGGCCTGCGCGGCGGGCCGTTCCAGGTCATGAACCCGGCCGGATCGGCGGTGACGGCGGGTGGCACCGGCACCGGTTCGCTGCACGGGGAGTACGTCACCGCGGACCGCTCCGGCGGCTACACGACCGTCCGGACCCAGTCCGGCGAGGTCACGACAGTGCAGCCCACCGCCGTCACGGTGCGCAGCACGGACGGCTTCACCGCGACCTACACGGTCACGGACGAAACGCTCGTGGACGGCGGCACGGGTGGGATCGGCAACGTCGACGTCGGTGACACCGTCGGGGTCACCGCGACCGTGCCCGATGACGATCCGGCCGACGGCACCCCGTCGACGGCCACCGCGACCGCGACCGCGATCGTCGAGGAGGCCACCGACCAGGGCCAGGGGCAGACCCAGGGCCAGATTCCGAGTCAGGGGCAGGGGCAGGGCCAGCCGCCGGGCGGAGCGGGCGGCCTGACGGGGCGCGGCGGGCTGGGCGGGGGCGCGTTCCCCGGCTCGCCGCCGGGACAGGGCACGGCGTCGGGCGGGACGGACCCCACCGTCCAGGGCGGGGCCGCCCCGGTGCCGCCGTTGCCTGGTATGGCAGCCCCGCTCGCGCGGCAGACCGCCCTCGTCCCGTCAGCCACCCGGCTGGAGGGTGGGCGGGGCGGCACCGAGACCGGCACGGCCGTGGCCACCGCCGCCTAGTGTCCCGGTCCGGAGATTCGCGCGCAGTAGTGTCCGATCGCGTCGATGATCTGGTCGGCGGTCCTGGTCCACTTGAAGGGCCTGGCGTT
>NZ_MAXA01000223.1 GCF_001854695.1 Parafrankia soli
CGATAAATCTTTCCACATCACCAGATGCCCGATGATGTCATATCCGGCATTAGCCCCGGTTTCCCGGAGTTATTCCAGAGCTTGGGGCAGGTTGCCCACGTGTTACTCACCCGTTCGCCGCTAGGAGCAAGCTCCTCGCTCGACTTGCATGTGTTAAGCACGCCGCCAGCGTTCGTCCTGAGCCAGGATCAAACTCTCCATCAATGCTTTGAAAGAGATGGCCGGGCCGCCAAGCCCAACCGATCCTGRCAAGACAGATTCTCGTATGAGTCTATCATTGCCAAAGGAATTTCCCACCACAACCAGAAGCACTAAGCCCTGGCCATGGACGGGGGTTAAAAAATATGGCACTGACTATTCGGTACGCTGTTGAGTTCTCAAGGAGCAGGTGCGTACAGGAGTTCACGCCGCGAAGCGGTTCCTCCAGGCACTTTTGCCCAAATTCGTCTTGTTTAGGTTGGAACGCCCCGATCCTTGCCAGGATCTTGCGCTCTACCCTCAGCCTCGCCCTCTCGGTCGAGGCCCTGTCCCGCGTGGAGCCACCCTGTTCGGTGTCTTCCGTGTCGCGCTGACAGAGAGAACATTACGGGTGGATGACGGGAGGCGTCAAATCAATCGGGACCTGGATAGTGTGACGTATGTCACATGGCTCTACTTGGAGCTTGACGTCGCTGTCTGATATGCGAGGCTTGAGGTTCTGCGCTCGAACGGATGGGCGACGGACCAGCCCCGCCACCAGCGCGGGAGGACCGCTCGAAACACCTGGGTACCAGCCACTGTGAAGCGGTGGACACCTCGCCGGGTCACCCGAAGCGGGGGACGTGCCGGCCGCGGGCGAGTGGCCTCTCTGTGCCGCAGGGAGCACAGTCCGTACGCGTCGGTCTGTGCGGGTTCGGTCGGGCCGTCGCAGACCACGCGCCTCAGGCGGGCATCCGCGGGGGCCGGCCCCGGCTCACCGACGGCTCGTGCAGGATCCAGAGCCGGTACGGGCGGTCGCGGCCCGTCCGGATGCCGATCCGGGGCCCACGGCCCACCTGGGTCTCGGCAACGGGTGCTCCGGAGTGAACCGTCACCGGGCCGGATCCGACGAGGTCGGTGCCGGTGAAGCCGCCGTCCACCCCCAGGGCCCGGGCGAAGCGTCCAGGCCCGCTCGCGACGCGCCAGGCGGCCGTGGCGCCCCGCGCTCCCGCGCTCCCGGCCCCGGCCTCCCCCGGCCCCGCGCCCCTCGTCGTCCCCGAGCTCGTCGCCCCGGCGGCCACGGACCCGGCCCCGGGCTCAAGCCCGGGCTCGGGCTCCGGCTGGCGGGCGCTGCCCGGAACATGCCGGGCCGGGACGGACCCGGCGACCGCACCAGCCCGGATCAGAACCGCGGCGGCCGTACCCTCCGGACCGCACACGACGTTGAAACACCAGTGCATGCCGTAGACGAAGTAGACGTAGGCGTGTCCGGGCGGTCCGAACATGACCCGCGAGCGCGGGGTCGGACCGCGGAAGGCATGGGACGCCGGATCGTCCGTGCCGCCGTAGGCCTCCACCTCGGTGACCCGCAACGCGACCGGCCCGTGCCGGACCGTCGTCCCGAGGAGATCTCGGGCGACGGCCAGCACGGGCCGGTCGTAGAAGTCGCGACTCGGAACGCCGGTCAGCTCCCGGCCCACGCCCGGTCCCGGTCGAGCACCGGCCCGAGCGCCTCGATCTGCTCCCGGACGCGCGCGGGAGCCGTCCCGCCCGGTGCCGAGCGTGCCTCGAGCGCACCACGCACCGAGAGCACCGATCGGACGTCGGCGGTGAGCAGTGGGTTGATGACCGCGAGATCGTCCTCGGAGACCTCGTCCATGTCGGCGTCGTGGGCCACACACCAGGCCACGAGCTGCCCGACGGCCTCGTGTGCCTCCCGGAAGGCGACCCCGTTGCGGACGAGGTACTCCGCCACGTCCGTCGCCAGCGCGAACCCGTCCGGCGCGGCGGCCGCGAGCCGTTCCCGGCGCACCCGCATCGTCGCGACCATGCCGGTCACCGCCGGCAGCACGACGAGGAGGGTGTCGACCGCGTCGAACACCGGCTCCTTGTCCTCCTGCAGGTCGCGGTCGTAGGCGAGCGGCAGGCCCTTGAGGGTGGTCAGCAGCCCGGTGAGCGCGCCGATGAGCCGGCCCGACTTGCCGCGGGCCAGCTCGGCCACGTCCGGATTCTTCTTCTGCGGCATGATCGAGCTGCCGGTGGCGAAGGCGTCGTCAAGCTCGACCCAGCCGAACTCCCGGGTCGTCCACAGGACGATCTCCTCACCGAGCCGGGACAGGTGCACCCCGATCAGCGCGGCGATGAAGAGGAACTCGGCGGCGAAGTCCCGGTCGGACACCGCGTCGAGCGAGTTGGCGAAGGCCCGGTCGAAGCCGAGCTCGGCGGCCACCCCCGCCGGGTCCAGCGGCAGTGAGGAGCCGGCGAGCGCGCCAGCGCCGAGCGCGCTCACCGAGGCACGCCGGTCCCAGTCCCGCAGCCGGTCGGTGTCCCGGGCGAACGCGTGGACGTGCGCCAGCAGCTGGTGCCCGAACGAGATCGGCTGGGCGTGCTGCAGGTGGGTCATCCCCGGTGCCGGGGTCTCGACGTGCTGCTCGGCCAGCCCGACGAGGGCGGTGGAGAGCTCGGTGACCCGCGCGGCGACCTGACGCGCGTGATCGCGCAGGTACAGGCGCAGGTCGGTCGCGACCTGGTCGTTGCGGCTCCGGCCGGCCCGGAGCTTGCCCCCGAGCGCGCCGAGGCGCTCGAGCAGCCCCCGCTCGAGCGCGGTGTGGACGTCCTCGTCCTCGATGGTCGGGCGGAAGCGGCCGTGGGCGACCGCGTCCGACAGGTCGTCGAGTGCGCCGAGCATCGCCGTCAGCTCGGCGTCGTCCAGCAGGCCGGCGCGGTGCAGGACGCGGGCGTGTGAGCGGGAGGCGAGCAGGTCGTACGGCGCCAGGCGCCAGTCGAACTGCACGCTGACCGACAGCCGCGCCAGCGCCTCGGCCGGCCCGCCCGCGAATCGCCCGCCCCACAGCCGCAGCGGCGGCGTCGACTCGGGGGCGTCCGCCTGCCCACCCGCGTCGGCGTGCCCCCCGGTGTCCTCTCCGGCGGTGTCGTCGGCGGTGTCCGTGCGCGCCGCGTCCGTGCGCGCGGCGTCGCCCTGTGCCCGTTCGGGATCCATCCGTTCCTGCTCCTCGTCGGCCGCCGGGTGACTCCCAGTCGCCACCGACCGAATCGACGTCACGGGTTGAGCCGCTGTTCGCGGGCCGCCCAGACCTTGGTGGGCAGGCCCCACAGCTCGATGAATCCCCGCGCGTCGGTCTGGTCGAACTGGTCGCCGGCATCGTAGGTGGCCAGCGCGTGGTCGTAGAGACTGCCCGGGCTGCGACGGCCCACGACCTGGGCGACGCCGCCCGCCAGCCGGATCCGGACGTCGCCGGTGACACCGACACTGGCCGAGTCCACGAAGGCGTCGAGGGCTGCCCGCAGCGGCGAGAACCACAGGCCGTCATAGACGATTTCACCCCAGCGCTGGTCGATGCCCCGCTTGAACCGGGCAACGTCCCGCTCGAGGGTGAGGTCCTCCAGGTCACGGTGCGCGGTCAGCAGCGTGATCGCCGCCGGGCACTCGTAGATCTCCCGGCTCTTGATGCCGACGAGCCGGTCCTCGATCATGTCGATGCGACCGACGCCCTGGGCACCCGCCCGGGTGTTGAGCTCGGCGACGAGGTCCACCAGCGACAGTGCCCGCCCGTCCAGCCCGGTCGGCAGGCCGTCGGTGAACGAGATCGTGACCTCGTCGGACGGCCGGGAGACCGTCGGGTCGGCCGTGTAGACGAAGACGTCCTCCGGCGGCTGCGCCCACGGGTCCTCGAGGACCCCGCACTCGGCCGTGCGGCCCCACAGGTTCTGGTCGATCGAGTACGGGGACTTCTTCGAGACGTCGATCGGCAGGCCACGCTCCTCGGCGAAGGCGATCGCCTTGTCCCGGGTCATGCCCGAGTCACGCACCGGGGCCAGCACGCGCAGGCCCGGGGCCAGCGCCATCACGCCGACCTCGAAGCGGACCTGGTCGTTGCCCTTGCCCGTGCAGCCGTGCGAGATCGCGTCCGCCCCGTGCTGTTTGGCGGCCTCGACCAGGTGCTTCACGATGATCGGCCGGGACAGCGAGGAGATGAGCGGGTAGCGGTCCATGTACAGGGCGTTGACGCGGATCGCCGGGGCGACGAAGGATGCCGCGAACTCCTCGCGGGCGTCGACGACGATCGACTCGACGGCGCCGCAGGTGAAGGCGCGCTGGCGGATCGCCTCGAGGTCCTCGCCGCCCTGGCCCACGTCGACGGCCAGGGCGATGACCTCGGCGCCGGTCTCGGCACCGATCCAGCCGATGGCCACGGACGTGTCGAGGCCGCCCGAGTAGGCAAGCACGACGCGTTCGGTCACGGAGTCACTCCTTAGTTGATTCTCGGTTCACGTGGTCGTTCATGACGCCGGTGGACGGGAGGTCTGCCCCGCCTGGTCCTCAGCCGGCGCCCGCGCCGGTACCTGCGCCGATGCCGGGATGCCCGCCCGTTCCGGGTGGGACCGCCACCCGTGCGACGCCGTCGGCCAGCGACAGCAGCCGGCCGGCGAACGCTGGCCCACCGGGGCCGGTGGGCCCCGCGCGGCAGACCACCAGGACGGTGTCGTCACCGGCGATGGTTCCCATCACCTCCGGCAGGGCCGCCCGGTCGAGCGCGGAGGCGAACAGCTGCGCGGCCCCCGGCGGGGTACGCAGCACGACGAGGTCGCCGTTGGCCTCGGCCGAGACGAGAAGCTCCTCGCAGAGCCGGGCCAGCGGGATGCGCACCGTCTCGGCCGGCGCCAGGTTCACGTCGACCGAGTACACGAGCGCACCGTTGGCCCCGCGGACCTTCGTCGCGCCGATGTCCTCCAGATCGCGGGACAGGGTGGCCTGGGTGACCTGCACGCCTTCCTCGGCAAGCAGACGCGCGAGCTCCGCCTGCGACCGTACCGACCGCGCCGCGATCAGCGCGGCGAGGCGGGCCTGCCGGGCGTGTTTCGTCAGCGGCGCGGCCGAGCGGATGGTCATCGGGAACCGACACCCGCCGTGGTCTCGTCCAGCAGGAACGACAGCAGGGCCTTCTGCGCGTGCAGCCGGTTCTCCGCCTGGTCGAACACCACGGACCGCGGCCCGTCGAGCACAGCCGCGGAGATCTCCATCTCCCGGTGCGCGGGCAGGCAGTGCATGACGATCGCGTCCGGGCGGGCCGCCTCGACGACCTTCTCGTCGAGGCGGTAGGGCTGGAAGACCAGCGCCCGGCTGTCGGACTCGGTGTCCTGCCCCATCGACGCCCAGACGTCGGTGTAGAGCACGTCCGCGCCGGCCGCGGCCTCGAGCGCGTCGTGCATCACCAGGGCCTCGCCGCCGGTGACCGCACCGATCTCGTTGGCGTGCCGCACGACCTGCTCGATCGGCTCGTAGCCCGGCGGCGAGGCGACGTGGACCCGCAGCCCGGCGAGTGCGCCGGCGAGCAGCAGGGAGTGGGCGACGTTGTTGCCGTCGCCCAGGTACGTCAGGGTCACGCCGGCGAGCCGGCCGCGGATCTCCCGGATGGTCTGCAGGTCGGCGAGCGCCTGGCAGGGGTGGGTGTGGTCGGAGAGCGCGTTGATGACGGGCACGGTGGCCGCCGCCGCCATCCGGTCGACCCTGTCCTGGGCGAAGGTGCGGATGACGATGGCGTCGACGTAGCGGCTCAGGACGGCTGCGGTGTCCTCGATGGTCTCGCCGCGGCCGAGCTGGGAGGAGCCGGAGTCGATCACGATCGGGTGCCCGCCGAGCTCGGCCACCGCAACGTCGAAGGACAGCCTCGTCCGGGTCGACGGCTTCTCGAAGATCAGCGCGACCGAGCGGCCCTCGAGCGGGCGGCGGGCGGGCTTCCGGTCGCGGCGCGTCGCCTTGAGCTGGTCGGCGAGATCCAGCAGTGCGGCCTGCTCGGACGAGGTCAGGTCGGTGTCGAGCAGGAAGTGTCGGGCCGTCATGCGCTGACCTTAGATCCTTCGTCCGACTTCTTCGGGCCGGTCGCCGCGGTCCTGTCCCCCTGGGCGTGGGTCTCCCGCGCCCGGTCGGCGATGCCGGGCAGCGCGGCGACGAACGCGTCGACGTCCGCCGGGGTGAGCACGAGCGGCGGCGCGAGGCGGACGGCGTTCGCCGCGACCGCGTTCACCAGGAAACCGGCCTCGCGGGCGGCGGTCTCCACCTCGGGCGCGAACGGGGCGTCGAGCTCGATCGCGAGCCACAGCCCGACGCCGCGCACCCCGGTGACCCCGGCCGCGTCCGCGGCGACGATGCCGTCGCGCAGTGCGCCGCCGAGCACCGCCGCGTGCTCGAGCAGGCCCTCGGCCACGATCGTGTCGAGCACGGCGAGGGCGGCCGAGCACACCACCGGCCCGCCACCGAAGGTGCTGCCGTGGTCACCGGGACGCAGCAGGTGACCGGCAGCGCCGATCCCGATGCAGACCCCGATGGGCAGGCCGCCGCCGAGGCCCTTGGCCAGGGTGATCACGTCCGGGACGACGCCCTCGGTCTGGTGGGCGAACCACGCGCCGGTGCGGCCGATGCCGCTCTGGACCTCGTCGAACACGAGCAGCGCGCCGTGTGCGTCGCAGGCGGCGCGGGCGGCGGCCAGGTAGCCGGGCGGCGACGGGATCACCCCGGCCTCGCCCAGGGTCGGCTCCAGGAAGACGGCGGCGGTCCGCTCGCTGACCGCGGCGGCCAGCGCGTCGGCGTCGCCGTGCGGGACGAAGCGCACGCCCGGCAGCAGCGGTTCGAACGGCGCCCGCTTCCCGGGCTGGCCGGTGATCGACAGGGCGCCCATGGTCCGGCCGTGGAAGGCCCCCTCGGCCGCGATGATCTCCGAACGGCCGGTCCGTCGGCTGATCTTGATCGCGGTCTCGTTCGCCTCGGCGCCCGAGTTGCAGAAGAAGGCCCGGCCGTCCACGCCCAGCAGCTCGATCAGGCGTTCGGCGAGCAGGAGCTGCGGGGTGTTCACGTACAGGTTGGACGTGTGGCCCAGGGTGTCGAGCTGTGCGACTACCGCCGCGCGCACCGCCGGGTGGCAGTGGCCGAGGACGCTCACCGCCACCCCGGCGATCAGGTCCACGTACTCGCGGCCGTCGGCGTCCCACACGTGCGCGCCGGACCCGCGGGTCAGGGCGATGGAGGGACGGCCGTAGGTGGCCATGATGACGGCGTCGCGCCGGTCGAGCAGATCGGCGTTCACGATCCTCCCCCGATGATGTCCACTGTTGCCGGGTCGCCCGCGCTGGAACTGGTGGTTGCCGTGACGGCGCCCTCGACCGCGACGGTGCCGGCGGCGGCGGGTGGGTCGGCGCGAATCAGCGTCCCGATGCCCTCGTCGGTGAAGATCTCAAGGAGCAGCGCGTGCGCGACCCGCCCGTCGAGCACGTGTGCCTGGGGGACGCCGCCGGAGACGGCGCGCAGGCAGGCCTCCATCTTCGGGATCATGCCCGACGACAGAGTGGGCAGGAGCCGCTCGAGCTCGCCGACGGTCAGCTCACTGATCACCTCGTCGCTCGCCGGCCAGTCGGCGTAGAGGCCCTCCACGTCGGTGAGCACGACGAGCTTGGCCGCACCCAGCGAGAGCGCCAGCACCGCCGCCGCGGTGTCCGCGTTGACGTTGTAGACGCCGCCGTCGAGGCCGCGGGCCACCGAGGCCACCACCGGCACCTTGCCCGAGTCGAGCAGGGCGTTGACGGTCGCCGGCTGGACGTCGACCACGTCGCCGACCAGCCCGACGTCCACCGGGCTGCCGTTGACCATCGCCGGGCGGCGCCGGGCGGTGAACAGGTTCGCGTCCTCCCCCGACAGGCCGACGGCGAACGGGCCGTGGTTGTTGATCATCCCGACGACGTCCCGGTTGACCTGGCCGACGAGGACCATCCGGACGACCTCCATGGTCTCCGGGGTGGTGACCCGCAGGCCGCCGACGAACTCCGAGCGCACCCCGAGCCGCTCCAGGTGGGCGGTGATCTGCGGGCCTCCGCCGTGCACGACGACGACGCGGATGCCGGCGTAGCGTAGGAAGACGATGTCCGCGGCGAACGCCTCGCGCAGCTCCGGGCGGGTCATCGCGTTCCCGCCGTATTTGATCACCATGGTGGCGCCGTGGAAGCGGGACAACCAGGGCAGCGCCTCGATGAGCACGGTGGTCTTGGCCAGCGCGGAATGCCCGCGGGCGGTTGCCGCCGGTCCGCGTGGCGGCGCGGGGATGTTCGCTCCGGCCCACCCCACGGGCTTCACCGGGTTCGTGTCCGCGCTCATGTCGAGTACGCCGAGTTCTCGTAGACGTAGCCGTCGGTGAGGTCATTCGTGCGCACGGTGAGTTCGACGTCGCCGGCGTGCAGGTCGGCGACGATGCTGATCTCCCGCCCGCCGAGGTCGACCAGTTCCCGCGGCTCACCCGGCGCGCCGCCGCGGCACACCTGGATGCCGTTCATGGTCACGTCGAGGCGGTCGGGCTCGAAGGCCGCGGACGTCGTACCGATCGCCGCGAGTACCCGGCCCCAGTTCGGGTCCTTGCCGTAGAGCGCGCACTTGAGCAGGTTGTTGCGGGCCACCGAGCGGCCGACCTCGAGGGCGTCCGCCTCCGAGGCCGCGCCGGTGACCGTGATGGAGATCGTCTTGGTGGATCCCTCGGCGTCGCCCAGCATCTGGCCGGCCAGGTCGTCACAGACGGCGGTGACCAGCTCGGTCAGCTCCGCCTCGGGCAGGGACCGCCCGGACGCGCCCGAGGCGAGCAGCAGCACCGTGTCGTTCGTCGACAGGCAGCCGTCGGAGTCGACGCGCTCGAACGTCGTCCGGCACGCCTCCCGGACCACCCGGTCCAGTGTGGCGCTGTCGGCGACGGCGTCGGTGGTGACGACGACGAGCATCGTCGCCAGCGACGGCGCGAGCATCGCCGCACCCTTACCCATACCGCCGACCGTGACGACACCGTCACCGGCCGCGCCGGATGTGCTGGTGCGCACCGCCTGCTTGGCGACGGTGTCCGTGGTGCGGATCGCCTCGGCCGCGGCGTCACCGCCGGCCGGCGAGAGCGCCACGACCGCCTGGGTGACGCCGGGGAGGAGAAGATCCATCGGCAGCCGCACGCCGATCAGCCCGGTGGAGCAGACCGCGACCTCACCGGCGCCGATCCCGAGCGCCGCGCCGACGTGCTCGGCGGTCGCGTGGGTGTCGGCGAACCCCTCGGGGCCGGTGCAGGCGTTGGCCCCGCCGGAGTTGAGCACGACAGCGCGCAGCCGGCCGGTGGTCAGCACCTGACGGGTCCACAGCACGGGCGCGGCCTGCACACGGTTGCGGGTGAACACACCCGCGGCGGCGTCGGCTGGACCATCGTTGACGACGAGGGCGACGTCCGGACGCCCGGACGGTTTCAGCCCGGCGGCGGCGCCGGCGGCCCGGAACCCCCGGGCGGCGGTGACGCTCACTGTTGCTTCCCTTCCCTAGCTGGCAGGGCCCTCGCTGCCACCGGGGCGGTCACGGCGCGAGGCCCTGAACGCTCAGACCGGTGGTCTCCGGCTGGCCGAGCATGAGGTTGGCGCACTGGACCGCCTGCCCGGCGGCTCCCTTGGTGAGGTTGTCGATCGCGGCGACGACGACCACCCGGCCCGCCTCGTCGTCCACCGTCGCCTGCAGGTGGATGCAGTTGCTGCCGAGCGTCGAAGACGTGCGCGGCCACCGCCCGGGCGGCAGTACGCGCACGAACGGCTCGTCGTCGTAGAAGGCGCGCAGGATGCCGGTGATCGTGTCGGCGTCGGCGCCGAGGCCCGTCCCCAGGTCGTCACCGGCGGCGAGGTCGGCGGCGGGCCGGGCGGTGCAGGTCGCCAGGATGCCGCGGGGCATCGGCGCGAGCACGGGGGTGAACGACAGCGACACCGGCGAGCGGGCGTACCGGGTGAGCGTCTGGACGATCTCGGGACGGTGCTGGTGGGTGCCGACCTTGTACGCGGTCATGTCGCCCATGACCTCGCTGCCGAGCAGGTTGACCTTCGCCGCCCGGCCGGCGCCGGATGTCCCGCTCGCCGCGACCACGACGATGTCGGACGGGTCGACCGCACCCGCCGCGACCAGCGGGACCAGCGCGAGGCTCACCGCGGTCGGATAGCACCCGGGCGCGGCGACCCGGTTACTGACCCGGATCTCCTCCCGCGCCCCGGGCAGCTCGGGCATTCCGTACGTCCAGGTGCCGGCGTGCTCCCCCCCGTATGCCCGGCGCCATGCCTGCGGGTCGTGGAGGCGATGGTCCGCGCCGAGGTCGACGATGCGGACCCCGGCCGGGAGGGTCGCGGCGACCGCGGCCGACTGCCCGTGCGGAAGCGCCAGGAACACGATGTCGGCGGTGGTCTCCGCCAGCGCGGCGGCGTCGACGAAGACGCGGCCGGCCAGGTCGGGCAGGTGCGGGTGGACGTCGGTCACCTCCACCCCGGCGGAGGTGTTCGCCGCCAGGTCGCCGATCTCGATGCCTGGATGGCCGAGCAGCAGCCTCAGCAGCTCGCCGCCGCCGTATCCGCTCGCGCCCGCCACTGCCGCAGTCACTCCCATGACTGCAACTTTATACACATGACCCTATGAAGATACAAGGGTTTACGGAGCGCGCCGAAGCTCCCACGGAGCGCCCTCACCGTGCCACCGCCATCGAGAACCTCCCTGAAACACGGCCCTACCTGCCCGTTGAGCGACGGTTGACGCCCTGGGGGACCACTGTGGGCACACTGGTCCCGACGCCACTCCGGACAACGGCGTTCCGGAGGCGGGTCGGGGTGGGCGGTCACGGCCGTCCACCCCGATCGTCACACCGCCCCGCCGGTCAYGCGGGCCGCTACCGCCCCCGGATCACGAGAAGGCACCTGCCCGGTTCGCCGCCCGTAACGCACGCTTCCGATCAGGCCAGGTGGCCCCGCCCGCCTCGCCCGCCCGGGCCAACTCGCCGGTCCGTCCGGTCCGTCCGGTCCGTCCGCCTCGTGCCATCGCCCGGCCGTCCGGGAACCTCTCGCGTTGAGAGTTCGACAACAAACCGTCAGTCACCTGACAGTCGGCCCCCGGGCCGGGATGCCACCATCCCGGCGTCGGGCCGACCCAGGATGGGAGTGACGATGGCGATCTCACTCGGTTACCTGCTCACAGTGCTTGCCGCGGTCGCCGTCGTGGCGGACATGCGGGCGAGGGCGGTGCGCGGACGCGGACGCGGACATGGAGCGGTGCATCCCGATCCACAGTCGGTCCCGATCGAGGACCTTGCGCTGGTCACCGCCGGCCCGCGGCGCGCCGCGCTGACGGCGCTCGTGGGCCTCTACGAGGCCGGCGCCGTCGACATCCCGCTGACCTGGCGACTCAGGGTGGCCGGACCACTCCCGCCGGGAAGCACACCGCTCGCCGCGAGCGCGCACCGGCTGATCGCGAGCGCCGGCCAGCCGCTCGTGCGCGGGATTCTCCGCCAGCTCGCCCGCGGCCCCGAGATCCGGACCGCGCAGGCACGCCTGGCCGCCGCCGGATACCTGCCGCCCGCTGGTCAGGCCCGCCTGCTGCGCATCCTGCGGCTGGTGCTGCCGCTGGCCATCGTCGCGGCGGCCGTCGTGTTGACCCCGCTGGCGGACGACGGAGACGGGGCTGGCCTGGTCCCGGTGGCGATGGTCGCCGCCGCGGTGGCCGTGATCGCTCTGGCCCGACCCGTGCCGGTCACCCTGGACGGCCGCCGGCTCGTGCAGGCCGCCGGTACCCGCGCCGCGGGTTACGCGGACGGGGGTGTCCCCGGTCAGCGCGCCGTGGCGGTCGCGCTGTTCGGACCGGCGGCCCTGCGGCGCGCCGACGCCGTCCTCGCGCGGCGAATGGGCGTCGGCTCCCGGCCCCAGCACGCCCGGCTCGGCGGCCGCGGCGGATCCTCCCGCGGCCACACCGGCTCGACGGACTCGGGTGAGACCGCCTTCGGCGGATTCGCCGGCTGGTTCGCATTCGGTGGGGACGGCTCGCACCACGGGGGCTGGGGGGGCGGCCACAGCGACGGCGGATGCGGCGGCGGCGGACACAGCGGCTGCGGCGGCGGGGGCGGCGGCTGCGGGGGCGGCGGCGGTGGCTGAGCGGCTCAGGGCCGCCRGGCCGGCCGGGCGCCTGGCAGGTCTCGGGGCCGGCTGGCGTCCCGAACTCGGCGCCGTCCTCGCCGAGCGGTCCGACCTGGGTTTCGTGGAGGTGATCGCGGAGTTCATGCGCCCCGGGGCGCCGCTGCCGCCGACACTCACCGGACTCGGCGTGCCGGTCGTCCCGCACGGCACCAGGCTCTCCCTCGGCGGCACCGAGCCGCTCGACCCGTCCCGGGTGGCGTGGCTGGCCGCGGTCGCCGAACAGCTGGGCTCACCCCTGGTCAGCGAGCACGTCGCCTTCGTCCGGGCGGGGGGAGTCGAGGCCGGGCATCTGCTCGGCGTCCCGCGCACCCGGGAGGCGCTGGGCGTGCTGACCCGCAACATCGCCGACCTGCGGGCCGAACTGTCCGTCCCACTGGCGCTGGAGAACACGGCGAGCGTGCTCGCCTGGCCGGACGATGAGCTGGACCCGGCCGCGTTCCTGACCGAGCTCGCCGACCGCACCGGCGCGCTGCTGCTCGTGGACGTCGCCAACCTGCACGGGGACGCGCTGAACCACGGCGTCGACCCGCTGCGGTTCCTCGACGCGCTGCCCTGGGAGCGGGTGGCGTACGCCCATGTCGCCGGGGGACGGGTGGCGAACGGGATCTACTTCGACACCCACCTGCATCCGGTGGCGCCGGAGGTCCTGGCCCTGGTGGGCGAGGCCGCGGCGCGCTGGTCGGGGGTCCCCGCCGTCCTGCTCGAGCGGGACGGGAACTACCCCCACGCGCCCGAGATCCACGCGGAGCTCGATGCCGTCCACGCCGCCGCTCTCGGGCCGGGCCCGGGACGGCCGGCGGGACGGCCGCCGGCCGCGGAGTTCGAGCAAAGACCGGTGACGCTCAGAGAGACACCGGTGACGCTCGAGGAGCGGCAGGTGACGCTGGTCGCCGATCTGGTGAGCGGCCGCGGTCCCGGCGACGGGTTCGATCCGGAACGGTTCGAGGCGGTCCGCGGGACGCTGATCGACAAGCGGCGCGCGGCGGTCGCCCGGTGCTGGCCCGAGCTCGCCGCGACGAGCGACTTCGCGAGCCGGTTCGCGGAGTTCGCCCGGACCCGTCCACCGGCCGGAACCCGCGCTGACGCGCTGGGCTTCGCCGCCACCGTCCACGACCGCCTCGGGCCGGGGGCTCGCCGGGAGGTGCTCGCCGCCCGCCTGTCGTCACGGCGGCTCGCCGTGATCGTCGACCGCGTGCCCGGCGGGCGGACCCTGATCGGCCTGCGACTCCCCCTGCTCGCCCCGTTCGTCCTGCCGACCGGAGCGGCGGCGGCCGGCGGCGGCTGAGCGGCGGCCGTCGCTCAGCCGCCGCTCAGCCGTCGGTGACGGCCGGCGGCCGCCGGCCGTCAGTCAGCCGCGTAGGACGGCGCCCGTCCGGCTGGTGGCCTCGGCGACGGCCGCGTCACGGGCATCGTTGGCCTCGGCCGCCGTCAGTGTCCGGTCCGGGGCCCGCAGGCGCAGGCCGAAGGCCAGCGAGCGGCGGTCGGGGCCGACCTGGTCGCCCTCGTAGACGTCGAACAGCGACAGCGCCTCCAGCAGATCCCCGGCCCCCGCCCGCAACGCCTCGGTCACCGCCGCGACGGAGACGTCCACCGCGGTGACCAGCGCGACGTCACGGTCGGCCGGCGGGAAGGTGGAGATCGCGGGAGCCGCGACCGGCGGCCGCTCGAGCGCGGCGCCGATCAGCGCGTCCAGGTCCAGCTCCATCGCGCAGGTGCGCGCCGGCAGCCCGGCGGACCCGAGGACCCGCGGGTGCAGCTCCCCGGCGTACCCGACGACCCGGCCGTCGACCGACAGCTCGGCGCAGCGGCCGGGGTGCCAGGGCATGGCGTCCCCGGCGGCGACGGCCAGCTCGACGCCGACCGCGGCGGCGGCGGCATGCGCGGCGGCCAGGGCGTCGCCCCAGTCGGCGGCCCGCCCCGGACCCCACCAGCCGGCGGGCTCGCGCAGGCCGGTGAGCACCACCGCGACATGACGCGGCTGACGGGGCAGGGCCGCGTTCAGCGCGGTGACCTCGTCCTCGCTGGGACGGCGGTCGACCGGCGGCGTGACCACCGCGGCCGGCGCGCCCGCCGGCTCCCGGAAGACCAGCCCGCTCTCGAACAGCGCGAGATCGGTCTGGCCGCGGCCGAGGTTGCGCACGGCCGTGGCGATCAGCCCCGACAGCAGCGTGGTGCGCAGGTAGGAGGCGTCCTGGGCGATCGGGTTCGCCACCCGCACCGCCGCCCGGCGCTCGTCGCCGGCGGGCAGGCCGAGCGCGTCGGCGGCGTCCTCGGCGACGAACGGGAGGGTGAGCACCTCGACGAACCCGTCGGCGGCGAGCGCCCGCCCGACGGCCCGCCGCATCTGCTGGGCGGCGGTGAGACCGCGCCCGGCGGGCAGCAGCGGCAGCGTCACCGGGATGGTGTCGTACCCCTCGAGCCGCACGACCTCCTCGACCAGATCCGCGGGGCGGAGCAGGTCGGGCCGCCAGGACGGCGCCGTCACCAGGAGCTCGCCCGGCTCGCCCGGACTACCCGCCGCCTCGGCGGGCTCCGGGTCGCGCAGCAGGCAGCCGACGTCGGTGAGGCGGCGGCGGATCGCATCCACCGGGTAGGGACGGCCGGCCAGCCGCTCGGGCTCGCCGAGCGGGAACACGATCGGCTCCGGCGCCGCGCGGTGGTCGACGTCGGTGACACCGGGCTCGGCGGTGGCTCCGGCCAGCTCGCGCAGCAGGTCGACGGCCCGCTGCGCGGCGACCGGCGCGAGCGCCGGGTCGACCCCGCGCTCGAAGCGGCGCGACGCCTCGGAGCCGAGGCGGTGCCGGCGGGCCGTCCGGGCGACGGTCACCGCGTCAAAGTGCGCGGACTCCAGCACGATGTCGGTGGTCGCCGCGGAGATCTCCGTCGCGGCGCCGCCCATCACCCCGGCGAGCGCGATCGGCCCGGAGTCGTCGGCGATGACGAGGTCCTCGGGGTCGAGCTCGCGGTCGACGCCGTCCAGGGTGAGCAGCCACTCCCCCGCCCGGGCGCGGCGGACGACGATCGGGCCGGTGAGCTTCGCCCGGTCGAACGCGTGCAGGGGCTGCCCCAGACCGAGCATGATGATGTTGGTGACGTCGACCGGCGCGGAGATCGGCCGCATGCCGGCCAGCGACAGCCGCCGCGACCAGTCCAGCGGGGTGCGCGCGGCGGGGTCGACACCGCTGACCGTCCGGGCGACGTAGCGATCGCAGGCGGCGGTGTCCTCGACCCGCACCGGGTATCCGGCCGCGGAGTCGGCGCCGGTCGCGGCGGGCTCGTCGGAGCCCCAGGCACCGGGGTCGTCGAACGGCAGGCCGAAAGCCGTCGCCGCTTCCCGGGCGATGCCGCGCACCGACAGGCCGTAGCCCCGGTCCGGGGTGACGGCGATGTCGAGCACCTCGTCGCCGAGGCCGAGCAGCTCGGCGACGTCCGTCCCGATCCGGGAACCCGCGGGCAGGACGAGGATCCCGCTGTGGTCCTCCCCGAGGCCCAGCTCCCGGGCCGAGCAGATCATCCCGTCGCTGACGTGCCCGTACGTCTTGCGGGAGCTGATCTCGAACCCGCCGGGCAGCACCGAGCCGGGCAGCGCGACCGGCACCCGGTCGCCGACCTCGAAGTTGAACGCGCCGCAGACGATCCCGCGCACACCGGGCTCCGCCTCCCCCGACCCGGACGCCACGGGCCCGCCCGGCTCACCGAGCTCGGCGACCCGCACCCGGCAGAAGCGGACGTCCTTCTTCTTCGCCGCGACGACCTCGATCGAGAGCACCTCGCCGACCACCACGCCGGCCAGGTCGCCACCGACGGTCTCCAGGCCCTCGACCTCGAAACCGGCGCGGATCAGCGCGTCGGCCACGGCCTTCGCCGGCGGCAGGCCGCCGACCTGCTCACGCAGCCACGACATCACGATTCTCACCGGGTCAGCCCTCGCTTCCGAACGGCAGGCCGAAGCGGACGTCCCCGTCGACGAAGTCGCGGATCTCGCGGACGTCGTGCCGGGTCATCGCGGCCCGTTCCAGGCCCATCCCGAAGGCGAAACCGCTGTAGCGCGCAGGGTCGACCCCGCAGGCCCGCAGCACGTTCGGGTCGACCATCCCGCAGCCGCCGGCCTCGATCCAGCCCTCGTCGGAACAGACCCGGCACGGCTGGCGGGCGGCGTCGCCACGGCAGGCGAAGCACTGGACATCCAGCTCGGCGGACGGCTCGGTGAACGGGAAGAACGACGGCCGCAGCCGGGTGGACAGTCCGGAACCGAACAGCGCCTGGGCGAACACCTCGAGGGTGCCGCGCAGGTCGGCCATGGTGATGCCCTCGTCGACGGCGAGGCACTCGAGCTGGCCGAACACCGGCGAGTGCGTCGCGTCGATCGTGTCGTTGCGGTAGGTGCGCCCGGGGCAGACCACGTAGACCGGCAGCGGGCGGGACAGCAGCGAGCGGATCTGCACCGGCGAGGTGTGCGTGCGCAGCAGCCGGCCGGACGCGGCCGGCTCGACGTAGAGCGTGTCGTGCTCGCTGCGCGCGGGGTGGTCGGGCGCCATGTTGAGCGCCTCGAAGTTGAACCAGTCGTGCTCCACCTCGGGGCCCTCTGCGACCTCGTAGCCCATGGCCACGAAGACGTCGGTGAGCCGGTCGGAGAGCAGGCTCAGCGGGTGGCGGGCGCCGCGGCGGCGGCGGTCGACCGGCAGGGTCACGTCGACCCGCTCGGCGACCAGGATCTCGGCGTCACGCCGGGCGGTGAGCTCGACCAGCCGGGCCTCGTAGGCGGCCCGGACCTTCGCGGTCGCGGCGTTGTGCGCGCGGCCGGCCTCCGCCCGGTGCTCGCGGGGCAGGGCGCCGAGCTCGCGACGGGCGAGCATCAGCGGCGCCTGCTGTCCGTCCACGTGGGCGGTGCGCACGGCGGACAGCGCGGCCAGGTCGTCGGCCCCGGCGATCGCGGCGAGTGCAGCGGCCGCGGCACCGTCGAGCCGTCCGGGATCCAGGGCACCGAGATCCACGGGATCAGCGGTCTCGTTGGGGGCGGGCACGATGATCATCCTCATCGACGGTGGGCGGGCTGGCACAGCCCGCCCGAATGGATGGGTCGGTTCTCCGGGGCGCCCGCCGGTGGTTCGTCGTACGCGGCCTCAGCCGAACACGGGCCCACCGGCGGGCACGAAAAATCGGAACTCCGCCCCGCCGCCCGGCGCCTTGCCGACCGAGATCRTCCCACCGTGCGCGTCGATCAGCGCCTTGGCGATGTACAGCCCGAGACCGGTGCCGTTCCCGCGGCTCGCGCCGCGCCAGAACTTGGCGAACACCCGGGTGGCGTTGGCCTCCGGGACTCCGTCGCCCTCGTCGCCGACCGTCACCTCGGCGCCTGTCCCCGTACCGCTGAGCACGACGGTCACAGTACCCGCGCCGTGGCGCAACGCGTTGTCGACGAGGTTGTGGAGCACCTGCTCGATCTTGTCGGGGTCGACCCACATCTCGGGCAGGTCGCCCTCCATCCGGACGGCGAACCGCTCCGGTGGGGCGGAGCCGGCCGCGATCTTGCCCTCGACGACCCGGCGGACGGCGACGCGCATGTCCACGATCTGCTTGCGGATCTGCACCCGGCCGGCGTCGATGCGGGAGACGTCGAGCAGCTCGGTCAGCAGCCTGGTGACCCGGTCGGCGTCGGTGTTGACAGTGTTGAGCATGAGCTTCTTCTGCTCGTCGGTGAATCTGTCCCACCGGGCGAGCAGGGTCGCCGTGAACCCCTTCACGCTGGTCAGCGGCGAGCGCAGCTCGTGCGCGACCGTGGCGATGAGATCGGCGCGGTTGCGCTCGATCCGCTCCCGGCTGACCGTGTCACGCAGGCAGACGGCGACCCGTACGAGGGCGCCTTCGACACGGGTGAACCGGGTGGTGACGTTGAAGTCATGGTCGGAGGCGGGACCGGCGTAGGTCAGCCGGCGCTCGGGTTGCCCGGTGACCCGGGGCAGCTCGCGGCTCGGCTGCGAGCACTCCCACCAGTCGTTGCCCCGCTCGTCGAGCAGCGGCAGGACGTCGGTGACGTGCCGACCGACCGCGTACCCGGCGGACAGCCCGGTCATCTTCGTCGCGGCGGCGTTGAAGAGCTCCACAGTGCCCGTCGCGTCGGTGACGACCACCGGGTCGGGCAGCAGGTCGAGGGCCGCCGGAGAAAGCACGTCCACCGACTCCTCCGCGGTCTCGGTCTCACCAGCCCCGTGCGCCGTGGCGCCGACGTCGGGGACACCGGCGGCTACGGCGTCACCCTCCGTGACACCGACGTCCGGTACACCGACGATCTGGTCGTCGTCCGCGACGTAATGCCCGGAAGTGGACGCGACGATGCGCGTCAATGCGCCCCACCTCCCCCGGCGCCGGACGTAGCGGACCCGACCATTCTCTGCGCCCGCGCCGACGCATACAGACACAGCGCTGACGCAACCGCAAGATTCAGCGACTCGGCCTGACCGTACACCGGTACCCGCACCGCCGCGTCCGCGGACGCCGCCGTCGCCGGCGTGAGGCCTCTCGCCTCGTTGCCGAAGACCCAGGCCGTCGGCCCCGCCAGCGTGCCCACGCCGGCCAGGTCGTCAAGGTCGCGGGCCGCGTGGCCCGAGGCCGCCAGCACCAGGCACCCGGCCCGGCGCAGCGCCCCGACGACCGCGGGGCCGTCCTCGGCGACCACGACTGGCAGGTGGAACAGGCTCCCCGCGGACGCCCGGACGCACTTCCCCCCGAAGGGGTCGACGCTGTTCCCGGTGAACACGACCGCGTCGGCGCCGGCCGCGTCGGCCGAGCGAATCACGGTACCGGCGTTCCCCGGGTCGTTCGCGCCCTCGCAGACCGCGACCAGGCGCGGCCGGCCCAGATCCGTCAGCTCGTGGCGGGGCAGCTCGGCGACGCCGACCAGGCCCTGCGGGGTCACCGTCTCCGACAGCGCCGCGGCGGCGGCGTCCGTCACGAGCCGGACCGGCAGGTCGGCCGCGGCCAGCAGGTCCGCGTGCCGCTCCGCCGCCGACTCGCCGACGAAGAGCTCCACCAGGGCACCCACGGCGAGCGCCGCGGTGACCGCCTGCGCGCCCTCGACGAGGAACAACCCCTCGCCGCGGCGATCCGCCGGCCGCCGCAGCCGGCGGGCGGCGGCGACCCGGGCCGAGCGCAGCCCGTCCACCCGCCCGGGCGACGGGCGGGCGGCCCGGCCGCCGGCCGCCGGCCCGGACCGGCCGCCGGCGAGGGCTGTCGGCCGGCCCGCGGAGCGGCCCTGCGGGTGGCGAGGCGACACCGGTGGAAGCCCGTGGTGCCTCAGGCGGCCGAGGTCTCGGCCGCCGCGGGCAGCGCCGCGCGGGCGACCTCGACGAGGGCGGCGAACGCGGCCGCGTCGTTGACGGCGAGATCGGCGAGGATCTTGCGGTCCACCTCGACACCGGCCAGCCGCAGGCCCTGGACGAAGCGGTTGTAGGTCAGACCGTTCGCCCGCGCCGCGGCGTTGATACGAGTGATCCACAGCTGCCGGAAGTCGCCCTTGCGCGCGCGACGGTCCCGGTAGGAGTAGGTCATCGAGTGGAGCATCTGCTCCTTGGCCTTGCGGTAGAGCCGCGAGCGCTGGCCCCGGTAACCGCTGGCGGCCTCGAGAACCTCGCGGCGCTTCTTCTGGGCGTTGACCGCCCGCTTCACGCGTGCCATGAGGGCACCTGTCTCCTTCGTTCGTTCACTTCCGGCCCCCGGACCCCGCCAGGGAGCGTCGGCGGAGGCGGAACTGTCAGCGAGCCAGCAGGCGCTTGATGCGCCGGTTGTCCGCGGAGCTCAGCGGGACCTCGTCGTACAGCCGGCGGGTGCGGCGGCTCGTCTTGTGCTCGAGCAGGTGGGCGCGGTTGGCGCGCCGACGCATGATCTTGCCGGTGCCGGTGACGCGGAACCGCTTCCCGGTACCGGTGTGGGTCTTCATCTTGGGCATGATCGTGTCCCTGTGGGTGGATTGCGGGCACGCGCCGCTGGCGCGCCTGTTCGAGGTATCCGTGCTGTGTGCACGTCGTTGCGACTTCGCCCGGCGTGACCTACACCTGGCTGGCGGACTCTGGGAGCCGCTGGGGCTTGGCGCCCTTGTGYGGGGCCATGACCATCGTCATGTTCCGGCCGTCCTGCTTGGGCTGGGCCTCGACGTAGCCAAGGTCGGCCACGTCGGTCGACAGCCGCTGCAGCAGCCGGATGCCGAGCTCGGGACGGGACTGCTCCCGACCTCGGAACATGATGGTGATCTTGACCTTGTCGCCGGCCTTGAGGAACCGCACTACGTGACCCTTCTTGGTCTCGTAGTCGTGCGGATCGATCTTCGGTCGGAGCTTCATCTCCTTGATGACCGTCTGGACCTGGTTCTTACGAGCCTCGCGACGCTTCTGGTCGGACTCGTACTTGAACTTTCCATAGTCCATCAGCTTGCAGACCGGCGGACGGGCAGTCGGTGCCACCTCGACGAGGTCGAGGTCGGACTCCTGCGCCAGGCGCATGGCTTCCCCGATGGAGACGATGYCGATCTGCTCGCCCTCCGCACCTACGAGGCGAACCTCCGGAACGCGGATCCGGTCATTGATACGTGACTCTGTGCTGATGTGCTTTCCTCCGTGGCTCGACGCGCGGGCACGACCTCACCGCAGCGGAGCACCAAGCCCGGGACATCCCGGACTCCCGGCCGACAATGCCGTGGGAACGGCTCGGCCGACCGGCGACCCGGCCACCGCGTGCGAGCCGGTCGAATTAACGACCAGCCGGCTGACTGTTCCGCGGCGACGACGGGTGGAGGGCGAACCCCCGCTTTGACCCGATCACGGGGCCCGAGCGACGTGCCGTCGGGACGCCTGCCACCGCAGTGGCCTTGCCACCTTGGTGACCCTGCCACGTCAGTGACCTTGCCACCTCAGTGACATGTCGCGCCCAAGCACGACCCCAGGACCCGCCATCAGGCGGTCTACGGTCCAGCGTAGCAGAGATGCCCGGCAGGACCGATCAACGCCGACCCCGGTGGCACGGCCCCACCCCGGCGCCGCGGCCGGCCAGGCACCGCGGCGGAGCGGGTCCGGGCCCGCGGGATGTCCACTCGGACCCGACCGACCTGCGCCGGCCACGCGGCCACAGGTCAGCTCCCATTAGGCGCGGCCGTCCCGACGGCGGAACAGCGAACGCCGCGGGGGGCGCACCCCGCGGCCGAGATGGGCGCGCACCGCTGGCACCTCGGTGGGGTCGACGACGAGCACGGCGGCCTCCGCGCTCCCGCCGCCCGCCGCGGATCCGCCGGGCCCGTCCTCGATCAGCAGGCGCAGCCGGCGCACGATCTCGGTGATCATGTCGTCACCCCCGGGAGCGGCGCCCCCGGCAGCCCCGGTGTCCCCGAAATCGCCGGGGCCGTCTGGATTCTCCGTGTCGCCTGGATTCTCGAGGTACCCGCGGTCGACGGCGTCCCGGCTCCCGGCCCTGCCCGCGGCGCCCCCGGCACCAGCGGTGGCACCGGCACCAGCCGCGGCGGCACCGACGGCGGCAGCGGCGGTGCCGGCGGCGCCGTTCACCGCGACGGCGAGGACCGGGCGGGCCGGCCAGCGCTGCCCGATCGACTCCGCCAGCTCCGCCGGCCAGACCTCCGTCTCCGGCGGCAGGCCGGCGAGCGCGGCGCGGATCCGCCGACGGCCCCGCGCGCCGAGCGGCACCGGGCGCGGGCGGAGCAGACCACCCCCGGAGTCTGCCGCGACGATCAGCTCGTCCGCGTGGCCGTCGGCGCCAGCGGTCGCCGGGCCCGCCGCGCCCCGCATGGCGGCGGACGTCCCCGGCTCGCCCGACGAGATCCACATGCCCTCGCCGCCACCGAAGGGCCGCGGGCCACGCCGGCCGACCCCGCCGCCGACATCCCCGGCGGCGGGCCGGACGTCCAGGGTGACCGGGGCCGGGCCGCCGAGGTCGATCACGACGGCGGCCAGGCCCATCCGGACAGCCTCCGCGCACGCGTCGGGCAGCGTCACGGGAACGGGGCGCACCGAGGGGCGCCAGGCCGCCATCACGTCCACCGCACTGAACACCGGCAGCGCACCGGAGCCTGACGGCGTACGCAGGGTGACCAGGACCATGTCGCTCTTCTTGTCCGCGCCGGTCAGCGCGTCGGTGGCGAGAGCCCGGGCCTCGACCCCGACGAACACCCGGGCGCCAGGAAGCGCCGCGGTGAGCGCGGCACGGTCGCCTGAGCGCAGGGCCGCCAGCAACGCGGAGTCGGCACGGCCGTGGTCACCCTGCCCGGGTGGCGTCAGCAGGTCGGGGGACACCCCATCGACTGTAGTGCGTGAAAGTGGCGCTCCGGGACCACACCCGTCGCCTTTGGAGGGGTAGGCGGCCAGGTGTCCGGCGCCGGCGGTCGCGCGGGGTGGGGCCGGCTCGGCCGGTCCGACCCCACCCCGCGCGACCGGCTCAGCCGGTGCCCGGCGGACGGCCGCCCGGACCCGCCACGGACGCCGGGTCGACGGCCGTGGCGAGATCGTCGAACGCGGCCCGGGTGCGCTTGCGCAGGCTCCGCCAGGCGAACGGACGGCTGTCCGTCAGCGCCGGGTCGAACGGGACGACCACCACTAGACGGGCGCGGCCGGCCAGGTCGTCCAGGCGCTGCCGGGCGGCGCGGGTCAGCCGGGTGGGGTAGGTCTCGACCACGGCCACGAGCGCCGAGGCTGCGAGGTCGCGGCGGCCGGCCCCGCCGAGCGCGGTGAGCGCGGTGAGCGCGGTGAGCGCGTCGTCCGTCGCGGCCAGTTCGGCCTCGCCGGCCCGGGTGGTGACCACAACGAGATCACTGCGCGCGAGCAGGGTCGCCGGCACCGGCTGACTCCATCCCGACGGCCCGTCCGCGATGACCACCGGGAACCACCGGGCAAGCAGGTCCAGGGCCGCGGCCAGCTCGTCGCCGGCCAGGCCGGGCGCGGTGAGATCGTGCACGCCGGGCAGCACCTCGAGCCCGCCCGGACCGTCGGCGGCCAGGTAGCGCCGCAGCTCGGTCAGCGACGCGACCGGGGGCCGGGCCCCCGCCAGCTCGCGCAGCCCGACCCGGCGCGGCCGCAGACCGACCCGCTGGGTCAGCATGCCGTACTGGTCCGGGCAGGCGTCGACGGCGGCGATGCGGGAGTGGGCGCGCGCGGCGAGCGCCATGCCCAGGCCGGCCGCCACCGTCGTGCGGCCGCAGCCGCCACCGAACCCACCGACCAGGACCCGCAGGGCGCGTACCGCCGGACGCCGGTCCGTAGCGGGAACGACTTCGGCCGACGGCCGGGGCGTCTCGGACGCGGCCGGCAGCGGCGCGGCCGGCCGGGGCACGGCGGGTGCCGGAGCCACCCGTTCCACCGCTCGCGACGGCACGGGTGCTCGAGGGGCCGGATTCGGCGGCGGCGGTGCTGGGGATGGCGGTGGCGGCGGAGCGGGCGGCAGCGGGACCGACGGCGGCAGGGTGGGCAGTGATCCGAAGGACGCCGCGCGCTCCCACTGGGCCGGGGGCCGCTCCCCGGTCGGTGTGGCGGCGATCCCGACGTCGGGCGTCCACCCGCCCGCGGACGGCGCCGGGGCGGGACTGGGCAGAGGAGCGGTGGCCTCGCCCTCGATCACCGCCCGCCCGGGCGCCGGAGCCCGCGTCGGCGTCGGCGGCGGCGGCGCAGACGGCGGCCGGACAGACGGCGGCGCAGGCGGCGGGACGGCCTGCTGACCGGATGACGGCGCGGGAGCGGGCGCGCCCGGCGGCACCTGCCGGTCGGGCGGTGTCTGCCGGTCGGACGGGGGCGCCTGGTGCCGGTCAGGTGGGGCAGCCGCGGGCGGAGGGACCGCGGGCGGGCCGGCCGGAGCGGGCGAAGCGGGCGTCCGCCGGACGGCCGGCGGAGTCGGCGGCGGTGCGCCGCGCCCCGGCTCGGGCCGCGGCGGGCGCGGGCGGCTGCGGGTCTGCCGGCGGCTGACCGTCGCCCGGCCGGGCTGGGTCTCCTGCGACATCCGCATGCCCAGCAGGGAGACCGGGCGGGCGTCGCCCTCGGAGTCGCTCTCGCCGCCCGCCTCGGGCGTCACCGGCTCCGGTTCGGCACCGAACGGGTCGCGGCCCGCTCCCGGGTAGTCGGACCCCTCGGAGCCCGAATCGCGCGAGGACGGCCCACCGGCCGCGTCACGTTCAGACCCGTGGCCCGTCACCTGCATGTCCCCACCTCATGTGTGTCGACCGTCCGAAAGGTCGGCACCGGTGGTGAGCCCCCCGCCCACCGCCGGTGCCGACCTGTCGCACCGGAACCTCGCCATGAGGTGACACGGACGCGGCGATCCCCCTCAGACCCGCTCCCGCAACCACCACCGTGCGGCAACCGTACGCCCCGACGGCGACGCACCTGACCAGGCCCTGCCGCACCAGGCCCTGCCGCACCAGACCCTGCCGCGCGAGGTCACCGATACGGTTCGAAACCACAGTCTCGCGGAACGT
Organism: Parafrankia soli; assembly: GCF_001854695.1. Classification (GTDB taxonomy): domain Bacteria; phylum Actinomycetota; class Actinomycetes; order Frankiales; family Frankiaceae; genus Parafrankia; species Parafrankia soli. The sequence goes on from NZ_MAXA01000223.1 coordinate 24,659, forward strand.
GTGACATCACAAGTACGCCGGGCCGTCACCGCCCGGTGACGACGGCCCGGCGACCGACGGCCCACCGGGGGCCCACACTGGTGGCCGGGCCCCGGCGAGGGCACGGCCGGCGGCTACCCGCGGCCGGCCGCGCCGCGGCGGCCCGTCAGGTGAGGGCGCCGATGCCGCGCAGGATGACGGCGGTGTCGAGCGCGGCGAGGGTGGCCTCGCGGCCCTTGTCCTCCGCCGAGCCCGGCAGGCCGGCACGGTCCCTGGCCTGCTCAACGGTGTCGCAGGTCAGCAGGCCGAAGCCGACCGGCACCCCGGCGTCGAGGGTGATCCGCACCAGGCCGTCCGTCACGAAGCGGCAGACGTACTCGAAGTGCGGGGTGCCGCCGCGGATCACCGCGCCCAGCGCCACCACCGCGTCGTGGCGCGCCGCCAGGGCGGCGACGACCACGGGCAGCTCGACGGCCCCGGAGACCCGCACGACGGTTGGCGTGGCCGTGACGCCCGAGTCCTTCGCCGCGCGCAGCGCGCCGGCGAGCAGCGCGTCGGTGATCTCCACATGCCACCGGGTGGCCACGATCGCCAGGCGCACCCCGCTGGCGTCGGGCAGCTCCTCGGCGGGTGCTCCGGCGCCGCTCATCGGGCCTCCTCGCAGGCCCGGTCCGCGCGGTCGGCGACCGGGGCCGCCGTCACCGGCCAGCGGTGGGCCTCGTGCGCGCCGGCGGTCTCGTCCCCGCCGACGACCTTCGGCAGGTCAGGCAGGCCGGGGAGGCCGGGGAGGCCGGGCAGGCCGGGCAGGCCGGGCAGGTCGTGGCCCATCCGGTCCCGCTTGGTCGTGAGGTAGCGCAGGTTCTCCGGGGTGTGGGTCACCGGCAGCCCCACCTGCTCGACGATGCGCAGCCCGTAGCCCTCCAGGCCCGCGCGCTTCGTCGGGTTGTTGGACAGCAGCCGCAGCCCGCGCACGCCCAGGTCCACCAGAATCTGGGCGCCGGTGCCGTAGTCGCGGGCGTCGGCCGGCAGCCCGAGGGCGAGGTTCGCGTCGACGGTGTCGTGCCCGGCGTCCTGGAGCTGGTAGGCCTGCAGCTTGTGCATGAGGCCGATGCCGCGGCCCTCGTGACCGCGCACGTAGAGCACCACACCCCGGCCCTCGGCCGCCACCGCGCGCAGCGCCGCGTCGAGCTGGTTGCCGCAGTCGCAGCGCTGGGAGCCGAAGACGTCCCCGGTCAGGCATTCGCTGTGCACCCTGACCAGGACGTTCTCCCCGTCACCGACCTCGCCGCGGATCAGCGCGATGTGCTCGACGCCGTCCAGGGTGCCCCGGTATCCGACGGCCCGGAAGGAGCCGTAGCGGGTCGGGATGCGGGCCTCGGCGACCCGCACGACCTGCTTCTCCGTCCGGCGGCGGTAGGCGATGAGGTCCGCGATCGAGATCAGGGCCAGGCCGTGTTCGCGGGCGAAGGCGGTCAGCTCCGGCAGCCGGGCCATGGAGCCGTCCTCGTTGACGATCTCGCAGATCGCCCCGGCCGGGCGCAGGCCCGCCAGCCGGGCGAGGTCGACGGCGGCCTCGGTGTGCCCGGGCCGGCGCAGCACGCCGCCCTCCTTCGCCCGCAGCGGGAAGATGTGCCCGGGCCGGGTCAGGTCGCCGGGCTGGGTGGCCGGGTCGGCGAGCAGCCGGATGGTCCGGGCACGGTCGGCGGCGGAGATCCCGGTGGTGACGCCGGAGCGGGCGTCCACCGAGATCGTGAACGCGGTGCCCATCCGGTCGGTGTTCTGCGGGACCATCTGGTCGAGGTCGAGCCGGTCGACCTCCGCGGGGTCGAGCGGTACGCAGACGACCCCCGCCGTGTGCCGGACCATGAAGGCGAGCAGCTCCGGCGTTGCCGCCTCGGCCGCGAAGATCAGGTCGCCCTCGTTCTCGCGGTCCGCGTCGTCGACCACGACGACCGGCCGGCCGGCGGCGATCTCGGCGATGGCGGTCTCGATCGTCGCGAAGCTCACCGACGCCTCGTCGGATGCCGTCGGGTGGGAGGCGGGCGCCGTCGGGTGGGAGGCGGCCGAGGAGTCGCCGGCCGGGTTCGTGGTCACCGGGTTCGTGGTCATCAGTGTGATCCGTTCAGGTCGGCGTGGAGCTTCTCGACATACTTGGCCACGACGTCCACCTCGATGTTGACCTTGTCACCGACGGCGCGGGTGCCCAGCGTCGTCGCGGCGAGGGTGGTCGGGATGAGGCTGACGGAGAAACTGGCCGGTTCACCGCCGGCCGCGGCGCGGACGTCGACGACGGTCAGGCTGACCCCGTCCACGGTCACCGAGCCCTTCTCGACGAGGTAGCGGTCCAGCCCCGGCGGCAGGCTGACGCGGACGACCTCCCAGTGCTCGGCCGGCACCCGCTCGAGGACGACGCCGACACCGTCGACGTGCCCCTGCACCAGATGCCCGCCGAGCCGGTCGGAGAGGCGGACGGGGCGCTCAAGGTTCACCCGGTCCCCGACCGAGAGGTCACCGAGGGCGGACCTGCGCAGCGTCTCGAGCATCACGTCCGCGGTGAAGCCGCCGGCCGCCGTCCCGGAGGAACCGGCCGGCCCAGATACGTCCCCGCCGGCGGCGCCGTCCGGGGGGTGGACGAACGAGGTCACCGTGAGACAGACCCCGTTCACGGCGACGGAAGCGCCGTGCGTCACGTCATCGAGTACGCCATGACACTCGACGGTCAGCGACGCGGCGTCATGCCGCGGCTCGATGGCGGTCACCACGCCGAGTTCTTCGACGATGCCGGTGAACATCCGACCCCGCACCTCCGGTCCCGGCACGTCCGGGACATCAGAAGGCGACGCGGGTCAGGGCCGACGCGCCCGCGCCGACCCACGCCGGGACGGCCACGCGCACGTGGCCGGCACAGCGGTGCCCCGCGCGCGTCCTCCCATCCGGACTTTCACCGTCGGTCCCGGAATTCCACCAGGTCAACCGGCCGCCACAAGGGCGGACGGGTCGCGGACTATCACCGCCGGCTCGGAGTTTCACCGACCCCGGAGCGCGCGTGCTGTTGTTAGTACACGGTTAAGTCTGACATACGGGCGCCGCGAACGCTCGGGGCGCGGACAGTAATCCACGTCATCCCCACCGGGAAACCGTGCGGGACGCCCCCGGCGGTCACCGCAGCAGGTGGTCGTTCACCGCCCGCACACCGTCAGCGAGCTCGGCGAGCTCGAGCACCTCGACACCGGCTGCGGCCAGCCGCTCGGCACCGTCGCAGTCGACGAACAGGGCCGGCTCCCGCCAGGCGAAGACGACCCGGCGGACCCCGGCGGCGAGCAGCAGCTCGGTGCAGGTACGCGGCCGGGACGCGCGGGCGCTGCACGGCTCCAGCGAGCTGTACACGGTCGCGCCCGCGGGCAGGCCGCCCGGCGGCAGCCGGCGCAGCGCCACCTCCTCGGCATGGTCGGCCGGCTCCTCGGCTCGGGAGTAGCCCTCGGCGACCGGCGTCCCGTCCGCGGCGACGACGAGTGCGCCGACGGCGAACGCGGTGACCGACGGCGGGCAGCGCCGGCCCAGCTCGACGGCCCGCCCCAGCCAGTGCCGGTCGCCTTCCGGGGTACCGGGCAGTGGCCGCCCGCCGGCCGCGGCGCGCGCCTCGCTCACGCCCGCACCCCGCCGACGGCGGCCGCCCCGCCACCCGCATCACGATCAGCGACGGGAGCCGGGGCCGGAGCAGGGGGCGAGGCAAAATCGGCGGCCGGGGCGGTGAGCCTCGGCGCGGCCGCCAGCGCGAGCGCGCGCAGGGACTCGACCGCCGCCGCCGGGTCGTCCAGGCCGAAGACCGCCGTGCCGGCGACGAAGACGTCCACCCCCGCCTCGGCGGAGCGCTCGATGGTCTCCCGGTTGACCCCGCCGTCGATCTGGAGCCACAGGTCCAGGCCGCGCTCGTCGATCAGGCGACGAGCCGCGGCGATCTTGGGCAGGACCTCGTCCATGAACTTCTGGCCGCCGAAGCCCGGCTCGATGGTCATCAGCAGCAGCAGGTCGAAGCGGTGCAGATCGTCCAGGTAGTGCTCGACGGGGGTAGCCGGCTTGACGGCCAGGCCGGTGCGGGCACCGGCCGCGCGGATCGCGTCGGTGGTGCGCGCGATGTCGCCGACCGCCTCGGCGTGGATCGTCACGTTCGCCGCGCCCCGCTCGGCGAAGCCGGGCGCCCAGCGGTCGGGGTTCTCGATCATCAGGTGGCAGTCGAGCGGGGTGTCGGTGACCCGGCGCAGAGCGTCCACCGTGTCCGGGGAGAACGCCAGGTTGGGCACGAAGTGGTAGTCCATGACATCGACGTGCAACCAGTCCGCGTGCCCGGCCACGGCGCGCGCCGCGTCCGCGATCCGGCCGAAGTCGGCGGCCAGCATGCTGGGATATATCTGCGCGGTTGCCACGCGGCGAGCGTATCCAGCCTCGCCGGTCAGCGGTCCGCCCGGCGCAGCAGCGCCAGGAACATCGCGTCGGTGCCGTGCAGGTGCGGCCAGAGTTGGACGAACGGACCGTCCCCGAGGCCGCCCGGCGCACCGTCACCGAACGGCGGGCCGGCGAACGGCGGGCAGCGCCGCGCGTCGAGGATGGCGACGTCCCCCCGCTGTTGGGCGATCGCGGTGACCACCTCGGACGTCTCCTCCGGGTGCGGCGAGCAGGTGACATAGGCCACCGCCCCGCCCGGACGCACCAGATCCAGCGCGGCGACGAGGAGCTGGCGCTGCAGCGGCACCAGCGCGGCGACGTCCGCGGGCGTGCGCCGCCACCGGGCCTCGGGCCGGCGCCGAAGCGCGCCGAGGCCGGAGCACGGGACGTCCACCAGCACCCGGTCCGCCATGCCGGGACGCACCGGCGGGAACCGCCCGTCGGCGCGCACCGCCAGGGCGGCCGGGAACCCGGCGAGCGAGGCGGCGACCAGGCCGGCGCGAGCCGCGCGCGGTTCGAGCGCGAGCAGCCGCGCCGGCGGCGGGCGGTGCCCCCCTGCCGCCGGCTCGCGCGCAGTCTCCGCCGGCTCGCCGACCGCCTGCAGCGCGGCCAGCAGGGCGGCCTTGCCACCGGGCCCGGCGCACAGGTCCACGGTCAGCCCGGTGTCCCGGCCGATGGTGGGGACCGAGGCAAGGGCCAGGGTGACCAGCTGGCTGCCCTCGTCCTGTACCGACGCGTCGCCGGCCGCGACGGCCGGCAGCGACCCCGGGTCTCCCCCGTCCAGGTGGACGGCGTAGGGCGAGCCGGCGCCGCGCCGTGCCCCCAGGCCGACCGAGGCGGCCTGCGCCACCAGCGCCTCGGCGTCGATCCGGCCGGGCCTGGCGACCAGGTGCACCGCGGGCCGGGTGTCGTTGGCGGCCAGCGCGGCGTGCGCGCCGGCGACGTCCCCACCCAGGGCGTCGAGCACGACGTCGACGATCCAGCGCGGGTGGGCGGTGACCACCGCGAGGTGGCCGGCCGGGTCCTCGGCGATGTCCGGGGCCGAGAGCAGGACCGCGATGTCACCGGCCGCCGCCTCGATCCGCGCGGCGACCCGGCGCAGCACCGCGTTCGCGAACCGCACCGGGCGTTCCCCGCAGGTGGCGCGGACCAGGTCGACCGTGGACGCGACCGCCGCGCGGGGCGGCACCCGGGTCGACAGGAGCTGGTAGGCGCCCAGCCGCAGCGCGTCGCGCACCGGCGGGTCGACGCTGGCGACGGGCCGGCTGGTCACCGTGTCGAGGACCCCGTCCAGGGTGCCCTGGGCCCGCAGCGATCCGTAGGTCAGCTCGGTGGCGAAGCCGCGGTCGCGCGGGGAGAGCCGGCGCCCGGACAGCAGGGCGGGCAGCAGCAGGTTGGCGTAGGCGCCGCGCTCGTCGACAGCGCGCAGCACCTCCCAGGCGAGCAGGCGCGCCGGGTCTGTCGTGCCGCCCCGGCGGGGCGCGGAGACGCTCACGCGAACGCCTCGTCCGTGCCGGGCCGCAGGCCGCGGATCCAGTCGGCCGCCGGCATCGGCGCCTTTCCCTCGGGACGAACCTCGTCAAGGACCACCGGCGTGGTCGCCGTCCCCACCAGTACGAGCCCGCGCTCGGGCACCGCGAGCCGCCCGGGGGGCAGCGGCGGGTGGCCCGCGGGCGCCGGCCGCACAGGACCGAGCTTGACGCGCCGGTCACGGAAGGTCGTCCAGGCGCCCGGCGCCGGGGTGGCGGCCCRCACCAGCCGGTCAACCGCGGCGGCCGGGGCCGACCAGTCGACGCGGACGTCCTCGACGGTGAGCTTCGGGGCCAGCGAGACACCGTCGGACGGCTGCGGGCGGGCCTGCAGGGTGCCGTTCTCGATGCCGTCCATGACGGCCTCCAGCAGCCGCGCGCCGGCGACGGCGAGGCGGTCGAGGAGATCTCCGGACGTGTCCGTGGGACGGATCCGCTCGGTGAGGACCCCGTAGACCGGGCCGGAGTCCAGGGCGGGCTCGATCTCGAACACGCTGGCGCCGGTCATGTCCTCCCCGGCGAGGACGGCGCGCTGCACGGGCGCCGCGCCCCGGTAGGCCGGCAGCAGCGAGAAGTGCAGGTTGACCCAGCCGTGCTTCGGGATCTCCAGGGCCGGCCGGGGCAGCAGCGCGCCGTAGGCGACCACCGGGCAGCAGTCGGGGGCGATCTCACCGAGCCGGGCGAGGAAGTCGGGGTCACCGGCGCGGGCCGGGGCCAGCACCTCGAGACCACGCTCGTCCGCCAGCTCCCGCACCGGCGAGGACCGCTGGTGCCGGCCCCGGCCGGCGGGCCGGTCGGGACGGGTCACCACCGCGACCACCTGGTGGCGGGGACTGTCGAGCAGCGCGCGCAGGCTGGGCAGCGCGACCGCCGGCGTGCCGGCGAAGACAAGACGCATGACCACAGCTCCCTCAGCGCCGATCCCGGGCCGGATCCCCGGCCGCGGATCCGATCGTCCCGACCATCATCACGATCATCGACCCGGCGGCGGACCCGATCGTCGACCCTACCGCCGTGCCGATCACCGTTCCGGTGGCCATCGTGGCGAGGACGGCCAACGCGATGATCTTTCCCTGGCGACTCAGCGCCCGCGGCCGAACAATGGGTGCGGCGATACCTTGACCACGGGCTTCGGCTCGTTCGACCACTCCGCCTCGCGGATCGCCTTCATGGCCGCCCGCTTCGTCTCCTTGTCGAGACGGTCGATGAACAGGATCCCGTCGAGGTGATCGGTCTCGTGTTGCAGGCATCGGGACAGGATGCCACTGCCCTCGACCGTGACCGGGTCACCGTGGGAGTTCTGGCCGACGGCGAGGACGCGTTCCGGACGGCGCAGGTCGAATGCCAGCCCCGGCAACGACAGGCAGCCCTCCTCGCCGTCCATCATCTCCTCGCTGAAGGGCCCCAGGACCGGGTTGATCAGGTGCCCGACCTCGTCCGAGTCATCGAGATACGTGAAGACACGCAGCGACACCCCCAGCTGCGGCGCGGCGAGGCCGACGCCGCCGGCGTCGCGCATGGTCTCAGCGAGATCGTCAACGAGGCGGCGCAGCTCCCGGTCGAAGGTCGCCACCGGGTCGGCGACCGTACGCAGCACCGGATCCCCGAGAAGGCGGATATCACGGACGGACACGGTCACTCCCAGAATGTCGTCACCTGACCGACCTCGGTCCGGCGAGATCGGACGCTTTCATGCTACGGGTCGCGCGGGAACCGGCGCCGGATTGGACCGGCGGCCCCGCCCCGGTCCACCGGCTGACGGCTGACGGCCGGCAGCCGTCAGCCGATCGTCAGCGGGTCGAGCTGGACGCGCACCCGACCCGCACGGCGGGCGTCGAGCACCCCGCGGGCGGCCCGCAGCGCGGCGGCGAGGTCCGCGCCCTGCTCCCGGCGCACCCGGATGATCAGACGCTCGGGCTCCTCCGCCGGCTCCGGTGGCTTCACCTGCTCAGGCGGCCCCCGGCGCCTCGGCTCGTTCGGATCTCCGGACCCCGCCCGCACCCGACCCAGCCCCCTGCCCTGCTCACGCCCCTGCGCCCGGCCCGACCCACGGCCCGGTGCGTGGCCCGGCCCGGGAGCCGGCTCCCCGCCGGCCCCGCGGCCCGGTTCCTGCCTCGGGACCGGCTCCCGTCTCGGGACCGGCACCGGGCCCAGGACCTCCGCGCCGGCCGGCAGCGTGGCGGCCGCCAGCAGGTCGTCGAGCGCCGCGGGGGTGCCCTCCACCGCCGCCACCCGGCTCACCGGGGGGAAGCCGAGCTCGGCGCGCTCGTCCGACTCCCGGGCGACGAACAGCCCGGGATCCCAGCGCACCAGCGCCTGCACGGGCCCGAGCCCGAGATCCGCCGCCACGACCACCAGCCCACCGGCCGGCGCCGGCCGGGCCAGCGCGGACGCGGCCATCCACCGGCGCAGCGTCTCCTCGCCGGCTCGCAGATCGGGACGCCCGAGCAGCGCCCAGCCGTCGAGGAGCAGCACCGCCCCGTAGCCGGCCTCGGCGACCGGCTCCGCGCCCGGTGTCGCGATCACGAGCGCCGGCGCGGCCGGCACCGTGGCCAGCACCGTGTCGCGCCCGGATGCCCGCACCGGGATGCCGGGAAACGCCCGCCCCAGTTCCTCGGCGGTGCGGCGGTCACCGGTCACCGACGCGCGCAGGCGCGTTCCGCCGCAGCCCGTGCACCGCCACCCACCCACGCCGCCCCCGGACACCGCGGAACGACCGGAGCCCACACCAGCGCCGAAAGCCCCGGCTCGCCCCGGGACGGGCTCCTGCCCAGACGCCGTCGGATGGCCGGTGGGTCGCGGCACCGGGCGCCCGCACCAGCGGCAGGCCAGTGCGGCCCCGGCGGCGGACCGGCCGAGCGGGCCGGAGCAGCTCCGGCACCGGGCCGGGCGGCGGCAGTCCGCGCAGGCGATGGACGGGTGATATCCCCGCCGCGGCACCTGGACCAGCACCGGCGCGCCACCGGCCAGCGCGGCGCGCGCGGCACGCACGGCGAGCGAGGGCAGCCGGGCCGCCCGCGCGGCCGGGTCGATGGACGCCTCGAAGTCGGAGCCGACCGCCTCCACCCGGGGCGCGAGCCGCCGCACGGCGTCCCGGCCGGCCGCCAGCCGGCCGGCCCAGCCCACCCGGGCCAGGGCCTCGGCGTCCACCGACGGCGAGAACCCGCCGACCAGCACCGCGCAGCCCTCCTCCCGGGCCCGCAGGACCGCCACGTCGCGCGTGTGCGGGTAGGGCGCCCGGGGTTCGGAGTGCAGGTCGTCCCCGTCGTCCCAGACGACGAGCAGGCCGAGGTCGGCCACTGGCGCGAACACCGCGGCGCGGGTCCCCACGACCACCCGCGTCTGCCCGCGGCGGACCGCCAGGAAGCGCCGGTACCGCTCCGCCGGGCCGAGATCGGCCCGCAGCACGGCCGGGACGCCACCCGCCGCCGGCCCGGCCTCGGTCTCGGTCTCGGGAGGTGTCAGCGCCGCGGCGACCCGGTCGGCGTCCCGGTGGTCGGGAACGACGACGAGCGCGCCGCGCCCGGAGGCCACCGTGGCCGCGACCGCCACGGCGATCATCGCCGGCCAGGAGGGCCCCGGCGGCGCCCACCAGACCGCCCGCGGCGAGCGCCCGCTCGACAGCGCCGCCAGGAAGTCGGGGCCGTCGGGATAGATCGACCACCCCGCGCGGCCAGGATCACCGGACCGGCCGCCGCCCAGCTCGGCCGCGCCACCGCTCTCGGTAGCCGCCGGCGCCACGCCGATGCCGGGACCGGTGACAACCGGCTCAGCCTCGGCGCGGGCATGGCGCGGCGGGACGGCCAGGCGCAGCACGTCGGCCATCGTCCCGGCGTATCTGTCGGCGACGGCGCGGGCGAGGCGGGCGACCGGCTCGGAGAGCACCGGCTCCGCCGACACCGACCTGGCCAACGGCGCGAGACGCCCGGTGTGATCGGACCGCTCGGACCTCTCGAGGACGAACCCGTCCACCAGGCGCCCGCCGAAGCGGACGCGCACCCGCGAGCCGGGAACCGCGGCGGCGGCCATGGCGGCCGGCACGAGGTAGTCGAACGGGCGGTCAAGGTGGACGAGCGGGGTGTCGACCACGACCCGGGCCACCGGCAGCTCGTCAGCCGGAACCACCGCGCCGGGCTTCTCGGAGCCGCCCGGCTTCGCGGCGACGGCACCTCGCTTCGCCGGAGCGACGCCAGACTTCGCCGCGCCGGCGGCGGGCCGCGCCGGGCGCCCGGCCGGTGCCGCGGAGGGCACACCGCCCGCGGGCGTCGGCCCCCCGGTGGACCGGGAGCCCGCGGCCACCACGGCGCCGGCGAGGCCCGGAATCACCGCGCTCTCGTCGTCCATGCCGCATTCGTACCAGTCGCGGCGGACAGGATCGGCCCCCACTGCGCCCGCCCGGCGAACCGGATCACCGAACGGCCACGGACCGTCGGAAAGCAGACCACCGCAAACAAACCGTCCCAAAAATGCGCAGGGGCGGAGCCGTCCCCGATGGGGGGTCGGCTCCGCCCCTGCGGGCGGATCAGGTGGCGTCAGCCCTTGACGGCGGCCGTCAGGGCGTCGGCGCGGGAGGTCGCCTCCCAGGTGAAGTCCAGCTCCGGGCGGCCGAAGTGCCCGTAGGCGGCCGTCTGCGCGTAGATCGGGCGCAGCAGGTCGAGGTCCCGCACGATCGCGGCCGGGCGGAGGTCGAAGACCTGCGTGACGGCGTCCTGGATCTGCGCGTCCGGCACCTTGCCCGTGCCGAAGGTCTCGACGAACAGGCCGACCGGGTGGGCCTTGCCGATCGCGTAGGCGACCTGGACCTCACAGCGGCTGGCCAGGCCCGCGGCCACGACGTTCTTGGCGACCCAGCGCATGGCGTAGGCAGCCGAGCGGTCGACCTTGGACGGGTCCTTACCCGAGAAGGCGCCGCCCCCGTGCCGGGCGTACCCGCCGTAGGTGTCCACGATGATCTTGCGCCCGGTGAGGCCGGCGTCGCCCATCGGGCCACCGATCTCGAAGCGACCGGTCGGGTTCACCAGCAGGCGGCGCCCCTCGGTGCTGATCTCGAGGAGGGCGAGCTCCGGCTCCACGACGTACTCGGCGACGTCGGGCGCGAGCAGGGTGTCGAGGTCGATGTCGGCCGCGTGCTGCGAGGAGACCACAACGGTGTCCAGGCGGACCGGCTTGCCGTCCTCGTACTCGATGGTGACCTGCGTCTTGCCGTCGGGGCGCAGGTAGCCGACCTGGCCGTCCTTGCGGACGGCGGACAGCCGCCGGGCGAGCCGGTGCGCCAGGGCGATCGGCAGCGGCATGAGCTCGGGAGTCTCGTCGCAGGCGAACCCGAACATCAGGCCCTGGTCGCCAGCGCCCTGACGGTCGAGGTCGTCCTCGGTGGAGCCCTCGACGCGCGCCTCGTGGGCGGTGTCGACACCCTGGGCGATGTCGGGCGACTGCGAGCCGATCGAGACGCTCACGCCGCAGGAGGCGCCGTCGAAGCCCTTCTTGGAGGAGTCGTAACCGATCTCCAGGATCCGCTCGCGGACCACCGAGGCGATGTCGACGTAGGTCTTGGTGGTCACCTCGCCGGCCACGTGCACCTGGCCAGTGGTGATCATGGTCTCGACGGCGACCCGGCTCTTCGGGTCGTCCTTGAGCATGGCATCGAGGATGGAGTCGCTGACCTGGTCAGCGATCTTGTCCGGGTGTCCTTCCGTGACGGACTCGGACGTGAAAAGGCGCGTCGCCACTGGACTACCCCCTGGGGAGATCAGGACTGATACCGGCGCAGTTTACCGAGGTTCGCTCAGGGGTATGCGCACCGGCCGGCTTCCGGTCGTGCAGCGCGTCGACGATCCGGTCGAGCACCTGGTGGGCAAGAAGATCCTTACTGGTCAGGGGGATCTCCGCGGCCCCGCCCGCACGGTCAAGGAGGACCGCGCTGTTCTGCTCCACCTCGAACCCCAGGCCGGACCCGACCCGGTTCACCACCAGCAGGTCCACCGGCTTGCGGGCGAGCTTCGCCCGGGCGAGGTCGAGGACCCCGGCGTCGGGTCCGCCCGTCTCCGCCGCGAACCCGACCAACACCTGGCCGGGACGGCGGTTCGCGACAAGCTCGGCCAGGACGTCCGGGTTGCGGATCAGCTCGATCGCGTCCGGCGCCGCGGACTCCTTCTTGATCTTGTACTTGTGCTCGGTGGCGGGCCGGAAATCGGCCACCGCCGCCGCCATGACCACGACGTCGGCGCGGGGGGCGGCGTCGTGCACGGCCGCCCGCAGCTGTTCGGCCGAGCCCACCGGCACCGTGGTCGCGCCGGCCACGTCGGGCAGGGCGACGTTGGCGGCCACGACGGTGACCGCCGCGCCGCGGGCCACCGCCGCGCGGGCCAGCGCGTATCCCTGCCGGCCGCTGGAGGCGTTACCGAGGAACCGCACCGGGTCGAGGTACTCGCGGGTGCCACCGGCGCTGACGAGCACGTGGCGGCCGGCGAGGTCGGGCCGCATGCCGTCACGCCCGCGGGCGAGAACCGCCCGGGCGACCGAGGCGATCTCGGTGGGCTCCGGCAGCCGGCCCGGCCCGGAGTCGGCACCGGTCAGCCGGCCGACGGCCGGTTCCAGCACGAGGGCGCCCCGCTCGCGGAGCAGGGCGACGTTGGCGCGGGTCGCCGGGTGCTGCCACATCTCGGTGTGCATGGCGGGGGCGAACAGCACCGGGCAGGTGGCTGTGAGCAACGTGCCGGTGAGCAGGTCGTCCGCCCGGCCCGCCGCGGCCCGCGCCATCAGGTCCGCGGTGGCGGGCACGATCAGCACCAGGTCGGCCTCGCGCCCGACCCGGACGTGCGCCACGTCCTCGGCGTCGGTGAACAGGTCGGTCACCACCGGCTGGCCGGACAGCGCCGCCCAGGTGACCTCGCCGACGAAACGCAGCGCCGCAGCCGTCGGCACGACGCGGACGTCGTGGCCGGACTCGGTCAGCTGGCGCAGCACCTCGACGGCCTTGTACGAGGCGATGCCGCCGGACACGCCGAGCACGACCCGCGGCCGCCGCGCCGCCCCGGCCGAACCACCGCCGCGCATCCCCGCCCCGCCGCCTGTCACGCGGAACAACCGAGGCGGGCAGGACGGGCAGGGCCGGCGAGACGGACGCGAGCCGCGGAGGCCGCGTGGGTCAGGAGATCGGCGGCAGCGGGTCGGTGATCGTCTCGTGCGTGAGCAGACCGGAGTTGATCTCGCGGAGCGCGATCGACAGCGGCTTCTCCTGGGCGCTGGTCGTCTCCACCAGCGGGCCGACGTACTCCAGCAGGCCCTCGCCGAGCTGGGAGTAGTAGGCGTTGATCTGGCGGGCCCGCTTCGCCGCGTAGATGACGAGGCTGTACTTCGAGTCGGTGGCCTCGAGCAGCTCGTCGATCGGCGGGTTCGTGATGCCCTCGGGCTGGGCGACAGTACCGGACACGGTGTCCTTCCGGGGTGGGGCGGTCGGGCGGCTCCAGGCGCGCCGTGGGCGGCCTGGGCCGAGCCCTGTCCCGGACAACAGTACAGCCGCAACCGGTACAGCCCGTCACCGAGCCGTTCGCCGCCGGGCCGTGGGTGCCCCGGAGATCGCGCGTCCCCGGGAGGTGGAGCGCCGAGCCGCCGGTCACGGGACGTCCGCAGCGCGGTGCGCGTCCCGCGGGCGACCGGTCATCAGCCCCACCAGCTTCGCGGCGGCGGCCGTGACCTCGTCGTTCACGACGACCTCGTCGAACTCCGTCTCGGCCGCCAGCTCGATGCGTGCCCGGTCGAGGCGTCGGCGGATCACATCAGGTGCCTCCGTGCCCCGACCGGTCAGGCGACGGACGAGCTCGTCCCAGGTGGGCGGGGCCAGGAAGACGAACCGGGCGCCCGGCATTGCCGACCGGACCTGCCGGGCGCCCTGCAGCTCGATCTCCAGCAGGCAGGGAACGCCCTGTGCCAGCCGCTCCTCGAGCGGTCCCCGAGGAGTGCCGTAGGCGTGCCCCGCGAACATCGCGTGCTCGACGAACTCCCCCACCTTGACCATGTGGGCGAACTCCTCCGCGTCGGCGAAGTGGTACTCGACGCCGTCCGTCTCGCCCGGCCGCGGCGCTCGCGTCGTCACGCTCACCGACACCCACACCTCGGGGTGCAGCCGGCGGACGGCGGCGACGACCGTGCCCTTCCCCACTCCGGACGGCCCCGACAACACGGTCAGTCCCATCCCGACACCTTAGAGCCCCTCCACCGGGTCACGCAGGTTCAGGCGGGGCGGGCGGGCCACGCCGGCGACGGCCGGCCCGGCGCCCCCCGGCGCCCGCCGTCCCCTACCGTCAGCCAACGGACCATCGTCATCAGGATGCCATCAAAGGACGGGTTCCCCCGTTCACCCCGATGGTATGCGGCCGTCAATGGGAACCCGGTCGGGTGACCACACGGGTGGCCCCGGCCGGTGCACGCCAAACGGATCGGGATCGCCATCACCGAACCCCTGGGACTTTAGTCCCAGGACATTCGGCGAGAACTCCTCACGGCCCGCCGGCGATTGATCGAGTGACGCGAATCCGCGACGCAATGAACGCCGACGGCACCGGAACGTGTCGACGCCTCGCGGCCTCAACACCTTCCGGCGGCGCCCGTTACGGGCCGTTACCAACGACCCGGCAATCGGAACGCCTATGCATCACGCCACACTCAGGCGCCCGTGCCGAACTCCTCGAGGAGCGCGGCACGCTGCTTGGCCCCGAGCCCGCGCAAACGGCGGGTCGGGCTGATACCGAGACGCTCCCGGATCTTCTGGGCCCGAACACGGCCCACTCCGGGAAGCGACTCCAAGACCGCGGAAACCTTCATCTTGCCGACGACCTCATCGCTGTCCGCCAGCTCGAGAACGGCGGCAAGACTGATCTCCCCCTTCTTCAACCGCTCCTTGAGTTCGGCGCGCTGCTTACGGGCCAGCGCGGCTTTCTCGAGGGCGGCGGCCCTCTGCTCGGGCGTCAGGGGCGGCAGGGTCACGGGTACGCCTCCTCAATTCGGTGATCGCGCCGCGCAAACTAGCGAGGAAGAGGCTCCTCGGTCCAGCCGGAGCTGCATCACGGGGGTACCCCGCATTGTCCCCACAAGACACAGCCTTTGCCCGGATGAATGACCTGCGTCGCACGCGCCGGACGCATTCGGTCCGTAGCGGCCCCACCGTACCGGTACTCGGGCACCCAGAGCGGCCCAGATCCACCCGTAGTGGCGTTTGCGCAGGTCAAGGGCCTACCGGAGTGGAGTAACCCTGGTGGCGATAGTGGCGGCGGCCACGGCCCGATCGGCCGCGGAGGTGATCGGACGGCCGATCACGAGGAGGTCCGAACCGTCGGCGAGTGCCCGTTCCGGGGTGGCGACCCGGACCTGGTCAGCCCGCTCAGACCCCTCTGGACGCACTCCAGGCGTGACCAGAGTCACAGTTTCACCAAGCTCCGCGCGGACCACAGAGACCTCTTTCGGGCTGCAGACGAGTGCCCGCGCACCGGCCTCCACGGCGAGCACCGCGAGCCTGCGGACGGCGTCCGAGGGCGGTCCGGACAGCCCGACGGCGGCGAGCGTGGCGGCGTCCAGCGACGTCAGCACCGTGACCGCGGTTACATGAACATCGGGCCCGGCGTCGACCGCGGCGCGCACCATGGCCGCGCCGCCGGCCGCATGCACGGTCACGAAGCGAGGTGCCAGCGTGGCCAGCGAGCGCATCCCGCCGGCCACGGTCGCCGGGATGTCGTGGAGCTTCAGGTCGAGGAAGAGCTCGGGCGCCGCGGAGCCGCGCGGCTCACTCCAGCCGTCCGCCACATCACCCCCCGTGACGGAACTCACCACCCGAGCGGACGCCGCGGGCTGCGCCGGCCGAGCCGGAGCGAGCAGCCCTTCGTCACGCAGCGCAGTCACGATCGTCGGCCCGGCCCGG
This sequence comes from Parafrankia soli, assembly GCF_001854695.1. GTDB lineage: Bacteria > Actinomycetota > Actinomycetes > Frankiales > Frankiaceae > Parafrankia > Parafrankia soli. Next base: position 40,523 of record NZ_MAXA01000223.1, read on the forward strand.
TAGAAGAGCTCCAGACCGATCTTCAGCACGGCGACGTGCGGCGCCACCTCACGGGCCCAGCCCAGTGCGGTGGCGGCGTCCGGAGCGTCGAGCGCGACCGCGATCGGGGCGCGACCCGCCGGTGGCGTCCACCGGCGGGGGGCGCCCGACGAGGTCACCGGTCCGCCACGGTCGAGGCGGGCGCCCCGCCGGCCGAGCCGGATCCCGACCCGGCGCCCGGCGCGGGTCCCGGCCGCGCCCCCCGCGCCCGGGAGCCCGAGCCGGAGGTCGCACCCGGCAGTCCCTCGGGGGTCGTCCCCCAGGTCGACCGCAGGGCCGCGTGGTACTCCTGCAGCGGCCGCACCCCCAGTTCGCCCCTTACGAGCGACTCGATACCCTGCACGCACGCGGCGGCGCCCTGAATGGTGGTGATGCAGGGCACCCCGGCGCTGACACAGGCGGTGCGGATCTCGTATCCGTCCAGCCGTGGCCCGACACCCCACGGCGTGTTGATGACCAGGTCGATCTGGCCAGACATGATCATTTCGACGCAGTCGATGAGGTTCTCGCTGGGAGCCCGATGCTTGCCGAGAACCACGGCCTTGACCCCGTTGCGGCGCAGCACGTCGGCGGTGCCCTCGGTCGCGTAGACGACGAAGCCGAGGTCCGCCAGCCGTTTGATCGGGAAGATCATCGCACGCTTGTCGCGGTTGGCGACGGAGACGAACACCCGTCCGTAGGTCGGCAGCGACGCGTAGGCCGCGGCCTGCGACTTGGCGTACGCGGTACCGAAGCCGTCGTCGATGCCCATCACCTCGCCGGTGGAGCGCATCTCCGGGCCGAGCACCGTGTCCACCCCGCGGCCGCCCGCGTCCCGGAACCGGCCGAAGGGCAGCACGGCCTCCTTGACCGAGATATGCGAGTCCAGCGGCAGGGTGGCGCCGTCGCCGTACTCCGGCAGCAGGCCCTCGGCCCGCAGCTCGGGCACGGTGGCGCCGAGCATCACCCGGGCCGCGGCCTTGGCCAGCGGCACGGCCGTCGCCTTGGAGACGAACGGCACCGTGCGCGACGCGCGCGGGTTGGCCTCCAGCACGTAGAGCACGTCGGACTGCAGCGCGTACTGCACGTTGAGCAGCCCGCGCACGCCCACCCCCTCGGCGATCAGCCGGGTGGACTCGCGGATCCGGTCGAGCTCCGAGCGCCCGAGGGTGATCGGCGGCAGCGCGCAGGCGGAGTCGCCGGAGTGCACCCCGGCCTCCTCGATGTGCTCCATCACGCCCGCGAGGTAGAGCTCGGAGCCGTCGTAGAGCGCGTCCACGTCGATCTCGACCGCGTCGTCGAGGAAGCGGTCCACCAGCACCGGATGCTCCGGCGAGATCTGCGTGGCGCGCTCGATGTAGTCGCGCAGCATCGGGTCGTCGTAGACGATCTCCATGCCCCGCCCGCCGAGCACGTAGGACGGCCGCACCAGCACCGGGTAGCCGATCCGGTCCGCGACCGTGCGCGCCTCGGCGTAGGAGGTGGCCACCCCGTGCGGCGGCGAGGGCAGGCCGGCGGCGGCGAGCACCTGCCCGAACTGGCCGCGGTCCTCCGCGAGGTGGATCGCCTTCGGTGGCGTGCCGACGAGCGGGACGCCGGCGTCGGCGAGCGCGGCGGCGATGCCCAGCGGGGTCTGGCCGCCCAGCGACACGATCACCCCGGCCAGCGGCCCCGCCTGCGACTCGGCGTGCACGACCTCCAGGACGTCCTCGACGGTCAACGGCTCGACGTAGAGGCGGTCGGCGGTGTCGTAGTCGGTGGAGACCGTCTCCGGGTTGCAGTTGACCATCACGGTCTCGTAGCCGGCCTCGGAGAGCGCCATCACCGCGTGGCAACAGGCGTAGTCGAACTCGATGCCCTGCCCGATCCGGTTCGGCCCGCTGCCGAGCACGATCACCCGGGGCTTCTCGCTCGGCGCGACCTCGGTCTCGGAGTCGTAGGACGAGTAGTGGTACGGCGTCGCGGAGGCGAACTCGGCGGCGCAGGTGTCGACCGTCTTGTAGACGGGACGGATGCCCGCCCGGTGCCGGAACGACCGGACCACGTCCTCCTTGGTGCCGAGCAGGCCCGCGAGCTGGGCGTCGGAGAACCCGGCGCGCTTGGCGCGGCGGATGCCGTCCGGGTTGCGGACCAGCGACGCGGCGATCTCGTTGATGAACACGATCTGGTCGACGAACCAGGGGTCGATGCCGGTGGCATCGGTCACCTCGGCGGGCGTCGCGCCGGCCAGCAGCGCCTGCTGGACGGTGTGCAGCCGCCCGTCGTGCGGGGTGCGGGCCGCGTCGAGCAGCTCCGCCGCGGACCGGCCCGGCGGGTCGAAGGTGAACGCCAGGCCCGACTGCTCCATCGAGCGCAGCGCCTTCTGCAGGGCCTCGGCGAAGCTGCGCCCGACCCCCATCGCCTCCCCGACGGACTTCATCGTCGTGGTCAGCATCGTGTCGGCGCCCGGGAACTTCTCGAACGCGAAGCGCGGCACCTTCACCACGACGTAGTCGAGGGTCGGCTCGAAGGCCGCCGGGGTGGTGCGGGTGATGTCGTTGGGGATCTCGTCGAGGGTGTAGCCCAGCGCCAGCTTGGCCGAGATCTTCGCGATCGGGAAGCCGGTCGCCTTCGAGGCCAGCGCGGACGAACGGGACACACGCGGGTTCATCTCGATGACGACGAGACGTCCGGTGGCCGGGTCGACCGCGAACTGGATGTTGCAGCCGCCCGCGTCGACCCCGACGGCGCGCATGACGGCGATCGACATGTCCCGCATGCGCTGGTACTCGCGGTCGGTCAGGGTCATCGCCGGGGCGACGGTCACCGAGTCACCGGTGTGCACGCCCATCGGGTCGATGTTCTCGATCGAACACACGACGACCACGTTGTCGGCGCGGTCCCGCATGAGCTCGAGCTCGAACTCCTTCCAGCCGAGCACCGACTCCTCGACGAGCACCTCGGTGGTCGGGCTGGCCGCCAGCCCGTCCGCGGACATCCGGCGCAGCTCGTCGGGGTCGTGGGCGAACCCGCTGCCGGCACCGCCGAGGGTGTAGCTCGGCCGCACCACGACCGGGTAGGAGAACTCCTCGGCCGCGGCCAGGCACTCCGCCACGGTCGTGCAGATCGCGCTGCGGGCCGTCTCGCCGTCGACGGAGGCGACGATGTCCTTGAAGGCCTGCCGGTCCTCACCGGAGCGGATCGCGTCGATGTTGGCGCCGATGAGCCGGACGCCGAAGCGCTCGAGCACCCCGGCGTCGTGCAGGGCGACCGCCGTGTTCAACGCCGTCTGCCCGCCCATGGTGGCCAGGATGGCGTCCGGCCGCTCCCGCTCGATGATCTTCGTGACGATGTCCGGCGTGATCGGCTCGACGTAGGTCGCGTCGGCGATCTCCGGGTCCGTCATGATCGTGGCCGGGTTGCTGTTGACCAGGATCACCCGCAGGCCCTCGGCCCGCAGCACCCGGCACGCCTGCGTCCCGGAATAGTCGAACTCGCACGCCTGGCCGATGACGATCGGCCCGGAGCCGATCACCAGCACGGAGCGCAGGTCCTCGCGCCTGGGCATCAGCCTTCTCCCCGCTTCCGCCGGCCGGCCGCCATCAGGCCGCAGAACCGGTCGAACAGTCCCTGGGCGTCGTGTGGGCCAGGCGCCGCCTCGGGATGGAACTGGACACTGAACGCCGGCACGTCCAGGCAGGTCAGGCCCTCCACCACGTCGTCGTTGAGCGCCACGTGGCTCACCTCGACCCGCCCGTAGGGGGTGTCGGTCGTACCGGTCAGCGGCGCGCGCACCGCGAAGCCGTGGTTGTGGCTGGTGACCGCGATCCGGCCGGTCCGGGTGTCGGCGACCGGCTGGTTCACGCCGCGGTGGCCGTAGGTCAGCTTGTACGTCTCGAAGCCCAGCGCCCGGGCGAGGACCTGGTTGCCGAAACAGATCCCGAAGACCGGGACACCGGCCTCCAGCACCCCGGTGAGCGTCTCGACCGCGTAGTCCGCGCGGGCCGGGTCACCCGGGCCGTTCGAGAGGAAGACCCCGTCGGGCGAGAGGGCCAGCAGCTCGGCGGCCGTGCTGCGGGCCGGCAGCACGTGCACCTCGCAGCCCAGCGCGGCCATGGAGAGCGGGGTGTTCCGCTTGATGCCCAGGTCCAGCGCGGCGACGGTGAAGACCGGCAGGCCCGACCGCGCCTCGACGACATAGGGCTGGTCCGTGCTGACCTCCGGGGCGAGGTCCGCGCCGACCATCTCCGGCGACGCCCGCACCCGGTCGAGCAGCGAGTCGAGATCGGTGTCGGTGCTGCTGACCCCGCACCGCATCGCGCCGCGCTCGCGCAGGTGACGGGTCAGCGCGCGGGTGTCGACCCCGCTGATCCCGACCACGCCGGCGTTCTCGAGCTCGTCGTCCAGGGTGCGCTGGGCGCGCCAGTTCGACGCCAGCCGGCTCGGGTCCCGCACGACGAAGCCGGCCACCTGGATGCGGTCGGACTCGTAGTCGGTGTCGTTCACCCCGGTGTTGCCGATGTGCGGCGCCGTCATGATCACGACCTGACGGTGGAACGACGGGTCGGTGAGGGTCTCCTGGTAGCCGGTCATCCCGGTGGAGAAGACCGCCTCGCCGAACGCCTCGCCGACCGAGCCGAACGCGTCCCCGGCGAAGCTCCGGCCGTCCTCGAGCATGAGCACCGCGCGGCGGGGCGCTCCCGGCCCGCGCCGGGCCTGTTCCCGCTCCGGCGGAGCCGGCTGCCTGTCCAAGCCGGTCACCGGCTCACCCCCGCATCGATCCGTCGTGCCCGGCCGCCGGCCAGGCCCCCTCCACCCCTGGCAGACCGCCAGGGCGCCGCTGTCACGGGTACTCCTCCCGTCGGTACGAGGCCTCACCAGGCGGTGCGGTGAACGCGTCGGTCCCCTGGTCGCGCGGCCGCTCCGCCGGGTCGGCGCCGGTCCGCCAGTAGTTCCCCTGGTCACCCGGCACGCCGCCGGCCGGCGGCGTGCCGGCCCGGCCGCGGGAGGCGTACGCCTCCCGGTCGTATCCACCCTGGTCACGTCCGCCCGGGTCGCGCCGGCCCTGGTCATATGCGCCCTGGCCGTATCCACGCGAGTCGTGGGCACCCGTGTCGTTGGCACCGGAGCCGTAGGCGCCGGAGTTGTAGGCACCCGAGCTGTAGGCACCCGAGCTGTGGACGCCGGCGTCGCCGGCACCCAGGTGGTACGCGGCCGAGTCGAGCGCCCCCTGGTCGGGAGCGGCCGGCCCGGGGGCGCCGGGGCGCCCGTACCCGCCGGTGGCGTGGCCGCGCGCGTCCAGCCCGCCGGTGCCCTGGCGTCGCAGGTCGTAGCTGTCAGTCCCGTACCCGGCCGTGTCATAGCCGGCTGTGCTGTAGCCGGCGGTGTCGTAGCCGGCCGTCCCGCCGCTCACGGCCTGGGAGCCCTGGGCGCCCACGTCGTGGGCACCTGGCCGGTAACCGCCGGTGTCGTACGCACCCGTCCGGTGCGAGCCCGTCCCGTACCCGCCAGCACGATGGGAGCCGGTGTCGTACGCGGCGGCGCCGTACGCACCGGTGCCGTGGGCGCCGGTGCTGTCGGTACTGATGCTGTGCGCTCCGGTGACGTGGGCGCGGATGTCGTAGGCGCCCGTGTCCTGGGCACCCGTCCCAAGGGCACCCGTCCCGTGGGCAGCGGTGTCGTAGCCGCCGGAGGCGCCCGTGCCGGGCGCCTCCGCGCCGTATCCGCGCTGGCCGGCGTGGGTCTCGGCGGCGGCGCCCTGACTGGCCGCGGCGCCACCGCGGCGCCACCCGGCCCGCTCCGACCGGGGCTGGCGGCCGTTGACCGGGATCGGCATCGTCGCGGGCCCGCCCGGAGCCACCGCGGCGAGATCAGGACGCTGCCCGCGGGCGGGGGCCGCGGCGGCCGGCGCGCCGGGCTCGGCCGGGCGTGCCGGCGCCGGCACGCGGGGCCGCAGCCGGTTGCGCGGCCGGGGCAGGGCGTGCGGCGAGGTGATGTCGCCGGACATCGGCTGGGCGGGCGCCGGCCCGATGAGGTCGTGCACGGAGCGGACGACCTTCGGCTGGCGGGCCCGGTCCTCGCCGCGGAAGCCGGCCTCCAGTTCCCGGCCCTCGAACGACCACGCGACCACGATCAGCCGGCTCGGCGCGGCGACCTTCCCGGCGTGCGCCCGCTCGAGACGGGCGCCCCGCACGGCCTCCCGGGGGATCCAGAACGCCTCGCCGTCCCGGTCGACCCGCACTCCAAGCTCGTAGACGGCGATGTAGTCGCCGTCGTGCCCGGCCAGGCCGCGCGCGGCGATCCACTCCCGCCAGTGGCCGGCGTCCACCGTGCCGAGGTAGCGCCCACGCAGCGGGGCGGCCAGCACGTTCCCGGTCTGCTCCGGCGGCTCGGGCAGGTCCGGCAGGTTCTCCTCCTGCTGTTGCGCACGGCCGCGCCAAGCCCGTCGCATCGCGCCCACGACTGCCACGACCAGCAGCAACAGGCCGAAGGCGAGGAGCAGGTGCAGGCCCGTCTGATCCTTGCCACCGGCGGCCAGCACGGGGCCGGCCAGCGCGAACGGGGTGATCCCCGGCAGGGATGTGGATCGTGAGGCGGAGGTCATATGATCTTCCCGTCGAGCACGGTGGGCCGGCCTCGCAGGAACGTCGCCCGGATGGCACCGGGCAGCGTGCGGCCACCGTACGGAGTGTTGCTGCTCCGGCTGGCGACGGCGAGTGGATCGATCACCCGTCGCGCCTCCGGGTCGAGCAGGGTCAGGGTGGCGGGCACGCCCACCTGGGCGAAGCTCGCCGGGTCACGCGGCATGTCGGCGACGGCGCCGATCCGGGCCGGCGCCAACGCCATCCGGTCGGCGACACCGGCCCAGTCGAGCCGGCCGGTTTCGACCATGGTCTGGATCACGATGGACAGCGCCGTCTCGAGGCCGAGCATCCCGGGCCGGGCGGCGGCCCACTCCGTCTCCTTGTCCTCGGAGGCGTGCGGGGCGTGATCGGTGGCCACACAGTCGATCGTGCCGTCCGCGAGCCCGGCTCGCAGTGCCTCTGTGTCGGCCTCGGTGCGCAGCGGCGGATTGACCTTGTACACCGGGTCGTACGAGGCGACGAGCTCCTCGGTGAGCAGCAGGTGGTGCGGGGTGACCTCCGCGGTCACCCGCCAGCCCTTCGCCTTGGCCCACCGGATGAGCTCGACCGAGCCCGCCGTGGACACGTGGCAGATGTGCAGGCGCGACCCGACGTGCCCGGTCAGCAGGGCGTCCCGGGCGATGATCGCCTCCTCTGCGACGGCCGGCCAGCCGGGCAGGCCCAGCCGCGCGGCCATGGCGCCCTCGTTCATCTGCGCCCCGGCGGTCAGCCTCGGCTCCTCCGCGTGCTGCGCGATCACACCGTCGAAAGCCTTGACGTACTCCAGCGCGCGGCGCATGAGCAACGCGTCGGACACACAGTGACCGTCGTCGGAGAACATCCGGACCGCCGCCGCGGAGGAGGCCATGGCGCCCAGCTCGGCGAGCCGCTCGCCGGCGAGCCCCCTGGTCACCGCGCCGACCGGGCGCACGTCGCAGTGCCCGGCGTCCTGGCCGAGCCGCCACACCTGCTCGACCACCCCGGCGGTGTCGGCGACGGGGTCGGTGTTGGCCATCGCGAACACCGTCGTGTAGCCGCCGAGCGCCGCCGCGCGGGTACCGGAGTCGACCGTCTCGGCGTCCTCCCGGCCAGGCTCGCGCAGGTGGGTGTGCAGGTCGACCAGCCCGGGCAGCGCCACGAGCCCGGTGGCGTCGACGACCAGGGGGGCGGGACGGGTCCCGTCGGCGGAGCCCGCGGCGGCCTCGGCCACGACGCCGGTGCGCTCGCCGCCCCCGGCCGGCGCGACCGCGGCGATCGTCCCGTCGGCGATCACCAGATCCCGCGCGTCACCACCCAGCGGACGGACGCCACGCACCACGATCACCGATGTCATGAGGACTCCCGTTCGGCGCCGCTGCCGCCGAGCAGCAGGTAGAGGACGGCCATGCGGACGCTCACGCCGTTCGCGACCTGCTCGACCACCGTCGAGCGCGGCGAGTCGGCCACCGAGGAGGCGATCTCCATCCCGCGGACCATCGGCCCGGGGTGCATGACCAGGGCGTGCTCGGGCATGAGCGCGGCCCGGTCCGCGTCGAGGCCGTAACGGCGGCTGTACTCCCGCTCGGTCGGGAAGAACGCCGCGGACATCCGCTCCCGCTGCACACGCAACATCATGACCACGTCGCTCTTGGGCAGGACCGACTCGAGGTCGTAGGACACCTCGACGGGCCACCCGGAGATACCGAGCGGCAGCAGCGTGGGCGGGGCGACCACGGTCACCCGCGCGCCGAGGGTCGTCAGCAGCCAGACGTTGGAGCGGGCAACCCGCGAGTGCAGGACATCCCCGACGATCGTCACGGCCAGCCCGTCCAGCCGGCCGAGCCGGCGGCGGATGGTGAAGGCGTCGAGCAGCGCCTGGGTGGGGTGCTCGTGCGTACCGTCACCGGCGTTCACGACGCTGCCGCGCACCCAGCTGGCCAGCCGGTGCGGGGCGCCGCTCGCGGGATGACGACAGACGACGGCGTCCGCGCCCATCGCCTCGAGGGTCTGCGCTGTGTCCTTCAGGCTCTCGCCCTTCGACACGCTTGACCCCCGGGCCGAAAAATTGATCACATCTGCCGACAGCCTCTTGGCGGCGACCTCGAAGGACGTGCGGGTACGGGTGGAGTCCTCGAAGAACAGATTGACCACGGTCCGGCCGCGCAGCGTCGGCAGCTTGCGGACCGGCGCGTCCGCGACCCGCGCCATGCGGTCCGCCGTGTCGAGCACCAGTAGCGCGTCGTCGAGCTTGAGATCCGCGGTGGAAAGCAGATGGTTCATCACATTCACCACCTCGGGCGGCGGCGCGGGGTCGTGTGCGCGGTCACGGCGCGTCCGACGAGACGATGAGGACGGCGTCGGCGCCGTCTACCTCCCGGAGCCGGACGGCGACCGACTCGCGGCGCGAGGTGGGCATGTTCTTCCCCACGTAGTCGGCGCGGATGGGCAGCTCGCGGTGGCCCCGGTCGACCAGGACGGCGAGCTGCACAGCGCGGGGGCGGCCATAGGCGGACAGTGCGTCGAGCGCGGCCCGGACGGTGCGCCCGGAGTAGAGGACGTCGTCGACCAGGACGACGACCATCCCATCGACCCCGCAGTCGGGGATCTCGGTCACCTCGAGCGGGCGCACGCCGCGCAGCCGCAGGTCGTCCCGGTACATCGTCGGGTCCAGGGAGCCCACGGGAAGGGTCACGCCCTCGACCGCGGCCACCCGGCGCGCCAGCCGCTCCGCGAGCGGCACGCCGCGGGTCGGGATGCCGAGCAGGACCACGCCGTCACCGCCGGAGGTCTTCTCCAGCACCTGGTGCGCCATCCGGCTCACGACCCGGTTCATGTCGGCGGCGGAGAGCACGGTGCGGGTGATGCCGAGCCCCTCGGACCCGGTGAGCCCCTCGGACCCGGTGGGGGTGCTGCTCACATCGGCCGTCCCGGCACGGAGCTCGTCCCGTGGACGGGCGGTACGCCCGGTACGCCCGGTCGTGTTCCGGGCAGGGTCGCCTTGTGCGGCCGAGGCCACGAGGTGTCCCTCCTTCCCCGCCTCACTGGACGGTCCTTAAAGGAGCGGTCAACGCGACGGTACCAGCCGCCTCCGGGCCCAAGGGACCGGTCGAGCAGGCCTGAGGGCCGGGGCCACGCAAGACGTCGGCCCGGTACGGACGGATTCCGCGGACGCTTCGACCAGCCCGCGAGAGCCGTTGCTGAGAGTGACACGGGTCACGATGCTCCGCATACCGAGCATCAAAATCGTCACTACACGTCACCGTAGATAGACGAAACGCACCGGCCGGCGCCCCATCCGGGAAGTACCAGCGGCGCTAATGCCAGCCGCAACCAGGAGGCTACAGAAAGTGGTACAAAGAAAGAGGCGACACGACCCCCCGGGTGTCGAGCCTCAACCTGGCGGGCACTACTATCGGTAACCGCCGGCGGCAAGAGCCCCGGTTCCAGCTGATCGACCACGACAGGAGTGGGCACTTCGATGTCCGACTATGCGAAGGCGCTCGGTGCTCGGCTGCGCGCGATACGCACCCAGCAGGGGCTCTCGCTTCATGGCGTCGAGGAGAAGTCGCACGGTCGCTGGAAGGCCGTCGTGGTGGGCTCCTACGAGCGTGGAGACCGCGCCGTCACCGTCCAGCGCCTGTCTGAACTGGCCGAGTTCTACGGCGTGCCGGTAGGGGAGCTGCTCCCCGAAGGCTCCACCGTGGCGCCCCTCGAGCAGTCCCCGCGCATCGTCCTCGACCTTGAACGTCTCGCGCAGGTTCCCAAGGAGCAGGGCGGTCCGCTCGCGCGGTACGCGGCCACCATCCAGAGCCAGCGCGGCGACTACAACGGCCGGGTGCTCTCAATCCGTTACGAGGACCTGCGTTCCCTCGCGGTCATCTACGACACCTCCCCGAGCAAGCTCACCGAGCAGCTCGTGTCCTGGGGTGTTCTCTCACCGGAGCAGGGCAGCGAGCCGGCCGCGTCGGACGCCTAGTCCCGCTGTCGGCTGGTTCCACACCCGGATGCCCGGCCCGGGCATCCGGACGCACCAGGCACCACGGGCGGACGGTCACCGGGGGGTACCGTCGCTCCGCTCCACCACCCAGCGGTGGCACGCACAGCACCAGCACCAGCACCAGGGATCTTCTGGGGGACGACCCGGTACGTCACATCCGTGACGTACCGGGACACCGCGCAGACTCAGGCGCGAGCCTCGGTACGCGAGCTCAGGCCTCGGCCGACTCGCCGCCCACGGCCTCAGCCGCCCCAGCTGCCCGAGGGCTTCCCTCCGGCACCGGTTTCTCCTTGAGCAGGCTCGCCAGCAGGCCGTTGACGAATGCCGGCGACCGCTCGGTGGAGATCGTCTTGGCCAGCCGCACCGCCTCGTCGATCACGACCCGGTCCGGCACGTCGGAACGCCAGAACAGCTCCAGCACCGCGATCCGGAGGATGTTCCGGTCCACCGGGGGCATCCGGTCCAGTGTCCAGCCCTGGGCGAACCGGGCGATGTGCGCGTCTATCTCGGCCAGGTGGGCCACCACGCCCTCGACGAGGTCCGAGGTGTAGTCCGGCACCGGCGGGTCGGCCTGCGCCCGGTGCGCGGCAAGGGTCTCCATCGCCCGCACCGAGCGCATGTCCGCCTCGTAGAGGACGTCCAGCGCCCGCTTGCGGGCCTTGGACCTGGCGCTCAGCTCGTCACCCGGCCCAGGTACCGGCCGTCGCGGGTGTCGACCTTGACCTTCTCGCCGGTGGTGATGAACAGCGGCACCTGGATGTTCGCGCCGGTCTCGAGCGTCGCCGGCTTGGTGCCGCCGGTCGAGCGGTCGCCCTGGACGCCCGGGTCCGTCGCGGAGATGGTCAGCTCGACGCTCGCCGGAAGCTCGACGTACAGCGGCGCGTCGTCGTGCAGCGCGACGGTGGCAATCGTGTTCTCCAGCATGTAGTCGGCAACCCCGCCGACCACTCCCGGAGGGACCGGGATCTGGTCGTACGACTCGCTGTCCATGAACACGAAGTCGGCGCCGTCACGGTAGAGGTAGGTCATCTCGCGGCGGTCGACGGTCGCGACGTCCACCTTGATTCCGGCGTTGAACGTCCGGTCGACCACCTTGCCGGTGAGCACGTTCTTCAGCGTCGTCCGGACGAACGCCCCGCCCTTGCCCGGCTTGACGTGCTGGAATCCGACGACGTTCCACAACACCCCGTCGATGTCGAGCGTCATGCCGTTCTTCAGGTCGTTCGTTGTCGCCACTGCGCGTGTCTCTCCGTTCCGGTCGCCGTCCGGCCGATCGCCGTAGGCCTAATCGCCGTATGACCGATCGCCGTGTTGTCGACCGACCGTCAGCTGGTCGATCGCCGGCCCGCCGCCCGTCACCGGGTCAGGCCGCGGCAAAGTCTACAGATCGAGGGCATGGCCGCCTCGCAGCCCACGGCGGACCACGCGCGGTGCCAGCCGAACGGTCAGCTCCCGGTAGCGCTCACACCGCCCGCGGCGACCGAGCCGTACGCGGCCAGCAGCAGGCCGGGCTCGGGATCGTCGAATCCGCGCGGCCGGCCGAGCGCTTCGAGCACAACGAAACGCAACCGCCGGCCCCGGGTCTTCTTGTCGACCCGCATCGCGTCGAGCAACGCCGGCCAGCGGTCCCCCCGGTACTCCACCGGCAGCCCGATGGCCCGCAGCAGCTCGCGGTGGCGATCGGCGGTCGCGCGGTCGAGCCCGGCGACGAGCCGGGAGAGCTCGGCGGCGAAGACCATGCCGACCGAGACCGCCGCGCCGTGCCGCCAGGAGAAGTTCTCGACCTTCTCGATCGCGTGGGCGAGGGTGTGCCCGTAGTTCAGGATCTCGCGCCGGCCGGCCTCGCGCGGGTCGCCGGACACCACCGCCGCCTTGACCCGGATCGACCGCTCGACGAGCTCGGGCAGCCGCGCCGACCCGGTCGGATCGGCCTCCAGCAGCTCGAGGATGCGCGGATCGGCGATGAACCCGGCCTTGACGACCTCGGCGAGCCCGGCCCGGACCTCGACCGCCGGCAAACTGGCCAGGGTCGACAGGTCACAGAGCACCGCCAGCGGCTGGTGGAAGGCGCCGACGAGGTTCTTGCCCGCCTCGATGTCGATACCCGTCTTGCCGCCGACCGCCGCATCGACCATCCCGAGCACGGTGGTGGGCACCTGGATGACGTCGACACCACGCAGCCAGCCCGCCGCGGCGAACCCGGCCAGGTCGGTCGTCGTCCCGCCGCCGAGCCCGACCACCAGGTCGTCGCGGGTGAAGCCGACACGGCCGAGGGCGTCCCAGCAGGCGCCCGCGACCCGCAGCTGCTTGGCCTCCTCGCCGTCCGGCACCTCGAACGCGTGCGTCTCGACGCCGGCACCGGCGCCGGCCCGCAGCTCGGCGATGACCGCCGCGGCGGTGGCCCGCAGCGCTCGCGGGTGAATGACCATGACCCGGGTGCGCCCCGCGGCCAGCGCCGGTAGCTCGCAGAGGGCGCCCTCGCCCAGCACCACGTCGTAGGCCCGGTCACCGGACGGGGTGACCTGGATGCGGACCATGTCGGAAACCTTCATCGCGCACATCAGTGCCCCGCCCTCCCGGCGAGCTCGATCAGGATCGCGGCGACGACGTCGTCGATCCCGAGGGCGGCGGTGTCCACGGTGATCGCGGCCACCTCCTCGTACAGCGGACGGCGGGCCTTCAGCAGCGCGGCCAGCCGGGTCCGCGGGCCCTCCACGAGCAGCGGCCGGTCGCGCGCGAGCCCGACCCGCTTCGCCGCGTCAGACGCGGTCACGTCGAGGTAGACGACCCAGTGCCGGGCCAGCTCCGCGCGGACGCCGGCGTCCAGCACTGCCCCGCCGCCCAGGGCGAGCACACCCGGGTGCTCGGCCAGGGCGGTCAGCACCGCCGCCCGCTCCGCCGCGCGGAAGTACTCCTCGCCGTGCTCCAGGAACACGTCCGAGACGCTCATTCCGAGGTTCGACTCGACATCGGCGTCGGTGTCGCGGAAGGCCACCCCGAGGCGCGCCGCGACCGCCATACCGACGGTGCTCTTACCCGCCCCCGGCGCGCCGACCAGCACGGCGACCGGGCCGGACACAGCTGCCCCCGGCCCGTCGGCCCGCGCCCCGCTCTCCGCGCGCATGGTCAACGCACCGCCAGCGACTTCAGGTAGCCCTCGTAGTTGCGCCGGGTCTCCTCCACCGAGTCGCCGCCGAACTTCTCCAGCGCCGCGCCGGCGAGCACGAGGGCGACCATCGCCTCGGCGACCACGCCGGCCGCCGGCACCGCGCACACGTCCGACCGCTGGGCGATGGCGACCGCCGGGTCGCCGGTGGCGACGTCGATCGTGGCCAGCGGCTTCGACAGGGACGAGATCGGCTTCATCGCCGCGCGGACGCGCAGCGGCTCGCCCGTCGTCATCCCGCCCTCGACGCCGCCGGCGCGATCGCTGGCCCGCCGGACCCGCCGGCCCGGCCCCTCGAGCGGCTCGATCTCGTCGTGGGCGACCGATCCGCGCCGGCGCGCGGTGCGGAAACCGTCACCGAACTCGACGCCCTTGATCGCCTGGATGCCCATCAGCTCGCCGGCGAGCCGCGCGTCGAGCCGGCGGTCGCCGTGGACGTAGCTCCCCAGCCCCGGCGGGCAGCCGTAGGCCAGCACCTCGACGATGCCGCCGAGGGTGTCCGCGTCGCGGTGGGCGGCGTCGATCTCGGCGACCATGAGCGCGCTGCTGGCCGGGTCGGCACAGCGCACCGGGTCGGCGTCGACGACGGCCAACGAGGTCGGCGGCGGCGTGCCGGGTGGCACCTCGACCGCGCCGATCGCGACGACGTGCGAGACCACCTCGATGCCGTACGCCTGGCGCAGCAGCGCCCTGGCGACCGTGCCCAGCGCGACCCGGGCGGCCGTCTCCCGGGCGCTCGCCCGCTCCAGCACCGGCCGCGCGTCGTCGAAGCCGTACTTCTGCATGCCGGCGAGGTCGGCGTGACCCGGGCGCGGGCGGGTGAGCGGGGCGTTGCGGCCCAACCCCTCCAGCTCCGCCGGGTCGATCGGGTCGGGCGCCATCACCCGCTCCCACTTCGGCCACTCGGTGTTGCGCACGACGACGCTCACCGGGCCGCCCAGGCTGACCCCGTGCCGCAGGCCGCCGAGCAGCTCGATCTCATCCTGCTCGAACTTCATCCGGGCGCCGCGACCGTGGCCGAGACGGCGCCGGGCCAGCTCGGCGCCGATGTCCGCGCTGGACACCCGGATGCCCGCCGGCAACCCCTCGACCGTCGCAACCAGTGCGGGGCCGTGTGACTCCCCCGCTGTCAACCAACGCACCATGCCTGCCAGTCTTTCACGGCCGGTCCGGTACGAGCCCCCGTCGCGGGCCGGAGATCGCTCAGCCGGCCGGCTCCCAGCCCACGCCGAGCACCGCGATCAGCGCCCCGAACAGCAGAAACGGGCCGTAGGCGATCGGATCACGGCGGGACACGCGGCGCAGCGCCAGCAGCACGAGGACCACCGCACCGGAGATCATGGTCGTCGCGACCAGCCACACCACGACGGCCGACCAGCCCAGCCAGCCCGTCGCCACGCCGAGCAGCCCGGCGAGCTTCACGTCCCCCCGCCCCAGCCCGGCCCCCGGCAGCAGGCGCAGACCCGCGTACAACAGCCAGGCCACGGCGCCGGCGAGCAGCGCCCGCGGCCAGCGGCCGGGCGCGCCCTCGGCCAGCGCGGGCACGGCGAGCAGCGCGGCCAGCACGGCGTACGAGGGCAGCACGATCACGTCCGGCAGGCGGTGCACCCGCAGGTCCACGGCGGCAAGCACGACCCCGACGACCGTCAGGTACAGGTACGCGGGCAGACGTCCCGGGTGCGGGTAGGTCGACGCGGCGACGGCGGCGATCAGGACGGCGGTGACGGCGCCGAGCACGGCCGGCGCGGGGGTCGCCCGGCGCGGCAAACGGCCGTCCACCGGATCGAAGGAGCCGACGACCCGGGGCAGCAGCGGGATCGGCAGCGCGGCGCAGACCGCGGCCGCCACGGTGGCGGCGACCACCGTGTTCACCTGACCACCGTGCTCATCCGGCCGCCGGGCTCATCCGATCCGGCTCGCGACGCGGGCCGACAGCGCCGCGTGGCCGGCGGCGAGCAGGACCCGTTCGTCCACCGGGCGGCCGGTGAAGTGGCACACCTGGCCGACCGCCTGGCCGGCCAGCACCTCGAGGCCGCCGACCACCCGCGCACCGCCGCGGTAGGCGCAGGCCGCCAGCGCCGTGGGCCAGGGGTGGTAGAGGAGCTCCAGCAACGCGCAGGTCACCGGCCACGGGCGACGCGCGAGCTCGTCGGTCACCCCGGCGGGGGTCGTGGCGACCACCAGGTCCGGCCCAGCCGGCATCCCGCCGCTGAGGATGTCCCAGGGCAGCGCCGTGACCGAGACGCCGAGCCGGGCGCCGATGCCGACGAGCTCGGCGACCGCGTCGGGGCGGCGCGCCACGATCGCGACCCGGGTGGCACCGGCCCGGGCGAGCGCGGCGACCACCGCCCGCGCCGTCCCGCCGGCCCCGAGCACCAGCGGCTGGACCGGGGCCGCGCCGCCGGTGAGCCGCCGCAGCGCGTACCCGACGCCGTCGACGTCGGTGTTGAACCCGGCGAGCCGCCCCTCCTCCCGGACGACCACGGTGTTCACCGCGCCGAGCAGGGCCGCGGTGGGCTCGACGTCGTCAAGCAGGTCGACCGCGGCGGTCTTGAGCGGCATCGTCAGCGACACCCCGGCCCAGCCGGGCTCGTCGCGCAGGCGGTCGAGCATGCCCGGCAGGCCGGCCTCGTCGCACTCGATCGCCGTGTAGGTCCAGTCCAGGCCGAGCCGTTCGTAGGCGGCCGCGTGCAGCACCGGGGAGAGGGAGTGACCGATGGGCGAGCCGAGCACCGCCGCCCGCCCGGCGTGCGGACCCGGCCCGGCCGGCTCCGCACGGTCACGAGAGCTGATCACCACGGCTACTCGGCCCCTCCCTGGCGGTGGTATTCGTCCAGCGCGTCCTGGAACTCCGCGTCGGTGGTCGCGAAGACCGTCTCGTGCGTCTGGGGCATGGAGACGAAGTAGAACCACGAGCCCTGTGCCGGGCTGAGCGCGGACTCGATCGCCCAGGTACTCGGATTCGAGATCGCGCCGGGTGGGAGACCCTCGACCGCGCGGGTGTTGTACGGATTGTTCTGGCGGAGCTGGTCCTGGGTCAGCGGGCCCTCGTACTCGTCGAGGGCGTACCGGGTGGTCGAGTCCATGTCGATCCGCCGGAAGCGGCCCGAGGTGTCGTTCAGCCGGTTGTAGATGACCCGCGCCACCTTGGGCCCCTCGCCCTCGTTCGCCACCTCCTTCTCGATGATGGAGGCGATGATCACAACGTCCTGGGGCTTCACGTGCCCGGCCTCGGCGCGCCCGACGAGGTCGATCTCCTCGGCGTTGGCCCGGAACCGGGCGACGGCCTCCTTGAGCACGTCCACCGGGTCCGTGCCGGGCGCGACGTCGTAGGTCGACGGGAAGAGGTAGCCCTCCAGCCCCGTGGCGTAGTCGGGCAGGCCCAGCGTCGACGGCTTGCGCGCGATCGCCTCCAGGTCGGCCACCGGCGTGCCCGTACGTGTGGACAGCTCCTTGAACACCTGCCGGACCGTGTCCCCAGGGCTGATCGTGTAGCGGAACAGCGCGGAGGACGCGTCGTCGAGCAGCGCGTCGAGCGCCGCCGCCGCGCTCATCTTCGAGCGCAGCCGGTAGGTGCCCGGCTGGATCGACAGCGCGCGCTGGTCCCGCGACGCGAGGTTGACGAAGGACTGCCGGCTGGCGATCACGTCGGAGGCGGCCAGCCGGCCCGCGATCTCCGACGACGTGGCGCCGGCGGGAACCTGAACGACGACGATGCCCTCGCCGGACCCCGCGTAGTCGGCCGCGGGCTCCCCGCCGATCCGGCCGATGACCTTGCCGACACCGAAGATCCCCGCGCCGACCAGGACGGCGACCACGACCAGCACACCGATCAGCTTCGGCAGAGCCGAGCCCGGCCGACGTCCATCGGGCCGCCCCCGGTCGTCGTCACGCCCACGCCTCGGCGGGGCGGCCCCGTCGTCGGGGTCGCCATCGGCGTCGTCGTCATAGGCGCCGCCGTAGGCCCCGTACGCGTCGGCCTCGTCCGGCTCGAAGCCGTCCTCGTAGCCGGCGGGCTCGCGCTCACCCGCGGCCAGGCCGGGCCGGTCGCGGCCGTCCACGCTCCCGGCGCGGCCGCGGCGGGAGCGCCGCGCACCCGCCGCGGCGCGGCGTTGCTCCTCGTACGCCCGGTCGTCGTAGTCCCGGTCGTCGTAGTCGTCGTAGCCCGCGCCGTCGAGCAGCTCGTCGAATCCGTCCCCGTCCCGGATCACGCCGAATCCAGGGGCCGCCCAGTGCCGCCCGAGGCGGCGCCGCCGGATCCCCCGCGTGCCCGGCGGACGTCCAGGTGGTGCTGCAGGATCTGCACTGCTGCCTCCTGATCCACGAGATCACGGCGGGCCCGGGAACGCAGTCCGCGCTCAGCCATTCTGCGATGCGCCACGACCGTGGTCAGCCGCTCGTCGACGAGACGGACCGGCACGGGCGCGACACGCGCGGACAACACCTCCGCGTACCGCCGCGCGAGCCGGACGGCCTCGCCCTCCCGGCCGGAGAGGTGACGCGGCAGACCGACGACAACTTCGACAGCGTGCCTGTCCCGGACGATGTCGGCAAGCTCGTCGACGTCCGCAAAGCCACGGCGAGACACATCTCGGCGCAGAGTTGTCACCGGCACGGCGAGCAGACCGTCAGGATCGCTCACCGCCACACCGACCCGCACCGACCCGACATCCACCCCGATCCGCACGCCGCGCCCCGCGTCCGCCTGCCCGCCGGCCGCGGAATCCGAACCGGCCGCGGAATCCGCGCCAGCCGCGGAATCCGGAGCGGTCACGGGGTCCGGGCCGGGCCGGGGCGACGCCGCGGCCGCGCCGCCGGTGTCCCCCCGGCCCACACCGGTGTCGTTCACGCGCCCTGGTCGGCGACCAGCTCGCGCAGCCGGGCGAAGACCTTCGGGATCATGTCCGCGTCACCGCGTCCGCCCTGGGCGACGTCAGGTTTGCCGCCGCCCTTGCCGCCGAGCGCGGCCCAGGAGTGCCGGACCAGGTCGCCGGCCCGCAGGCCGCGGGTCCGCGCGGTCTCGTCGGTCGCCACGACGACTGCCGCGCCGGCGGCCTCGACGACCGCGACCACCGCCGGCCGGCCGGCGAGCCGGCCGCGCACATCCAGGGCGAGCAGGCGGACGTCGTCTGCCGGAGTGCCCGCGGGCACCTGCGCGGTGACCAGCGCCACGCCCCCCACGTCCTCGGCGCCGGCGGCGAGCGCCGCCGCGCCGGCCAGCACCGCCTGTGCCCGCAGCCGCTCCAGCTCCTTCTCCGCCTCGCGCAGCCGCCCGACGATGTCGGCGACCCGGTCGGCGAGCTCGTCCGGACGGGCCTTGAGCGCGCTGGAGAGCTGCGAGACGAGCACGTGCTCGCGGGCCAGGAACCGGAAGGCGTCCATGCCGACCAGCGCTTCCACCCGGCGCGTCCCGGCCGAGATCGACGACTCGGACAGCAGCTTGATCGCGCCAAGCTGGGCCGAGCTGGCCACATGGGTACCACCGCACAGCTCGCGGGCGTAGTCCCCGACGTCCACGACACGGACCCGGTCGCCGTACTTCTCGCCGAACAGCGCCATCGCGCCCAGCCGGCGCGCCTCCTCCTGAGAGGTGACGTACCAGCGGACCTCCAGATCACGCAGGGCGATCTCGTTGACCTCGTCCTCGACGTCGGCGAGGACGGAGTCGGGCACCGCGCCGAGCGCGTGGAAGTCGAAGCGCAGCCGGCCCGGCGAGTTCAGCGACCCGGCCTGCGTCGCCGACTCCCCGAGCGCCCGGCGGAACGCGGTGTGCACGAGGTGGGTGGCGGTGTGCGAGCGCGACACCGCGCGCCGGCGCTCGACGTCCACCTCGGCGAACACGTCCGCCCCGACGCGCAGCTCGCCGCCGAGCACCTTCACCCGGTGCATGACCAGGTCGGGCACCGGGCGCTGGACGTCGAGCACCTCGGCCTCGCCGCCGTCGAACCGGATCCGGCCCAGGTCGGCCTCCTGGCCACCGCTCTCGGCGTAGAAGGGGGTCGCGTCGAGCAGGATGCCGACCTCCTCCCCCTCGCCGGCCGCGGTCAGGCTGCCGCCGTCACCGATGCCGACGATGCCGACGATGCCCGACTCGCGCCCGAGCTCGGTGTAGCCGGTGAACGTCGTCGGGCCGGAGGCGGCGAGGATCGGCCGGAAGGCGGAGAGGTCCAGGTTGCCGATCCGCCGGGACGCCCGGTCGGCCTTCGCCGCCTGGCGCTGGCGCTCCATCAACCGGCGGAAGCCCGCCTCGTCCACGGTCAGGCCCGCCTCGGACGCCATGTCCATGGTCAGGTCGATCGGGAACCCGTAGGTGTCGTGCAGCCGGAACGCCGACTCGCCGCTGAGCTGGGACGACCCGCTGGACCGGGCCTGGGTGACCGCGGTGTCGAAGAGGGTGGTGCCCGTGCGCAGCGTCTCCAGGAAGGCCGTCTCCTCGGCGACCGCGACGGCCGTGATCGCCTCGGCCTGGTCGACCAGCTCCGGGTAGATCGGACCCATCGCCGCGCGGACCACACCGAACAGCTCGTCCATGACCGGCTCGCGGGCGCCGAGCAGCCGGGCGTCACGCACCGCCCGGCGCAGCATCCGCCGCAGGACGTACCCGCGGCCCTCGTTGGACGGTGAGACCCCGTCCGAGATCAGCATCGCCGCGGTCCGGGTGTGGTCGGCGACGACCCGCAGCCGGATGTCGGAAGCCGGGTCGGCGCCGTAGCGGGTGCCGGTGAGCCGGCCGGCCGCGTCGAGCACCGGACGGGAGATGTCGATCTCGTACAGGTTCTCGACACCCTGCAGGATGGTGGCCATCCGCTCCAGGCCCATCCCGGTGTCGATGTTGCGGGCGGGCAGATCACCGACGATCTCGTAGCCGTACTCGCTGCCCTCGCCCCGCGCGAACTGCATGAAGACGAGGTTCCAGATCTCCAGGTAGCGGTCCTCGTCCGCCTCCGGGCCGCCCTCGCGCCCGTACGCCGGGCCGCGGTCGAAGTAGATCTCGCTGCACGGGCCGCACGGGCCGGGCACACCCATCGACCAGAAGTTGTCCTTCTTGCCGCGCCGCTGGATGCGCTCGGCGGGCAGCAGGGTGCGCCAGATCGCCTCGGCCTCGTCGTCGTCCAGGTAGACGGTGGCCCACAGATCGTCGGGGTTGAAGCCGTAGCCGTCGACGATCAGCTCGAAGGCGAACGGGATCGCCTCGGCCTTGAAGTAGTCACCGAAGGAGAAGTTCCCGCACATCTGGAAGAAGGAGGCGTGCCGGGCGGTGCGGCCGACGTTGTCGATGTCCACGGTCCGCACGCATTTCTGCACGCTGGTCGCACGGTTCCACGGCGCCTTCAGGTCCCCGAGGAAGTAGGGCTTGAAGGGAACCATGCCGGCGTTCACCAGCAGCAGGGTCGGGTCCTGCGCCACCAGGGACGCACTCGGGACCACGGTGTGACCCCGCTCGGAGAAATGGTTCAGAAAGCGGCGGCGGATCTCGGCCGTGTCCATCGGTTCACGTCGTCCAGGGTCGTCGGGATAAGGCACCCGGCCACCCGGCCGACGCCGGGCGTGCACCCGGGATCGGCCGTGACCGGTCGGAGGTCATGGCCGGCGCGCGCCGGGGACCAGACGCATCGTCCGTTCCGGGTCGAACTCGTCAGGACCCGGGGCAGCGGTGTCCTGGTCGCTCGCGGCAGCCCCTGTGCTCGTGGCGGCGCCTGTACGCTCGCCGTCGCCGGAGCCGTCCGCGTCGTCGAGGCCGAGCGCGGAGCGGATCTCCTCCTCCCGCTCGGCCATCGCCTCGCCGACGTCGGCGGCGAACTCCCGCACCGACTGTACGAAAGACCCGGCCAGACTCGTCGGCGACAGCGAGGAGACCGCGCGGGCGACCTGACGCACCACCAGCACTCCGGTGGCCGCGCCGAGGGCGACGTAGAACATCCTCGTCCCCATCAGCGACGACCCCGGCCGCCCGCGCCGGACGCGGTGACCTCGGGCGCGCGGCGCGCGGCCCGGCGCTGCGACTTCTCCGCCTTCATCTCGGCCGACACGCGCGCGGTGACATCCGCCTTCGCCCGCTTCGCGACCGCCTGGCGCACGCCGTAGCTGAACGCGGCGACCCGCACGATCGGCCCGCCCAGCGTGGCGGCGAACAGCGACGTCAGCGACGACACGTTGGTGGTCACCGTCTGCACGTTCGCCGTGATCGCGTCGATCCGGTCGAGCTCCTTGTTGACGTGGGCGAGCGCGACGTTGACCTCGTCCACGGTCGCCCCCGCCTGCCGGACCCGGGCGGTGCCCTCGTCGATCACGATCCCGGTCTGCCGTACCCGGGCCGCGGCCTCGTCGAAGATCTTGCCGAGCTTGTACAGGACGTAGCAGGCGAAGAGCACGAGCACCGCGAACGCCCCAGAGGCGATCAGGCCCGCGACCGCACCACCGGACATGTGCTTCGCCTCCATCGTTGTCGGTAACGCCAGTCGTAGGTAACGCCAGTGCCGGGTAACGCCTGGTGACACCGGCCACCGAGGCCGGCCGGACCACCGGGGCCGCCCTGCGCGGGCCGGGGCAGTCCCGCCGGGACACCGTTCCGCCCGTCACGCCGCACCGGCCGTCACGCCGCACCGCCTGCCACGGCGGCCGTCACGCCGTCCGGTGCGGCGCCCTCGTGCGGTGGTCCGGGTGGTCTGCCGGTGCCGTTCGCCAGTGACCTTACCGACCGGTGTGCACGCACCACCGGTAACCCCCGGGCCGTCCGTGTCCGTCCCCGGCCGGACGGGCCGGCGCCGGGTGGTCAGCCGGAGGTGTCCGCCGGGGGGTCTGGCGGCTGTCCCCGCAGCACTCCGCGCAGCAGCAGGAGCCGCTCGCCCGCCCGCCGCTCGAACCCGTGCCCGGTCGGGTGGTAGTAGTCCGACCCGGCGAGGACGTCCGGCGCGTACTGCTGTCGGACCACCCCGTCCGGGTGATCGTGCGGATACCGGTACCGCTCGCCGTGACCCAGCCGCGCCGCGCCCCGGTAGTGCGCGTCACGCAGGTGCGGCGGCACCGGCCCGACCCGGCCCGACCGGATGTCGGCCGTCGCCGCGTCCAGCGCGGTGATCACCGCGTTCGACTTCGGCGCCAGCGTCAGATGGATCACCGCCTGGGCCAGGGCGAGCCGTGCCTCCGGGAGCCCGACGAGCTCGAGGGCCTGGGCCGCCGACACGGCGACCCCGAGCGCCCCGGGATCGGCCATCCCGACGTCCTCGCTCGCCAGGATGATCATTCGGCGTGCGACGAAACGCGGGTCCTCGCCGGCCTCCAGCATCCTGGCCAGGTAGTGCAGTGCGGCGTCGACGTCACCGCCGCGCATCGACTTGATGAACGCGCTGACGACGTCGTAGTGCTGGTCGCCCTCCCGGTCGTAGCGGACGGCGGCGCGGTCCACCGCCCGCTCGAGGAGGTCGAGCTCGAGGCGGACGGGACCGGCTCCGTCCGGACCGGCTCCGTCCGGACCGGCTCCGTCCGGACCGGCTCCGTCCGGACCGGCTCCGTCCGGACCGGCCGCGGCGAGCGCCGCCTCCGCGCCCGCCTCGAGCGCGGTCAGCGCGCGCCGGGCGTCACCGCCGGCGACCCGGACCAGGTGCTCGCGGGCCTCCTCTGCCAGCACGAGGCGCCCGCCGTAGCCGCGCGGATCGGTCACCGCACGCTCCGCCAGCTCGGCGATGTCGGCGTCGGTCAACGGCTCGAGGGTCAGCAGCAGCGACCGGGAGAGCAACGGGGAGACAACACAGAAGAAAGGATTCTCCGTGGTCGCCGCGACCAGCGTCACCCACCCGCGTTCCACGGACGGGAGCAGCGCGTCCTGCTGGGTACGGGTGAACCGGTGCACCTCGTCGATGAACAGGACCGTCCGTACACCGGACATCGACAACGTCTCGCGGGCCTCGTCCACCACCGCGCGGACGTCCTTGACACCCGCGGTGACAGCCGAGAGCTCGCGGAACCGGCGCCGGGTGGCCCGGGACACGATGTGCGCCAGCGTGGTCTTCCCGGTACCGGGCGGCCCCCACAGCACCACCGAGGTCGTCCCGCCGCCCTCCACCAGCCGGCGCAGCGGGCTGCCCTCCGCCAGCAGGTGACGCTGCCCGACGACCTCGTCCAGGCCGCGTGGGCGTAACCGGGCCGCGAGCGGGCCGGAGGAGGCGAGCGTCTCGGCCAGCTCCGCGTCGAAGAGACTCACCCGACCACCGTACGGCCGGGGTCCGACACCGATCCGAGAGCAGGCGGACGGCGTCCGCGGGCACTGGCGGAGGTCACCGCCACCCATGGTGGGCGTCACCCGTCCAGCCGACCGGGTCGGCCGGGCCCCGCTGGTCCGGCGGATCGCGCCGGTCCACGGCGTCCCAACGGTCCGCGGCATCCGGCCGCTTCAGGGCATCCCGCCGGTTCGCCGGGCCGGCCGGGCCGGCCGGCCCGGGCCGGTGCCCCCGGTCCCGCGGCGCGTTCGACGTGACCGCTTCGAGGGGACCGCTCCGCTGCGCCGCCCAGGCGGCCCGCTCGTCGGTCCCGGACCGCTCGCCTCCGCCGACCCGATCGGCCTGCTCCGGCCGCTCACCCCCACCGACCCGGCCGTCGCCACCGGGGCGCTCCCGGTGGGACGGGCCGCCCTCGACCCGCCCGGCGCCCGGCCGGGGCCCGCCGCGATGCCGGCTGCGCTCCTGGACCGGGGCGAACGGATCGGAATAGGTGACCCCGCCGAGCGCGGCGAAGATCACGACCGCGAGCACGGAGAAGGCGATCACGCATACCAGCATCGCCAGGGTGATCGGGTCCGCCCCGGTGACCGGGGACAGCACGGCGGCCGTCTGGACCTGCGTCGCGGCCATCGCCGTGTAGTGCATCCCGCAGACGGCCACGGCCATGACCAGCGAGGCCAGCACAACGTGCAGCCCGGTGAGCACACGGAAGGCGATCCACAGCGCGGCCAGCGCGGCGACGATGGCGACGCCGACCGACAGGGCCACCAGCCCGTGCCGGTAGCTGATGTCACTTCCGACGTGCATCGCGGCCATGCCCGTGTAATGCATCGCGGCGACGCCGAGCCCGGCGACGACGCCACCGGCGGCCAGCCGCACCGGGCTGTCCGGACGCCGGGCCACCAGCGACAGGCCCACCGCCGAGACAGCGATCGCGATGAGCAGGGACAGCCCGGTGAGCGGCAGGTCGTACCGCACGTCGCGGTCGGCGACCTGGTAACCGATCATTCCGATGAAGTGCATGGACCACACCGCGCCGCCACCGAGAGACACCGCGGCCAACATCGTCCACCGCAACCTCGCCCGCCCCTCGGCGGAAGGTATCCGCATCGCGCTCACCAGCGCCGCGAAGGAGCCGATCACGGCGAGCAGTACGGACACCGCGACGAACAGAAGATCCTGACTCGAATGTTGATGGGCCATCTACACCGTGATCAATTTCCCCCCAGACCAGCCGAAAGACGCCCATTCCTAACACAAGTTCTCAGCTAACGAGAACTTGCGCGCCGAATTACACCGGAGGAAGTAACAGACGCCGCACCGAGCCGTGGCGGCCCCGGTTCAGGACTTCGGTCCCTACGGTGACAGGCCAGAGACCCCTTGTGGCATGCGACGCTTACGTCACCGCGGAGCAATAAAATCACTCTGAGCAACCATTCGMTACTCGCCGCTACGACGCGCGTCCGTCGGCCCCACACCCCGAGGCCCGTGCCCGACGGCCTCCCGAGGTCGCCCCGCTCTTTCCTCAACCCGTCGGCGGCAAACCGTCCGCGAATTCGGTCCGTCCCGGCGCGCAACCCGGCGAATGGTCGGTGAATACCGACGCGGGCGACCGGGGCACGGCACTCCGGAGTGGTTCACGAGCCGATAACGGGGGCAGGGCRCAACCACCACGTATCGGCGTCCCGGAAGTGCGTCGATTTTCCGCACGAACGGTCGAACAGGATGTAGGTGGCCTGTAAGTGCCGGTCACGGTGGATGGCATGGGACACACGTCCGGATGTCGAGAGCCCAGCCGCTCCACCACCGACGACACCGCCGCGCGCCGTGCCGGCGGTGCGCGGGAAGCCGCCACGCAGTGGAAACGGCCGGGCTACGCGCATTCCCGGCCGGCCACGCATCCTCCGGTCACGCTTCCGGGCCACCGGGACACGAAGCGGCGGAGCTGCACAGATGCCAAACGGGCGCGCCCTGGGCCCACATGGGTAGCTGCAATCGGTTGACTGGAGCCCCTTATCTGGAACACGCTTCCGATGCCGGGGGCAAACGTCGGTGCCGACTACCGGGAACTCACCGGAACGGCACGGAACACGTCCGGAAAGGAATCCGAGCACACTGTGGGCGTCATCGCGAACGCCGTCGACAGGTCGCCGGCGCGGCGATGACTGCCCGCCGTCGGAGCAGTCACGGCGACGTCGGAAAGTCCGGCGTCGGCCAACGAGTTCATCCGGAGGAAGAGCAGTGTCTGACGGGCTATCGCCGGCCGGCCGGAATACAGCGTCCGGCGCGTTCCACGGCGCAGCACGGACTTCTCCACGCGGCGCCGCGCCCGCTGTCGGCTCCGCCCTCGGCGGCGGGCACGCCGCGGGCCGCCGCGCCGGCGGCCATGCCGAGAACGGCGGGGCGATCGGCCTCGTCGTCGGCGAGCCGGAGGAACCGACCTCCCGCTTCGGGCAGCGCACCCTCGCCTCCCGACTGGCCCGCACCATCGAGCTGGAGATCATCCGGCGCGGGTGGCCGGTCGGCGAGGGGCTCGGGTCGGAAGCCCAGCTCATGGAGCGCTACCAGGTCGGGCGGTCGGTGCTGCGCGAGGCCGTCCGGCTGCTGGAGAGCCGATGGGTGGCTCGGCCGCGGCCCGGTCCCGGCGGCGGCCTTGTGGTGACCGCGCCCGACCACGACGGTGTCCGCGACGTCGCCCGGGTCTACCTCGACTTCGCCCGTGCCCGGCCGGAGCACCTCTGCGAGACCTGGTCCGCCCTGGAGGCCGTGGCCGTCCGCAGGCTCGCCGAACGGATCGACACGGCCGGACTGACCCGGCTGCGCGGTGCGCTGCAGCCGGCCACGCCGGGCGGGCGAGCCGCGGGAGCGCGCTCGCGGACACGGTCAGCCGGCACCCGGCCGGCGCCGGTCGCAGCGGGCTCCACCGGGGAGGCCCCGGTGCTGCTGCACCTCGAGATCGCCCGGCTGGCGGGCAATCCGGCCGCCGAGCTGTTCATCCGGGTCCTGGCGGACCTCTCGCATCCTCGTGAGGAGACCGACCGGCTCGGGCAGTGGTGGCAGCACCCGCTGCACGCCGAGATCGTCGACGCGATCACCCGCGGCGAGGGCGCGCTCGCCGAGCACCTGGCCCGGTCCTGCATCCGGCGGCACGTCGAGGAGGCGACCGCCCACCGGCACTGATCACCACCCGCACTGACAACACCACCGGCACTGACGCGACCGGCACTGGCCCGCAGTGGCACCGACCCCCGCTGGCACTGGACTCCCCTGGCCCCGTCAGCGGCGCCGACATCGGCGCCGCTGACGCTGACGGGGCACCGGCGCTGACGGAGCTGACGCCATGACACCGGCGCCATGACGCTGAAAACAGATTGCGCGGCGTCGAATGCACCGGCGATTGCGCGGGTATCCAGTCGACCACGACGGATCGCGGCGGCGCGGCGAACATGCTGGTACTCGCACCGCGGTTGGCGCCGCGGGGCCATACACGGACAACCGTACTCGGACAACCACTCGCACGACTTGTTACGCGCTCCGCAGTTGCCCACACAACCATGTCGGACAACAGCACCGGACAACGCCACTGGGCAACACCGGTAGGCAACGCCGCCGGACAACACCGCGAACGAACGCCGCCGGACCGCGACGGCGGACAACAGCCACCGACTACGGCGGCTGACTGCGGTGACCGAGAACAGCGGCGGACAACTGTCACGGACAACTATGGTCGACATCAGTGTCGAAGACCGGGAGGACCACGCCAACAGGGTGCGCTCGGCAGTCTCCTCATTGCGGAACGTGTATCATTCTTCCGCCGGGCACCAAGCGGGCACCGGCAACGGGCGGGCATCTAGGCCGGCCGCACACCTGAACCGGCGGGAACGCGGAATGCCCGCGGCGTGATGAGCCGCGTCCGTCCGGAGAGGCACGGAAGAATGACATTAGCCGAGCACCAGCGTGGTGGCAGGACGGCAAAAGGCCCGAGCGGCCGTGCCGCGGTCGCTGGTGGCCCGCTCGGCGGTGGTCTCGGTCAGCAGGTCCGCGTGCCCAAGACCGCCGAGCTCGTCGCGGCCCAGCTCCGCCGCCAGATCGTCCGTGGTGAGCTCGTCGAAGGCGACGCC
>NZ_MAXA01000224.1 GCF_001854695.1 Parafrankia soli
TCTGCCTCATCGTTGGTCATCAGGGTCCCGTACAGGGCGTTACCCAGGAGGGCGCCGGACGCATACGCGTTGCCGAGGATCGCCGGATCCAGAGTACGCGGATCACTCAGCGTGAGAATCCGTCCTTCGCCACCCGCTACCGGCTCGCCCGAGGGCCCCGCGGACGTGGCGGGATCGCTGCCGCCGCCGCCACAGGCCCCCAGGAGGAGCGCCGCACAGCATGCGGCAGCGGTGACGAATAATCGCGTCCCACGATTCATCTTCCACCCTTCCATGGGCATGGGCGTCATCCCTGCCCTCCTGGATTTACCGGCGATGCCGTCTCGACACATCATCGGTGGTGGGACCGTGGAGGTCTTTGCGCATTCGGCCAACTCTTTGCCCGTAGCAGCCAAAGTCCGGCTCGTGATTCGGCGTCGACGATTTCGGGTCATCTGGGTGGATTTGTGATCATTCGCGAACGAGAACAGCAGGCTTCCTCTAGCCGCCCGGCCGCTATAGGCAGAGGCAGGCCCGGGCCCAGGGTGGTGTCAGGACCCTGTGCTGGCGCTACTCGTGGATGATCCCCGGCTCATCACGAGGACGGCGTCGCGGCGGCTTGTCGCGCCGAAGGGTGAGCCGCCGGTGGGGTTCTGGCTGCCGAAGATCCAGGTGGGCCCGTCGGTGAGGTGGTCGAGTGCCTGCTTCGCGACGTCGGCCGGGTCCGCGGCGTCGCCGTAGGGTTCACCTTTCGCGTCGAACACGCGGCGCATGGACGGGGTGTCTGTCCTGCCGAGCACGAGAGCGAGGACGTCGACGCCGCTGGTGTGCCATTCGGCCCAGAGCGCCTCGGCGAAGAGGAGATCGAAGGCCTTGGTGGCACCGTAGGTGGCGAGCGTCGCGCCGCCGGCCCAGGCCGCGCCGGAGGTCACCAGAACCAGGCCACCGCGCCGCCGGGCAACCATCGGGCCGCCGAAGCGGTAGGCGGCTTCGAGGACGCTGTCGCAGTTGCGGTGGATCAACTTCAGATGGGTGTCGAGGTCCTTGTCGAGGAAGAGGGTGCTGGTGTCGTCGCCGCCGGCGTTGTAGACGAACAGTCCGATTTCGAGGTCGGAGGTCGCGTCCGCGAGCGATGCGACGGTGCCTGGCACGCTGAGGTCCAGCGCGACCGTGCGGACCTCGACGCCGTGCCGGGCCCGTATCTCCTCGGCGAACGCCTCCAGGACGGGAACCCGCCGGGCGACCAGGACGACGTTCAGGCCCCGGGCTGCCATCTCGTGCGCGAACGCGGCGCCGACTCCGTCGGACCCGCCAGCGATGATGCCCCACGGTCCGTATTTGGCTGTCATAACTGTTGTCACCTTTCGATGGTGGATGGGTGGGCGGTCGACGGCGCCCCCAGCGGCCTCAGCGTCCCCGGCGGCCTCAGCGCCTCAGCGGTCAGGAGGTCGCGTGCTGCCTGCACGCAGCGGCGGGCACGTTCTTCGGTCGGCTCGCCTGCCTGGGCCGCGGAAAGCATCGGAACTTCGAGCCCGATCACGATGTCCGGAGGGAGTACGGCGAGGATGTCCCGTAGGGGGAGCTCACCCTCGCCTGGCACCATCCTGTTGATCGAGTCTTCACGGTAAACCGTGCCGCGCTGCTGGAGCGTGTTGTCGCTGAGCTGCGCGTAGGCGATCAGGGCGGGATCGACCGCGGCCAGGTCTGCCGGGGTGTGCCCGGACCGCGCCAGGTGCATGGTGTCGATGAGTAGCCGGAAGTCCGGGCGCGCGACGTGACGGACCGCCGCCAGCGCCAAGTCAAGATCCTTGATGGTCAGCGAAGGTGCGAACTCGACCGTCGTCTGCATCCCGCGTTCGCTGGCCATCTCGGCGAGCGTCCCGAACTCGTCATGGCTGCGGTCGAGGTCCGGGTCCATCGTGACGGTGTTGACCATCGCGACGCCGAGTTCGGCCATCACATCCAGATCAGCGGCGTAGCCGCGCATGTCGCTCCCGGGACGGACGACGAACCCCTCGCCGAGGGAGATCGACACCTCTCGCTCGCGCATCGCCGCGATCGTCCGTCGCCGCAGCGCGGCGTCGTCACGCAGTGAGAACGGCGGGTAGCCATGTGGGTTGACCGGGTTGCCGGAAAGCACAGCGGCTATGTATCTGCAACCGAGATCCGCGGCAAGATGCACGAACTCCACCGGCGGCAGCCCGAAGACGGTCTGATGCTCGATACCCAACTGTCCTGCGGTCGTCGACATCCGGGTGTCCGTCCGCATTCAGCTGGATCTCATGGCGGCGACGAAACGCTGCGCGACCTCGACCAGCCCGCTTCCCGGAGCGTCGCCAAGAAGCTCGGCCATCAGCGTGACGTCCTTGGTGAGCRTCAGATTCGCGGGCGAGTCCGCGAGACCGGCGAGGGAACCGGCACGCAACCGCACGCCCGAGGCTACACAGGCCGAGCTGCTGGTCGCCAGGACCGCCGCGAGTCCCACGGGGTCCACTCCGAGCGATTCCCCGGCTTTCATCGCGTCGTCCACGAGTGCGATCTGCGCGGAGAACATCGTGTTGTTGATGAGCTTCGCGTACGACGCCGCCCCGACCGCGCCCAGGTGCACGACATGGTTCGACAGCGCCGAGAGCAGCTCGGCGACATCGGCGAGCGTGTCAGCGTCACCGCCGATCATGATTGTCAGCTCGCCGGCCAGCGCCCTCGGTTGCCCGCCGCTCACCGGCGCGTCCAGGACACGTAGGCCGTGCGTCGCCGCCCGCCCGGCGATCCTGCGGATCTGTTCGGGTGCCACCGTGCTGTGGACGAGCACGATCGCGCCAGGGTTGAGGGTTTCGGCCAGACCGTCCGGTCCGAACATGACCTCTTCCACACCTGCCGCGTCAAAGACACAGATGCCGACGGCGTCGACCAACGCGCCCATCTCCGCCGGGGTGGCCGCGATGGCCACGCTGGTGCCGGCGAACGGTTCCAGCGAGGCCGGCCGCCGGGCGTAGAGCGTGAGGTCGTGGCCTTGCGACTGAAGCCGCTGTGCCATCGGCAGCCCCATGCTGCCGAGCCCGATGAATCCAGTCTTCACGGTGTCCTCGTCGTGGTAGCTCTCGGCGTACTGGTGGTCATGGTGTCCGGGCCGGTGCACCGGTCTGGCGGAGCACCTTCGTCTCGACGGCGTCGGAGGCCAGTACTGTCCCGATGACCCCGAGGTCCGCGCCTGTGCTGCGCGCGACCTCGCGGACCACGGTGACGTCCTTGAGCATGAGGTCCCCGATGCGCCCGGGGACCGCGTCGACCGACCCGCCGCTGGCGACGATCGTGAGGGCGCGGCTGGCGCCGCTGCCGTGCTGAACGGCCGCCAGGATCGCCTTCTCCTCGATTCCCAGCGAAGCCGCCAGGCGCACCGCGTCGACCGCGAGGCCGACCTGCGCGACGAACAGCGCGTTGTTGACGAGCTTGACCCGCTGACCGTTGCCCAGCTCCCCCACGAACATGATCGGCGACGCGTACGCCCCGAGGACCGGTCGCAGCTCGTCCAGCAGTGCCTCGTCGCCGCCCACCCACAGGGTGAGGCGGCCGGCGGCGATGTCGTGCGGGCCGCCCGAGAGCGCGGCGTCAAGGACTCGTATTCCCCGGTCCGCTCCCTGGTCGGCGAGCAGGTGCGCGCTCGCGGGGTCCGAGGTTGTGTGCTGGACGAGCGTCGCTCCCGGCCTCATGGCGGCGATGGCCCCGTCGGGGCCGAGGCACACCTGCCTGACCTGGTCGTCCCGGAGCACGACGATGAACACCGCATCCGCGTCATGGACGGTCTCCGCCACGGTCGCCGCCCAGCGCAGCCCGTCGGCCTCGGCCGCTGGCCTGGCCTCCGGGCGGCGCACCAGCACCGTGACGTCGTGGCCGGCGGCTGTCAGCCTGTCGAGTATCGGCCGGCCCATCCGGCCCGGCCCGACGAATCCGATCTTCATTGATCCTCCAGACGGCGTGCGTACTGGCGCTCGGCCGGCGGGTCGCTGCCGACAGGCCGGTCACCGAGGGCGGGTCAGTCGCCGCCGGCAGGCGGGCGTGGGGCAAGCATGGCGCGGTGTTCGGGGGTGCCGTCGAGGTTGGCATTGACCCGCTCGCTGATACGCCAGCCATGCGGTGTGCGCGTCCAGCGCCAGGTGTTCGCGGAGACGCGGGCGACCCAGAACCGGTCGGCGTCGGCATCCCAGCGGATGTTGAGCGCGTAGCTGCGGCCGGTCGCCTGGTCCCCGTCGATCACGATGTGCGGGACGGTCAGGACGTGGCCGCAGCCGCCCTGGATCAGGCGCTGGTGGCCGCCGTTGACCATGTCGACAATGGCGTCCCGGCCGCGCATCCGCAGGTGGGGAACGGCGTCGAAGGTGCCTTCTTCGGTCCACAGCTCCGCCGTGGCGGTCGCCGACCCGCTGTCGACGGCGGGCCCGTACTGGGCGACGAGCTGCATGATCTCGACCTGGTCCTCCAGCAGCCGGACCCTCGCCGCCAGCATCTCGACAGCGGCGCGCAGCTCCTCAATCTCACTCATCCATGACAGCCCTTCCGAAGGGGTGCGCTATCTGCGTGCGTCGGACGTCGGACGCGGGTGCCGGCCGAGCGGGGGCGGTTCAGCGCACGGCTCTGGTTCAGGGCACGACGACGATGCGGACGGGTCCGTTGGCGTCGCGGGAGGCGTTGAGCGCCTCGGCCACGCCGTCGAGCCCGACGGTCCGGCCGAGCATCGGTGTGACGTCGAGGTCGCCCGAGCCGACCGCCGCGAATGCCTCGTCCCAGTGCTGCATCGACGGGCCGCCCCCGAACTGGATGTTGATGCCTTTCCGCTTGGCGGTGAGGGTGTGCAGGTGATCGCCTTCCGGAGGCCCTCCCACCGAGAAGATCCGGGTGTTGCGCTCACAGCCCTTGATGATCGAATCCAGGACGCCGGGAATGCCGACGCACTCGAACACGACGCATCCCGGCAGGCCGGCGACCGTCATCAGTTCCCTCGTCGCCTCGGACGTCCCGTAGGCCACGTCACGCCAGGCCTGGTACGGGGACACCTCGGCGGGGTCGATGACCACGTCCGCTCCCATGGCCAGCGCGGTCTCGCGACGCGAGGCGACGAAGTCCACCGCCAGGATCGGYCCGACCCCCAGCCGCTTCAGCTGCGCGATCACGGACAGGGCGATCGCCCCGCAGCCGATGACCAGCGGCACCTCCTTCGTCGTCACCTGCGTTCGGGACGCGGCCGACAGGCCGACCGAGACCGCGTCGGCGATGCAGACGATCTCGTTCGGCAGCTCGGAGACCGCGACCCGGGTCATGGCCTCGTCGAGCAGGAGATACTCGCCGAACCCGCCGGGTGACTCCGGATTCTGGCCGATGATCTTCCTCCCGGTGGGCGTGGACAGCACCGGCAGCGAGCTCACCCGGGCGCCGACGGGGATCCGCCGCTCGGTTCCGGGGCCGTAGTCGACGACCTCTGCGCAGTACTCGTGGCCCATGACGATGTCGACATCGCGGTCGTAGGTCGACATCCCGCTGTCGTCGTCGACGCCCGCTTCCAGGTGATCCATGAAGTGGATGTCGGACGCGCAGATGCCGCACGCGAGCGACCGCACCAGCAGCTGGCCCGGCCCCGGCACCGGGTCGTCGATGACCCGGGCCTCGACGGCTCCCTCTCGCAGTACGGCTGCTCTCATCGGCTCTCCCTCGTCAGCGACCAGGACACGATCCCGTCACGGGACTGTAGTGACATCCAGCCAGTTATAGAAGACATCGTCCTGAAATTTTCCAGGAGATCATGTCCTGGAAGTTGCGGGAGTGGTGCCGGCTGTAACGCCGGGACCATACGATCGCGGGCATGGCAGAGCCTGCTCGCCGCCCAGGACGCCCACGTGACGCGAGCATCGACGAGCGCRCGCTGGCGGCGACCCGCGAGCTCCTCGTGGAACGCGGCTTCGACGCGACCACGATCCAGGCCGTCGCGGCACACTCCGGCGTGCACGCCTCGGCCATCTACCGTCGCTGGGGGTCACGGATCGAGCTGATCGAAGAAGCGACCTTCCCCGGGCTCAGCCCGCCGAGCGTGCAGCCGACCGGAGACCTCCGCCGAGACATCCGCCGGTTCGTCCGCGCCTACCTGGCAGCCTTCAGCGCCCCCGCGTCCCGCGCGGCCGCGGCCGGTCTCCTCGCCCACCACCAGGCGTCCAGCCGGCCCCGCCCGCCGGATCTCTACCTACGGGTCTCCGCACGGCCACAGTTCCAGGACATCCTCCGCGCCGCACCGCCCGGCAGCATCGACCCGGACGTCGATCCCGACGACGTCTTCGACATGCTGCTCGGCGCCATCCTGGCCCGTACCCTCCTGTCCGCGGCCACGGCACGGAGCCGTCCCGTGGAACGCACCGTCGAAATGATCATCAGATTGCTGCAGCCCCGGCCCGGCCACGCCGCCGACCAGGCCAGCCCGTACACCCAGATGCAGACCAACCACGGCACCGCCGGCCGGGGATAGCCTGCTGACCAGGGAAAGACAGGAAGGTAGCCGTGTCCAACTTCCAGGAAGACCACGCGCAGATCAGCGACGTGGTCGTCCGCTACGCCACGGGAATCGACCAACGAGACTGGGAACTGTTACGAACCTGCTGGACGCCCGACGTCGAGGCCGACTACGGCTCCTTCGGACAGTTCACCGGCGCCGACGCGCTCACCGAGGTCATGGCACGGACCCACGAGAACATGGGCCCGACGTTCCACCGCATATCGAACATCGCCATCAGGATCGACGGGGACCGGGCGGCTGTCCGGTCCTACGTCCACGGCGTCCTCCTGGTAACTCCCGACGATCCGGCGAACTGGGTCGATGTGATCGGTAGCTACGAGGACATCTTCCTCCGAACCACGGAGGGCTGGCGCATCAGCCGGCGTGTCGCCCGCACCGCCCGGACACTGACCGCCAGCACCACACCCCCGGCCGCACAGCTCGCCCCAGAATGATCCCTGGTCCGGGACCCCGCCAGGATGGCCCTGAACGAGCTTCAGGAGGCGGAGGCCGGCACCTGCCCCTCGATTCGCGCGAAGTAGAAGGCCATCGCGTCGGTATGGGTCGGGAACACGAGCTGCYGCGGCTCCGTGACGACCAGCCACTCGGTCGTCTCGTTCGTCGCGATCACCGGCGGTAGCTCGGCCCAACGCCGTTCCGGCAGGAGGCCGAACACCAGCAGGAACCGGCCGTCGTTCCCGCTGTGCACGTCGAACAGGCGGACATCCGCCGCCTGCTCGGTAATTCCCGTCTCCTCGCTCAGCTCCCGAACGACGGCGTCGCGCCAGGCCTCGTCCAGCTCCATGAAACCGCCGGGCAGCGCCAGCTCGCCACGGCCGGGGTCGATGTCGCGGCGCACCACCACCAGACCGCGTCCGCCGTCAGGTTCCACGACAGGCAGCAACGCCACCGCCACCGGAAGCGGATTGAGCCACGTTGTCTCACCGCAGCCAGCGCACACCCGCGGCCACGCCACATCAGGCTGATACTTCGTGCCGCAGTACGAACAGAACGAGTTCCGCATGACGCACGACCATATTCGGTCGGCGCCGGCACGCCTGCCGAACGCCTGCGCGGTTCACGGCGACATCCGGCCGCCCGCGTCGGGTTACCCGCCGCTCAGATCGCCGTAATCGTGGCGGGGGCACGCTCGGCGCGGCTGAACGCACGCAGGACGGCCGTGGGCCCGTGCCTGTGCACCGCGAGACGGGTCAGCAGGGCGATTACCGCGTCGGCGGCCGGGGCCGGCAGCTCCGGTGTCGGCACGCCCACACTTACCGCCAGGTCGTCCGAGTGCACGGCGATCTCCAGTGTCCGGGTGGTCAGGAAGTCGTCGAGGGACAGCACCATCGACTCCAGGCTCACGATCCGCCCGGCAGGCTCGGCTGGCAGCAGGTCGCGCAGCTCACCGATGGCGGCGTCGACCAGGGCCGCCAGCGCGCCCGGACCGTCCGCGGCCATCTCCTCGCTGAGGCGGCGGATGGTCACGTTGAGGTCGTCGTCCAGGGGCGCGCCGATCCACACCGCCTGGGTGGTGTAGTGGTCGAACAGAGCGACGGGTTCCTCGTCCGGTGGCTTTTCGGCGAGCAGCCGGGGAATGATGGTGATCTGCCAGGCCAGGTGCGCGGTCAGCCCGCTGACGCGGAATTCAGCCAACGCGCTGTCTGTTTCCCACGACGCGGCGACCGCCGGATCGCGCAGCAGCGCCGCAGCCGATGCGGCGACGTCCAGAAAAAGCTGCCTACCTGATGTCATACGGCCGATCCTCCCGCGACTTGCTTGCCAGCGGCACGCCCAGGAGTCGCCTGCGGATATCTCCTTCATTGACCGGCGACGGTGGCCGGCTGACGGCTGTGTCCGCGGACAAGCGCCACTCGCCGGACAACAATCATGGTCGCTGTCGGAGTCCTGACCGGCCTCGCCCCGCGGGTGGAGCTGGCGCACACGACGACTCCGCTCGGTGGGTGCGGTGCCCCTGGGGGCGCCGGGTCAGCCGAAGCCAGTCAGGATCAGGACGAGCCCGGCGTTGGTGAGGACGAGACCGGTCACCGCGGTAGCCTTGGCGCCCGCTGCCCAGCGGGCGGCGCGGGTGGCCAGGTGGTCCAGCGTCTGCGCGCGCGTGCAGGCCGTGGTCCCCTCGCCTGTGGGGTCGGCAGACAGGCGCAGGCGCGGGCCGTTGCCGCCGTCCCGGCTCACCGTCGCGACGACGAAGATGTGGGCGCCGGGCCGGACCCCGACCAGAAGGTTTCCGTGACAGAGACGTAACCGGAGTCGTGCAGCCCGGCAGGCTCCTCCCGGCTGATGTGCCGGTGCCTGTGGACCATCGGTCAGCCGCGCTTCGCCAGGTCGGCAGGCACGGCGAGCACGGGCTCGCACTGCCGTGGGAGGCCGGCACCGCCTGAGTCCACCCGGGGCAGCCGGCGGTCGAGCCAGCGGGGTAGCCACCAGTTCGCCCGGCCCAGCAGCGCCATCGTGGCGGGAACCAGCACCATGCGGACGATCGTCGCGTCGAGCACAATCGCCGCCGCCAGCCCGAGACCCATCATCCTGACCAGCGGAGAGGGGTTGGCGACGAAGCTGAGGAACACCACCGTCATGATCAGTGCCGCGGAAGTGATCACGCGACCCGTTCCCGCCATGCCACGGGCCACCGATTCGGCGTTGTCCCCGGTGGCGTCGTACTCCTCACGGATCCGTGAGAGCAGGAACACCTCGTAGTCGATGGACAGACCGAAGAGGACCGCGAAGAAGATCGTCGGCAGCGGCGACGCGATCAGGTACGTCCCCTCCAGGCGGAACAAACTCCCGAGCCACCCCCACTGGAACACGGCGACGACGACGCCGTACGCGCCGCCGATCGACAACAGGTTCAGCAGGGCGGCCTTCAACGGCAGCACGACAGACCGGAACACCACCATCAGCAGCAGGAACGACGCGGCCAGGATGGCGGCGATGAAGATCGGCAGGGTGTCGGCGAGCTGCCTGGTGAGATCGTCGGTCAGCGCGGTCGTCCCCGACACCGCGACGTTGCCGGGGACGAGGTCACGGATGCGCGCGAGGGTCTCCGACGTCGCGGTGTCCGCGGGGGCCGTGGTGGGGAGAGCGTGCAGCACAGCCGTGTCCCCGGCGGGAGAGATCTGTGGGTCGCCGACCGTGGCGATGCCGGTGTCCGCGGCGACGCGCCCGGCCAGCGCGCGGACGGTGTCGAGGTCCGCGCCCGGCCGGCGCAGGTCGGCGACGAGCAGCAGGGGGGCGTTCACCCCTGGGCCGAATCCCTCCGCCAGCAGGTCGTAGGCACGGCGGTGCGTGGTGCTGGTCGAGTCGTCGCCGGCGTCCGGGAAGCCCGTCCGCATCCACAGCGCCGGCGCGGCCAGCACGAGCAGCACCGCCGCGGCGACGAGCAGGTACGGCCACGGCCGGCCGGAGACGCGGTGGGCGAGGCGCCACCAGGCCGTGTCCCGGGGATGCCGGGCGGCGCGCCTGCGCCCCAGGACCCGCCCCGCGTCGATGCGGCCGCCGAGCAGCGTGAGCAGCGCCGGCAGAAGTGTCAGGGCGCTCGCCACGGCGAACAGCACTACCAGAGACGTACTGAGACCGATCGAGGCCAGGAAACCCAGACCGGTCAGCACGAGGGCGAGCATCGCGACGACGACGGTGCCCCCGGCGAGCAGGACCGCGGTGCCCGACGATCCCATCGCGTTCGAGAGCGCGGTGGGATCGTCCTGGCCGGCCGCGCGGTTCTCGCGGTAGCGGGCCACGACGAACATGGCGTAGTCGATGCCCACACCCAGACCGATCATCGCCCCGATCGTGGGGGCCGCCGAGGACACGTCCATGGCGTTGGCCAGCAGCACGATGCCACCCACCCCGGCGGCGACGGTCACCAGGGCGAGCACGATCGGGACGAGTGCGGCCACGATCGTGCCGAACGCGACGACCAGCACGACCAGCGCCGCCAGCAGGCCCACCATTTCCGTGCCCGAAGTCGCCGCCTCGGCGTTGATGAACGCGGCGTCGCCGCCGAGCTCCGCCACGAGACCGGCGTCCCGCGCCGGCCGCAGCTGGTCGGTGATCGCGGCGAGGGCCTCCGTGCCGACCTCCGTCACCGGCACGTCGAAGGTGATCTCGGCGAAGCCGATGCGTCCCCCGGGCGACACGGTGCCGGCGGTGAACGGCTCGGTCACGGTGGCGACGTGCTCCACGCCCTCGATGCGGGCGACCGCCGCGGAGACGGCGTCGCGGTGACGCTCGAGTCGCTGTCCTTCCGCCACGGCGAACACCGCCAGGGCGCTGCCCCCGGCCGCCTCGGGAAAACGTTCCTCGAGCAGCTCCATCGCGTTCTCGCTCTGGCTGCCCGGAGCGACGAGGTCGTCGGCGAAAGGGCCGCCGACCGCACCGGCCAGAGCCAGCAGAAGAGCGGCGACGACCCCCCAGACGGCGATCGTGAGCTTTGGCCGGTGCGCGGCCGCGTCCCCGATGCGGCGGGTGAACTGTTTCATGGCTGGTTCTCCTGAGAGCGGCGTCGCGTTCCGTTCCTGCGCCGCTCCACTGTGCTTGTCGGCATCCCGGGTCGTCGCCCGCCCACGGAGGGGTTCGGTGCCCCGCCGGAAGGCGGTCGCACGGCGCGGATTCGGGGTTCCTCTCCGCCTCACGGGGGAGGCCGCATTACGCCTGGAGGCTGGCGACTACTCTTCCGGCCTCGCCTACCGTGAGGCGGTGCCCATTGCGAAACCGCGGCCGCCAGCCGTGAACCGCGCTGAGAAGTGACGGTGAACCGCACGGCGCCGCCCTTCCGGACGCCACCAGAGAACGCTCCGGGGCGGTTTCGGGGTCCTTTCGCCCGCTGGCCGCGCGCCGCGGACGCCGGCCTAGCCCTCGCGTCCTTCGTCATGACGGTGTTCGTGGTGGACGGGCCCGGCGACACGCTGTTGTTTCGTTCGATCGGTGACGCCCCGATCCTCGTCCTCGTGGGCTGCGCCGTGGCCAACCCGGCGCTGTACTGGCGCAGACGAGCGCCCCTGCTCGTGCTGGGCGTGGCGCTGACCACCTGGGCCGTGCTGCTCGGCGGCGGTACCACCCATCTCGGCTGGCCCACGATCATCGGCCTGTACGCGGTGGGCCGTTACGCCGCCGTGGACTGGCGGGGACCCGCGGGAGCCGCCGCCGCAACCGCGCTGGCCAGCGTCGACGGTCTCGACGATCCGGGCCCCTGGTGGCAGGTGCCCGTCTTCGGCAGCCTCGTGATGTTCGGGGCCTGGTATGTCGGACGCCGTGTGCAACTCCGCGGGGACCGTGCCGCGCAGCTCCGGCGGGAACGGGCCGCCGAGACCCGCCGGATCGTCACCGACGAGCGGACCCGTATCGCACGGGAGCTGCACGATGTCGTCGCCCACCGGGTGAGCCTCATGACGGTGCAGGCCAGCGGGGCCAGAGCCGTCGCCGCCGAGGACCTGGCGGCCGCCCTGCGGGCGATGGAGGCGGTGGAGGAGGCGGGGCGCCAGGCGCTTGAGGAGCTGCGCCATCTGCTCGGCGTCCTACGACCGGAGACCAGCCCCGACGATCTCGGGCCCCAGCCCAGCCTCGCGGAACTGCCCCGGCTCATCGAGCAGATCCGCCGGGCGGGCGTGGATGTGACGCTGGCCACGGACGGACTGCCGGCCGGGCTTCCGGCCCGCCTGGACCTGTTCGCCTACCGCATCATCCAGGAGGCGCTCACCAATGTGCTCAAGCACGCCGGCCCCGGCGCACCCGCCACGGTCAGCCTGGTCACCGAACAGAACGGCCTCGTCATCGAGGTCCGTGACGACGGGCGCGGCGCCGCCGCGCTCGAGCCGGGTGCCGTCCGCGAGGGCCTGGGCGGCCACGGCATCATCGGCATGCGGGAGCGAGCGCTGCTGCTGGGCGGGAGCCTCGACGCGGGACCGGCCGCGGGCGGCGGGTTCCGGGTGGTCGCCCGCCTGCCGATCGGAGGGAGTCCCGCATGAGCATCCGCGTCCTCATCGTCGACGACCAGGCGCTGGTCCGCGGAGGCCTGGCCATGGTCCTGCGGGTACACGGCGACATCGAGGTCGTGGCCGAGGCCGGGACCGGGCTCGAGGCGATCGAGGTGGCGCGACAGCATCGTCCCGATGTGATCCTCATGGACATCCGGATGCCGGCGATGGACGGACTCGAAGCGACCTCGAGAATCCTCGCCGAGGCCGACTGGGACGTGCGGGTGCTCATCCTGACCACGTTCGATCCGGACGAGTACGTCTACCAGGCACTACGCGCCGGCGCCAGCGCCTTCGTGCTCAAGGACATCCCCGCCGACCAGCTCGCCGGCGCTGTCCGCACGGTGGCAGACGGCGGCGCGCTGCTGGCACCGTCGATCACCCGGCGTCTCATCGGGCGGTTCACCGAGCGCCGGGCTGTCGGCTCCGCCCCCTCCCGCCGCGTGGAACGCCTCACCGACCGGGAGCGTGATGTGGTGGTCGCAGTCGCCCGGGGGTCCAGCAACTCGGAGATCGCCCAGGAACTCTTCATCGGACCCGCGACCGTCAAGTCGCACGTGTCGAGCATCCTCACCAAGCTCGGATTGCGCGACCGTACCCAGGTTGTGGTCTTCGCGTACGAAAGTGGACTGGTCGAAGCCGGCGACCATGACATCGGCCGATGAGTCCGGACCGACGGTAGCTCGCGCAGCTCGAGCTGCCGGTCGTCGGCGGAGCACCGCGGTCAAAGATGCTGAACATAGCGAAAACCACTTTTTTCTTTTCCTTCACGCAGCCCCATCACGGCCAGCGACTGATTGCGTGGCGACCGTTCGAGCCAGCACGTCAGCCGGTCGGCCTCGGCTTCCGACGGCGGAGCGTGCCTCGCCGTGCCGACGAAGAGCGGGAGCTTGGCCGCGGCTGCGCGGACCTCCTCCTCCGCATCCAGGTCGAGAAGTCCTGCGCTGTGCCACAACATCGCCAGCGCTACCAGCTCGTCCCGGTAGTCGAGGCTGTTGCGGCTGGCCACGCCGATCGCGACCAGGCCGGCACGGAGCAGCTCCGGGTCACGCCGCCGGACCGCGAACGTGGCCGCGCGCCACGCGAAGACCCACAGCGCCTCCCAGCCCACCCGCGGCGTCAGGGCACCAATCAGCTCGGGGAACCGGTCAAACGCCTCAACCTCACGCAGCAACGCGGCAATCTCGCCGTCGACGGGATGCGGAGAAAGTAATTTTCCGTAGTCGCCGTAGTCCTTCGGCGTCTCGGTGAGGCATCGAATATTCAGGGGCGGCGGCGCCGAGCCGGTACTCACCTCAGCAGTGTCCCAGACGGCTGGCCGCAACGAGAGCATTCTCGATGTTGGCTGTCACCGTCTCACATCATGCTGACAGGCATGGGCCTCCAGCATGCCAGTCCGGCGTCGGCGACCACGCCCTCGAGGCCAGGGATCTCCCGATCCCCCACACCGCTCTGTTCGATTATGGCTGGCGCCAAATCACCGACGACACCCTGGCGTGGCTGGCCCACCAAGGCCACTGAGACTCGTTCCGCGTTCGACAGGCCGCGGAGCGCGCCTCGCTTATTTTGTGGCTCATGACGCAGGAGTTCGATGCCGAGGTCCGGCGGATGATTCGGGCGAACGAGGCGAACTGGGACGCCCGCACCCCGGTGCACGTGGCGAGCGCGTTCTACGGCCTCGACGGTAGCAGGAAACCATTCGACTGGTTTGCGCCGTTCGAATGGGAGGACCTCGGCGACCTGGCGGGCCGGGACGTCGTCCATCTGCAGTGTCATCTCGGCACGGAAACCATTGCGTTCGCACGCCGAGGCGCCCGCGCGGTGGGACTGGATTTTTCCGGAGAATCCGTCGCACGGGCGCGGGAGATCGCGTCGCGGGCCGGCGCCGACCTACGGTACGTGCGGTCTGACGTATACGACGCGGCGGGCGTGCTGGGCCAAGGTTGTTTCGATGTCGTCTACACCGGCAAGGGTGCGCTGTGTTATCTACCCGATCTGCCCCGGTGGGCCGCCGAGGTCGCGTGTCTGCTGCGTCCCGGTGGCCGGCTGTATCTGGTGGAGTTTCATCCGCTGTTCAATGCGCTGGGTCCCAAGCCCCCGCCGGGCGTCGGCGAGGAACTGCTGCTGCGCCATGACTACCTGGCGGGCCGGGGCCCGATCGAGCGCGACGCGACCTACACGTACACCGACGGCCCCGCGCTGGGGAGCGCGACGGTCGCCTATGAATGGACGCACGGTCTCGGCGAGGTGATCGACGCGCTGGTCGGGGCGGACCTGACCGTGACCGGGCTGAGGGAGACCGACGCGCTGCCGTGGCCACGGTGGAAACGTATGGTCCGCGGGGAGGACGGCTGGTGGCGGCTACCCGGAGACGGATCCACGTGTGCCGCTGCTGTACGCACTGAAGGCCATTAGGAAGGCGTGACAGCGGACTGTGGGTTCATCCCTTCCTGAGGGGAACCGGACCGGGGCCCGCTGCGTCCAAGGGCCATGGCGATGATGACGCTCCGCGGCGCCCGCCTGGTGGCCGCCGTCGTACCCCTGGTTCTCACGGCCGCGGCCTGTGCCGGGGCCGCCGCCGACGTGCGGGACAGCGTCGTCGGCGGCAGCGCCGCCGCCGGTGACAGCCCCGGCACCGGTGCCCGCGCCGACACCGCCGTGCTGCGGGTGGACTGGGTCGGCGGCTTCGTGACACCGGAGATGCTGGCCACCCGGCTGCCGATAGTGGCCGTCTACCCCGACGGCCGGGTCATGAGCGAGGGTCCGCAGACCCTCACCTATCCGGGGCCGGCGCTGCCGAACATCCAACTGAGGCGGATCTCGGCCGCCGATGTGCGGAAGCTTGTCGACCGCGCGGCCGCGGCCGGCGTCGGCGCCGAACAGGACTTCGGCCAACCACCGGTCGCGGACGCACCGTCGACCCGCTTCACCCTCCGAACCGCGGCCGGCGTCGAGATGCAGGTGGAAGCACTTTTCGAGGCGGATGGCCACGGGCTGACAGCGCAGCAGCAGTCCGCGCGGCGAGCAGCCCAGGAGCTGTTCACGGCACTCACCGACCTGCCCACCGCGCTGGGCCCGGGTGCGGTCAGCGAATCCGAGTCGTACATTCCGGCTGCGGTGGCCGCGATCGCCTCCCCCTGGGTCGGAGACTGTTCCTCGCCCTCCGAAGCGGCCGTTCCGTCCGGCAGCGGCCTTCCGTCTGGCGGCACCGCTCCGTCTGGCACCGACGTTCCGTGCGGCGGCGGTACCGCGGGTACGGAGCGCGTGTGGCCCGGGCCGGCGCTGCCGGGCGAGCCGGTCGGCGGAGGCGTCGATCTGAGCTGCGTGACAGCCAGCGGTGAGGAGGCTACGAATCTGCTGGCGGCGGCGCGTACGGCTGTGACCACCACACGGTGGACGTCCGACGGCAGGCAGTGGAGGGTCGCCTTCCGCCCGCTGCTGCCAGGCGAGTCCGGATGCGCGGACCTGCGTGCGGCCGGT
The DNA here is from genome assembly GCF_001854695.1 of Parafrankia soli. Classification (GTDB taxonomy): domain Bacteria; phylum Actinomycetota; class Actinomycetes; order Frankiales; family Frankiaceae; genus Parafrankia; species Parafrankia soli. Next base: position 15,988 of record NZ_MAXA01000224.1, read on the forward strand.
TGATCGACCCCCACCCGACGGTCCGGACGGGATCGCCCAGGCGGAGACAAGGCGGTTCTGCCCATCTCCGAGCGAGGACCGAGGGGTGGCGGCACGCTCCTTGCCGTACAACCATGTTCATGGTTGACGGCGGGGAAGCGGGTTGGCGGCGCACCAGACGCTGGATGTGGTTCCTCGCGGGAGTTGCCGCCGCCTTCGCGGTTTTCGGGGCCGTCCGGAGCGGCGTGCTGGAACGATCTGTCCCGCGAAACTCGATCGCCGCGCAGGAGCGAACAGGTCATTCTGGCTCAATGACCACGGGCACCGTGAAGTTCTACAACGCCGAGCGGGGGTGGGGAGCGATCTCCTCCCCCGACCTGCCGCCTGGGTTCGACGCGTGGGTTGGCTTCAGCATGATCGAGATGGACGGGTACCGCTTCCTGGAGGCCGGCGACCGCGTCGAGTTCGACTACGAACAGGTCCGGCAGGACAGCTTCCGCTACCGCGCGACCCGCGTCCGCAAGCTCTGACAGGTGCCCCCACCTGCGCTGATGCTGGTCGCGGGCCGGCCCCGCCCCTTCAGGGATGACCTGCGTCATCACCGGCCCGTGGGGCGGCGCCGTCTGACATGTCAGCGGCCGCGGGTGCGGGGGGCGACGCGGCGGGTCGGCGGGGCGGTGGTCGGGTCGTCCGGCCAGGGGTGGCGGGGGTAGCGGCCGCGCAGCTCCGAGCGGACCTGCGGGTAGCCCGTGCGCCAGAACGACGCCAGGTCGCTCGTCACCGCCACCGGGCGTCCCGCCGGCGACAGCAGGTGGAGCACCAGTGGCGCGCGGCCGTCGGCGACGACGGGTACCCGCTCCCAGCCGAACACCTCGGCGATCTTCACAGCCAGCACGGGGCCGGCCGCGCCGCTGGTGCCGCTGTAGTCGAGGCGCACCCGGGAGCCGCTGGGCACCGCCACCCGCTCGGGCGCCAGCTCGTCCAGCCGGGCGGCCTGTGGCCAGGGCAGTAGCCGGCGCAGCGCGCGGCCGGCGTCGATGCGCTCGAGGTCGGCGCGGCGCCGCACGCCGTCGAGGTCCGGACCGAGCCAGTCGGGGGCGGAGTCCAGCAGGGCGGCGTCGGTGACGTCGGGCCAGGGGGCGCCGAGCACCCGGTGGCAGAACGCGAGCCTGTCCCGCAAAGCGAGCGTGTCGGCGCTCCAGCGCAGCACGGGGAGACCCGCGTCGCGCAGCCCGTCGAGCACCGCGGCCCGCAGCAGGGACGGGTCGGGCCTGGTCACCGGGCGCTCGGTGCGGATGATCGCGCCGAGACGCTCGAGTCTGCGGGCGACGATGTCGCCACCGGACCAGGCGACCTCGTCCTCGGTGCGCAGCAGCGCCGCGCCCGCCTCCCACGCGGTGGCCGCGTCGAGGGTGACGGCCAGCCGCACACGGGCGGACGTCCGGCCGGGCCCGCGGTCGGCGACCGCGATAGCGAGCCACTCCGCCCCGGCCAGCGCCGAGCCCGCGGCGAGCTCGGCGCCGGTTCCGCCGGCCATCAGATAGCTCGCCCCGCCGGGATCACGGGCCCGCGCGAGCCGTTCGGGGAAGGCGAGGCCGACCACGAGCCCCGCCGCGAGATCGTCGGTCATCCCACCCGTTCCCCCGGCCGCGGGCCCGGCAGGCCCAGCCGGCCCGGCGGGTGTGGCGTCCGCGGCCGAGCGCAGCCGGCGGGCCTCCTCCCGCCAGCGGACGGACGCGGCCCGGTCGGTGTCGTTGCGCAGGCGGCGCCACGCGGCGACGAGGTCGTCGGAGGGGCCGCCCACCGGGCCGTCCCCGGAGAGCATCGCCACGACCTCCGCGGCCCGCCGCGCGCCGACGGCCCGGGTGCCGTCGAGCAGTGCCCGCGCGAGCCGCGGATGGGCCCCGACCTGGGCGATCGAACGTCCTCGCGGGGTGACCCGGCCGGTCTCGTCGACAGCGCCGAGGGCCCGCAGCGAGGCCCCGGCGGCCTCCATCGCGCCGACGGGAGGGTCGCTGAGCAGCGGCAGGCCCACGCCGCCGGGATGGCCCCAGACCGCCAGCTCCAGCGCGAAGCCGGTCAGGTCGGCGACGCCGATCTCCGGTTCCGGCTGGGCGGGCAGCCGATCGTGCTCGGCGGCGGACCAGCAGCGGTACACCCGGCCTGGCGCCTCCCGGCCGGCCCGGCCCGCGCGCTGCCCGGCGGACGACCGTGACACCCGCACGGTGACCAGCGAGCCCAGCCCGCGGGCGTGGTCCATCCGCGGGGAGCGGACCAGGCCGGCATCGACGACGACCCGCACGCCGGGCACGGTGAGGCTGCTCTCCGCGACCGCGGTCGCCAGGACGACCCGGCGACGCGGACCGGCGCGCAGCACCGCGTCCTGCGCCCCACCGGCCTGGCGGCCGTGCAGGGTGAGCACGTCGACCGCGTCCCGGTGCCCGGCGAGCCGGCCGGCGACGGCGGCGATCTCACCGGCCCCGGGCAGGAAGACAAGCACATCCCCGGACGTCTCCCGCAGCGCGCGCCCGACGGTCGCGGCGACGTGGTCGAGCAGCCGCGGGTCGACCCGCAGGCCGTGCGCCGGGGCGATCACCCCTGGTGGGGGCGCCCAGACAACCTCGACGTCGAACATCGAGGCGTCCGTCCCGACGACCGGCGCGGGCTGGTCGGGCGCGCCGAGCATCGCGGCCAGCCGCCGGGTGTCGGCTGTCGCGGAGGCGGCGAGCAGGAGCAGGTCGGGGCGCAGCGCCGCGCGGACGTCGAGCAGGAACGCGAGCGCCAGGTCCGCGTCGAGGTGCCGCTCGTGGCACTCGTCGAGGATGACCGCGTCGGTACCGGGTAGCTCGGGGTCGCGTTGCAACCGCCGGACGAGCACTCCTGTCGTGACCACCTCGACCCTGGTGGACGGCCCGACCCTGCGCTCGCCGCGGATCGTGTAGCCGACCGCGCCACCCACCTCGCCCCCGCCCACACCGCCGCGACCCACAGCATCAGCGCGAGCCCCGGCACCACCCGCCACACCACCGCCGGCGAGGGTGGCCATCCGCCGTGCCGCGGCGCGGACGGCGATCCGCCGCGGCTCGACGACCAGTACCCGACCCGGGACGTGGTCGGCGAGCGCGAGCGGGACAAGCGTCGTCTTGCCCGTGCCGGGCGGGGCCACCAGCACCGCGGCCCCGCCGGCGGAGCGCGACCCGTGCTCGTCACCACCGGTCAGCGCGGCGACGAGCGCCGGCAGAGCGGACCGGACGGGCAGGTCCGCCCCGGCGACCGTGAGGTCGGGCAACATGCGCCCAGTGTCCTCGGATCAACGCGGCTGAGGGCGGCGCGGCCCCGGGCTGTGGATGACCGTGTGGCGGAAGACCAGGCTGTGGAGAAACGGGCTGCCGAAGCGCGGGCCGCGGCAGACCGGGCGGCAAGCGGGCGGCGAGCGGGCGGTGCCCGCACCGAGGTGCCATCCGTTTCGGTTCTGGGGCCATCCAGCATCTTTCGCGGGGCGGGCGGGTCGGTCAGGCTTGGTGGCATCCCCGTCGGGTGATCGTCGTCGTTCGCCGCCCGGGGCGCCGCCCGGAACAACCCCGAGGGCGTCGCCCACCCGGATCCGGTTCAACGGCGAACAACCGAACCACGCAGTGAAGGGGAACGATGACCGACCTCACTCCGGTTGACCGCGAAACATGGCTCAGCGAGGAGGAACGGCTTTCACCTCGATACCGGATCGACATGCCGGTTCTTCCCTATCAGCGTCGCGCGAGTGAAGGTCCGGACTGTATCGAGGTTTCCCGGGATTCACCGCTCGACCTCCGGCAGGCCGCCGAGATGTTCGGAAACGCGGCCAAGCGGGAATGCGGCTACGATTTTCCGCTCGCCCGGGCGTTGAACTTCGGGGAGCAGCGGGTGTGGCTGCTCTCCGCCCCGCGGGTGAACGCGGTCAGCTTCGTGGCCGCCGGCGCCGTCGCTTTCAAGCTCATGGACGGGGTGTGGGAGCTCAGGTGGATGTACGTCCACCCGTTCGAGCGGGGAAAGCAGGTGATCGACTTCTACTGGCCGAGATTCGTGGCGCTGTACGGCGACTTCACCGTTCAGCCGCCGGTCACGGCCACTGCCCAGGCGGTACTGAACCGCCTGGGCTGGACCGCGCACGGCCCCCGATCCGCGGCATAGACAGGCCGACGGCCTCCCGACCGTGTCCCGGCCGCGTTCCGGCGGCGGGCCGGCGGTGGGCCGGCGGTGGGCCGGCGGCGTCAGCTCGCGGGTGGCACCGGGTGGTTGGCCCGGATCACGTCGGCGGGGTCGTAGGCCGCCTTGATCCGGGTCAGCCGACGGTGGACGTCCGCGCCGAACAGCGCCTGCCCCGGCTTGGGCCGCTCGGCGAAGTTCAGGTAGCACCCGCCCGTCGACCACGGTGCGAGCGAACGGTGGACGGCATCGACCGCGGCTGTCACCGCGCGGGTCGCCTCCTCGGTCGGGGTCATGCCGGCGGCGAACACCGCGAACGCCGCGTCGATCCCGTCGACGGCCCCGCCCGCCATCGCGCCGGGTCGCAACGCGCCGCCGAGGTGGCGCAGCTCGAGCGACAGCAGGGCCGGCCCGTGCGCGCGGGAGACGTCCACGAACACGTCGACGGCCTGTTCGGGCAGCTCGCCGAGCAGCATCCCGTCGCCGTGCGCGGGGACGGGGCCGGGCGGGTCCATGTGCAGCAGCCCGAGCTCACCGACCGGTGTGGGTTGGAACGTGTCCAGCTCGGGCTCGAGGGCGCGCAGCGGGGCGAGCAGCTCGTCGGCCTGCCCCACCGAGAGCTGGCAGGCGGCCTCGACGACGACGTACGAGCGGCCGGACAGATGCGGTGGCAGCTCCGGTAGCGGCGGGAAGTGCAGGATGCGGCCGACGGAGGCGACCTCGTCGGGCACCGACGGCAGCCACTCCCGCCACGCCCGCAGCACCTCCACCGCGCGCTCGGCCGGGAAGAACAGCACTCCCGCGTACACCTGCGTGATCGGGTACAACCGGAACTCCAGGGCGGTGACGACGCCGAAGCTGCCGCCCCCGCCGCGCAGCGCCCAGAACAGGTCGGGGTCGTGGTCGGGGTCGACCCGGCGGAGCGCGCCGTCGGCGGTGACGACCTCGATCGCGACGACGCTGTTCGCGGCCAGCCCGTGTGAGCGGYCCAGCCAGCTGAGTCCACCGCCGAGCGTGTAGCCGGCGACGCCGACGTCCGGGGCCGATCCGGCGAGCGCGGCGAGGCCGTGCTCACCGGCCGCCGTGGTGACGTCCGCCCACTGCGCGCCCGCCTCCACCCGGGCGAGCCGCGCGCGGGCGTCGATGTGCACGCCGCGCATGGCGGACGTCCGCAGCAGGATCGAGCCGGCCAGGTCGCCCATCGGCCCGGCGTTGTGGCCGGTCGACTGGGCCGCGACGCGCAGGCCGAGCATGCGGGCGATGTTGACCACCATGACGATGTCTCGGACGGAGGCTGCGACGACGACCGCGGTGGGGCGCTGGTCGACGGCGAGGTGCCAGGCCTGCCGGGCGGCGTCCCAGCCGGTGTCGCCGGGGCGCAGCAGGCTGCCGTCGAGGTCGGTGGCGAGCAGGTCGAGTGCGGAGGCGGCGGGAGGCGCGATGGTCATGAGATTTCCTCCAGTGACAGGAGCGCGAAGGACGACGAAAAGCGAAAGGCGAAAGGCGAACGAAGACGATCAGGAGCTGGGCGGGTGGTGATCAGACGGCGGCGGGAGTGCGCAGCGCGACGCCGGCGAGCCGCTCGAGCTGGGAGATCTCGGCCGAGCAGGGGGCGATGACGATCTCGTCGGCACCGGCGGCGGTGAACTCCTCGACGCGGCGGGCGACGGCGTCCTCGTCGGTGGCGGCGGTGCCGGCGATCCAGCCGGCGAGGTCGGCGCCGAGCCAGGAGTAGTAGTGGCCGATCGCGCCGGCGGCGAGTTCGGGACCGTCCTCGCCGAGCGCGGCGTAGAAGACCGCCATGGTGCGCGGCGTCCCGGGTCGGCCCGCCTCCCGCCAGGCGCGGTGCACGGTGTCCACACCGGCGGCGAACTGGTCGGGAGTGCCGACCATCATCGTCCAGCCGCCGCCGTGCCGGGCCGCGCGCGGGCCGGCCAGCGCCGCGTCGCCGCCGATGAGCAGCCGGGGCCCGCCGGGCCGGGCCGGGGCGGGGCCGATGCCCCACTCCCCGTTCCAGATTCCGCGCAGCTCGTCGAGCTGCCGGTCCAGGCGGGCGCCCCGGCTGCGGAACGGGATCTCGCAGGCGGCGAAGTCGTCCGCGCGCACGCCGACGCCGACGCCGAGGGTGAGCCGCCCGCCGCTGGCCCGGTCGATGCTCGCGGCCTGCTTGGCGAGCAGCGCCGTCCGGTGCTGCGGGGCGATGAGGACGTTGGTGACGAGCTCGACGCGGCTGGTCACCGCCGCGGCCATCGCCAGCGCGACCAGCGGGTCGACGCTGTCGTACACGACGCGGTCGATGACGGCGACGGAGTCGAATCCGCATTCCTCGGCGCGGCGCGCCCAGGTCGTCACCGCGTCTCCCGGTGCGCCGGGGACAGCATTGGGAAGGGCGATTCCGAGCTTCATGATGTGCTCCCGTGGTGGGGGTCGCCGTCATCGAGAAGCCTGCTGCCGTTCGCCGACCGGACCCATCCCGCGAATCGCGGGACCTCCGCGAGCGCACCTCCCCCGGTTCGATGGCCGGCCTTTCACCGACCCCTACAGATGGGGGGTTGTCGCCCCGCGCCCGCCGACCGCACACTTGCCACGCGGACGCGTCCGGGCGGTGCGCGTGGCCAACGGGGGGAAACAGTGCGCGGGTCGACGTCGACAGTCGAGAGCCAGCTGTCATCGCTGGCGGATGTCTGCACGAAAGCCGAGACCTGCGAAGGGCTGTTCGAGGATGTCTCGAACCGGCTTCGCCGGCTGGTGCCCTTCGACGGGGCGGGCTGGTTCGCCACCGACCCGCTGACCGTCCTTGCCACCAGCCCGGTCCGGGTGGAGAACATCGAGAACAGCCGATGCGAGTCGTACTGGGAACGCGAATGCCTCGTCGAGGACGTCCTGCTCTTCCGTGATCTCGCCCGTTCCGAATCGGGCGTCGCGACGCTTTACACGGCGACGGACGACCAGCCCGCCCGCAGCGCCCGGTACCGGGAGTTCATCGCCCCGCAGGGCTACGGCGACGAGCTGCGCGCCGCGTTCCGGTCGGGCGGGAACACCTGGGGCGTCGTCGACCTGTACCGGGACCGGGCCCGGGGCTCGTTCACCGCGACCGAGGTCGAGCTCGTCCGCACGCTCATGCCGGTGATCGCGGCCGCGCTGCGTGCCTTCACCACCGCCGTGCCTACGCGGCCCGCTGCCGCGGGCGCGGCCAGCGGTCCGGGCACCGCACTGTTCGACACGTCGGGGACGCTGCTCTCGCTCGACGAGAACGCCGAGCGGCTGTTCGCCGAGCTCGCCGGCCCGTCCTGGGCGTTGCCCTCGGTGTCGATGACGCCGGTGCTGGCCGTGGTCGCCCGGGCCGCCGCCGTCCACGAGGGCCGCGACCGCGGGCCCGCCGCCGCGCGGCTGCGGGCGGTCTCCGGACGCTGGATCTCGATTCACGCGTCCTGCCTGCGCCAGCCGAACGGCCGGCCCGGCCCCACCGCGCTGACGATCGAGCCGGCGAAGTCGGCGCAGATCGCGCCGATCATCGTCGAGGCGTACTGCCTGACCGTGCGCGAGCAGGAGATCACCCGGGCGGTCGCCCGGGGCCTGTCCAACCAGGAGATCGCCGCCGAGCTGTTCCTGTCACCGCACACCGTGCGGGACCATCTCAAGGCGGTCTTCGCCAAGGTGGGCGTCGGCAGCCGCGGTGAGCTCGTCGCGAAGCTGTTCGCCGAGCACTACGGGCCGGCCCTGCACGACCCGGCGGCCGCCATCACGCACGTGCAGTACTGACCGGAGCAGTCCCGACGGCCGCACGACCAGTCCGGCGCCGACACCGACACCACCGCTGCCGCCGCTGCCGCCGACTCCGCCGACTCCGCCGACGATCATTCGCGGGACGGCGCTCGTGGTTCCACCACACACGAAAGCGGCCTGGCCGGCACCGCACGGATCACTCGTGTGATGCCGGCCAGGCCGGTCTGTCAGGGTGCGACCCGCGAAAGGCGGGACGTCCTCAGGCTGCGAAGGGCAGCTTCAGCGCCTCGGCGAGGTTGCCGCCCATCACTCGGGCGATGTCCTCCTTGGGCAGGCCCTCGAGCTCGTTCACGTAGGAGACCGGGTCGGACATCCCCTCGGCGTGCGGGTAGTCGGATCCGAAGACGACCCGGTCGACACCCAGGAGATCGATGAGGCCGCGCGGGTTCTCCTCGTGGAACGGGTGGATCCAGACGTTGCGCTTGAGCACCTTCAGCGGGTCCTCGTCGTACAGCTTCGGGCTGTGCGCGTACGAGGTGCCGACGGCCTCGACGAAGGGACGCACCCACCCGGAGCCGTTCTCGACGGGCAGGATCCGCAGGCTCGGGAACCGCGTGAGGAGTCCGTGCCCGATCAGCGAGGCGACGGTGTCGAAGATGCCCCGGCCCTGGAGGTGCATGATGTCGAGGAAGGCGGACGGCGAGGCGAACGGGAGGTGCTCACCGTCCTGCCGGCCCTCCCACATGTTGTAGTAGCGGGTCAGGCCGTCGTCCGAGGAATGCAGGCCGACGGTGATGTCCGCCTCGACGACCTTCTGCCAGAACGGGTCGAACTCGGGCAGCGCGAACGACCGGAAACCCTCGTAGCCGGGCACGGGAGCCGGCCGGATGAGGATGATCTTCGCCCCGCGCTCGAGAATCCACTCGAGTTCCTTGATGGCCTCGCTCACGATCGGCAGCGTGATGACCGGCGTGGCGAAGATGCGGTCCTCGTAGTTGAAGCTCCAGTGCTCGTGCATCCACTGGTTCAGCGCGTGGACGACCACGTGCGTGGCCTTCGGGTCCATGCGGAGCCGGTCCTCGAGCAGGCTCGCCAGCGTCGGCCACATGAGTGCCCGGTCGATGTTCAGCTCGTCCATCAGGGCGAGGCGGGGCTCCGGGGAGAAGAAGGCCTCCGGGGAGCGGATCGGCTTGCCCATAAGCTCCCGGGTCGACTTCCCGTCCGGGTTGCCGTTCTTGAAGTAGTCCTCCCAGGCGCCCGGCCGCGCGACGACGCTGAAGGTCGGGTTCGGGATGTACTCGGAGATCACACCCCTGACCGCGATCTTGTCACGCCCGTTGACCTGCACATACTTGATCAGGCCGGCGTATTCCTCGGGGAGGAACTTCGTGAACGCGTCGGGTGTCTCGTACATGTGGTTGTCGGCGTCGAAGACGGGAAAGTCGACTTTGGTCGCGGGCACGTATTCCTCCGTACTGGCTGGCCGAACCACTCCAGCCGAATGCCACGAGACAGCCGCACGACTACCCCGGCACGGCATGGGGCCGGGACGCACGACTACCCCCTTACGTCATCACTGACCTGAGGCGAAATTACCACTTATTGATATCGACGTCAATATTGTCTGGATGGCTGTCCCGGGACGGGTCGCAGCGCCCGCCCGAGTCCAGCTGGGCGGCACCGCCGGCGGCGCGCCGAGATCCAGACCTCAGGCGTCCGGCGGAGCCGAGGGCGGGAACGTGACGGACAGCGGGCAGCGGCCGTGAGCCGTGAGCCACGAGCCACGAGCCACGAGCCACGACGGACAGCGAACAGCCACGGGCCGCGAGCTTCCAGGAACAGTGCGAAGCCGTGAACCGCGGCGGGCGGGAGGCGCCGGAACGCCGGGGCCGCGGTCAGACGCCAGGACGCCCGGTCGCGGTCAGGCGCCGCCCGGGCTCGACGGACTCGGCTGGTCGGCGCCCTGGAGCAGGCGGGCCGGGAAACCGCCGCGGCTGATCGGGCTCCAGCCGTCGACGCGCAGCCGCAGCAGCACCTTGCCCTGCCGGACCATCGCCTGGCGGTACTCATCCCAGTCGGGATGCTCGCCGCTGATGCTGCGGTAGTAGTCGACGAGCTCCTCGACGGCCGCCGGCTGGTCGACGACGGTGATCGTGCCGTCCACCTGCGCCCACTCCCCGTTGAACTCGTCCGACAGCACGAGGAGGGAGGCGCGCTCGTCACGGCGGGCGTTGCGGACCTTGGCCCGCTCCGGGTAGGTCGCGATCACGACGTCGCCGGATCCGGACACGCCCATCGTCACCGGTGACGCCTGCGGTCTGCCGTCCCGGCGGGTGGTCATGAGGATGCCGCGGTGCCGGGGACGGATGAAGTCCAACAGGGCGGCACGGTCGACGACGACGTCTCGCGCGGCGGTCGGACTCACCCGGCCATCGTAAGACCCGGGGGCGGTCCGGGCCGCTGGAGAAGCGCTCGGCCTCATCGCTGCCGCGCGTTCCGAGCGCGGTGCCTGCTCGCTTTCCGGGCGCCTCCGGGCGGCGCGACCAGGCGTCCAAGCCGCACGGCCACGGGGCCCAAGCGGCACGGCGGCGGCGTCCAAGTGGCACGGCGGCGGGGCGCAAGCGGGCGGCGGCGAACGACAAGTGGGGTCCAAGCGGCGGACCGCACGCTCATCCCGTCCCGTTCGACACCGCTCGACCAGACGGAGCCGTCATGTCCTTCACGCCCGACTCCTCGTCCCTGCAGTTGCCGCTGGCCGACCTCGCCGGCAAGATCAGCGGTGATGTCATCTCTCATCGAGGTACAGAAACTCCTGTACTTCCTGCAGGTGGCGGGCGAAGCTCTACTCCTGCGTTACGTCCGAGGTAAGTATGGTCCTTACTCCGACGGGCTGCGGCAGGCGCCGAGCAGCATTGAGGGGCATTTTGTCGTGGGATTCGGCGACGGCAGCGCGAAAGTCGCGGACGCGGAGCCGATCCGCGTGCTGCCGGGAGTCGACGACCGCGCCCGCGAAGTACTTGTGAGTCATGCCGGCACCGTCGGTCGCATCGACCGCGTCCTCGGTCTCGTCGGAGGCTTCGAAACCCCTTATGGCCTGGAGCTCCTGGCGAGCGTGCACTGGGTGATCCAGGAACAGCCGGACGCGGCCGACGACGCCGATCTGGCCTCCCGGCTCGTCCGGGAGTGGAGCCCTCGTAAGGACAGGATGTTCACCAGCRCCCATGTCCGCATCGCCTGGGAGGCGTTGCGCGACCGGGGCTGGTCCGAGGCGGCCCGACCGGCACCGTAGGTTAACCTGCCCCGTTATCCCTGACCTTGCCGACGGGAATACCACGACCCGCGTTCGCGAGGGGTCGATTTCCGTCAGGCGGTGGCAGGTCCGGTCATGTCGACGCGGAGGCGGGTCAGCGTCGAGGAGGCGATCCGCCAGGAGCCGTCAATCTTCGCGTAGGTCTCGTGGTAGTGACCGAAACCGGTCATCGCGTGGCCGTTCGCGAACCAGATCCGGTCCTCCATGGCCCAGATGCCGGTGGCCTCCGACGGTGAGGTCAACGTGATCTCCGGGGTGTGTCCATGGTGGACGGTGACCGCCTCCGCGAGGTGGGAGCTGACGAATCCCACGAACGCGTCGGCACCGGCGATCACCCCGCCACCCGACCCGGTGGTGTCGATCACCAGGTCGTCGGTGAAGAGCCCGCGCAGGCCGTCCCAGTCCTTCGTGTCGAGCAGCCGGAAGTAACGGGCCTTCAACTGCTTGATGGCCTCGATGTCCTTGCTCACCTCGAAGCTCACCGCGAAGTCGTCCACGGGCGTTCCTCCACTTCCCGGCGTTTCCCCGACCTGCCAGTCGTCCACGAGGCGGGCCCGTCAGGCCCGGTGCAACAGGCCGTACAGGCGGTTCACCTCAAGCCGCATGACCATGCGGCTTGCCTCGAGCATCTGGTGGTCGAACGCCGGCCGCTCCGCCGCCCCGTTGAAGACCGAGTGCACGGCGTACAGCTCGTCCGTCGCCTCGTCGCCCGGCGCGCTCGGGATCGCCAGCGTGACCTCGCCCTCCGCGACGGCGAAATTGAAGAAGTCGCCGCCGGGCACGTGCAGCACGGCCCTGGGGTCGCGGAGCAGGTTGCGGCCCTTGGCCCGGACGCCCGTCGTCGAGACACGGACCAGCCGGCGCTCGGCGTCGGCAACGTAGTAGACGTTCGAGAGGTGGGGCAGCCCGGTCTCGCCGATCGTGGCAAGAATGCCCTCGCTGCGGCGTCCGCTCACCGTGGTGGCACGCCGCCCCTCGGCCACGGACGGGCATCGCAAGCACGGCTTCACGGCGCTGTTTCTCCCTGGTCGGAGTATCGACCAGGGAGCGGACCAGGCGCATCTGTCTGGAGGCCGGCAGCGATCATCCGCCGGCGTGGCCTCGTGGCGAGGTGCCCCTCCACCCGCCGCGATACCTACTTCTTGTACGCGGCGACGAATTCCGAGTCAGCATTGATCTTGCCGACCTCAGCGGCACCACCCGGCTCGCCGAGCGGCTCGTCCCGGCCGGGCAGGACCTCGGAGAAGAACAGCTCCTCGCTCTTGATGAAATCCTGCTCCTCGTCCGGGACCATCTCGTCGATCATCGCCGCCCCGACCGGGCAGGCGACCGCACACGCCCCGCACTCGGTGCATTCATCGGGGTTTATGTACATCTTGCGGTTTCCCTCGTAGATGCAGTCGGCCGGGCATCCGCCACCCAGGCACGCGCCGTCCTTGACATCGATGCACGCGGAGGTGATCACGAATGGCATGATGATATCCTCTCCAATCAGCCGAACAGGACGGCGGCCGCCGACCGCGGTGCACCCGCGCCCGACAGCCCGCTTTTCTCGGCCGCGTGCCGACCGGAGTAGGCCGAATTCCGGCGAACCCGCATAGATTATTGGCGGGCGCATGTCACAGCGACGCTTCGCCCGGTAAACGACAGGTAACGAAGAAAACTTTCCGTTTACCGAAAAAGAAATTGAACAAATTCGCCACGCCGAAACATCGCGGGATCTTCCCGAGGATAACGCTTTCATCAGCGGTATCCCGCGGCGCCCGCGCGGGGCAGCCCACACGCAGGGCAGCCATGTGGTGGGCAGCCGCGCGCGGGACAGCCGCGCGGCACCGGGGTCACCGGCACGGGTCAGACCATCGACCCGGGAGCGAGCCGGGCACTCCCCACACCCGTACCTCACGGCCCGCCCGCGTGCCGGCGCGTCCGCGTTGTCACCCGGCGGCCCGCCTCCAGGCTATCGAAAACGATAACGGTTATGATGCCGCTCTGATCGCGGCACCGCCGCCACGACCTCGGAGACAGCCACCATGAAGATCGCTTTTGTCGGTAAGGGTGGGAGTGGAAAGACCACGCTCTCGGCCCTGCTGTGCCGCCACCTCGCCGCGCGAGGTCATCCCGTCCTGGCCATCGACGCCGACATCAACCAGCACCTCGGTGCGGCGCTCGGCGGAGCGGGCGGCGAGGAGGCCACGGCGCCGCCGATGGGTGAACACCTCGACGTGATCAAGGACTACCTGCGCGGCAGTAACCCGCGCATCCCGTCGGCCGGGATGATGGTCAAGACGACACCGCCCGGCCCCGGGTCGCGGCTGCTGCGGACGGGTGACGACAACCCGCTGTGGGAGCGTTTCGGTGTGGACGTCGACGGTGTCCGGCTACTCGCGACCGGCGCGTTCACCGAGGACGACCTCGGCGTCGCGTGCTTCCACTCGAAGCTCGGCGCGGTCGAGCTGCTGCTGAACCACCTGGTGGACGGCGCCGGCGAGTACGTCGTCGTCGACATGACGGCGGGGGCCGACGCGTTCGCGTCCGGGCTGTTCACCCGCTTCGACCACACCTTCCTGGTCTGCGAGCCGACCCGGAAGGCGGTCGCCGTCCACGACCAGTACCGGGAGTACGCGGCGGACTACGAGATCACCGTGTCGGCCGTGGGCAACAAGATCTCCGATGACTCGGATGTCGCGTTCCTGCGCGAGCACCTCGGCGCGGACCTGCGCGCCTGCTTCCGCCACTGCCCGCCCGTCCGCGCCCTGGAGCAGGGCCGGCCGTTCCACCTCGACGACCTCGACCCGGAGACCAGGTCATCCCTGGCCACGCTGCAGGGCCTGGTCGACCGGACCGTGCGCGACCCGGAACGGTTCGTGGCGCAGATGCACGAGATCCACCGCCGCAACGCCCGCGCCTGGGCGAACAGGTCCGCCGGCACCGACCTCACCACGCAGATCGACCCCGCCTACCGCCCCCCGTACCCGCCGGTGCCCGAGCCGCGCACGACCCCGACCCGAATCCCAGCCCGGTTCCCCACTCGCTAGCCCCACCCCACCCGGAGTTGCGTGGCGGGTCGGTGGCCCCTTCCCGGGCCCCGCCCCCGGGGTGGCGGCTCCGGGGGCGGCTCCGGTCGCGGCGTGCGCTCCGGTCAGTCCGGGGGGCCGGTTCCGTTCCCGACCGTTGCCTCGGCTTCGGTGGGGGAGGGCGTCCAGCGCTCGTGGTGGACGACGGCGTCCAGGGGGCGGCGGTGGGCCCAGCCGTGGCGCTCAAGGTCGGGGGTGGACTCCAGATGGGTCACCGGTCCGAGGCAGAGCCAGGCCACCGGACGCAGGCCCGCCGGCAGGCCGAGCAGCTCGCGGACGAAAGCCTCCTGGTAGAAGGACACCCATCCGACGCCGAGCCCTTCCGCCGTGGCCGCCAACCAGAGGTTCTCGATCGCCAGGCACACCGAGTACAGGCCGGCGTCGGCGATGGCGTGCCGGCCGAGGACGGCCGGGGCGCCGCGGGACGCGTCGTAGGTGACGGCCAGCGAGAGCGTCGACTCCAGCACGCCGTCGATCTTGATCTCCGCGAAGCGCTCCGCCCGCTCGCCGCTGAGCGTGGCGGCGAACACCTGCCGCTCGTGCTGGACGTGGGCGTGCAGCGCCGCCTTCGTCGCGGCGTTCGCCACGAGGATGAAGTCCCACGGCTGACTGAGGCCGACGCTGGGCGCCGCGTGCGCCGCGGCCAGCACACGGCGCAGCACACCGGGCCCGAGCGGCTCCCCGGTGAACTGCCCGCGGACGTCCCGACGCTGCCGGATGGTCCGGTAAAGCGCCTCGGCGACGGGATTCACTCCGGCGGATCGGGGTCGGGGATCCTCCGGGAGCGGCTGGTCAGTCAGTGACGAGTTCCACAACCGCGGCGTTGGCGGTGCCGCCGCCTTCGCACATGGTCTGCAGCCCGTACCGGATGCCGTTGTCGCGCATGTGGTGGGCGAGGCGGGTCATCAGGATCGCGCCCGAGGCACCCAGGGGATGCCCGACCGCGATGGCGCCGCCCAGCGGGTTGAGGACCTTCGGGTCGGCGCCGGTGTCCGCCAGCCAGGCCAGCGGGACGGAGGCGAACGCCTCGTTGACCTCGAACGCGCCGATGTCACCGATGGAGAGCCCGGCCCGGGCGAGCACCTTCTCCGTCGCCGGGATCGGCCCGCTCAGGACGAGCAACGGGTCGGAGCCGACGACCGCGCCGCTGTGGTAGCGCACGATCGGTCGCAGGCCCAGCTCGCGCGCCTTCTCGGGCGTGGTCACGAGCAGCGCGGCGGCGCCGTCGGAGATCTGCGAGGAGCTTCCGGCGTGCAGCAGGCCGTCCTCGCCGGTGACGGGCTTGAGCCCGGCGAGCTTCTCCGGCGTCGTGCCGCGCCGCAGGCCCTCGTCGACGGTGAACGGGCCGGACTCGGTCGGGACGGCGACGATCTGCTGCTCGAAGGCGCCGGCGTCGATCGCCGCCGCCGCGCGCTCGTGGCTCAGCGAGGAGAACTCGTCCAGCTGCTGGCGGGAGAAGCCCCACCGCCGCGCGATCCGCTCGGCGCCGACGATCTGGTTGAAGTCGGTGCCGTCGTAGCGTGCCTTGGCGCTCGGCCCGTAGGGCTCGCCCATCTGCCGGGTGGCACCCATCGGGATGCGGCTCATCGACTCGACACCGCCGGCCACGACGAGGTCCTGCTGGCCGGACATGACGGCGAACGCGGCGTGGTCGAGCGCCTGCTGGCTCGATCCGCACGCCCGGTTCACGGTGACCCCGGGGACGCTCTCGGGCCAGCCGGCGGCGAGGACGGTGTACCGGCCGACGTTGCTCGACTGGTCACCGAGCTGGGTCACGCACCCCCACTGGACGTCGTCGACGAGCGCGGGATCGATCCCGGTCCGGTTGACGAGCTCGTTGAGCACCAGGGCGCCCAGCTCCACCGGGTGCACGCCCGCCAGGGAGCCGTTGCGCTTCCCGATCGGCGTGCGCACCGCCTCCACGATCACTGCTTCTCGCACGGCAGTCCCTCTTCTCTCGTCCCTGCGCCCAACCGTGCCACAGTTCGTGCCTTGACGTCCCTGCCGCCCGACTCGTTCCGGGGCCCACCGTGACGAGTGGCACACGAGCACGCGCCGGGGCTGCGCCGTGCGCGTCGGCGGCACCGTCGTAGACGTCGACTGCACCGTCGTAGACGTCGACGACACCGCGCGGGCCGTTCTCCTGTTCGTCCCGACCCGCGCGTCGATCGGGCTCGGTGATCCCGACCACCGTTTGGGCGCCCTCGTTGGTGTCGAGATTCACCGGGTGCCGCACGTTGATTCGGGACGGCCACGAAGGCGCGGCGGCTGGCTACGCACAGACGTCGTCGCGCTCCAGGCAGGCCAAGTAGCACGCACGCGAACAACTCCGGCCGAATAATTGACGCTCCGGCGTGCGCGAGCAGTGTGGCCGATGGGCGACCGTCCGCCACCTTCGAGCCTTCGTGGCAGAGAAAACCCGAGAGCCCGACACTCACGTCACTGTAATGACGTGGTTGCGCTCACAGCACGGTGAACCGTTACGTGAGAGGCACGCAATCATGGCCCGTAAAGCACCACGAGCCAGGGCCCACAGCGGAGGTATGTACGATGACGGCCGATTGACGGCAAGCACTTCGTGTTCCTCGAGGGCGGGATACATCAATGGGGGCGGATTCACCAGCGAGGCCGCGACCGAGCGGGGCAGAGACGAGAACTCTCCGCTTCCGGCTCGTCACCGCGACTGGACCGGTGTGCTCGCTCGCCGGTGTGATCGCCGCACTCGCGTCGTTCCGTCCCTGGACCCACGCGACCCTCGCCGACCGGGGCGCCGATCTCCTCGTCGTGAACCAGACGGGTTGGGAGCTCGCGCCGGCGGGGCAGCTTGTCTTCGCGGTCGGGGTGGTCGTTACTCTGCTCGTCCTGATCCCACCGGCCGAGGAGAACATCTGGCTGCGCCGACTGATCCCGGTCGCCGGTTTGGTGATGGTCATCATTCCGCTCACCGCGCTGCAGACCGCTGAACCGGTGGCCCGCAAGCTCGAACGGCTCCGAATCGGAACCTTCCAGACCGAGAATCCGACGGCGACCCACGGAACCGCGTTCGGTCTCTGGGTCATTCTGGCGGCCGGAGCCGTCATCCTGGTCGCGGGATGCGCCCGGCTGGTGTTAGAGCGAAGCGCACGACCCGGCGGCGACGTATCCCGGTCCACAGACGCCGCTTCCTCTCCGGCGGGCCGCGCACCCGACCACGAGCTCAGCCCGGAGCGTGAAGGCGACCCCGACCGCAGCCCCGACCGCGACACATCCTGACCTGACCGCGGAGTCCCGCGCCGAATTCCACAGGTTTACCCAGGATCCGTTCGGCACCATCTCCGCGACGACCGTTTGGGACAGCAGTGGCATACGACTACGCGACCTTCTCGACGCTCGCCGGGCCGTTGACGCGCCCGGCCGAAGGTGCGGTGCACCACGTCGAGTACCGACGCATCATGGCAGGTCGTGTGCTCTGGCAGGTCATGCCGCTGCTCATCGCGACACTGGGCCTGTCGTCGTTGTTCTTCGTCTGGCTTCTCCAGCCCCAGCACTATCCCAGCACGAAATACATACCGACGGCGGTGGCCGTCGGTAACCACATCATGTTCTGGCTGATCGTGGTGACCGAAGGCATCCGCCTGCTCAGCTCCATCATCCTGTGCTGGTCATCAGTGATCATGCGTGACCCGGTGCCGGTGCTGCCGCCCCCGGGGCTTCGAGTGGCGTTCACCACAACGATCGTGCCGTCCAAGGAACCCGTAGACATCGTCCGCGACACCCTGATCGCCGCCCGCAACATTCAGTACAGCGAGCAGATCGACGTCTGGYTGCTCGACGAGGGCAACGACCCGGCCGTGAAGGCGATGTGCCAGGAGACCGGCGTCCACCACTTCTCCCGCAAGGGCGTCGAGAAATGGAACACGCCGAAGGGACGGTTCCGTGCCAAGACCAAGCACGGCAACCACAACTCGTGGCTTGACGCGAACGGCCACAAGTACGACGTCGTGCTCTCCGTCGACCCGGATCACATCCCGCTGCCGAACTTCGCCGACCGGATGCTCGGGTACTTCCGCGACCCGAATGTGGCCTTCGTGGTCGGCCCGCAGGTCTACGGGAACTTCCGGCACTACCTGACCCGGGGCGCCGAGGCCCAGAACTACATGTTCCACTCGGTGATCCAGCGGGCCGCGAACCGCTTCGCGGCCGGCATGTTCGTGGGTACCAACCACGCCTACCGGGTGTCCACCTGGGAACAGATCGGCGGGTTCCAGGACTCGATCACCGAGGACCTGGCGACATCCTTCGCCGTGCACGGCTCGTTCAACGAGGTCACCGGGCACCGCTGGACGTCGGTCTACACCCCGGACGTGGTCGCCGTGGGCGAGGGCCCGGCGAACTGGACGGACTTCTTCAGCCAGCAGCTGCGGTGGGCGCGGGGCGCCAACGAGRTGATGGTCACCGAGGCCCCGCGGCGACTGAAGGCGCTGAGCTGGGGACCGCGCCTGCACTACCTGACGCTGATGGTGCACTACCCCACCGTCGCGATCACCTGGATCGTCGGCAACCTGCTCACCGTGCTCTACATGGCGCTCGGCTCGACCGGCGTCCTCGTCAACGTCTCGTTCTGGCTGGCGCTCTACGTCGACGTGTTCGTCGCGCGGATGCTGCTCTACTTCTGGCTGCGGCGGTTCAACATCAGCCCGCATGAGGAGAAGGGCAGCGCGGGCATGAGCGGGATCTTCGTGTCCGTGCTGTGCACGCCCTTCTACTCGACGGCCTTCGTCGGCGCGCTCACCCGCCGCAAGCTCGGCTTCGTGGTCACCCCCAAGGGGAACGCGGCCAGCCCGGACCGCCTGATGACCTTCCGCAAGCACCTGTTCTGGGCGGCGGTCTCGGGCGGATCCGTGGCCGGAGCCGCGGTCTTCGGTCACCTGTACCCGGCGAACATGGTCTGGGCCTCACTGTCGATCATCACCTGCCTGATTCCCATCGGGCTGTGGCTGATCGAGCCGATCCTGGCCCCGCGGCGGGCGGTCGCTCCCAACCCGTTGCCGGCCGCCCACATCCCGCCGCAGCGCACCGGCGACCGCGCACCGGCCGACGCGCGCCCCGGCGCCCAGCGCCGCGCCGACCGCACCCCCGCCGGTCGCGGCGGCCTCGACCCGGCAACGGTCGAGACGTCCACCCTCGACCCGAGCGCCGCGGACACGACCGTCATGGGGGCGATCGGCGCAGGGAACGCCAGTGGGAACGGGCCCGGCGGAAGGGGACCCGGCGGGAAGGGATTCGGTGCCAGGCCGTCCGACGTCGACCCGGCGACCGTCGGCACGCCGCTCCCGGAGGCACCCGGCACCGAGCGGACGGTTCCGCCCGTCCCCCCGCCGGCGCCGCCGCTCACGCAGCCGCACCCGGTACGGCCGGCGCGCCCGAACCAGCCCCGGCCCGCCCAGCCACGCCGGGCCCAGCCGGGACGTCCCCCCGCACCCGGGCGGCGGCGTGCCAGGCCGGCAGGCTCCCCGGAGCACGCCGGCGCCGGGCGGGCCGGGTGGGAGCGCGACGATCCGACGCTGACCGGCCTCGAGCCCGTCGGCGCCCGCGGCGGCGCGGCGGGCGGCGGGGATGCCGAGCAGTCGCGGCCGCGGGACCCGGGCTGGTTCAGCGACGACACCGTGCGCACGGAGAAGCCGCGGATCGCGGCCATCGTCGCCGCCGCCGACGCCAACAGCCCCGGCACCGGCACCGGCACCGGCACTCCTGAGGACACGGTCCGGACGTCCCGGCCGGTCGTCGGCGCCGTCCTGGCCGCCGCCGGGCTGCGCCGTGACTCGGCTAACCCCGACGACGTCGATCAGGACACCGTCGTGACTCTCCGTTCCCGGCAGGGGTCGCCGGAGGAGGTCCTCGCCGCCCGGCGGGCGGCGCTCGCCCGGGAGGGCCGCTCCCCCGCCGGCGTTCCGCACTACACCGAGGACGTCACGATGACCCTGCATCCCCGCCGCCGGCGGGTGTCACTCGACGGCCTGTTGGAAGAGATCGGCTGATGGCCATGACGAGAATCTGATGGGACGATGAAAATAATCAGCGGGCCGCGTCGGTGGCGAGTGGTCCAGGTCTGCTGCCTAGCCATTGTCATCGTGGCCGGGAACGGCCCGTTCCTCAGCGCCTGGGCGACCGACAAGTACGACACCTGGCGCTCGCACCAGCCGGACTACATGCGTCAGCACGGCCGTTGGGACATCGTCGCAGACCCCGGCTCGCGCTCCATCCACGCGGCACTGCTGCGCACCGGGAAGATTCTGCTGCTGGCCGGATCGGGAAACGACCAGGCCAGCTTCGACGCGAAACGCTTCGAGACCCTGCTGTGGGATCCRGTCGCCAACACCTTCGAGCAGGTGTACACGCCGTGGGACGTCTTCTGCGCCGGCCAGGCGTTTCTCCCGAGCGGTGAGCTGCTCATCGCCGGCGGCACGAAGAAGTACGAGGTCCTCGCCCAGGACTCGCCGGACGGCAAGAAGCAGGAGTACCAGGGGCTGAAGGACAGCTACACGTTCAATCCGCAGACGGAGCGGTACGAGAAGACGGGCGACCTGCAATTCGCCAGGTGGTACCCGACGCTGGTCACGCTGGCCAGCGGCCAGGTGGTCGCGGTCTCCGGCCTGAACGAGAAGGGCGACATCGACCCGGGCAACACGGAGTGGTTCGACCAGGCGAGCCGCACGTGGAACCACAACGAGGGACTGGTCAAGGAGTTCCCGACCTACCCGTCGCTGCTGCTCGCCGGGGACGGCCGGCTGTTCTTCTCCGGAGCGAACGCCGGTTACGGACCGA
Source organism: Parafrankia soli (assembly GCF_001854695.1). Lineage (GTDB taxonomy): Bacteria > Actinomycetota > Actinomycetes > Frankiales > Frankiaceae > Parafrankia > Parafrankia soli. The sequence continues at coordinate 37,063 of NZ_MAXA01000224.1, forward strand.
CCTCGCTGGAAGCCCGCCACCCCGGTCTCTGGAGCCTCGCGGACGGTACGTTCCAGGAGATTCCTGGCCTGCCCGATCCGGAGATCAACGAGACCGCCGGAACGGTGCTGCTGCCGCCGGCCCAGGAACAGYGGGTGATGTTCGTCGCCGGCGGCGGCGTCGGCGACACCCAGGTGGCCACCGCCCGCACCGCCGTCGTCGACCTGGACGAGCCGAATCCCCATTACGTCCAGGGACCGGACACCACCGTCGCGAAGCGCTATCCGGGCGTCGTCGTCCTGCCGGACGACACCGTGCTCGTCTCCGGCGGCTCCACCGCCTACCGCCAGAAGGACACCCAGACGGCGGAGATCTACCACCCGGACACGAACACCTTCACCCCGGCCGCCGACCCGCTCGTCGGCCGGGACTACCACTCGAGCTATCTGCTGATGCCCGACGGCCGGGTGGCGGTTTTCGGTTCGAATCCACTGAGCGACGAAAACTTCTTCGAGACCCAGATCGAGATCTACAGTCCGCCCTACATGTATCAGGGTGAGCGGCCGGTCATCCAGACCGCGCCGACCTCGGTGACCCGTGGTACCACGATCGACCTGGGCGTCTCTCAGGAGGTGTCCAAGGTCCGTCTGATCCGCCCGGGCGCCTACACGCACGTGACCGACACCGAGCAGCGCTCGGTGGCCCTCCCCCTGGTGAGCCAGGCGAACGGCAAGGTGACGGTGAGTGTCCCCGAGAACGGCAACCTGCTCCCGCCCGACTGGTACATGCTCTTCGTCGACAACGGCGAGAACATTCCGTCCGTCGCCACCTGGGTGCAGGTCCAGTGAGCCGCCACCCCCACCATTCGGGCCGGCCGGACGGTCAGTACTAGCCTGGGACGGGTTGAATCGGCACAACACAATCGTCTGGCCCGGCCGGCTGGATCACGGGAGCAGGGGGGATGCCGGGTGAGCCTCCGGGCGGAAGACGGCAACGGGCCGAAGCCGCGGTGGCGCGGGCTTCGGGACCGGCCAGGTCGTACCCGCCTCCGGCGCCGGGCCTGTGCCGCGGGGGCGACGGCGGTCGCGGTACTCGCCCTCGCCGCCTGCAGCGGGGGGTCGGACCCCGACCCCGCGGCACCCACCGTGACCGCGGGCGCGCCGAACGTTCCCGCCGGTCCGCTGACGGCGGTCGGACCACACTGCCCGGCAGGCGACCCGGCCGGCGCCCAGCGGCCCGCCGAGTCCGTCGCCCCCGCCGATCCGGCTCCGGCGGCGCCCTTCCTCGTCGACCACGGCAGCCAGGCGGCCGAGGAGGCTCAGCGCAACCCGGCCCGTGCCCAGATCCTCGCGCCGCTGGTCAACACCCCCACCGCCTACCCGGTCGGCGACTGGCTGCGGGACGTGCCCGGCGAGGTCCACAAGCGCGCGTCCGCCAGCCGTGACACCGGCACGACCGCGACATTCATGATCTACGCGATTCCGCACCGCGACGCGGCGGCCGGCCACTCCGCCGGCGGTCTGCCGAACGCCGACGCCTACCGGACGTTCACCCGCCAGGTCGCCGGCGCGATCGGCGACGCCCGCGCGGTCATCGTCCTCGAGCCGGACTCGCTCGGCCAGATGGAGAGCCTGCCCGCCGACCAGCAGGCCGAGCGCTACGCGCTGCTCAACGACGCGGTCGGCGTCTACGGCGCGCTGCCCAACACCAGCGTCTACCTGGACGGCGCGAACTGCGGCTGGATGCCCGCGGGAGCCGCCCCGGTGATCGCCGAGCGGCTCCTGCGGGCCGGGGTGAAGAACGCTCGCGGCTTCGCGGTCAACGTGTCGAACTACTACCGGACCGAGGGCGAGGTCGCCCGCGGCGAGGTCGTCTCGGCTCTGACCGGTGGCACCCACTTCGTGGTGGACACCTCCCGCAACGGCCAGGGCCCCGCCGACGGCTTCCAGGACCCGTGGTGCAACCCGCCGGGACGCGGCCTGGGCATCGCCCCCACGACCGAGACGGGCTCACCGCATGCCGACGCGTTCCTCTGGATCAAGACCCCGGGTGCCAGCGACGGCGAATGCGGACGTGGCGACCCCGAGGCCGGCGCCTGGTGGCAGCAGCAGGCGGAGGAGCTGGTCCGCCTTGCGGCCTGAGCGGCCTGCGCCGCCCGAGGGGTCTGAACCGCCAGGCCCGCCACGGCCGGAGCCTCGACGGGACCGACGGGATTGGCAGGACCGACAGCGCGGGCGGCGCGGGCGGACGTCCACCGGCCTGGCGTGCGCCGCGACGGCGGCCGTGCTGCTGTTCACCGGGGCGGCCTGCGGCTCCGGGGGCGACAGCTCGTCCGGCCCGGCCGTGGTCGATCTCAGCGAGGCCAGCGGGGCGGCCGGGGTGCGCGGTGTGTCTCTCGGTGCCCCCGTCGCGAAGCCCGCCACGACGCTGGTCGACACCGCCGGGGCGCCGTTCGACCTGCGGACGGACCAGGCGACCGCCGGCCGGGTCACGCTGGTGTTCTTCGGGTTCACGAACTGCCCCGACATCTGCCCGACCACCATGGCCGACCTCGACGCGGCGCTGGAGAGCCTCCCCGCGGCCGACCGCGACCGGATCCGGGTCGTGTTCGTCTCGACCGACCCGGACCGTGACACCGGGCCGGTCATCCGCCGCTGGCTGGACCAGTTCGACGCGTCCTTCATCGGCCTGACCGGCACCTGGCCGCACATCAAGGAGTTCGCCGACGCACTGGACGTCGCGATCGAGCCGGCGGTGCGCGAGGCCGACGGCACCGTGAACGTGACGCACAGCGCGCAGGTGACCGCGTTCAGCCCGGACGGCACCGCCCGGGTCGCCTACCTGACGGGCACCTCGGTCGCCGACTACGCCCACGACCTGCCGTTGCTGGCCCGCGGCGAGACCTGACAGTGCCTGCCGGCGCGGCCGCCCGTCGGGCGAGGCAGGACGGCGTCCTGTCCGGTGCGGGCGGCCGCCCGGGCCGGCCGCCGTGACGGCCAGGCGACTGTGCGGCCCGAAGTCCCGACCCGCGTACTAGCTTCGCCCCGTGACCGATCACGGTGAAGGCGGCCAGAACGCCTATGTGCTGACCCTTGATTCGAGTGAGCTGGCTCGCTACCAGTTCATGGCGGCGGTGGCGCAACAGGACGAGTCCGCCGAATGGACCGCGGCCGGGATCGTCCCCGGCGCGCGGGTCGCGGACGTCGGCTGCGGACCGGCCGCGCTCGCCCTCGCCCTGGCCGCCGTGGTCGGACCGACCGGGAAGGTCGACGCCGTGGACCGGGACCCCGACGCGCGGGCTCGGGCCGGGCAGGTCGTCGCGGCCGGGAAGGCCGACAACATCTCGATCACCGAGGGCTCCGCGGATGCCAGCGGACTCCCGGCCGCCAGCTACGACACGGTGATGATGCGCCATGTCCTCGCCCACAACGGCGGTCGCGAGCAGACGATCGTCGACCACCTCGCGACGCTGGTGAAGCCCGGCGGCTGGGTGTACCTCCTCGACATCGACGCGTCGGCGCTCCGGATCGTCGGCGGCCCGCCGGCAGTCACCGACATCCTCGAGCTCAATGAGCGGTACCACCGTTTCCACACGGCCCTCGGCAATGACCTGTCCGTCGGGCTGCGGCTCGGCTCCCTACTGCGCACGGCCGGGCTCGTCGACGTCCACCACCGGGGCTGGTACAACGTCAACGAGCCGCCGCCGGAGCTGCGGCCACCGTCCTGGGCCGCCGTACCGGCGATGACGGCCGCCGGGCACGCCCACAGCGACGATGTCGGACGCTGGGAGAAGGCGTTCGCCGAAGTGGACGCCGCCACCGACCGCCCGACCTATTTCGTCCCGGTGTTCTCGGCCCGCGCCCGCCGACCGGTCGGCGGGTAGCCCGCCTCCTCCGCGAGCCAGCGGCTCGGCGGCACCCCGGCCAGCGCGCGGAACTCGCGTGCCAGGTGCGCCTGATCGAAGAATCCGCAACCGGCCGCCAGGTCCGCCACCGAGACGGAGCCCCGGGCACGCTCCAACATCGCCCATGCCTCGGCGATCTCCGGCGCGACCGCCGACGTCCGGCACGCGGCCCGCCGACACAGGATGTCGTCCAGCACCGCGAACATTTCCGCCCAGCCGGAGGCGGCCCGCATCCGCTCCCCCATCTCCGCACACACGTCGCCGAGGACCGCATCCGCCGGAAGGTCCTGGTCGGCAAGTTCACCCGCGGGCAGGCCGAGGAGCGCCCTCGCCCCGAGCGGCCGCAGCGCGACCTGCACTCCCGACTGGGCGCCGTCGTGTGAGATCAACGCCGGCGAGGTGTGCAGGCCGCCGAGCAGCGTGTCGTAGCCGCCCGGCGCCTGATGCGGATCAGGGTGGCCGACAACGATCAGCGGCTCGTCCAGGGTGAAGATCAGAGTGAGGTACGGCGAGGGCAGGCCGCGGTGCAGGGCAGGTGCGACCCCACGCTGGCGGTAGCCGCTGTACCAGGCGATGTACGGGCGCAGCGCGGGCACCGGCGCCGCGCGGACGTACTCGTCCACCACGGCGAACGTGTCGGCTGGCATGGCCATTGCTCCAGTGTGCGGCCCGATGCCCGCCATCCGGCGGCGACCAGGAACAGGCCCGCCACCAGCGCGATCACACCGGTGACGACGCCGCGGAAGGCGACGGCATGCAGCCCGTTCGACGCCTGCGCCAGGCCGACGACAGCGCCGACCCCCGCTGCCAGGGCCACCACCGCCGGAAGAACCGCCGCCTCCGCCGAGTACCGCCGTGGCCGCCGCGGTCCCCGTGGCAGCGCCCGCAGGTGGACGACGACAGCCGCCGCGACAACGACCAGCCCGGCCGCGCCCATGCCGTACTGAAGCCACTTGTAGCCGGGCAGGGCTCCGTGGTCGGCGCTCAGCCAGGCCACATGACGGACACCCCACCGGTCTTCGTGCGTGAAGGCGTCCCACCCGGTGTGCGTCAGGCCTCCGACGACCGCGGCCACCGGGGCCAGCAGCCACTGACGTCCCGTGGGCCGTGCCCGGGGAGGCAGCCGCAGCCTGACCGGATCCGGAGCCAGATCGAGCAGGGCATCGCGAGCCAGGCAGAACCAGACGCCCAACGCGACCAGCGACAGCAGCGGAACGAAGGTCACAACACCGAGCAGACTGTGGCTGAGGTGGTACATCGCCGACCACCCGAGGAACACGGGCACATCAGGAACCATCGACCCGGCCACCATCGCACTCATCGGCAGCCCGAGCCGCCGCAACGGCAGCACCGCGACGGGATGACTCAACGTGAAAGGCACAGTCTCCTCCACGGCCCCGCGCGGGTCAGGTCACTCCCTGCCGTCCGGCCCGTACACCCCTGGCACAACTCGTTTCAGGGCGAACCGTGACCAGTGCACCACAAGCACCGGTTGCCCTTCGGAGGTGGCTCACCGGGGAGTTCCGAAACGTCCAAGCCGGGGGCCTTGGGTTCGGCGGATCGTTGGACGGGCCGGACCCGTCCCGGGTCCGCTGACCATCGGCCGCGGAGAGTCTGCCGTGGAGAGGACGCGAACCAGTCATGAGCGATGACAAGGCACCGCCGCCCCAGGTCTGGCCGACGCTGCGAGCCCGCGACGCGCGGGCGCTGATCGCCTTCCTCACCGAGGCGTTCGGCTTCGAGGAGGTCGTCTCGTACGGCCCCGCCGACCACGGCGAAGCCGGTGACCGGGTGGACCACGCCGAGCTCGCGTGGCCGGAGGGTGGTGGTGTCATGCTCGGCTCGACCCGTGACAACCCCGACGATCCGTGGGCCTTCCAGCCGGGCGGCTTCGGCGCCTACGTGGTGACAGCCGAGCCGGACGCCCTGTGCGCCCGCGCCCGGGCCGCGGGAGCGGAGATCACCGTGGAACTGCACGACACCGACTACGGATCACGGGACTTCGCCGCCCGTGACCCCGAGGGAAACAGCTGGTCGTTCGGGACCTACCGGGGCGCGCCCCGCCCGACCTGACGGAGGCCGCTCGGGCCCGGGACACTCCGCCGACCTGGGATCGATCCACCCGCCCGGGTCGGTTCGTCGGGCGGACCGATCCGTCGGACCAGATGATCATGGCGAGATCCGGCCCGACGGATCGGGATCAATCGGTCCATGGATTCCCTCGATGAAACATTGGGCGCGAGAACTGTCCGAGTTCGACATAATCGCGGCAAGTGCCCTCCACACATCGTGCCAACACCAGCACGGTGCGCGGTCTCCGGTACCGGCTCTGGTGGTGTTCGCCCGGACGGCTCCCGACCGGCGCGCTCATCGACGAGCGGGTTCCGGACGTCCCGCCCCCGCCGACCGGTCCTGAAGCGGCTGGTCGCGGGCGGTCCGCGGAGAGCACCCGCCTGGGCGACGGCGGCCAGGGGTGACTGCGACAGCCCGGAGGCGGGGATGGACGAGGCCACGCGCGCTGAGGTGAAATGGCCGGCGCACCGGAGTGCGCCCCAGGTCGAGCTGCGCACCGACGTCCCACATTCCGCCCGGATGTACGACTACTTCCTCGGCGGCAAGGACAACTTCCCCGCCGACCGCGAAGCGGCCGAAGACCTGATGGCCGTCTACCCGGCCACCAGGACGACGGCGTTACAGGGCCGGTCGTTCATGACGAGGGCGATCCGCCACCTGGCCCGCGACGCCGGGATACGCCAGTTCCTCGACATCGGGACGGGCATCCCGGCCAGCCCCAACCTGCACGAGACGGCACAGGCGGCCGCCCCCGCGGCTCGGGTCCTGTACGTGGACAACGACCCGATCGTGCTGTCGCACGCCCGTGCCCTGCTGACGAGCACCCCGCGGGGCCGGACGGCCTACCTGGACGCGGACCTGCTCGATCCCAGCAGGATCATCCGTTCCGCCGAGCTGCGCGACACCTTCGACCTCGACCAGCCCGTCGCGTTGTCCCTGTTCTCGATCCTGCACTTCGTGCCGGACGACCGGGACCCGGCGGGCATCGTCCAGGAGCTGCTCGGGGCCCTCTCTCCGGGTAGCTACCTGGCTATCGCCCACGCGACCGGGGATTTCGTGGCCCCGGAGGTCGCCGAGCTCGGCACCACGATCTACCAGGACCGCGGGATCCCCTTCCAGCCCCGGTCCCGCGCCGAGATCACCGCGTTGCTCGGCGGCCTCGAGCTGGTGGCGCCCGGGTTGGTCCCGGCCCATCGCTGGCAGCCGGAGGACGGGTCGGCGGAGCTCACGGACGCCGAGGTCAGCAGCTACGGGGTGATCGCACGCAAACCCGTGAATCGCCCAGACGGCAACAATCACCGGGGCGCGGGTCAGCCCCAGAGGTCGCAGTGGTGCGCCACGGCGTAGCCGGACCGCGCGAGCAGCACGCCTGGCTCGAGGGCCAGCCGGTCCGGGACGGTCGAGTTCCGTTCCCCCGGCCAGGGCGGCCAGCCCGGCAGCACCCGCTCCCCGGATCCCCCACCGACGGCTCCGGCGGGAGGCGTGTTCGGATCACCGGTGGCGGCGAACCGTGTCCAGTAGTCGACCATCGCCGCGGACAGCGCGCGCTCGCTGGCGGTCGCCCCCGCGTGCGGCGCGTCCGAGGCGGCGGAGCGGAACAGGTACGGCAGTTCCCCGGCGTGGGTGGCTCCCGTGGCCACGCTGTCGGTCACCGGGCCGAGACCCGGGACGTCGAACTCGTACATGAACGCCCGCCCGGGCACGACAGCCCCCGACCCGGGCTGGCCGCGGGGCTGGCTGAACAGGTCAGCGGAGTGCGCGGTCGGGCAGGCGAAGACCCGGTCGGTGATCACCTGTGCGAGCCGCTCGCGGGCGGGGACGGCCCCCGGCGGGTAGGCCGCGAGGACAGCGTCCGCCCGGTCGGGGATCTCCGCCCGGACGATCTGCGCGAACCGTTCGGCGGTGAGCTCCCCACCGGAGTCGTAGCTGGAGGTGAAGGCCCGCCCCTCGTCGCGCACCGTCCCGAGGAGGACCGGTACCCCCGCCGCCGAGCCGGCGGCGACGGCATCCACCGGGAAGCGGGGCAGCGTCCGGCTGCCGACCACCGGCGCCCAGGTCGGAGCGGTCAGGATGTCCGCCTGCCCGGAGCCGGCGACGATCTGCTCCACCGGCCGCGCCCGCAGGCAGTCGAGCACCCCGGCGGGGTCCGTACAGCCCATTCGGGCGGCGAACTGCTGGCCCGTGCCCTCGGCCGTGGCCATGGTCGGCAGCGACCACTGGCACGGCCCGCTCTGCATGACCGCCCGCTGGAACAGCCCGCGCGCGGACGGCGCTGCCAGCAGCCCGCAGACGTTCACCGAACCGGCGGACTCTCCGAAGATCGCCACGTTCCCCTGGTCCCCGCCGAAGGCGGCGGCGTTCGCCCGCACCCAGCGCAGCGCAGCGATGATGTCCGCCAGGGAGTACGAGCCCGCGTCGCCGCCCGACTCGGTGTTCAGTGCCGGCAGCGCGAGCTGGCCGAGCGCGCCAAGCCGGTAGTTGACGCCCACGAGCACGGCGGGCCCGCCGGCCGCGAACGCGGACATGTCCACATCGTTGGCCGATCCGGTGACAAAGCCGCCGCCGTGGATCCACACCAGCACCGGCAGCCCCGCACCGCTACCGCCAGTACCGCCGCCGCCCGCGGCCGGCGGCGTCCCGGTGGCCCGAGGCGCGTCCGCCGGCATGGTGACATTCACGAACAGGCAGTCCTCGCTGGCGCCGGCTGCCAGTGGCCCCTCCTGCGGGCATGGATGGCCGCGCGCCGAGCCGTCCCGCACGCCGCTCCACGGGGCCGCCGGGGCGGGCGCCCTCCAGCGCAGCGCACCGACTGGCGGTGCCGCGTAAGGAAGCCCGTAGAAGGAGAGCACCGGCCCCTCGGCCACCCCGCGGACCTCGCCGCCGGTGGTCGCCACGACCGGCACGGCCGTCGCCGTCACCCCGCCGGGGCCCGCCGCGCCAACGCCTCCCGCCGCGCCGGTGCCCGCTCCCGATGCTCCGGGACGTCCCCCGGCCCCGCCGCCGCAGGCCGGGCACAGGGCCACCAGCAGCACCACGGTGAGAAAGGCCAGGAGGGCACCCGGCATTCGGGCCCGCGGACCACGTCGACCCACGGCCCGGCCGCCGGCTGTTCCCACCATGCGAACAGCCTCACGGGCGCCGCCGAACCACGCAAGATCGCGCATGGCCCCAAGCTCCCGCGCGGCATGACGAAGGCCGCCCCGAGCCGACATGGCGACGGCCGTCCCCAGCCGCCCTCCCAAGCCGCCGTTCCGGCCGCGACGCGGGTGCGTGCGCACCCGCGAGGCGAGCTGGAACGAACGAAACCGACGGACAGCATGGGTGCCGCCCGTCGGTTTCGACACGTGAACCACCACCGCCCTCCCGGAGCGGTGGAGAGTTCAGGCATATGGGACGTCCGCTCAGCAGGCGGGTCCGGCCGTCGGGTTGTTCGCCCGGCCGGGCAGCCGCCGAACGCCTGGTCCTACCAGGACGCCGCCATCAGCGCCGGTTCGGCGCAGTTATCAGATGTCACTTCCGATGCTCGGAACTCCCTTCAGCAGGGCACRCACCTCCGCCTCGCGGTACCGGCGGTGACCGCCCAGAGTCCGGATCGAGGTCAGCTTTCCAGCCTTGGCCCACCGGGTCACGGTCTTCGGGTCCACCCGAAACATCGTGGCTACCTCGGCGGGCGTCAGCAGCGGCTCGGCATCCGGCGTTCTCGTCGTCATTGCGTTGGCCTCCCGTCACAGAGCGTCGCTCCGTCCCATACAGATCGTGCATCCTTCGGGGGCATTTCGGACATGGCACGTCAGGACCATCTGCTGACTAGTCACAGCTCGTCCGAAGCGGAGGGCAACGCTGCGCTAACAGGCCGCGCCGATCAACTGGCAGATTCCCGTGACTGCAGGGGTCTCCACCTGATCAGCACTCGTTCGTACGCCTCGACCGCAAGGTCTGTTCGCCCACGGCGTAACGCGCTGACCGCCTCGACGATGTCCTCGACGGATGTGTCCCGCCGCAGCATGTCGTCGTCCAGCAGGTCAACTAGCCCGTCGTAGTCCAGTTCGACCCTGCTCTGCGGATGGAAGGACCCCAGCCAACGGGCCAGCTCGGCGACGCCCTCGATCGCGGGGGCGTCGGTGTTCGCCGCCCGGAGGGTCTCCATCGCCTCCACCGCGCGGCCGACCCGGCGGCGGGCGAGGCTCATCGTGGTCCGGTAGACCATGGAACGGTCGGCGCTGTCACCGGTGACCAACGCCCGCTCCGCTGGGTCGAACAGTACGAACCAGGTCGGCGGCACCATCCAGGTGCAGGTCTGGACATGGACCTTGATCTCGGGCCGGCGTGCCTTCCACCGGTCGAGCTCTGTCTCCGCCGGGTCCACCAGCCGGCGCGGGAGGAAGGCCTCGGCGACGCGCTCCGGCATCAGCCCGCGGAACTCCATCGCCGCCTGCCACACCCGCAGCTGCGTCGACCACGGGCAGACGAACATCAGGCCGTCCGCCCACTGGACGAAGGCGGACTCGTCGGCGACGTCCAGCGACGGCCGGACGGCCGCCACCAGCGCCACGACCCGCTCCCGCCGGGCGCCCGCGCGCCGCGAGGGCGGCCCCGAGGCCGCGTACCGCTGCCAACGGACGCGGTCCGCGGGCGGGAAGGCTGCCAATGGCTCGTAGACCCGCAGGTAGGCAGCGGGTGAGACGACAGCCACGCTAGACACCGGCCTCGACGGCGGCGTCACCCGCGATGCCCGCCGGCAGCGGGATCGCCACGGACGCCGACCCCCCGTGGAGGGCCGGAACAGGTGCGGACATGCCCCTGGATCCTGGCATGCCTCCGATCCTGGCACGGACCACGGGCGCGGCGGGCCCGGCGGCGATGAGAGGTCGGGCAACCCGCGCGATCGCCCCGGTGAGACCCGGTAGCGCCAGCCGCACCGCAACCCCGCCGGACCCCCTCCCGGGCCGGCTCCGCGCCCGTCAGGGCCGCCCGGACGGCGGCGGCCCGCACGACAGGAGCCGCGTGGGCCGGGCCCGTAATGTTCGCCGCAGCGGCCGGCGGGAGCCCGCCGCGCACAGGGCTCACGGGCCGTCGGCTCGCGGAGCCGTCCGGAGGGAGGCTCGGTCATGTCAGCGGTGGTCGGCACGTCCACGGGAGTCTCGTCGGTGTTCGAGGCCGGCGCGGAGCACGAGCAGGTGGTGTTCTGCTCCGATCGGGCCAGTGGCCTGCGCGCCGTGATCGCCATCTACTCGACCGCGCTGGGGCCGGCGCTGGGAGGCACCCGGTTCCACGCCTATCCGGACGAGGCGTCCGCACTAGCCGACGCCCTCGCGCTCTCCCGCGCGATGGCCTACAAGGCCGCCTGCGCGGGCCTGGACCTCGGCGGCGGCAAGGCCGTCATCCTGGGCGACCCCGCCCGCGACAAGACCGAGGCGCTGCTGCGCGCCTACGGGCGCTTCATCGCCTCGCTGGGCGGCCGCTACGTGACGGCCTGCGACGTCGGGACGTACGTCGAGGACATGGACACCGTCGCCAGGGAGACCCGTTGGGTCACCGGCCGCTCGCCGGCGCACGGCGGCTCGGGCGACTCCGGCGTCCTGACCGCGTACGGCGTCTTCGAGGGGATGCGCGCCTGCGCCCGGCACCGATGGGGGACACCCTCGCTCGCCGGGCGCAGGGTCGCCGTCAGCGGGGTCGGCAAGGTCGGCCTGCGCCTCGTGGGGCACCTGGTGGAGGAGGGGGCGACCGTTCTGGCCGGGGATACCGATCCGGGCGCCCTGCGGCGGCTGGGCGCCCGCCATCCCGACGTCCAGCTGGTGGCCGACCCCGACGAGCTTCTCCGGGCCGAGGTCGACATCTACGCGCCCTGCGCGCTGGGCGGGGTGCTCACCGACGAGGTCGTGCCCGCGCTGCGGGCGGAGATCGTCTGCGGCGGGGCGAACAACCAGCTGGCCCACCCGGGCATGGACAAGGTCCTGTCCGACGCGGGCGTGCTGTACGCGCCCGACTTCGTGGTCAACGCCGGCGGACTGATCCAGGTGGCGGACGAGATCGAGGGGTACTCCCCGGAACGGGCCAGGGCCCGGGCCGCCCGGATCTTCGACACGGCGCTGGACATCTTCCGGCTCGCCGAGGCGGAGGGCGCCACCCCGGCGGTGGCGGCGGGACGCTTCGCAGAGCGCCGGATGACCGACATCGGCCGGCTGCGGGGCATCCTGCTGCCCTGACCGTCACCGGCGGGCACGCCCGGAACCCGTGTGCCAGCACGCCTTTCCCGCCCCCGGAAGCCGTGACGCTGGGCACATCGGGCACCGGCGCGCGGGCGTCGCGGCGGGCCCGCGGGCCCGCTGTCAGGGGAGTCCCGGGACCATCCGTAGGGGTCAGATGATCTCCGCCGTGTTGTCCGACGACAGGTAACTGTCGGGTTGGCGTGCCGAGTAGGCTGCGATCCCTGTAGTCTCGGGAAGCACGAGACAGTGAGAGCACCGGGGCGGGTCCCCGTCGTCATGTTCGAGGGGGTCGAGCCATGGGGCGCGGCCGAGCGAAGGCCAAGCAGACGAAAGTCGCCCGCGAGCTCAAGTACAACTCGCCCACTATGGATCTCGACCGATTGAAGGCGGATCTGGGCGCGGGTACTACGCGGGAGACCGAGAGCGACGAACCGTACTCGGATGACGACTACGGTTACGACGCCTACCTGGACGATGAGGACGAGCACCGCTCGTCCCGTTGAACCCGGGGCTGCCCCGGCCGACGCCGGGCCTCCGGGAAATCCGGGGGACCGGCTGCGACCACCTGGCGACAGGTGGTCGTCCATGTCGGCAGCAGATCGAGTCCGGTACGCCCGCCTCGCGCGGGCACACCGGGCGCCGAGCCAAGCTGGGCGGAACTGTCGGTGTTCCGTCCTAGAGTCTCAGAGGTCAGGATCTTCCCGACCGAGGAGCCTCCCATGTCAGTGATGGCCGGCCGCCCACGTGGATGTCCCGCGGGCAGGTGTTCGGGCTGGTCCGCACGCGGCCCCCGACGAGCCGGCTCGTGACCGGCCGCCCCTTTGCCCGGGCGGCCGTGGCGGGGCGAGCCGCACCAGGGCCGCCCGTGGCCGGGCCGCCGGTCCCGTCAGGGGTGGGTGCCCACGAGGCGCGCCACGCCGTCCTCTCCAGCTCCGCCGGGCAGCGGCTCGACCCGTCCCGCGATCCAGGCAGCGACGCCGCGGTCAGCCAGCGTCCGCACCACGGCCTCGGCCTCGGCGGGAGCGACGACCGCGACCATTCCGACCCCCTGGTTGAACGTGGCCTCCATGTCGGCCTCGCTCACCCCGCCGCGCTCGGCGAGCAGGCCGAACACGGCCGGCGGAGCCCAGGTCGATCTCTCCACGACGGCAGCCGTCCCCGGCGGGATCACGCGGGCCAGGTTCGCCGCGAGACCGCCGCCGGTGATGTGGGCGAAGGCGTGCACCTCGGCCGTCTCGATGACGGCCAGGCAGTCCCGGGCGTAGATGCGGGTGGGCGTGAGCAACGCCTGTCCGAGTGTGGTCCCCAGGGCCTCTTCGCGCCTCGTCAGTGCCTCCCGACCCGCCACGGAGACGCCTCCGGGCTGGTCAGGCTCGACCGGACCGAACAGGATGTGTCTTACCAGCGAGAAACCGTTGGAGTGGAGACCGGATGACCCCATCGCGACCACCACGTCCCCCGGCCGGACCAGCTCCGGCCCGAGCACGGCGTCGGCCTCGACGACCCCGACCCCCGTCGCGGCCAGGTCGTAGTCGTCGATTCCCATGAGGCCGGGATGCTCCGCGGTCTCGCCACCCACCAGGGCGCACCCGGCCTGCTCGCAGCCGGCGGCGATCCCGGCGACGATCGAGGCGATCCGTGCCGGCTCGAGGGAGCCACAGGCGATGTAGTCGAGCAGGAACAGCGGCTCCGCGCCGCAGACAACGAGATCGTCGACCACCATGGCGACCAGGTCGATGCCCACCGTGTCATGGACGTCCATCGCCCTGGCCAGGGCGATCTTCGTGCCCACGCCGTCGGTGGACGAGGCGAGCAGCGGGCGCCGGTAACGGGCCACGTCCAGCGCGAACAGGCCCGCGAAGCCGCCGAGTGACCCGACGACCTCGGGCCGGGTGGCGCGGGCGACGTGCTGGCGCATGAGCTGCACGGCCCGGTCGCCGGCCTCGACGTCGACCCCGGCGTCCCGGTAGGAGACCGAGCGCCCCTCGGTGGTGCTCCCCTGGCCGCCGGCCTCTGAGCCCTGGCCGGATCCGTTGGCGCGCCTCACCACCGCGCGCTGCCCAGCGGTGCGCCGTCCACTGCCACCCCGTCCACTGTCATCCCGTTCACCGCGGCCCCGTTCGTGGCGGCTCCGTTCGTGGCGGCTCCGTTCGCTGCCACACCGTTCGTGGCCACGCCGTTGGCTGCCACGCCGTTGGCTGCCACGCCGTTGGTGATGGCTCCGTTCGTGGCCACCCCGTCGGCCGGTGCGCCGTCGACTGCCACGGCGTCGGCCCTCGTCCCGTCGGGCCGTGCCCCGTTCGCGCGCGCGGCGCCGACGTCCTGGGCGGGCTCGAGCGGGACGGGTTCGAGGTCGAGATCGTGGTTGTCGGGGGACGGGTCCGCGCCGTTCATACCCAGGGTCACCCGCTCCCGGAGGGCCTGCGCGATGACCTCCTCCGTGGTCTGCGGCCCGAACGGCTCCAGCCGGTACTTGCCCAGCTTGTCCGAGTCGGCGAGCGGAACCGGGTAGATGCCGTCGAAGCAGGCCCGGCACAGCGCGTCCGCCGGCTGCTCGGAGGCCTCCACCAGCTCGTCGAGGGAGACGTAGGCGAGCGAGTCGGCGCCCAGCGAGCGCCGGATCTCCTCCACGTCACAGCCGCTGGCGATCAGCTCGGCGCGGGTGGCGAAGTCGATGCCGTAGAAACAGGGCCACCGCACCGGGGGCGACGAGATCCGCACGTGCACCTCGGTCGCCCCGGCCTCGCGCAGCATCCGCACCAGGGCCCGCTGGGTGTTGCCGCGCACGATCGAGTCGTCCACGACGACGAGCCGGCGGCCCTCGATGACGTCGCGCAACGGATTCAGCTTGAGCCGGATGCCCCGCTGGCGGATGGTCTGCGACGGCTGGATGAACGTCCGCCCGACGTAGGAGTTCTTGACCAGGCCCTCACCGAACGGGATGCCGGACGCCTCGGCGAAGCCGACCGCGGCCGGCACACCGGACTGCGGGACCGGGATCACCAGGTCGGCCTCGACCGGTGCCTCCCGGGCGAGCCGCCGGCCCACCTCGACCCGGGTGGCGTGCACCGACCGGCCACCGATCGTCGTGTCCGGGCGGGCGAGGTAGACGTACTCGAACAGGCAGACGTGCCGGTCGGCCTGGGCGAACGTGAGCGAACGCGGGCCGTCCGCGTCGATGACGACCAGCTCACCGGGCTCGATCTCGCGGACGAAGCGGGCGCCCACGATGTCGAGCGCCGCGGTCTCGCTGGCGACGATCCACGCGCCGTCCGGCCGGTCGTCGAGCCGGCCCAGCACCAGTGGATGGATGCCGTGCGGGTCCCGCGCCGCGTACAGGGTCGACGCGTCCGCGAACGCCAGCGAGAAGGCCCCCGCCAGCCGGGGCAGGACGTCCATCGCGGCGTCGACCAGGGTCGGGCCAGGATGCGCGGCGAGCATCGCGGTGATCAGGTCGGAGTCGGTGGTGGCGCCCTGGCCGCCCTCGCTGTCGCCGAGCGACCCGGCCAACTCGATGATGTTCGTCAGGTTGCCGTTGTGGCCGAGCGCGATCGGCCCGCCGAAACCCGCCGTCCGGTAGGACGGCTGGGCGTTCTCCCAGGTGGACGAGCCTGTGGTCGAGTACCGGGTGTGCCCGACGGCCACGTGCCCCGACAGGCTGGAGAGGGTGATCTCGTCGAAGACCTGGGCGACCAGACCCAGCTCCTTGAACACGACGACGGTGCGGCCGTCGCCGACCGCCATCCCGGCGGCCTCCTGGCCGCGGTGCTGGAGGGCGTAGAGGCCGTAGTAGGTGAGGTTCGCCACGTCCTCCCCGGGCGCCCAGACACCGAAGACGCCACAGGCGTCGCGCGGGCCGGGATCGTCGTCGAGAAGATCACCGCCGAGAGGATCACCGTTGCGCGGGRCACCGTGGAGAAGGCCGTCGCGACGGCGGCCGTCGCGAGACTGCGGCGGGCGGCGGACGGACGTCGACTCCCGGCGAGATGCGGGGTCGTCGCTGTGGGCGACGTGTGGCACCAGGTCTCCTAGAGAGGTCAGGGTGACCGAGATGTCGGGAGGAACGGGGCAGGTTCAAGGCGATGTCGTGACACCCCCGAGCACGACGACGCTCACATCAACCGACAGCCACGGGAAGCACCCCGGGACCACCCGACGTTCACGCCCGCCCTCGACTCCCCACATAACCAACGCTAGCAGCGGGGACGCCGATCGGCCGGTCGAGCGCGATCTCCCCCGTCACGCGACACAGAGGTCACGGAGAAAACACGACAAACACGCACACCGGCCCGCCCGGTTGCGACCAGGCAAACATCCAGGCGCCGTCAGGGGGCGGCGGATGCCGTCGAGCGGGCGGCGGATGCCGTCAGGGCAGGCCGGCCCGGTGCCGTCCGGCAGGCGGGCCGGATGCGGTCAGGCGAGCAGCGGCAGCAGGAATCGTAGATCGGCACGCTCACCGCTGGCGCGGATCCGGCCGTCGGCGAGCGCCGCCCCCCAGGCCAGCCGGCCCGTCGCGATCAGGACGAACGCGGCCGGGTCGGCCTCGACGACGTTCGGCGGTGTACCGCGGGTGTGCCGAGGCCCCTCGACGATCTGCACGGCGGAGAAGGGGGGCACCCGCAGCTCCACCGCGTGCCCCGGAGCGCGCTGGGCGAGCATCGCCGTGAACAGCCGCACGACGGTCTTCAGCGCGGGGCGCGCCGGGGGCACACCCAGGTCCAGGCCATGGACGACCGCTTCCACCGCTCGGGTGAGCAAAAACTCACCCAGCCGCATGCGCCCACCCGGGGTGATCACCAGCCGGTCGGCGATCTCGTCCGGTGGGAGACGAGCCAGGTCCGCCGCGGTGCCCGTGACAGCGTCCCGGAAGGCCACGCGCACCGCCTCCGGAGCCTGGCCGGCGGCGAGATCCCGGGCCGTGGCCGCGATCGCCTCGGCCCGGGCTCCGGTGCCGGCCAGGTAGTCGGCCGCGGTCACGAGCGGCGCACCGCCGGTCCGGGCCAGGCTCGACTCCGCTCCCGAGCCGCCCGCCGGTCCTCCGCCCGAGCCGCCCGCTGATCCCCCGGCCAGGCCGGGCGTTGATCCCCTGGCCAGGCCTGGCGCCGGGTCCCCTCGCAGCGCGGCGCTGAGGGCGAGTGCCGAGCGCGCGGTGTGCAGCACGAGCTCGGCGGTAGTCCAGCCGGGCAGTGCGCTCGGGGCCGCGAACGCCTCGTCGGGGAGCCCGCCGACGTGGCCGGAGATCGCCTTCCACTGCTCCTCCAGGGCCCCTGGCAGCGCCGGAGCGAATCCCGCCGCGCCGCCGCGCCCCCCACGCCGCGCCGAGCCCCCCCGCCCCGCGCGACCCCGCGCAGTGCCTTCCCGGGCCGCGCCGCCGCGCGCATCGCCGTCCTGCGCATCGCCGTCCTGCGCATCGCCCCGTGCCACCGGACTCGTCTCCCCTCTCGTGCGTGCCGCCGTCCCACCGGCGTCCACACGGCGCTCGCGCACAGCGGTCCCGCGCGGCGGCGGCGGCTCTCGGGACGCCGGTCGCGGCACCCCTCGCCGCTCGACCGTCCCGCCACGGGCGAGGATGAGGCCGTGGATGCCACCCCGTTCGACACCGCGGCGCTTCGGGCACGTGTCATCGAGGCGTGGGCCGCCTCCGCGAGCCGCTTCCGGGAGGACGCGAACGCCGAGGAGGACGCCGCTCTCGGCGCCTACCGAGACCGCCTGCTCGTCGAGCTCCTCCAGAACGCGGTCGACGCGGCGGCGGCCGCCGGTGTGCCGGCAAAGGTACACATCAGGCTCACGTCGGGGCAGCACCCGCACGGCGGGCCGGGTGGGCTGCTCGAGGTGGCGAACACCGGCGCCCCGCTGACCGCCGCCGGCGTCGAGGCCCTGTCGACGCTGCGCGCGTCCGCGAAGCGCGACGTGCAGGCAGTCGGCCGCTTCGGCGCCGGCTTCGCCGCGGTCCTCGCGGTGACGGACACGCCGTCGATCGTCTCCCGGGCGCCCTCGGGCCCCGGCGACGCGGCGGACTGGCGTGACGCCGACCAGCACAGCGCCGACCAGCACAGTACGGACCTGCGCGGGGTGGAGCGGCGTGGCGCGGCGTGGCGCGGGGTGGAGTGGTCGCGCCGGCGCACCGCCGACCTGGTTGTCGCGACGAGCGCGGACGCACTGCGCCGCGAGCTCGACCGCCGCGCCGGCGCCGTGCCCGTCCTGCGCCTGCCCTTCGACCTCGGCGACCCGGCGTCCGGGCCCGACGACGGGTTCGACACCGTCGTCCGGCTGCCGCTGCGGGACACGGCGGCGGCGGCCACGGCACGCGAGCTCATCGCCGCGTTCGACCCCACGCTGCCCCTCGTCCTGCCCGGCCTTGAGGAGATCGTCGTCGAGGTGGACGGCGACGTCCGAACCCACCGGTGTGTCTGGGAGCCGGTGCTCCCCGGGCCGGACGGAACCGACCTCGAAATCGCCACCGTCGACGGCACGCGGTGGCGCGGCTGTGTCCACCGCGGCTCGATCCCGTCCGAGCTGCTCGCCGACCGCCCGGTCGAGGAACGTGACAGGACCACCTACAACGCCCGGGTGATGATCCCGGACGGCGGCTGGCCCGCCGAGGTGGCGCAGGTGGTGCGTGCGCCGCAGCCGACCGACGAGGCCGTCGGCCTGCCCGCGCTGATCAGCGTCGACCTGCCGCTCGATCCGTCCCGACGGCACACCGTGCCCGGGCCCCTGCGGGACTGGCTCACCGACCGGCTCGCCGACACGGTCGTCGCGCTCGCCGCTCACCTGGCCACCGCCCGACCGGACGGCGTCGAGAGCGGTGACCACGGCGCGGACGGGGGGCGCCACGCGGCTCCCGATCCCCTCACCGTCCTGGACCTCGTGCCGACCGGGCTGCCCCGCAGCGAGGTGGACGGCCGGCTGCGCGACCGCCTGCTCGCGCTGCTGCCGGACGCCCCCGTCCTGCCGGGCGGCCGCCGCGGCCGGGACTGCCTCGTCCTGGACCTCGGCCCCGCCACGGACGCCGTCACCGACCTGCTGCGCGCGGGCGCCGAGACGGGCTCCGGCACCGACCTCACCGGGGGCGGGGCGGGCGCCGGTGACCCCCGCCATCCGGACGGCGCGGCCCTGACAGACCTGACAGACCTGGCGGACCTGGACCTGGACCTGGACCGGACGGAGATGACGGACCCGGACCTGGCGGACTTCGCCGCGGCGGGGAAGGCTGACGAGGCCGCGGCCGACGAGGCCGTGCTCGACGGGCTGCTGCCGGCCGAGTTCGCCACCCGGCGCCGCCGGCCCGCCCTCGACCTCCTGGGCGTCCGCCGCCTGGACACCGGGGCCGTCGTCGAGGTCCTGCGCGGCATGCGGCGGACGCCGTCCTGGTGGGCCGGGCTGTACCCGCTGTTGCTGACCGCACCCGACCGGGACGCCCTGGGCGCGCTGCCGGTTCCGGTCGTGGTCGTGCCCGACGGCGACGACCTCGGCTCCACGCCGGCCTTCGCCCATGCTGATCCGTCCACCGGGACCGGACCGGACGGGGGTGGAGCCGACCTGGCGACACCACCCAGCCGGATGGTCACCGGACCGCGCGGGGCCCTGCTACCCACCCCCGATCTGGACGTGGTGGCCCTGGCCCGATCGGGGCTGCCGCTGCGCGTCGTCCATCCCGACGCGTGCGCGGGTACGGCCCGCGACGCGCTGCGGACCCTGGGCGCCTCGGAGGGCACGCCGGCCGGGGTGCTGCGGGACCCGGCGGTACGCGAGGCCGTCACCCAGGCCGACCCCGACGACGACCCCGGCGAGCTGGACGCCCTCGCCGCCGCCGTACTCGCGCTGGTGCGCGCGATTGTCCCGGATGGACACACCGCTCATCCGGACGAGCACGCCACCAGTTCAGACGGGCGCACCGTCCATTCGGACGAGCACACCGCACATTTGGACGGGCACGACCGCAATGACGGGCTGGACGGCGGCGGCTTCCCGTCCGACACCGTGGGTGATCCGCACCCGGAGCAGGGGCCGTCCGCGATGCCGTCGTGGCTGGGTGGGCTGCTGCTCCCGGAACAGGGCGGCGGCTTCGCGCCCGCGTCCGAGCTGGTGATCGCCGACGGACCGCTCGACCGCCTGCTGGCCGAGGACGCGCCGTTCGGCGCCCTGGACCCACGGCTGAGCACCGCCTGGCCGGACCATGTCCTCGAAGCCGTCGGCGTCCTGCGGACCTTCGGCGTCCTCTACGCGTCGGACGTGACCCTCGACCCGGACGAGCCCGTCCTGCTCGAGCTTGACGACAGCGACACCTGGGCGGACGACGTCCACGATGCCGCCGACCGGACGGGGGAACGGGGCACCGCGGCTTCCGGTGACGGGCGAGGCTCCGGCCGCGGGCCCGGCGCGGCTGGCGTGCCGGGTGGACACGGTGTGCCGGGAGCGCACGGTGTGCCAGGGGCGCCGCGGGTTGTCCGGCGTTTCGCGGCCGTCCGCGACCTTGAGCTCGTCGACCCCGACGCATGGCCGGAGGCGCTTGCGGAGCTCGCCCGCCCGCCCCTGCGCCGGGTGGTTCTCGGCGCCGAACCCTCGTACACCCGCTGGTGGCTGGCCCGGCACGCGCTGCTGCCGGTGGAGGGCGCCTCGGACACCCGGCTCCCCCCGGGCGAGCTCGTCCTGCCCGGCGCCGATCCGTTGCTGACCGGGCTGTTCGCGCCGGGTGCGCCGCTGCCGGGCGTCGACCCGGAGCTGCTGCGCCGGCTCGGCTGCCGGCTCACCCTCGACGACGTGCTCACCGACCCGGACGCGGTGATCGACCTGCTGGACCGGCTCGGCGACGCCGACCGCGAGATCGGCTGGCCGGCGGCCCGGACGCTCTACATGGCCGCAGTGAGCGCGGCCGGCCTGCTCGGGGCCGACCCCTCCGGCACGACCGGCCCAAGGCTGGATCCGCCGCTGACCGTACGAACCCCGACCGGGGTGTTCCGCTCCGCCGACGTGGTGGTCGTGGACGCACCGGACCTGCTCGAAGTGATCGGCGCCGACCATCCCGCGCTGCGCCTGCCACTGGATCGCGCCGCCGAGGCCGCGCACATCCTCGGGCTGCGTCTCGCCTCGGAGCTGGCCGACTTCGCTGTACTGGACGAATCCACTGGACTGGGTGGATCCGCTGGATTCGGTGGATCCGCTGTTCTGATCGACAGCACCGTTCAGGCCGGCGGTTCCATCGCTGGCAGCGCTGTCTCGGCCGGAGCCGGCACCGGTGACGGTGGTACCGGTGGCGGTGGCGTCAGTGGCGTCCGCGGTGCGGTTCCGGGCAGGGCCGTGACGAGGACCGTCATGGTGGCCGGCAACGCGGTCGTCGTCGGGAGCGCGACCCTGGTCGGGGCCGCGGACACCCCGGATTCGCTCGACGGGGTCGACCTGGCCGCGGTGCCGGGCGCCGCGCGTCCCCTCGTCGCGCGGTACCAGGTCCATCCCGAGCTGTGGATCTCAAGCCTGGGCGGGGGACGGGTCCGGGTGCCGTGGCGGGTCGTCGGCGGCATCGGCGGTGAGATCCACGTCGACGCCGAGGCCGGCACGGACGCGCTCGCCCGGGCTCTGGCCTGGCGGGCCGGCCAGTGGGAGCGCCGGCACGGACTGGCCGCCGCGTTGCGGGATCCCGACGGCGCCGGCCGCCGTCAGGCCGAGGACGACCTCGACGATCTTTGACTCCTGGTGCTCAGTCGGGCTCGGCGGCGGTCGCGCGCAGCCGATTCCGGCGTCGCACGACGACCCACAGGCCCATGAGCCCGAGCACGAAGCCGACCGCCGCCGTCGCGATCCACCAGAGCCGGCCATCCGCCCGCAGATCGTCGGCGAACGGGATCATGACCAGTAGGGCGATCAGCCACATGACGGTGCCGACCGCGACGGAGCGGACACCGTCGTAGGGCAGCGGACGCAGTTCCACCACGTCCGGCTCGGCCTTGTCACCCGCTTGTGTGCTCATCCGGGCCGACGCTACCGTCTTCAGGCCGCGCGTCCACCTCCGGCAGGTCAGCCGTCGGCGGGCCGGCGGGCGCGGGTCAGCGGCCGGCGGTCAGGGGGAGGTCGCCGCGGTCGAGCCACTCCGCGAAAGAGGATCCCGTCAGCTGGCCGAGTAGGGCGATGTCGTCCCGGAACCGGTCGAGGACCTGTTCGCGCAGGCCGGGCGGTGGCGGCGGACCCGGCCTGAGGCTGCGCCGCAGCTCGGCCAGCACGGCGTCCATCGGATCGACGGCCGCCGGGACCGCCTCCCTGACAACGCGCGTCGTGCCGGGATCGATTGTCGCCGGCGCGAAAATCCGGCTGTCGCACCCGAAACCGGCCGCCGGGTCGACCGCCCCGACGAATCCGCAGACGCGGCGCAGCACGGCCGCGGGTTCGAGGACCAGGTCCCGGTAACGCACCAGCAGCACCTGGCTCGGCGGAAACAGGGTGTACAACCGCCGCAGCTGGACGCCGTACCTCCCGAGCTCGGCGTACCGCCACCTGCGACTCCAGCCGGCCGCGCACCGTTCCTCCTCGGCGTCGAGCGCCTCGATCAGGGTCGGCAGCGGTTCCAGCCCGGTCCTTCGGTGCGCGAGCCAGTTCGCGTAGGCGCGCTCCACCGGGTCACGCAGGACGGCGATCATCCGCAGGTAGGGCAGGAGCTCGTGCATCCGCCGCTGGGCGGAGAACTCGGCAAGGTAGTAAGGAGTGCTCTCACCGCGCGGACGACGCCCGTCACCACCCCGGAACAACGTCTCATAGTCCGAAAGGCACCAAATGTAGTTCTCGCTGGTTAGGCCAGCACCGCCCGCGGCCCGAGATCCCCCGGTGCCAGCGAGGTCACCGGAGCCACCGGGGCCGGAGAGACCGGTGGGGCTGGCGGAACCGCCGAGACCAGGATGGCCGGCAGGGCCAACGGGACCGCCGGAGCTGGCACCGCCGCCGTGGCCGGGGGGGCTGGCGTCGTCCCGGGGACGTCCGGAGGTCAGGAAGTAGCCCGGTTCCGCCACGGGGGACATCGCCAGGCCCAGGTGGCGGGTGAGCGCGGCGTGCAGGCTCGGCGTCCCGGCTTCGGGAGCCCCGATGACGACGAAATCAGGCAGCGCCATGCCGGCCCTCCTCCCGGGCGGAAAAACACGCGCACACCAAGAGTATAGCCCATATTCTCTACCAATTAAGTAGACAATATGACCGCACGTAGCGAAAGTGTGGCGACTGAGTGAGTCCATGGACTCACTCAGTCGCCACACTTCGTCGGAGCTCCGCCCGACCCGGAGTTATCGGGGGGCTTATAGGGGGATTATTTCTATTTGTTGGGATTGATGGTGCCGTAGGCGCCGTTGTGGTAGATGAGGGGCTGGGACTGGCGGTGGGAGCGGGTTTCCAGGACTTCGGCGATCATCAGGTGGTGGTCG
Organism: Parafrankia soli; assembly: GCF_001854695.1. Classification (GTDB taxonomy): domain Bacteria; phylum Actinomycetota; class Actinomycetes; order Frankiales; family Frankiaceae; genus Parafrankia; species Parafrankia soli. The sequence continues at coordinate 60,633 of NZ_MAXA01000224.1, forward strand.
CCGGCGTTCAGCCGGGAGTGGATGCGGGTCCGTAGCCACACGGCCGCGTCCACCAGCAGTGGCTCGCCGGTGGGCAGGCTGCGCCAGCGGGTCGGTTCCGCGAACCGGTCGATGCCCGAGGTCGCGAACCGCGCGGCGAGCTCCTGCTGGCCGTCCGAGAGCAGGTGGACGACGAGGGTGCCGGCGGCGAGCAGCGCCGGCGCGCTCGACGACGTCGCGGACAGGGACAGCGACAGCAACGGCGGATCCGCGGAGAGGGAGGCGACCGACGTCGCGGTGAAGCCGACCGGACCCCGGGGACCGATCATCGTCACGACGGTGACCCCGGCCGCGTGCCGGCGGAACGCACTGCGCAGCGCCGCCGGGTCGACCGCCGCCGCCGACTGCGGCGCCGCCGGCACCGGAACCGGTGCGGGAGCCACCGAGACCGAGGGCACCTGGGACAACGGGGACGCCTGTTCCGGTGCTGGAGCCGTCCGTGGCTGGTCCGGGTGCGGCGAGGGGTCGCGGCCGAGGGTGTCGAGCGTCATCGAGCCGTCTCCACGAGGTCGTTTTCCACCCGGACGTCCTGGGCGAAGAGCGCCGTCCCGGTGTGTGCGGCGACGCTGGCGCGAAGCACGGGGGCGTGCGAGACAACCCAGGAGTCGACCACGATGTCCAGGTCCGGGAGCTGCTCCTCGATTACCGCGAACGACCGGGCGGGGACGGTCGCGCCCAGTTCCACGAGGACCGGGCGCAGGTAGAGCTCCCCGGCCACCGAGTGGTCCGGCGCCGCCGAGATGACCACCGGTACGGCGGTCGCCCCCCGCAGCGCCCCACCGGGCAGCAGGTCCAGGAACGACTTGAGCAGACCGGTGTAGCTGCCCTTGTAGACCGGCGACGCGACGATCAGCAGATCCGCCTTGGCCGCGGCCGTGAGGGCCGCGGCGACCCGGCCGTCGTCGGCGAAGAGGTACCGGGCCAGCGTGGAGAGATCGATGATCTCGATGCTCGCGACCGGCAGCTCGTCCGCGATCCGCTCCGCGAGGAAGCGGGCGAGGGTCAGCGTCCGGGAGCCGGGCCGTGGGTTGCCGATGATGACGACGAGGCGCGGCGAAGCGGGAGATGTGGTCTGTGGCATGAGCGGCCTTCCGGTCAGGATGGACGTCGCGGAGCGGGTTCGCTGGCTGGACTTCGCGCGAGTTCGCCCTCGTCACTCACCGTCACTCACCGTCGCCATCGCTCGTCGGCACTGTCACTTGTCATCGCTGGCACTGGTGCATTTGTCGTCGCTGGTCACCGATGGCGCGGGCGTCCGGCACCCGGGTGCGCGGGCGTTCGCGCCGGTCGGCGGAACCGTGCCGCGGGGACGGCCCGGACCGCGACCGGGAGGGTGCCGAGCCTGATCCGCCAGCCGTGCCTGGCCGCCGTGCGAAGCCCGGCCGCCGTGGCAGGCGGGCAGCGCGCGGCAGATCCGACCGCCGGGCGATCAGGCCACGGCGGAACAGACCACAACAGGCGCACGCATCGGACGCGCGACCGGGGCGACCCACGCGCGGCGGACCGGCTTCGTCAGGAGCGGGCGGTGGCGCGACAGCGGCAGCGGGTGGCGCGACCGTAGTCGACGCAGCGCCGACGGGTGAGCAGCGGGCGGGAGGCGAACCAGGACCTGTGCGATGGCAGCGCCCGACGGGTGGGGAGAACGCAAGCTGCCACGTCGAGAACTGTGCGGAGCGCCGCTTTGTTCAGTCAAGCAGTGATAAAGTGAATCAGATCACATCATTGATCGGTTGGCGGCGATCCGCCGGCGTGTTTCCGTTGCTTCTGTGTTGAAGCCGGCCTACCTCGTGACGCGTGGGCACATCGACTTGTTGCGGGTCGCCTCCGCCGCCTGTTCGGCTTACTGACGCCGCCCGTGGCGCGCCGCGGCACGGCCCCCGCCCGCGGGCCCGCCGCCGCGATCCGGCCGCCCGCACCACGCCACCGCCCGCACCACGCCACCGCCCGCGTCCGTTGCCACGCGCATCACACCGCCACCAGCCATCCCGAAGTCCGGACGGTGACGTCCGGCGCCCCGCCGGTCCTGTCCGGCACCGGTGGACGGCGGCACGGGAGCATGCCCGAACGCGGCCCCGCCAGCGGGCGGGCGCGATGGTGCGGCGGGCGCGGCTGCTGGCCCAGGGCCGCCTCCAGCGGGCGCGTCCGCCGACGCGGTGTGCTGCCACAGACCCGACCGACCGCACCACCGACCTCAGCACCGGAGCGCCGACCCGTGAGTGACCTGCACGTTCCGTCCATTGACGATCTTGTCCCGTCCCCCGAGGAGATCGACGCCTTTCATCGGCGGCTGCATCACATCGCGCCCTGGGCGCTCGATCCCGAGACGGCGCAGACATCCGGGATGCGGCGGCTGGCGGCGGTGAGCGCGCGCACCGTGGGCTCGTCGAAGCTGTGGATGGGCCAGACGCACGTGGCGCCGGCTACCGCGTCGGCCAATCATCACCATGGTCGGTCCGAGACCGCGATCTACGTGGTCAGCGGGCATCCGGAGTTCGTCTTCCCGGCGGACGAGCTCTCGGGGGACGACACCGGCGTCGCGAGCCACGGCGGCGCGAGCGGCGCGGACGGCGGCAACGGCAGGAGCGGCGAGAACGGTGGCGGGAGCGATTCGGGCGCTCCGCCGCGGGAGATCCGTATCCGGACCTCGCCGGGGGACTACATCTTCGTTCCGCCGTGGGTGCCGCACCGCGAGGAGAACCCGGATCCCGAGCACGAGGCCCTGGTGGTGATCGCCCGCAGCACCCAGGACGCGATCGTCGTCAACCTGCCGGACCTGCGCTGGACCGGCTCCGTCCGAACGACCAGCGAGGACATCGCGGGTTGCTCGTAACAGTGACAAGGGGCTCCGGCTCCCGCCCGCTCCCCGCGAGCTCCCGGCGGCTCCTCCCGCCCCACGTCACCGCGCCCGTTCATCCCACCCGGCCCGTTCAACACACTCGTGTCATCCGACCTCGTGCCCAATCCGAATCGCCTGGAGGCGTCCGTGGCAGCCCATGCCGGCTTCGTCGCGAGTACACCCGTCAGAGGCGCCGTGGACGTCGACCGCCTGGCCTGGCAGGTCCTGGTCGACGGACGGCCGATCGACCTCACCTACCTTGAGTTCGAGGTGCTCGACTACCTCGTGCGCAACCCGGGCCGTGTGCACAGCAGGGAGGAGCTGCTGCGCGAGGTGTGGCGGCAGGATCCCGGCGCCCTCGGCGCGTCCGCCCCGCGCACCGTCGACGTCATGATCACTCGGCTACGGCGCAAGCTGGGCCGCCATCACCGGGACCACATCGAGACGGTCCGGCGGGTCGGGTACCGCTACCGGCCGGCCGGTGACGAGCCGCTCAGGTCCCACTCGCCCTCGACGCTGTAGACGGGGGACGGCCCACCGACGCTGCTCATCAGGGTCAGGGTCCGCGCCGTCCAGGCCGACGGCTTCATGATCTCGCCGAGGGTGCGGACCAGTGGTCGCAGGTCGGCGGCGGTGCCCTCGGGAACGCGGGCCAGGGTGAGGTGGGCCCGCAGCGGGCGGTCGTCGCCGCCGTCCGCGCCGGCCCGGACGGCCGCGCGGCGCACCCCCGCCGCCAGCTGCCCGAGATCGCCGGCGACCCGGACCCAGAGCACCCGGTGGCCGAAGCGGCCGGCGCCGTCGAGGCACAGCTCGGCCGGGCCGTGCCGGTGGGCGACCCGACCGAGCCGTTCGGCGAGCGCGGGCCGCGTCCCTGGCTCGACCGGCCCGAGGAACGCCAGCGTCACGTGCCACCGCGACGGATCCGTCCAGCGAAGCCGCGGCACGCCCGCCCCCACGGCGGCGGTTGCCTCGGAGACAGTGGTGGCCAACTCGCGCACCACCTCCGCCGGTGGCAGCAGCGCGACGAAGAGCCGCTGCCGGCCCGGCCTCGACTCTGGCCTGGGCCTGGGCCTGGGCCCTGATCCCGGCACCGTCACAGTGCGGCGCGGACCTGGTCGGCTGTCAGCCCGCGCCGTTCGATCAGGCGGACCGCGATGCATGACGGGTTGCTCAGCACGCCGAGCAGCAGGTGCCGCGGTTCGATGCTCTTCGCACCGTGAGCCTGTGCCACGCGCAGCGTGCGTTCGAGCGCGCGCCTCGCCTCTCCGGCGAGACGGACCGGCCCGCGGCGCCGGAACCAGGATCGCCGCGGTGGGCGGCGGGTGAGCGTGCCACCGAGGGCGCCGTTGAGCGCGCCCTCCCCGAAGCGCTGCTCGGCGGCGCGCCGCACCGCGTCGTAGTCGACCCCGATGGAGGCGAGGGCGTCGGTGTCGAGATCACGCCCACCGAAGGAGATCACCCGCGCCCCGGCGAGCTCGCCCCGCAGGGCGGCCTCGTCCAGCCCGAGCCCGGCCAGTGCCCGGCCGACCGCGCCGCCCTCGATGGCCAGGCCGAGCAGCAGGTGCGCCGTGTGCACCCGTTCGCCGGGTTCCAGGACTGCCGCGTCGACGGCCGCCCGCACCGCCCGTCTGGACTCCTCCGTGAATCGTTCGAGCACGGTCTACCTCCCCTTCCCGAAGCGACGGCCGTACTTCTTGTGGGCGGCCTGCCGGCTCACACCGAGCACGTCCGCGATCTCCTGCCAGGACCAGGCTCTGCTCCGCGCGTTGGCGACCTGGAGCTCCTCCAGGGATTCGAGCAACGCCCGCAGCGACGCGACGGCGGCGAGCCCCACCCGGGGGTCGTCGTCGGACGCCGCGCCGGCGAGCGTCGTGGCTGTTGCACTCATGGACGTCAACTTACGTTGACATCCCTGTCGCGTCAACCTTGGTTGACACACCCGTCACGACGGGCACACCCGAGCGGCGTGGCGCGTCCTGGTCACAGCGGGCTGGTTCGAGTGGGTGGTCTAGCGACGGGATCGGCCCGACCGCCCACCGGCGGACGGCAATCGGGGGCACTATCGGAGCTGTGACGACGGTCCCCGAACTGGTGGCGCCCCGCGATCCCGGCCTGTCCAGAGCCTGGCGCTCGGACCGCCGTGCCGCCCGGCGCAGGCAGYCCGACCTCCCGGTCGCGATGGCCCTGGTCACCGACGGTTCCGAACGCTCGACGGCAGACGTCCTGCGTGACGCCGGGGTCGATGTCGTGGGGCTGCTGGCGCCGGAGCCGCTGGAGTCGCTGGCCTGGGCCGCCGAGGCGAAGGCCCCGCGCGCCTACAGCGACCTGATCGCCCTGCTGTCGGACGACATCGAGGCGGTCTGCATCGAGATGTCGCCGCCGGCGTCCGACATCGTGGCCCGCCGGGCGGCCGAGGCCGGCCTGCACGTCCTGCTCGCGAAGCCGGCCACGGCCGAGGCCGAGGCGCTGCGCGCGGTGGCCGACATCGCCGAGGACGCCGATCTCGCCCACGTCGTCGCCCTGGACGGCCGGGCGTGGCCCGCGGCGTGGCACGTCCAGGCGTCGGTGCACTCGCTGGGCCGGCTGAGCCAGATCACCGTGGTCGGCGCGCCGTCCGGGCCGATCGGCCGGGCCGAGATCATCGACCTGACGCTGCGCTGGTGCGGCGAGATCCTCGCCGTGTGCGCCGATCCCGGCAGCATGCCGGCGACCACGCTCACCCCCGACGCGCCGGTCACCCTGGCCCTGCTCGCCGCCAACGGGACGACCATCCTGATCAACGAGCGGATGGGCGGGGAGATCGCCACCGCCACGGTGACCGTCTGCGGCGAGGCGGGCCGCATGGTCGTCCAGGGGCGGCGGGTCCGCCGGCAGGACGGGACGGGCGTCCGTGACCTGTGGATGCCGACGGTGCCCGCCGAGCGGCCCGGCCTGGTCGAGGCCACTTACGACGTCGTGCGGGCCACCGAGCTGGACGACCCGGCCCTGGTGCGCGGCGCGACCTTCCACGACCTGCTCACCGCGACGCGCCTGCAGGTGGCGGCCGCGGCGTCTCACAAGCGGGGTGGCTGGGTCGAGCTTTGAGCCCGCCCACGGCGAGCCCCGGCCCCGCGGGGCCGGGGCCGGCTGCCCGTGCCGCGGCGGGCGGGCGGCGCAGGTCGAACAGCGCGACGATCGCGGCGGCGAGCAGCGAGCTCACCCCACCGAGAGCGAGGCCAGCCCGCGGCCCGAACGCCTCACAGACCGCCCCGACGATCGGGGCGCCGATCGGCGTCGTGCCGATGAAGACCAGCAGGAACACGCCCATCACCCGGCCCCGCATGGCATCGTCGGTGCTCAGCTGCACCAGCGCGTTCGCCATGGTGCTGACCAGCAGCACACAGGCGCCGGTCGGGATGGCCAGCAGCGCGAACAGCCACAGGTTCGGCATCAGCCCGAACAGCGTCTCCGAGACCCCGAAGGCCGCCGTCGCGGCGATGAGCGTGGTGTGGCGGGGGACGTCCAGGCGCCGCGCCGACACGGCCGCGCCCGCGATGGAGCCGACCGCCAGCATCGCCGTGAGGAGGCCGTAGGTGGCCGCCGTCCCGCCGAACTGCTCGCTGGCCATCAGCGCGACCGTGACGGGGAAGTTCAGCCCCAGGGCGCCGACGATGCCCACCAGCAGGATGGGCGTGGCGATCTCGCGGTGCCGGACGGCGTAGCTCAGCCCCGCACGCAGCTGCCCCCGGGCCCGCTGGACGGGTCGGGCCGGCAGGAGATCCCCGGTACGGATGCGCGCCAGGCCGGTCAGCACCGCGGCGAACGACAGCGCGTTGAGGCCGAACACCCAGGCCGCGCCGGGCATGGTGCCCGCGATGCCGATGAGCCCGCCGGCCGCGGCCGGTCCGGCGATCCGTCCCGCGTTGAAGATCATGCTGTTCAGCGCGACGGCGTTCGGCAGCAGCGGGGCGCCGACCATCTCGACGATGAACGCCTGCCGGATGGGAGCGTCGAAGGAGGTCACCACGCCGAGCAGGCCCGAGAGGACGAAGAGYATCGGCATGCGCAGCGCCCCGGAAGCGATCAGCGCGCATGCGGCGACGGACAGCACCGCCGCCGAGCTCTGGGTGATCAGCAGCAACCGCAGCTTGGGGAACCGGTCGGCGACGACGCCGGCGTAGAGCCCGAACAGCAGCATCGGGCCGTACTGGAGCGCCAGGGTGATCCCCAGCTCCGTCCCGCCGCCGCCGAGGGCCAGCACCAGCCAGTCGAGCGTGGTCATGCCCATCCACGTCCCGATCAGCGAGACCAGCTGGCCGGATGCGAAGAGGCGGAAGTTGCGGACCGACAGCGACCGGAACATCCCCACGGCTACCGGACCATTCCCATGGCTACTGCGGCGTCCCCATGGTTACCGGAACATCCCCACGGCTACAGGCCGGCCAGGCGKTCCAGGATCGGGGCGGCGATCCGCAGCGCGTCGGCCTCGGCCGGGGAGAGATCCACCAGGCGCTCGGCCAGCCACTCGTCACGGCGGCGGCGGTCCGCGGCGAGCAGCTCCCGGCCGGCCTCGGTGACCTCGGCGATCACCTGCCGGCCGTCGGAGGGATGCTGACCACGATGGACGAGACCGGCCTCGGACAGGGTCGCGATCACCCGGGTCATGGACGGTGGTTGCACCCGCTCGTGCGCCGCCGCCTCACCGAGCGTCATCGGCCCATGCCGGGCGAGCGTGGCGAGCGTGGCGACCTGGGTCGGGGTCAGCGTGCTGGAGCGTTCCTGACGCATTCGCCGGGAGAGCCGCATGACCGACAGGCGCAGGGTGGACGCGAGCTCCGCCGCGCTCACGCTCTCCATTTCTCGAAAGTACTCGTTAGCATCGCTAAACTTCAAGAGCGATTAGGACGTCCATTTCACCTCGCGGCCGAGGGGGCCCGCGACCGGGAAATCGGCGCCCTCTCCGCGGCAGATCGCCCCGCCGGGACGGATGAACGAACGAACCGACCGGACAACAGGCGGGGCACACGCGCGGAGCGTCGAGAGCCGGCCACCCCCCGGTAGCGTCCGGCCCCCGACGGTCCGGGACACCCGCTCACGGCCACGCGGCGAGTCGGCTCCACTATTCACCGACACGACACAGCCCCGCTTCGGGGAGACCTCCAAGGTTGCGGGGTAGTTCCCACCTTGATGCCTGGGGGGTAACCCTCAGGCCGAAGGGCCTGGTGTGTAACCCTTGTCGAGTGAGATCGTCGCGATCGGTGGTGGCCTGAGGTGCCGCATCCGTTCCTGCCGCGGCCCCTGACCCGAATCGCCGCCAGGCACCGTTCCGCCGTCCTGACCACCGCGGGCGTCACGACGGTCGCGATCACCGTCGCGGCCCAGTGGCCGGCGTGGTCCACGACGCCGTTCGCCGCCGCGCTGAACGTCCTCGTCTCCCTCACCTTCGTCCTCACCGGGCTCCTGCTCCTGGACGAGGACGCCCTCGGCAGCGTGAGCAGCGCGTTCATCCTCGGCGGGGTGCTCTGGACGGCGTCCTGGGTGGCGACCTGGGAGGCCGGCCCGTCCGCTGTGCTCTCCTCGTTCGCCTACAACCACTTCTGGGTCTGCCTCGGCTGGGGCGTGCTTCGATACCCGTCAGGGCGTCTGCACGACACCAGTGAACGAGTGCTGCTCGGCACCGCCGTCGCGGTGATCCCGGTGGGCAACCTCGTGCTGATCGCACTGTCCCGCCCGGAGTCCTTCGGCTACGCCCCCGGCGTGTGGTGGTACGGCTCCGCGATCGACGCGGGCGTGTTCGGCATCGTCGTGCACACCCTCGACGCACTGAGCCTCGTGGTCGTCGTCGTCTTCGGCCTGGCCATCGCCCGGCGCTACCGGCGGGCCTCCGCGCTGGAGCGGCGCACCCTCGGGCCGGTCTCCCTCTGCGTGCTCACCGCCTTCACCATCGCCGCGGTGGTGAACCTGTTCGTCTACTACCCGCAGGGCGCCGAGGTCGATCCGGTCTTCATCCCGATAGCGCTGGCGTTGTTCGCCATCCCGGTGGCCTTCGCCGTGGCCGCTGTGCGCCGCCATCTCGCCCGGGCCCGCATCGCCCAACTGCTGAGCGGGCTGAGCACGCCGCCGACGCCGGCGGCCGTCCGCGAGGTGCTGCGGGCGGCGGTCGGCGACGACAGCGCGGAGCTCTACCTGTGGATGCCCGAACGCGGCTTCCACGTGAACGCCGACGGCCTGCCGGCCGTCCCGCCCGCGGCGGGAGGCACCCAGCTCGCGCTGCCCGTCCACACCACGGCCGGCGCGCCGCTGGCCGTGCTCTCCGCGCACTCGTCGCTGGAACGCGACCGCGACCTGGTCGCGGTCGCGCTGAACGCCAGCGCCATCGCGCTGGAGAACGCGCGGCTGCACGCCACGGTGACCACCCAGCTCGACACCGTCCGCGCGACCCGGACCCGACTCGTCGAGGCCGGGCTCGCCGAGCGCCGGCGGATCGAGCGCGACCTGCACGACGGCGCGCAGCAGCGGCTGCTGGCGCTCTCGGCCCGGCTCGGGCTCGCCCGGGAGCAGTCCACCGACCAGGCCACCGTCGCCGCCCTCGATGGAGCCCGGGAGGACCTGCGCGCGGCGCTCGCCGAGCTGCGCGGACTCGCCCGCGGCATCCATCCGCCCGCGCTGAGCGAGAGCGGACTGAAAGCGGCACTCGAGAACGTCACCGAGGCGCTTCCTGTGGATGTCGACCTTGATGTGCCTGACGATCGATTCGATACCACGCTGGAGACCACGGCGTACTACACCGTGAGCGAGGCTCTGGCGAATACCGTCAAACACGCGGATGCCAGCCATGTGCGGGTAACGGTCAAAATGCTCGGCGRCCAGTTCCTCATCCAGGTGACCGACGACGGGAAGGGCGGTGCGACCATCAGCGACGGCGGCGGAATCGCCGGCCTCGGCGACCGGGTCCGCGCACTCGGCGGCGAGTTCACGCTGTCGAGCCCGCAGCGCTGCGGCACCCGGCTGACGGCGAGCATCCCGTGGAGCAGCGACGCACGAGGTGGGTGGTGACATGCGGGTAGCGATAGCGGACGATTCAGCGCTGTTCCGGGAAGGCCTCGCGATGCTGCTCAACGCGGCAGGCGTGCAGGTCATCGCGCAGGCCGCCGAACCGGACAAGATCCTCGCACACATCGCCGACGAACCTCCCGACGTCGTCATTCTCGACATGCGCATGCCGCCGACCTTCACCAACGAGGGGCTCGTCACCGCCGAGCGGATCCGTGGCCTGCACCCCGGGGTCGGCGTCCTGGTGCTCTCCACCTACGCGGACATCCGCTACGCGGTCCGCCTGCTGGGCGACGGACGCGGCGGCACCGGCTACCTCCTCAAGGACCGCGTCGAGGATGTCGGCAACCTCCTCGACGGCCTGCGCCGGATCGCGGACGGCCGTCTCGTCGTGGACGAGGAGATCGTCGCCGGCCTGCTCACCCACCGCCGCAAGGCCGAGGCCCTCGACCGACTCACCAAGCGGGAGCGCGCCGTCCTGCGGGAGATGGCGGAGGGCCGCTCCAACGCCGGGATCGCGGTACGCCTGCACCTGGCCGCGAAGACGGTGGAGAACCACGTCGCGAGCGTGTTCACCAAGCTCGAGATGCCGGTCTCCGGCGACGACAACCGCCGGGTGCTCGCCGTACTCGCCTGGTTGCGGTCGTCGGGCGGCGTCGTCCCGCGCTCGCCGGAGGGCCCGCCAGCGCCGTAGAGTCCGCCGCCGTAAGGTCCCAGCGTGTTCGGATTGATCCGGCCATGCCGGGGTCGTCTCGGTGCCGCGGCGCACGAGCTCTGGTCGGCGCACCTCTGCGGGCTGTGCCTGGCGCTGCGGGCCATGCGGACGGCGCGGGTCGTCACCGCCGAGGATCCGGGAATCACCCTGGCGGCCTCGGCGTCACTGGCCGCGGCGGCGGCACGCATCCACGACCACGCCCGGGACGGCGACGGCCTGGCCGGCACCCGGCTGTTGCGCGCCGGCGCCGCTCGCGCCGCGGGCGCGGCCGACCGCGCCGCCGACGAGAGGGCCGGGCACTGGAACCCGCTGACCGCCAGCGGCACCACCGACGCCGCGGCGCGGTCGCTGTGCCTGGACGCGCTGACCGGGCTGCGCCTGGCGGTCGACGAGCTCACGCTGGTCCCGTCCGCGGACGCGGCGCTGTTGCGTGTGCTCCTGGTGGACGAGCTCACGCATTCGGTGACCCGCACGTTCGCCGGTACCGCGCCGGCGGAGGGTGACGGCTGGTGGCGCCGCCGGCGAGCACGGCGCCGGGCGCGCCGCGAGCACGGCGGCAGGAGAGCTGGTGCGAACGCTGCGGAGACTGCTGCGATGCGTGTGAGGTCTGCGACTGCGACTGTGGGTGCTGAGATCGCGGTTGATCCCGGGACCGGTCGGTCACGGCTGGCACCCCCGGCCGGCACCCCCGACCGATGATGTGTGACCAATCTCGCTAAATTGGCGGCCGCCGTTGGTGTTGGCCGGGCCTGGTCTCCCCGGGACACCTCTGACAGCCGCGACCGGCGCGTCCGAACGGGCCCAAATCAGGCTGTCCCTTACCAGGAGGGGCAACGATGATGCCACCCGCAGGTAGGAGGCATAGAGGGTGGCACAGCACACGTGGGACGGAGGCCACCGATCACGCGCATGTGATGGCCCGAACCGCGAGACTTGGGGACAACCGAACCAGTGAACCGGCGAGAGCGCTCCGAACCGGGCGCGCGCCCGAAGGTGGCCGACGCCGTCACCCGGCAGTGCCATGGCGAGAGGAGCCCGGCGTGACCGAGCAGGTCAGTAGCCTGACTGTCACCGACAACCGCACCGGTCGGACGTACGAGGTACCGGTGGCTGACGGCACGATCCGCGCCAGTGCGTTCCGTGCCATCAAGGTCGATGACGACGACTTCGGTCTCATGGCGTACGATCCCGCCTTCACCAACACGGCCAGCTGCCGCAGCGCGATCACCTACATCGACGGTGACGCCGGCATCCTGCGCTACCGCGGTTACCCGATCCAGGAGCTGGCTGAGAAGAGCAGCTTCCTCGAGGTCGCCTACCTGCTGCTGGCCGGCGAGCTCCCCACCTCGGACGAGCTCTCCACCTGGGAAGACGAGATCACGCACCACACCCTGGTGCATGAGTCGATCAAGAAGTTCATCGACGGCTTCCACCACGACGCCCACCCGATGGGCATGCTCGTGTCGACCGTCGGCGCGCTGTCGACCTTCTACCCGGACGCCAAGACGATCGACGACCCCGGCCTGCGCCGGCTGCAGATCGTCCGGCTCATCGCGAAGATCACCACCCTGGCGGCGTTCTCCTACCGGCACTCGGTCGGTTTCCCGTACGTCTACCCGGATAATGATCTTTCGTACGCCGGCAACTTCCTCAACATGATGTGGAAGGCCACCGAGCTCAAGTACGAGCCGGACCCGAACCTCGAGCACGCCCTCGACGTGCTGTTCATCCTGCACGCCGACCACGAGCAGAACTGCTCCGCCAACGCGATGCGGGCCGTCGGCAGCTCCCAGGCCGACCCGTTCTCCGCCGCGGCCGCGGCGATCGCCGCGCTCTACGGCCCGCTGCACGGCGGTGCCAACGAGCAGGTCCTGCGGATGCTCGCCGACATCGGCTCGGTCGAGAACATCCCCGCCTTCATCGCCCAGGTGAAGGACGGCAAGAAGAAGCTCATGGGCTTCGGCCACCGGATCTACAAGAACTACGACCCGCGGGCCCGGGTGATCCGCCAGGTCGCCGACGAGGTCTTCAAGGTCACCGGGACGAACCCGCTGCTCGACCTCGCGATGGAGCTCGAGCGGATCGCCCTCGAGGACGAGTACTTCATCTCGCGCAAGCTCTACCCGAACGTGGACTTCTACACCGGCATCATCTACCAGGCCATGGGCTTCCCGGTGGAGATGTTCCCGGTGCTGTTCGCGATCGGCCGGATGCCGGGCTGGCTGGCCCAGTGGGAGGAGGGCCTGCTCGACCCCGAGCAGAAGATCGCCCGTCCGCGCCAGCTCTACATCGGCTACGACGAGCGCCCCTACGTCCCGATGCACGTCCGCTCCGCGGCCACGGACGCCGAGACCGACCCGATCGCCGCTCAGGCCGCGCAGGCCGCCCCCAGCCGCCCGCTGCGCTGACTTTTTCAGTCAGTCAGGGTTTTTTCAAGGGCCAGGGCGCGACGGCCGTTGGCAGTGCCGTCGCGCAGGACTAGCTCTCCACCGGCCCGCACACGTTCCACGGACCCGGGTGCCCCGCTCCCGGGTCCGTGGCGTTCGGGCCCGTCCCCACTCTCGCCCTTTGGTATCTCCCTCGCCGTTTCGGGGGGTCGATGTCGGCGGATTCCATTCCGAAAGGGCGAGAACGAAACCAAAGGGCGAGCAGGCTGGCTGAAATGCCCGACTCGATCCGTCATATCTGGAGCCAGTGATTACCCGGCCGGAGTCCCGGAGCCGGCTCTGCCAAGCGATCGGGCCGAGGAGACACGTTGTCTCCTCGGCCCGATATCAGCACTCAGGTGCCAACCTCACGGCCGAACGCGTCGGCCCCGGGAGGCGGCCCCGTCCCGGCTACAGGCGCTCGACCACGTGGTCGATGGCGCTGGTCAGGGTCTCGACGTCCGACGGCTCGACCGCGGGGAAGCAGGCCACCCGGAGCTGGTTGCGTCCGAGCTTGCGGTAGGGCTCGACGTCGACCACGCCGTTGGCGCGCAGCACCTTGGCCACCGCGGCGGCGTCGACGCCCTCGAAGTCGATCGTGACGACGACCTGCGAGCGGTGCGCCGGGTCGGTGACGAACGGCGTCGTGTACGGCGTCTTCTCGGCCCAGTTGTACAGGATCGAGGAGGACTCTCCGGTGCGGCGCACACACCAGTCCAGGCCGCCGTTGCCCAGCATCCAGTCGAGCTGCTCGGCGAACAGGAACAGCGTGGACACGGCCGGGGTGTTGTAGGTCTGGTCCTTCGTGCTGTTGTCCAGCGCGGTCGTCAGGTCCAGGAAGGGCGGGATCCAGCGGTCCGTCGCCGCGATCTCGCCGAGCCGGGCGATCGCCGCCGGCGACATCAGGGCCGCCCAGAGCCCACCGTCGGAGGCGAAGCACTTCTGCGGCGCGAAGTAGTAGACGTCCACCTCGGTGAGGTCGACGGGCAGGCCGCCGGCGCCCGAGGTGGCGTCCACCAGGTGCAGCGCGCCCGCGTCGGCGCCGACTGGGCGGCGCACCGGCCGGGCCACGCCGGTGGACGTCTCGTTGTGCGGCGTGGCGTAGACGTCGACGCCGGGCTCGGGAGCCCAGTCCGGGTGGGTACCCGGCTCGGACCTGACCACCGACGGCGCGGCCAGGAACGGGGCGCCCTTGGTGGTGTCGGCGAACTTGCCACCGAACTCGCCGAAGACCAGGTGCTGGGAGCGCTCCCGCACCAGGTTGAAGGCGGCGGCGTCCCAGAACGCGGTGGCGCCGCCGATCCCGAGGACCACCTCGTAGCCCTCGGGAAGGGAGAACAGGTCGGCCAGCCCGGTGCGGACCCGTCCGACCAGGTTCTTCACCGGCTTCTGCCGGTGCGAGGTGCCGAGGAGGGAGGCCCCGCTCGCGGCGAGAGCCTGCACGGCTTCGGTGCGGACCTTGGAGGGCCCGCAGCCGAACCGACCGTCGACCGGGCGCAGTGAGTCCGGCAGGACGATCGTCGGGGCGTCAGGCATGGACATCCCCCAGCGGCCTCGGCGCGGGGCCGACGTAGCGGGCGGACGGGCGGATGAGCCGGCTGGTGCGCTGCTGCTCCAGGATGTGAGCGCTCCAGCCCGCGGTGCGGGCACAGGTGAACATGGACGTGAACATATGAGCCGGCACCTCGGCGAAGTCCAGCACCACGGCCGACCAGAACTCGACGTTCGTCCGGAGGGGGCGGTCCGGGTAGCGGTTGGTCAGCTCCTCGATCGCGGCCGCCTCGAGGGCCTCGGCCACTTCGTACCGGGTCGATCCCAGGTCGCGGGCGGTGCGGCGGAGCACACGGGCGCGCGGGTCCTCGGCGCGGTAGACCCGGTGCCCGAAGCCCATGAGGCGCTCCTTGCGGTCCAGGGCGCGGCGGACGTAGCCGACCGGGTCACCGGTGCGCTCGACCTCGTCCAGCATCGCCAGCACGCGGGACGGCGCCCCGCCGTGCAGCGGCCCGGAGAGCGCGCCCACGGCCGCGGACAGCGCCGCGGCGACGTCCGCCCCGGTGGAGGCGACCACGCGGGCGGTGAAGGTGGAGGCGTTCAGGCCGTGCTCGGCGGCGGACACCCAGTAGGCGTCGACGGCCTGGACGTGCTTGGGGTCCGGCTCGCCGCGCCAACGGATCATGAACCGCTCGGTGATGGTGCGGGCGCGGTCGACCTCCTTCTGCGGCACGGCGGGCTGCCCGAGGCCGCGAGCCGCCTGCGCGACGAAGGAGAGTGCCATCACCGATGACCGGGCGAGGTCCTCACGGGCCTGCTCGGGGGCGATGTCGATCAACTGGCCGAAGCCCCAGTACGGGGCGAGCATGGCCAGCGCGCTCTGGACGTCCACCCGGATGTCGCCGGAGTGCACCGGCAGCGGGAACGGTTCGGCCGGCGGCAGTCCGGGTTCGAACGACCCGTCGACGAGCAGGCCCCATACGTGGCCGTAGTCGACCTTGCCGACGAGATCCTCGATGTCGACGCCGCGGTAGCGCAGCGCGCTGCCTTCCTTGTCCGGCTCGGCGATCTCGGTCTCGAAGGCGATCACGCCCTCCAGGCCCGGCTTGAAATCGCTTGTCTTCTCGGCCATCGAGTCCGGATCTCCGCTTCTGTCTCGGCCGGCCACGGGACGGGCCCTGCCGGGACCGGCCGACCGCGGCAACCGCGTGGCCGGCCAAGCTGCACGCCGACACAGCGGTCGTCGTGCCGTCCCGTTCCGCCGCTGTCCCGATACGCCGGATTCGCCCGTCGTTCGGTCGTCTCTCGCGCCCCACAGTCCTGCCACGACAGTCCTGCCACGACAGCTCTKTCCTGCCACGACAGTCCTGTGTTAACGGCGCAATCGTCCGTCTGCATCCTGCCCTGTCAGACACGGCAACGCCACCGGACGGGGCGTGATGAGTCGCGTTCCGCACGGCCCGKCATCGCCTGTGCCGGGGCGGTTGCCGTGGTTTCGACCGATCACCTGGAGCAGGACCGTCCGAGGTGATGCCAGTCACATCGACGCAGGGTGCCACCGGGCTGCCAGGATCGGGGCATGGCCGCCCATCCGCCCGTGCACGACCCGCCCGTGCACGACCCGCCCGTGCCCGACCCGGCTGTGCAGCGGCGCGGCTACCACCCGGGCCGGTTCGACGAGCGGATGCTCGCTCCGACATGGCTCGAACAGTTTCAGGAATGGTTCACCGACGCCTCGGCCCCGGGGGCGGGGATCCGCGAGCCCAACGCGATGATCTTCTCCACCGCTGACGAGGCCGGACGGCCGAGTTCCCGCACCGTCCTGATGAAGGGGTTCGACGCACGCGGATTCACGCTGTTCACGAACTACACCTCGACGAAGGCCCGCGAGGCCGCGGCGAATCCGTACGGGTCGTTGCTCTTCCCGTGGTACCCACTGGAACGCCAGGTGATCGTCGCTGGTTCGATTGAACGCGTGTCACGGGCGGAGAGCGAGACCTATTTCCGGTCCCGGCCGCGGGGATCTCAGCTCGGGGCGTGGGCGAGCCACCAGTCCCAGGTGATCGACTCGCGCGCGGTACTCACCGAGCGGCTCGCCCGGCTGGGACAGAGGTGGCCGGCCACCGAACCGGTGCCGGCTCCCCCCTTTTGGGGGGGACTGCGGCTCGTCCCGACCTCGATCGAGTTCTGGCAGGGGCGCCCGGACCGCCTCCACGACCGTCTGCGCTATCGCCTAACCACTCTCCGTCGATCCTCCGGCACCACACCGGACGCCGGGCCGGGCGACGCACCGAGCAGGCCCGCCGACGCCCTGGGATGGGTCATCGAGCGCCTGGCGCCCTGAAGGCGGGCGAACCGGTCCATATCGTCACAGCGTCCGAAATGCCAGCACTGTCATTCCAGGGTGACGGGCCGGCGGGCGCGCGGCCGCGATCCCGATTTGGCGACGGAGGCACGACACCGCCGGGGCGATACGCGATTAACACTGACGAACACCCAACGTTCCCGCTACGCCAGACCCGCCCACCTCGTGACGAACCAGGCATTGGTACCTTCCTGCGTGCAGTCATAACTGATCGGCAAACGCTGATCCGCGCCCTGCGTCGACGCGCCGCCCTCCGGCCCGTCGACGCTTCGGCGGGCGCCGACGGCGGGTGTCGCGGCGACCCGTCACAGTCGAGGGAGACGGATTCATGCGGATCACAAGAATGCGGGCCATGGCGGCCGGCGTTCTCGGCGCGGCCCTGATCTCAGTGGCCACGCCGGCCTCAGCAACCACACCGGAACCGACCCCGACGACGAGCGCCACTCCGACCGCGACGCCGACCCCGGACACGACCGGCGACATTCTCGGCGGCGCCCCGACGCCCACCGGCACTCCGACAGCCGAGGCCACGGCGAGCCTCGACCCGAGCGCCACGCCGAGCGTCGACCCCTCCGCCACAGCCAGCGCGGACCCGAGCGCGACCCCCGGCGTCGACGTGACCACCACGACGACCGGCACGCCCTCGCCCACCCCGAGCTCGGGGACGGGCGACCCCATCCTCGACGGGTTCCTGTCGCTGCTGCCCTTCAAGGTGCCGCTCGACAAGGAGATCGACGGCATCGAGGACTTCGACGTGAACCCGCTCGTCCTGACCTTCACCTGCGGCGCCCCGGGCCCTGAGTGGACGCTGCGGAACACCTCCGACAAGGCCCTCGGCTTCGGCTGGTTCGACACCAGCCTCGGCGCCGGGATCTCGGAGATCGGCCCCGGCCAGAGCCTGCCGCTGCAGACCCACGCGATGGCGGTCATCGCCTCCCCGTGGGACGCCGAGACCGGTTACCTCCTCGTGACCGTTCCGACCGTGGGCGTCTCGGACTGCGCCGGGACGGCCCCGCCGGTCGACCCCCAGGTCTCGCTCCCCGTCGCCGACCCGGCCGTGGCTACGGCGGTGCGGGCCGAGCCTTACTACACGAGATGACCAGCGGCGCCGGCATGACCACCCACGTCGCGACTCCTCGCCACGACGCGACGTCCAACCGCGGCCCGCTGCCCGGCCACGATCCGGCACCGGGTGGTGACAGTCTGGCCGAGGAGCGCCGGCCGGGACGTCGCGGTCTGGCCCGGGTGGGCACGGCGGCGCTGGCCGTCGTGCTCGGCGGCGTGATCCTCACCGGCTGCGGCGGGGACGACTCGACCGCGGCGTCCGGCCAGGTCCCGGAGCCGGTGCGCAGCCAGCTCGCCGCCGTCGCCGGCCTCGGGCAGGGCGCGAGCACCGTCGTGACCGCCACCGGCGCGAGTGTCGACGTCTACCAGGCGCCGAACGCGGCGAAGCCGACGTCCAGCCTGTCGAACCCGAACGAGAACGGCGCGCCGCGGGTCTTCCTCGTCCAGGCGAAAATGCCGGGCTGGTGGCAGGTTCTGCTGCCCGTCGAGCCCAACGGGAGCTCGGGCTGGGTGAAGGCCGAGCAGGTGACGGCCAGCCAGACGCCCTACCGGATCGTCGTCGCCCGCGGTGCGCACAAGCTGCGGCTGTACAGCAACGACAAGATGATTGCGGAAGAGTCGGTGGCGATCGGCACCACCGACACCCCGACGCCCGGCGGGCGCTTCTTCCTGATGGAACTGCTGAAGCCCAGCAACCCGGGCGGCCCCTACGGGCCGTACGCCTTCGGGCTCAGCGGCTTCTCCACCAGCCTGGACTCGTTCGGCGGCCGGGACCCGGTGATCGGCATCCACGGGACGAACGAGCCCGGTTCGATCGGCCGGGACGTCAGCCACGGCTGCATCCGCCTGAGCAACGACGCGATCACCCGACTGGCCCAGACCGTCCCGCTGGGGACACCGGTGGAGATCATCGCCTAGGGCCTGATCTGGTCTTCTCCGTGCCGCGGGTCGCGGGACCGCGTGGGGCGGCGCAGCGTGGCGCCGCCCTGCATGCTGCGCGGGGCCGGCCTGGCCCTGCGCGATCGCTCGTCCGATCTCTTGAGTCCGCAGGCTTGCGGGCGGGATCGCCTCGGGCCGCGACCGTGTGGCCCAGCGCCCCCTCCGAGCGCGGACAGACACGGCCGCGACCTCCGTGACGCGCCGGTACGGGCTGCCCTCCACATCCCGCACCGGCGCGACCACGTCCGGCGGAGCCCGTCACCTCCCCACCGGTCGGACGGGCGAGGAGTCGAGCCCGCCGTCTCCCTGCCCACGTCAAGGGTGGCCAATCCCCGCGGCGGGAACTGGCGGTCCACAGAATCGGGCGCTGTCGGATAACCGACACGACCTTCACTTGCGGCACGACCAGTCGGCCCGATAGTGGGGCGAACCTGGCGATCCGCCGCGGACCCGCCCGGCCCGGTGGTGCCCGAGCCGGTCATGCCGGTTAAGCCGGTTAGTCGTGGTGTCGGGCTCGGGCGTGGCGGTCGAGGGCCTCCCGGCGTTCGACAGCGTGATCGACGACTGGGCGTGGGTAGCCGTTCGGCGGGCCGGCCGGGAGTTTCCACGGCTCGTGCACCGCGTCGGGCGGGAGGCCGCGCAGTTCGGGGACCCATCGGCGGATGTACTCCCCGGCGGGATCGAACTTGCGCCCCTGCGAGACGGGGTTGAAGACCCGGAAGTACGGGGCGGCGTCGGTTCCGGTGCCGGCCGTCCACTGCCAGCCGTGGTTGTTGGACGCGAGGTCGCCGTCGACGAGGCGCTCGAGGTACCAGCGGGCGCCGTGCGTCCAGTGGACGTGCAGGTCCTTGCAGACGAACGAGGCCTCGATCATCCGGACCCGGTTGTGCACCCAGCCCTCGGCGAGGAGCTGGCGCATGCCGGCGTCGACGATCGGGTAACCGGTGCGGCCCCACTTCCACGCCTCGAAGGTGTCACCGGGAGGCTCGTAGGCCAACGCGGCCAGGGTGTCGGTGAGGTCGGTCCGGGCCGACGAGGGGGTGCCGGCGAGGACGTCCGCGTAGAACTCCCGCCAGGCGAGCTCGGAGCGGAACTTCTCGGCCGAACCGGCCAGCCCGCCGCCCCCGCCAGCCGCACCGGCCCCGCCAGCGCCGCCAGCCCGGCTGGCCCCGGACCAGCCGGGTACGGCGTCTCCCGATTCGCTCGCCGTGGCCGTGGCCGTGGCCGTGCGCAGCGCGTCGAGGACGGTGCGCGGGTGGATGCAGCCCCATTTCAGGTAGGGCGAGAGGCGGGAGGTGACGGCCGCGGCCGGCTCGTCGCGGTGCGCCGCGTAGCCGGCCAGCGATTCGGTCAGGAAGGCACGCAGGCGCTCGTGTGCGGCGTGTTCGCCGGCCGGGGGTAGCTCGGTRCCCCCGAGCTCCGGATCCGCCGGGATCGGTTCGCTGCCGCCGTCGAGGTCGGCGGGCTGGAGCCAGACCGGATCCGCCGGGATGGCCGGCCCGCGCCAGCCGTGTTCCTTCCAGGCCCGGTAGAAGGGCGTGAACACCCGGTAGGACGTCCCGTCGGCCTTGCGCAGGCGGCCGGGCGCTACCGCGTAGGGCGAGCCGGTGCGCACGCACAGCCGGCCGCCGAGCTGGGCGTCCAGGTCGCGCAGGCACCGGTGGAGGAACAGCCAGGCGGACGGGACTGGACGGGCGCCGCAGCGCGTCGTCGAGGACGAAGAGAGCCAGCACCCGGCCGGACTCGGCGGCGGCGAGCAGCGCCGGGTTGTCGTCGAGGCGGAGGTCACGGCGAAGCCACCACACCGCCTGCGTCGAGGGGGGCGAGCTCATCCGACGGACGGTAGCCCGTCACCACGGGTCACCAACGGAGACCACTCCGATGTCACGCGAGGTCACGGCGTGGCATGGACCCGCGGTCAGAGGCTTCCTGCTGTGCTGTCGCGATGACGCAGGCGGTGCAGTGGGATCAGGGCGTCTCGGACGCGTGGTCACGGATCGCGCAGATCGGTCCCAAGATCCTGATCTTCGCGCTCGTCCTCACCGTCGGAGCCGTGGTCGTCCGCGGCGCGCTCCACGCCGCGGACCGGGTGCTGGAGCAGGCCGGCCTCGACGGCGCGCTCGACCGGGCCGGCGCGTCGCGGCTGCTGCGCTGCCAGACCGGGGTGATCAGGGGATGGCTGCTGCGGGTGGTGGCCGTGATCTGCCTGTTGGCCATCCTGCGTGCGGCGCTCGGGGTGTTCGGGCCGAGTCCCGCCGACCGGATGGCCGGCACGGCGCTGGCGCTGCTCGCCCGCGCGCTGCTCGCGGCCGTCATCGCGCTGCTCGGGCTGGCGCTGGCCGCCTGGGCGCGGCGCCTGGTCACCGAGTCGTTCGCCGGGCTGCGGCACGGCAACGCGCTGAGCCGGGCCGTCGCCGGGTTCGCCGTCCTCGCCTTCGGCAAGGCGGCGCTGGACGAGCTCGGCATCGGGACGTCGGTCACCACACCGCTGCTCTACGCAGTGCTCGCGGCCTGCACCGGAGTGGTGGTGGTCGGAGTGGGCGGCGGTCTCGTCCGGCCGATGCAGAGCCGCTGGGAGAAGATCCTCGACCGGGCCGAGGACGGCGCCGGAGAGGCCCGCGCCGCCTGGCACGCGAACCGGGGCGCGGCGCGGTGGGCACCGCCGAACAGCGCCGGCCAGAGCCCCCCGGGACGGCCGTCCACCCCGCCCGGCGGCACGCCCCCACCACCCGCGCCAGCCAGCCGTGACACAGCCACGCCGCCCTGCGGCACGCCCATGGCACCCCTCGGTGAGCCGGGGCCGGACCGCGGCGTGCCCGTACCCGATCCGGGTACGGCGGTGGCGCGCCGCACAGCGCCCCAGACACGCCCGCACCCGGGGCCAGCGACGGAACCGGCGGCCGTGCCCACGCCGACTCCGGTGCCGCCGCGGGCGCCGGCGCCCACACCGCGGCACCCGCCCGTCCCGCCACCGGGCGAGCGGGGAACGGCGTCCGAGCGGGGAACGGCGTCGGAGCGGCGTCGAACCCCGGCGCCGTCAGCGGTGCCCGTGCCACCGCCCCCGCCGGGAGCGCTACCGCGGGCCCCCTCGACGGCCGACGTGCCGGGACGGGTACCGTCCACGGATCCCGCACCCGCGTCGCCACGCACAACCCTGCCATCGCCGTCGGCGCTACCCGGCACGCCGCCGACATCCCCTGTTCGGGGGGAGAACCAGCTCCCTGGCGCTGTTTCCGACTGACGTGTGGGTGTGCGTTCGGCGAACTGCGACGCGCCGCGCCGCCGGGTGGGGCACTCTGGGAAGGGAAGACTTCGGGTGGCGGCGCGGCGTCGGCGCCACGCCGCACGACGGTGGGAGACACCTACGCCAGGACGCAACGCGGACAAGCAGGACCTCGCGGGGGGCGACGCCGCACCGGCGTCGAGAGATTGCGAGCGAAGGGACATCTCGGTGAACGAGCCATCCGACATGGAACGTTCACGGCTGCTCCTCGGATGGCTGGCGGCTCGCAGGGCAGTGGACCACTGCCTGTCCGATCTGCTGGCCGCCGGCCCGGCCGGCGAACGACGGGTCCGCGAATCGCTCGCGAAGGTCGACGACCTGGAGACCCGCGCGCAGGTCGCGTTCGATCGCTACCGGAGCGCGGCCGAGTCCACCGAGCCCCGCGGGCTCGGCGCGGACCGCGCCCAGGCGACGCGGATCATGGACGCGAGCACCGCCGGCTCCGGGGCGGGGGCGGCCGAGGACGGTCGTGACAGAACCAGGATCGACAGGAGCAAGTCAGACAGGGGCAAGGTCGACAGCGGGGTGTCGGCGGTCCCGAGCGGCGATCCGCGCTCGTTCGACGTCGACTCGAGGAACGTCATGCCCCTGCACGTGAACCCGCGTGGCATGGCCCCGGCCGGAAGAGAACCGACAGGTGGGGAACCGGCCGTGCCCGAGCGCTGGTCCCCACGTGACCGGCCCCGCCTGAACGTGGTGCGGGCAAATGAGAACGACCTCGCACGTATCAGCCCTAACACTAAGAGTAATCAACGACACCGTTGACGCGCGGGCCTGTGGGCGGCGCGTCAGAATACCGGTCGTGTCGGCCGCCCGCAGCCGCCGCTTCGTCGCGGTACGGCTTCTCATGTCCCTGCTCGCGGCATTGCTGGTCGTCGCCGGGTGCGGGCTCGCAGGCGGGGCCGGGCCAAGCGCCCGGCCCGGCCCGACGAGCGACGAGGGGACCATCCCCACCCCGCCGCCGACGATCGGTCCCGATGCCTTCGAGCGAAGTGGACGGGGTGGTCAGATCCGGCTGACGCTGCCGGACACGGGCACGCCGGGGCCGTACCCGCTGGTCGTGGCGCTGCACAGCCTGTACCACGATGGCACCGAGCCGCAGCACGGCTGGGGGCTCGACGCGCTCGCCCGGTCGGCCGGCTTCGCGGTCGTCTACCCCGACGGGCTGGGGATGTCCTGGAACGCGGGCACCTGCTGCGGCCCGGCCGCGGCCGCCAGCAGTGACGACGTCGGCTGGCTGCGTTCACTCATCGCGCACCTGGAGAGCAGGTACCCGATCGACCCGCGCCGGGTCAGCATCATCGGGCTGTCGAACGGCGGCATGCTGGCCTACCGCTACGCCTGCGAGCACGGGGACGAGCTCGCCGGGCTCGCGGTCGTCGCCGCCAGCCTGCAGACCTTCAACTGCACTCCGCCCGCGCCCGTAACCATGGTGTCGGTGCACGGCGGAATGGACGGCCACGTCCCGTACGCCGGCGCGCTGTGGTCCGAGGCCCTGCAGACGGGGATCACGCCCGTCGAGGTGAGCCTCGCCCCGTTCCGGGCGGTGGACGGCTGCCCGTCACCCACCCAGCCCGCCGACACCACGACCACCGGCGCGGACGGCCGTCCGATCGGCGCGACCGGAGCCCAGGTCGGGGCGGTGGACCCGGCCGGGTCCGGCACCGCCGGGCCAGCCGACCCGGCGATCATCGCCGCCGCCGGCCCCGGGCTGCTGCCCGCCACCACACCGCCGGCGGCCGGCCAGGCACCGCTCGGCCAGGCACCGCTCGGCCAGCCGCCGGCGACGGGACCGGGCGCGCCCGCTACCCAGCCGCCCGCGCCGCCCGTCCAGGCGCCGCCGGTGGCCGTCCGGCACGAGACGACCTGTTCGACGTCCGCCCGCCTCGTGCAGTACGTGCTGCCGGCGCTGGGGCACGGCTGGCCGCCGCTGACCGGCGCCGGCTCCTTCGACACGGCCGCCGTGCTGTGGGAGCTGCTGGGGCCGGCCCGCTCGGCCACCGCCGGCCCCCGGATCTGAGCGATCCCGCCCTGCCTGCCCCAGACAGCCAAGCCGGCGTCAGACAACCAAGCCGGCGTCAGGCGGCTGAGCTGGCCTCAGGCGGCCGGCTGGAACGAGGCGCGCAGCGCGCCCATCATCGTGTTCAGTGACGCCGAGGCGTCCGCCGGAACCCTGGCGATGAGCACGTAGACCGCGCCGGGCGCCTCGCTCGTGCGCATGAGGTACGAGACGCGCTGGCCGTCACGGTCGTAGGAGCCCGCCAGTTCCTGCACGGTCGCGCCGGACGTGTCCGTCGCCGGGCCCGAGCGGTCCTGGGTCAGGCCCGAGACGCTGCCGAACTCACTGCCCTGGACCTGGCTGAGCGCCGTCGCGGCGTCCGCGCCCGCGACCCGGGCGACGCCGATCATCTGCGGGCCGTACTCGGCGGGTGTGCCCACCGCGCCCGCCCCCGGCTCCCCGAAGAACACACCGGTGTTGTCCCGTCGTTGCTTCCAGGTCGGCGGATGGGAGAACGTCGCCTTCTGGTCGGGGTCCGTGAAGGCCACCCAGTCCGCGGGCACCGCGGCCTGCGGCTGGCCGCCGCCCGCGGGGGCACCGGTGGACGGCGCGGGGGAAGCCGACGGGCCCGTGCCGGGCGTCGCCGTCGAGGGCGTGTTCGCCGTCGTCGCCGTATCGCCGCTCGGGCGCACCTTCTCCCAGATGACGCCGGCACCGACGCCCACCGCGAGGGCCACACCGAGCACGACCAGGGCGATCACGAGGCGGCGCAGGAAGGGCCCGAGCCCGGCGCTCTCGCCGCCGTCCGGACCGTCGAGGCCGTCGCCGTCGTCCGGGAAGTCAGGTTCGCCGGGGAAGTCGACCTCGTCGAAGCCGCCCTGCCGCGGGGGCGCGGCCCGGCGCGGCCCGGTCCCGGCGGAAGCCACGCCGACGGCTCCCAGCACCTCGGTGCCGGCGCCCGTGGATCTGGCCCGGTCCTGCGGACCGGTGCCGTCCTGGCCGCCGGCGCGCCGGGCGGCCCGGGCCCGCGCGCGCGGGCCGGTGCCGGGCATCGGGCCGCGGCCGTCGTCGTCAGCCGGGCCGTCCGGGTCGCGGTACGGCGTGTCCCGCGCGGGTCCGTCGCGGTATCCGCGTTCCTGGTCGCGGTAGGGCACGTCCCGCCGTCCGGCGTCGCGCGGGTCGGCGTCGGGCACCGCGACGTCGCGGTGTGCCATCTGCGGGTACGCCGCGTCCCGGTAGGCCGGGTCGGGACCGCCCCGGCGCGCGCCCGGGTCCGTCCCCGGGCGCGCGGCCGCTCGGGACGGCTCCGGCTGATACAGGTCCGGACGGGCGGCGCCGGCATCTACCGCGCTCCCCCGCTCGGGGGCCTGCCGCGGCGCCGGACCGGTCGACCCCGGCGGGCGCGTCGGGGCACGGCCGGCGCCGGCGCGCGGCACCAAGGCACCGCGGACGGAGGTCGAGTCCCGGCGGGCACCCCCACCGCCCGGACCGCCCGGGCCGCTCGGGCCGTCCGCCGACGGGTAGCCGCCCGTGGCGGGGCCGGGCGGCGGGTACGGGCCGGTCGCGGGGCCCGGGCCGCCCGGAGGATAGGGCGCGCCACCGCCCGCGGGCGGGCGGGCACCGGGACCGGGCGGCGGCGAGTACTGGCCTCCCGCCGGGCCTGCCGGCGGGTAGGGACCGCCGCCGGGGCCGGGGCCGTAGGCGCGCCCGGGGTCGGCGGCCGGCGGGTATCCCGGCTGCTGGTAGGCGCCGCCCGGCTGGGGGCCGTCGGGATATCCCGCGGGCGGGCCGCCCTGGTAGTGCGGCACGCCCTGGTGGGGACCGTTGGCGCGGGGATCGTTCCGGTACTGCTGATGCTGGTCCGGGCCGTCCCAGTAGCCGTCCGGCCCCGGGTCGTCCGGTGCGCCGGGCGGCCGTTCCCGGTAGCCGGGCCCAGCCGGATCCCGAGGGTCACCTCTCCACGCACCGTCCGTCACCAGACAACCTCCGATTCCGGGCCATGCAGGGAATACCCAGCGGATACCGGTGTATCACGCCGTTGCGGAAGTGTTGCGCGAGCCCCCTTGACATTCATCCCACCTCGTGGCCCATTTCCCGACCTGCCGGGGGAAGTCCGCCGGCCGGAGTTCGCCGGCCCCAGCTCATCGCGCTGCCGGCCGCCGCCACCGCCGTTAGTGTCCTCGCCATCACCGACGGCCGACGTCGCCGGCCGTCGCGGACGGCACCGGCGGTCGCGGCACCCGGCCCGATGGTGTGGCGGGTGGGAACCACCACGAACCACCCGATCGGGCGGTCACACGCTCGGCACGGCATCGCGGGGAAGTCGACGTCCGGGGGGATGCATGAAGGGCTTCAAAGAGTTCCTGCTGCGGGGGAACGTCGTCGACCTCGCGGTCGCCGTCGTGATCGGCACCGCCTTCACCGCGGTGGTCACGTCGCTGGTCGCGAACCTCTTCACCCCGCTCATCGCCGCGATCATCGGGAAGCCGGACTTCGCACAGCTCACCTTCACGATCAACAACAGTGTCTTCTACTACGGTCGATTCCTGAACAGCCTCATCGCGTTCCTCTCGATCGCCGCGGTGATCTACTTTGTCGTGGTCGCATCGGTCAGCAGGATCAATGAGCGGCGACGGCGCGGCCAGACGTCCCCGCTGGACGATCCGACGCTCACGGACGAGACCCGGCTGCTGACCGAGATCCGGGACCTGCTGGCGGCCGGGCGACGGTGAACGACACCGGCACCGGCACGCCGGGGGACGCGGCAGGCGCCGCGGGTACGGAGGCCGGCCACGGTCAGCAGCCAGGCGGAGTACCCGGCGGAGCCGGCACCACGACCAGTCCAGCGCCGTGACCAGCCCAGGAGCGCGCCGACCCGGCCGCCCTGCGCGCGGGGCCGGCACCAGAGCCGGCACCACGGGCCGGGGCCACAACGGATGCCATTTCCAGACTCGGGCAGGATGTCCTGGAGCGGACACCCTTCGCGGCGCCGACTAAGCGGAACGTAGGTTGGAATTCAGGAATCGCTCAGGGTCCCGGGGGAAAGTGCTTACCATGACTGCCACGCACGACGCCCGGTCCCCTTGGGCTCCGCCCGACGACGCGCCGGAGCGGACCAGGGCCGAGGCGAACAGTTCGGAGGGGTCGGTGGACCCACGGTCGAATCCCGTCGAACACCAGCAGTACCCCGGTACGCCGCCGGCCGGGCCCGGCCCGAGCCGTCCTGACCAGACCGGCGGTTTTCCGGCGGGCCCCCCGCCGGCGCCGCACCCGGCCGGCCCGGCGCCCGGCACGGGCGCGCCCGGTGGGCCCTACGAGCCGGGCCCGCAGCAGGGTCCCCGGCCGACCGCGCCCTACGCCCAGACCTCCGGCTGGGCCGACCCCCGCTCCACCGCCGGCGCTGGTGACAGCACGCAACGGGTCGACCAGGGCAGCCCGGCCACCGGCCAGGGCCGGCAGCAGTCCGGCGCGTGGTGGAACCCCGGGCATCCCGGCTGGGGCGCCCCGGTGCCGCCCGGAGCGGCTCCCGGCGGTCAGGCACCCGGTGGCCGGGCGCCCGGGTCACCGGGCGGCTCCGACCCCTACGGGCGGTTCACCCCCGCGAAGCCGAACCCGGCGCCCATGCGCCGGCGTCGGATGATCGCGGCCGCGCTGGCGATCGCGCTCGTGTCGGGCGGCATCGGCGGCGGCGTCGGCGCACTCGTCGCCAGCGACGACTCCCCGGCGGTGGTGACCTCCTCCGCCGGCCTGCGGCAGTCGACCGGCACGGCCGGCGTCTCTCCGGCCGCGGACAACACGGTCGCCGCGGCCGCGCAGGCGATCCTGCCCAGTGTCGTGACGATCGCCGAACAGTCCAGCCAGGAGTCGGGCACCGGCTCCGGGACGATCATCCGCGCGGACGGCTACATCCTCACGAACAACCACGTGGTGTCCGGCGCCTCGCAGGGCGGCACCCTCACGGTCACAATGCAGGACGGCCGGACCTTCGACGCGCAGGTCAAGGCGACCGACCCGAGCTCCGACCTCGCCGTGGTCAAGATCGACGCTACCGGCCTGCCCGCCGCCACGTTCGGGGACTCCGACGCACTGCAGGTCGGCGAGCTCGTCGTCGCCGTCGGCAGCCCGCTGGGCCTCAACGGGACGGTCACCTCCGGCATCGTCAGCTCGCTGCACCGGCCCGTCCGCACCGGCGACGCGACCGTGCGGGACCAGCAGAACACCGTCCTGGACGCGATCCAGACCGACGCGCCCATCAATCCCGGCAACTCGGGTGGGCCGCTGGTGAACAGCAAGGGCGAGATCATCGGCGTGAACACCGCAATCGCGACGGWCGGCGGCAGTTCACCCTTTGGTGGTAGTCAGCAGTCCGGAAACATCGGGGTTGGTTTCGCGATTCCGGGCAACTACGCGGAGAAGGTCGCCGGCCAGCTCGTCGACAACGGCGCAGCGCAGCACCCCTATCTGGGTGTGAGCGCCTCCACCGCCGACGAGAACACCCGGTCGACGGCCGCGAGTGGGACGGGCGCGCAGATCCGCTCCCTGGTCAGCGGAGGCCCGGCGGACAAAGCGGGCCTGCGCGTAGGTGACGTCATCACCAAAGTGGGGGATCGCGCCGTCACCGACGTGGATTCGCTGATCGCCGCCGTCCGGTCCTACGAGATCGGCAACCAGGTGCAGGTCACCTACCAGCGCGACGGCTCCAGCCAGACCGCGACGGTCACGCTGCTCGAACAACCGCCCAATTCCTGATCACCACACTGACGATGGTTCTCGGGAATACCAGGCGGTTTCTTCACCAGTCGCCTGGACCGGTCCGGCCCCGGCGATGCCGGAGCGGATACGTCGAAGCTGCCTTCGTATAAGGTGGTCAGCGCGCCCGACGAAGTGGGATACGACACCACGATCAGCGTCAAGCTGACCGTGGTGTCGAGCTGGCGACAAAAGATCTTCCCAGCATTCACCCCAACAGGATGACGCACCTCCTACTATTGACCTGCCTGACCGGTGACCAGGCCGGCACCACAATGGTTGGGAGCCTGGTCCCGATGCCGAGGTCAGGAACGCCGTCACGGGGAGATGCTGAGCGGATGAACGACGACGCGGACCTGGTGGCGCGGGTTCGGCGCGGCGATCGTCAGGCTTTCGATGACCTGTACAACCGCTACGCCGACGACGTCTTCTCGATGTGCCTGCTGATCCTCGGCGACCCGACGGTCGCGCGGGCGGCCGCCGGCACCGCGTTCGCCCTCGTGGCGAGGACGAGGCTCAACCCGCTCTCGGACCCGACCCGACTGCGCCCCTGGCTGCTGGAGCTCGCCCGCGGCAGCGCGCTGGCCTGGTCGGGATCCCCGCAGGCGCGCAGCGTTCCCGTCCCGCACGGCGTCTCACCCGAGGAGCTGCTCGACGGCGCCGTGGTGCCCGCGCCGGCCAGCCTGCGGGCCGGTCTGGAGCGCACCTTCGACCGCGCGGCCGTCGCCGCCGAAGCCGCCGCGGCGGCCGCGAGCCGCCGAGCCGCAGAGCGCGCCGGCTCCGAGTTCGCCGGTACCGAGCCTGCGGGCGTCGCGTTTGCCGGAGTCGACGACCTGGCCGCCGCGGCGGGCCTGGCTGCTGGCGGGGTGCCGGGCCATCCCGGTGCCGCCGCCCCGAGCCGCCCGGCCGTCCCGGCCTTCACCGCCTCGGCCTTCCCGACCCAGGACCGCCGCGGTCCGGCACCGGTCGCGGACGGTCGCCCCACGGGCGGCTACGCCCCTGAGGACGCCGTAACCGTCATCTCGCCGTCCACCGGGCAGTTGCGCACGCAGCGCCAGGACGACCAGCATGAGCAGACCATGGCACCGGCCGGCGCCGGTGCCCAGGACCGGTACGGGAACGTCCTCCCGCTGATCCCCGTGGACCGCGCCTACCCGGGTGACGCCGCAGGGTCCGGCGGGTTCGCCGACTTCCGGGCCCGGCCCGCGATCGCCGTGGCCGCCGCCCTGGTCGTCGCCGTCGCCGGGCTCACCGCCGTCATCTCCTGGCCCGCGGGCGAGGCCGCGCTGGTCGCCGACGGCGGCCCCGGCATCGTCGCGATCGCCCCCTCGGCGCCACCCGGCCCCCTGCCGACGATCGCCCGGCCGCCGGTCGCGTCCGAGGCGCCCTCGCCCACTGTGGTGCCGACCGTCGCGGGCGCCTACACGAGCCGTCCCGGCGTATCCCGCCCCGGCCAGGTCGTCCGCGAGGTCGACACCGGCCAGCGCGGCGCCGACCAGCCCGCCGCACCGCCCGCGCCGGCCCCGAGCACACCGCCGCCGCCCACCACGAACGCGCCCGCGCCGCCGGCGACGACCCCGCCGACGACACCGCCCGCGACCCCCGGCCCGACGACGCCGCCCCCGGCCACCACGGCACCCCCGGCCACGGGCACCCCGACGACGCCGCCGGACGGCGAGGCTCCCACGACGCCGCCGCCGGCGACGACCTCCGAGCCCGCCCCGCCCCCGAGCACCG
Organism: Parafrankia soli; assembly: GCF_001854695.1. Taxonomy (GTDB): domain Bacteria; phylum Actinomycetota; class Actinomycetes; order Frankiales; family Frankiaceae; genus Parafrankia; species Parafrankia soli. The sequence continues at coordinate 91,309 of NZ_MAXA01000224.1, forward strand.
CTCCGGCCCCGGCGCCGCCGACCAGTGAGGCACCGGCCCCGGCGACGACCGCACCGGGACCGGCCGGCGACCAGCGCCTCCCATCGGGCGCCCAAGACCTGCAGAGCCCGGTCCCGGTCTAATCCCGAGTCGGAAGTAGCTCAACCGAAGCGCGTTGCCTCAGCCAGTCCCTACGCGGCCGAGGCAACGGAGCGGGCGGAGTTCAGCGGACGTCGTAGAAGACCGTCGTCACGTACTGGTCGAAGTCGTTGATGCGCAGGGTGAAGCGGAGCTGCCACTGGCCGGGCAGGGGCACGCCCACTCCCTCGGCCACGGCGTGGCCGTCAGCGACCTCCACCAGCGGGACCTGTAGGGGGCCGACACCCGCCGAGGGCAGGCTCAGCTCCCCGCTGGCCTCGACCAGCCGCTGCGGCCGGCCCTGCGGGTCGTAGGTGTAGACGTGCATCGTCTGCGCCCCGGTGCGGGTGGGCGAGACGTTGATGTCCACGGTGAGCGGGCCGGCGACGGTGGTCCTGGCGAAGGGCGGGGCGTAGGAGTCCCGGCCCGGGATGGTGTTCACCAGGATCGCTGTGACCGCCAGGACCACGGCACCGATCAGGACCTCGAACAGCACGCCACGGCGCAGCCCGGTGAGGGCGATCGAGGTGACCTGCGGCCCCGGCTCGGGGTGGTAGTGCCGGAGCACCCAGCGCCTGGCGAGGAACCCCAGCCCGAGCGCGCCGAGGACGAACCAGAGCTTGTAGAGGAGCAACCGGCCGTAGGTCGTGTCGAACAGCGCCCCGAACTCGCCGATCTCCCGCCAGGTCTGGAAGGCCCCGGTCAGGACGATCACGGCGATCGCGATCGTCGCCGTCCTCGACCAGCGTGGCAGGACATGGGCCAGTTCGACCGCGTGGGCGGGTGGCACGGGCTCGCCTTCGAGGCTCGCGTCGCGGCCCACGCCGTCATCGCCAGTGTCATTGCCGGTGCTGCTGCCGTGGCCGTCGCCCGCGCCCTGCCCGGACCAGCCGAGCAGGGTCAGGCCGAGCACGCACAGCCCGCCCAGCCAGATCGCCATGGCCGCGGTGTGCAGGGTCACGCTGGCCGTCGCCAGCCAGACCGTCTCCCCCGCGCTCGCGTGGCCGATCATCGCCATGGTCACCACAAGCGTCAGGCCGAGGCCGGCGAGCTCCACCAGTCCCCGGCGGCCGGCCCCGGACGGGTGGCGAACGCCGTCGTCGCCCGGTTCGATCATCTCCGGGTCGCGCAGCCGGCGCAGCAGCGGCACGGCCAGCAGCAGCGCCAGCACGCGGATCGCCAGGAGCTGGCCGTAACGGCCGTCCAGGGTGGTGGCCAGCGGGTCACCACGGAAGATGCCGGAGATTCCGGACCCGGCCGTGTAGGGCCCTTGAAAGAGGAGCATCCCGACCGCGCCGACGAGGCTGAGCAGCCAGCCGGCCGCGATCAGCCGGACCGGGGCGGAGCGGCGCCCCCCGGCGGGCCACAGGACGGCCACGAAGAAGGTGGCGCCGATCAGCAGCGCAGCCCCGGCGAACGCGATGAACCTCGCCGTGCCCAGGGCCACCCCGACCACCCGGGACCCGCCGCCGCCCGAGGGCAGGGCAGCCGCTGCGCCGGCGTCGGGCGGGCCTCCGACCCCGAACGCGAACGCGCCGCCGACCGGGTGGCTGTCCGCGGAGACGACTCGCCAGCTCACCACGTACGTGCCCCGGCCGAGCCCGGCGCGCAGGGCGACGGTCGCCTGCGACGCCGCCGCACCGGCGTGCGCGCCGCCTTCGTCGGCGCGGGCGCCGGCGGTGTCCAGGATCCGGATCGAATCGGACTTGACCGAGACGGACTCGCTGAACGTCAGGGTCACCCGGGCGGGAGCGGTGTCGAGGGCCGCTCCGCCCACCGGGTCGCTGCCGGTGAGCACCGCGTGCGCCGACGCGGGCAGCGCCATGCCCAGCACGGCGACGGCGGCGAGCGCGCAGACCGCCAGCACCCTGCGGGCGCCTACGTGGCGGCGGGAGGGCTCGCCGGCGCGCCGGCGGCCGGCGCCACGCTCCAAGCCCCTTCGTTCGGATCCGGTCATGATGTTCCGTTCCGGGTGATGTTCCGCCCAGGGCGGGGGTGTCACCCCGGCCGGCCGGTGTCTGCGAGTGCGGGGTGCCTCCCACCGGCTGGTGGGAGGCACCCCGCGGGGTCAGGCCCGCCGGCGGGTCGTGATCAGCGCGAAGGCCCCGGCGGCCAGTCCGAGGACTCCCAGTACGAGCCCGGTGATCCCGAGCGCGCGTGCCGTGCCGTCCGACGTGGAGTCCGATTCCGTGGCGGCCGTATATTCGATGCTGGCGGTGTCGTCACCGTCGTCGTCGTGGCCGGCCGCCGCGGCGGCGGTCAGCGTGACCGTCGGCGCCGGGTGCTCCAGCTCGGCTGCACCCGCCGCCGCGACATCGACCCAGCGGACGACCTCGCCGTCCGAGTAGGTCTGCAGGGTCTTGAAGACGACCTGGTCGCCCTTCTCCGGCAGCGGGCCGGCCGAGACGCTGAAGGTGTCGAACTCGCCCGGCTTGATGCCGCCGCCGTCCTGCGCCGTCCAGGTGATCCGGGTGACGATCTCGCTGACCTGGCTGCCGTGCACGGTGAGCGGCGCCGGCGGCGCGCCCTTGGTGACCTTGTACGTCCAGCCGGGCTTGGGCTGGACGGTGACCGACGCGATCGGCGCGTCGGTCGGAAACTGCACGTCGATCCCGGTGGTGGACGCCGTGTCGCTCTCGGTCGGCACCTTGAACGACAGGGTCGCGTAGCCGCCCGCGGCCGCCTCCGCCGGCGACACGGTGACGTGCGCGGACGCCGGCACGGCGAGCGCGATGGTGCCCGCCGCGGCGGCGAGCGCGCACAGGACCCCACGGCGGAGCCGGGCTGTGTGGATGGTGCGGGACATCGGAGTCCTCCTCGAAGGCCGGTGGGCCTTCCGTTGGTGATCGGATTTGCTGACCCGAGCACCGGGGTCGTCTCGGCACGGCCGGCGGCGCCGACGCGAAGCGGCGGGCGCGGGCCCAGGCGGCACGGCCACGAACAGCACCATCAGGGACAGCACTGTCAAGGACGGCGACGCCAGGACACGGCAGCGTCACGACGGCCGCATCGCAGGCCGCATCGTCGCGAGCCGCGCGAACCTTCCGGACGCGTGCGTGCCGGCTTCCGCCGTGCGCTGTCAGAGCGCCGGTCGGAGACTCGACCCCGGTCGACGGGTCGGCGGCCCGCGCCGTGCGGCGTCGGTTCCGAGCAGGAGGACATGAGCGTGCCACCGGATCCCCGGACCGGCCCCGCCGCCGGCGACCCGCCCGGGCATCGAGGTCACCGGCGCGGCGGCGACCCGCGGCCGCGCCGCCGCGGCGAGCGGCACGATCCGCCCCGCGGCGCGCAGCCGGGCGAGCACGCTGGACGTCATCCGCGCCACGGCGGTGACGGCGCGTTCCACCGCCAACCGCAGCGCCGCGGTGGACCACAGGCGCCGCTCGCACCGGTGCAGCAGCACGGCCACGCACGACGCGGCGCAGGCGTGCCCGGCAACCATCGACCCGCCGGGAAACAGGGAGGCCACCAGGTGCTCACCGACCCCGGGCCCCACCACCGCGACCGCGGTCGGTGCCGAGCCGGCTCCGCCCGCTCCGGGGGGGTGGTGCGTCGCGAGGACGAAGGCGGTGTGCAGCGTGGCCTGCGCGGCCAGGACGGCCCCGAGGATCTGCCCCAGCACGCGTTCCCGGTCGGCGAGGCCGTAGACGACCCGGGTGAGAAGCCCGGCGCCGGCCGCGACCAGCAGGGCGGGTGGGCGTTCCCCGCCCGCGGCGACGTGCGCCGCGAGCGCCAGGCAGGCCGAGGAGACACCGAAGACGGCAGCTCTCGCAAGCCTGCTCGTCCCCGGCATACCTGTCACAGTCAGCAAGCCTGCCACGCGGGGACGTCACTGGCGCCAAGGACCACATTCCTTGTCACGGGACGGACACCCCGGATACCCCCGGCACCTCCGGTGCTCCGGATGAAACAGACATCTCGGGCTGACGCCGCAATGTCAGCCACACCGCGAGCCCCAGCCCCGCGCCAGCGCCCAGCGTCACCGCGGTGACCACCCGGACCACGAGCACCGGGCCGACCACCGGCGTGCCCGAGCGGACGAACACCCCGAGATCGGGCACGCCGCCGAGGACGGCGATCAGCAGCCCGGCGCTCACCGCCAGGTAGAGCCCCGTCGGCGAGCGCCGGACGATGAGGACCGCGCCGGCCAGGGCGCCCGCCCACACGGCGATCTGCACGGCGTTGCCCCAGACGAAGGCGTCGAGGCGGCCGTTCGCGTTCGCCGCCGCGACCAGCGCGGAGTGCGTCGCGTCGACCGCGACGAGACCGGCCAGCACGGCCGCGAGCGGCCACCGCGCCTGCCGGAGGAGACCCAGCGCGGCGGTGCCGGCCAGCACCGCGACCGTGCCCGCCGCCCACGGCAGCGGCGACGGACCGGGGATCCACTCGAGCGTCCCCGTGTAGACGGCCTGCCGCCCATTCGCCGTCAGCGGGACGGACCAGTCCTGGATCCGGTGCCGCTGGTCCGGCGCCGCGCGCACCGCGGGCGGGTCCGCCGACCCCATCCAGTGGACCCGGTGGTCGTGCCAGAACGCCTCGACGCGGCCGCCCTGCGCCGCGGAGACCCGCACCCAGTCCGGCGGGGCCGACGGGTCGACCACGTCGGCCGGGCCGGGGTCGTCGCCGGTGCGGCTGGCGTTGAGGTACGTGGCCGAGGAACGCCGGTTCTCCCACACTCCGCGGGTGTCGAGGCGTAGGTAGGGTTCCTTCTCGTATCCCTCGACGAGGATGGGAAAGCCCGCCGTGGCCACCAGCCGCACCCGGTTCCCGTTCTCGACGACGCTCAGCCGCACACCGGGTACGGCCGGGTCCCCGGTGAGCGTGGTGTGGTAGTTCGTCGGGCCGGCCCCGCCGATGGTGTGCGCGGACGCCGGGCGGGCGAGCGCGACCAGCCACAGCGCACCGACCAGGAACGCGAGAAGGGCCGCACCCGCGCCCCGGGCCAGGGCGGGTATGAGGCGCGCCGTCCGGGAGGTGGTCCGAGGGGTGATCCGAGCACTGACCATGACGGTCTGAGCGTACGGTCGCGCGGAACATGACGAGACGGTTTCACCCGGCTCCGACAGTTTCGGCCCACTGACAGTTTCGGCCCACACCGGCGGTTTCGGGGATGGAAGGTTGAGCACGGGCATGGACGCCAGCAGCGAGGCGGGCACGACCGCGAGCCCCGCCGTGGGCCGCGTCGTCCGGCTCTTTCGGTACCCGTTGAAGGGGATGACACCCGAGGCGCTCCCGGAGGTGCCGCTCCATCCGGGCGACAGCGTCCCCGGTGACCGCATGTTCGCGCTCGCCCGCCCGGACACGATGTTCGACGAGGAAGACCCCGAGGTCCTGCCCAAGACCCGTTTCGTCATGCTCCAGAAGGACGAGGCGCTCGCGCGGATCCGCAGCTCGTTCGACCCGGCGTCCGGGATGCTGACCTTCGGCCTGTGCGAGCAGACGGCACACACCGGCGACGTGCCTGGTGACGGCCCCGGTGGCGGGCCCGGCGACGGGCCCGCTGCCAGGCCCGGTGACAGGCTCGTCGACGTGCGCCGGGTCGACCTGAACACCCCGGCCGGGCGCGCCGAGTTGGAGGACTACGTCCTCGCGGTGCTCGGGTCCCGGCTCGGCGGCCGGCCGCGGCTCGTCGCCGCCCGCGGGCGGCACCGCTTCACCGACACGGGTGCCGGCGGGGACACGTTCATGCACGCCATCTCGGTGATCAATCTCGCCTCCGTCCGGGATCTCGCGGAGCGGGTCGGCGAGCCCGTCGACCCGCTGCGGTTCCGGGCGAACGTCTACATCGACGGGATCGCACCGTGGGCGGAGCTCGGCTGGGCCGGCCTGGAGCTCGGCCTCGGCGCCGCCCGCGCGCGCGTGCTCGCACGGACGCCACGCTGCGCGGCGACGACCGTCAATCCCGAGACGGGGATCCGTGACATCCGGATACTCAAGGAACTCTCCAGCAACTACGGGCATACCGACTGCGGGGTCTACGTCACCATGCTGACCGAGGCGATCCTGCGCCCGGGCGACCCGCTCACGCCGCCGGACGGACGCGAGGAGGATGTGCTGTGCGGGTCGTGATCGCGGAGGACTCCGTGCTGCTGCGCGAGGGAATCCGCCGCCTGCTGACCGACGCCGGCTGCGAGGTGGTCACGACGGTCGGGGACGGCCCCGGCCTGGTCACCGCGATCGTCGAGCACCGGCCCGACGTCTCGGTGGTGGACGTGCGCATGCCGCCGTCGCACCGCGACGAGGGGCTGCGCGCCGCGATCTCCGCGCGGGACAAGGTGCCCGGTACGCCGGTGCTCGTCCTGAGCCAGTACGTGGAGAAACAGTACGCCAGCGAGCTGCTCGCGGACGGCGCGGGTGCCGTCGGCTACCTCCTCAAGGACAGGGTCGCGGACGTCCGTGAGTTCGTCGAGGCGGTGCGGCGCGTCGCCGCCGGCGGGACGGTGATGGATCCCGAGGTGGTCGCGCAGCTGCTGGTGCGCAGCCGCCGCAACGATCCGATGGCCACGCTCACCCCGCGCGAGCGCGAGGTGCTGGGGCTGATGGCCGAGGGCCGGTCGAACACGGCCATCGCCGCTGCGCTCGTGGTGAGCGCCGGCGCGGTGGAGAAGCACATCTCGAACGTCTTCGCCAAGCTGGGGCTGGAGTCCTCCGGGACGGACCACCGCCGGGTCCTCGCCGTCCTCACCTACCTCCGGGAGTCCTGACCTCCGGGAGTACCCACCTCCGGAGTCCTGACCGGACCTGCTGCGGGAATCCTGCCGAGGCCCATCTCGGGAAATGCTGACCGGCGTCCATTTCGGACGTCCGGAAACCGCCGAACGGGCCGCCGATGGCCCGCGTTCGGCGACCTCTACTTTTGGGTGGCCCAGTCCCTTGCGTGCCGGGTCACGCACCCGAGATGTTGGTGGAGGTCGCCATGACGGTCAGTGCGTCCCCGGAGCCCGGGACGATCCCGGCGCGACCGGCGCATCCCCTCGAACCGCTGTCGGCCGCCGAGATCGGCCGGGCCACCGCGATCCTGCGGGCGAGCGAGAAGCTCGGGCCGGAGTTTCGTTTCGTTTCCGTCGAACTGAACGAGCCACCAAAAGCCGCCATGGTGTCGCGCGAGGCCGAGCGGGACGTCGGCGAGGAGCTGGCCGCGCCGGACCGGCAGGCGTTCTGCGTCCTGCACGAGCGCGGGGCGCGGCTGACCCACGAGGCCGTCGTGTCGCTGTCCGCCGGGACGGTGGTGGAGATGTACGCGGTCCCCGGCGTGCAGGCGGCGATGATGATGGAGGAGTTCCTGGCCTGCGAGGACGTCGTCCGTGCCGACCCGGACTGGCAGGCGGCGATGCGCAGGCGCGGGGTCACCGACTTCTCCCTCGCGATGATCGACCCGTGGTCCGCGGGCTACACCGGGCGTGAGGACGACCYTGCCCGGCGGCGCATCGCGCGCCCGGTGACGTTCGTCCGCTCCGGGCCCGGCGAGAACGGCTACGCCCGGCCCGCGGAGGGACTGCAGGTCGTCGTCGACCTCGAGGCGATGGCCGTCGTCGACGTGACCGACCACGGCCAGGGCCCGGACGGCCCCGTGCCGCTGCCGCCGCGCCCCGGCAACTACGCACCGGCGCTGATGACGGCCGCCCCGGAGAACGTCCCCGCGTTCGACCGGCTGCGCGACGACCTGCGCCCGATCGAGGTCACCCAACCGCGCGGCGCCAGCTTCACCGTGGACGGGTACGCCGTCCGCTGGCAGAAATGGGACCTGCGCATCGGTTTCACCCCGCGCGAGGGCCTCATCCTGCACCAGGTCGCGTACACCGACCGGGGCCGGCGGCGGCCGATCCTGCAGCGCGCGTCGGTGTCGGAGATGTTCGTCCCGTACGGCGACCCGGCGCCGACGCACCGGGTGAAGAACGTCTTCGACATGGGCGAGTACGGGGTCGGGGTGATGGCCAACTCGCTGCGGCTCGGCTGCGACTGCCTCGGTGACATCCGGTACTTCGACGCCGTGGTGAACGACTCCGACGGTAACCCGGTGGCGATCCCGAACGCGGTGTGCCTGCACGAGGAGGACACCGGCATCGCCTGGAAGCACACCGACTTCCGGACCGGCCAGGTCGAGGTCCGCCGCATGCGCCGGCTGGTGATCTCGATGATCTGCACGGTCGGGAACTACGAGTACGGCTTCTTCTGGTACCTCTACCTGGACGGCTCGATCGAGTTCGAGGTGAAGCTGACCGGGGTGATCTCGACCGGGGCGGTGCGGCCGGGCGAGTCGCCGTCGCACGGGGTGCTCGTGGCGCCCGGCCTGTACGGGCCGCATCACCAGCACTTCTTCAACGTGCGCCTGGACCTGGAGCTCGACGGCGGCCCGAACTCGGTGCACGAGATCGACTCGGTGCCCGACCCGATCGGCCCGGACAACCCGACGGGCGTCGCCTGGCGGACCCAGGACACGCTGCTGGACTCGGAACGCCGCGCCCAGCGCAGGGTCGACCCGTCCGTCGCGCGGTTCTGGCGGATCACCAACCCGCGCGTCGAGGGCCCGCTCGGCCGCCCGGTGGCCTACCGGCTCGTCCCGGGGCACACGGCGCCGTTGCTGGCGCATCCCGACTCGCACCAGGCGGCGCGCGGGCGGTTCGCGTCCCGCAACCTGTGGGTGACCGCGCACGACGAGCGGGAGCGGTACGCCGCCGGCCGCTACCCGAACCAGAACGCGGGCAACGAGGGCCTGCCGCAGTACGCGGCCGCGGACCGGCCGGTCGCCGACACCGACATCGTCGTCTGGTACAGCTTCGGGGCGCACCACGTCGTGCGCCCGGAGGACTGGCCGGTGATGCCGGTCAGCCGGATCGGCTTCGAGCTGCGCCCGGACGGCTTCTTCGACGGCAACCCGGCCCTCGACCTGCCCCCGTCCGAGCACCTCGCCGGGCACGCATCCGGGCACCTCGCCGGGCAGGCTGCCGACCCCACTGCCGGGCACGCGGCCGGTTGCGCCGGCGGGCAGCCGGGAGACCACGCAGCAGACAACGCGGGTGGCAGCTCGGACGAGCACGTCGGTGGGGCCGCGGACGGGCCCGGTCGTGCTGTTTAGCCGGGGCGTCGGCGGGCGGGCGCGCACGCGACACGCCCCGACCGGAAGGGACGGCTTGCCCCGGAACGGGGGTAGCTGCCCTAGGCTCCCGGAGTTGTGAGTCCCGTTCTCGCCACGAACCGGGCCGGGAACCTCGTCCGTGCTCTGATCACGATCGCCCTGCTGGCCCTGATCATGCGTACGGCCTACCTGCTCTGGGTCTTCCACACGCCGGCCTGGACGTCACGCCCCCACGACATCCACTACTGCGGTGGATGGTACGAGCGCCAGGAGACTGCGGATGTCTCCGGGGCCCAGGCACGCAAGCTCGCCGGCGGGCGGCTCAAGCAGGTCATGCGCTCCCCCGTGCTTCGGCCCATCGCGGCCTACCGGCCGGGGTCGGCGTGCCCGCGCTACGTCTTCGCCAAGGTCGGCGAGGACACCTACGTGACCTACGAGATCACCAACGACTGAGCCGGGCCCGCACCGCCGCCACCAGGCCCCGGACCTGGAGCGCGGGAAGCGCCCGGCCCGGCGTCACTGGTGGCTGAGCCTGCCCACCGGCCGTGCCGCGGTGTGCACGTGCACCCGGGCGTGGATGGACGTCCGCTGCGCCAGCGCCGCGCGCACGGCGCGGTGCAGGCCGTCCTCCAGGTAGAGCGCCCCACCCCACTCCACAACGTGGGGGAACAGGTCGCCGTAGAACGTCGAGTCCTCGTCCAGCAGGACGTCGAGCGCCAGCACCCGTTTCGTCGTGATGAGCTGGTCGAGCCGCACCTGCCGCGGCGGGATGGCGGCCCAGTCCCGCTGGCCAAGACCATGATCGGGGTACGGGCGACCGTCACCGACCAACTTGAAGATCACCGGCACCTCCTTCTCGAGGGGCGAGACACTGCCCGACCACGACAGCCTAGAATCCTCCGCCCGCGAACCGGATCGCGGTGCCCTTCCGGGACCGCGTTGCGCGGACATTGGGAATCGCGACCAGTGTTGATCTGAGACAGGGGACCACAACCGGACGAAAGGCTTGACCATCGGGCTCTCGACGACTTAAGTAAGCCTTACCTGATGACAGGAGGAGGCCCGGTGACGAGTCCAAGCTCGGACGTCGACATGCCCGTGCTGGCTGAGCAGGCGAGGACCATCCTCGCCGGCGGCCGCTGCGCGCTGCTCACGCTGCCCTGCGCCCACGTTCGGGGCTGGGTCGGACTCATCGACGACGGCGGCGAGCCCCTGCTGCTCGTGGGCGCCGACAGCCCGCCCGCGCGGTGCGCGGACTCCGGCCGCCGCGCACGCGTCGACGTGCCCGGCCACAACGGGGAGCGCCTGGTCCTCGCGGGGGTGCTGGCCTCGGCGGCGGAGACCGCCGACGAGCTCGTCCAACGCCTGGGCAACCTGGGGCGCAGCATCACAGTGACCTCCGGCGACATCTCCGATCTGCGTGTCCTCTCCGTGGCCGTGGACGAGGTGCTCATCTGCCTGCCCGGCCGCGCCGAAGCCCCGGCCGGCGCCGACCGGGCACCGGTCGCCGACCGGACAGTCGCCGACCGGACAGCCGCCGGCTCCGTGCCGGTCGCGACCGAGCTCGCGGCAGGCACCGAAGCCGCACACGCCGAGCTGGCCGCGGGCACGGAACTGGCTACCGGCACGGAAGCGGCGGGTGCCGACCTGGCGGCGGGCACGGAGGTCGTGGAGGCTCCGGCCCCGCGGCGGTCCCGGGTCACCCGCCGGGCGCGGGGCGCGCGGCGCGACGCGGCGGCACGCCCCGGCGGCCGCTGGTCGTCGCTCGGGCCGGCCCGCCGCGTCGAGCTCACCTCGTACGCCCTCGCCGAGCCCGACCTCGTGACGGCCTACGCCCCGGACCTGATCGAGCACCTCAACAAGGCCCACGCCGCCCAGATGCGCCAGCTCGCCGCGCGCGGCGTCACGGCGGCCGGAAGCATCTGCGCCGACGAGGTGATCGGCGCGTCGGTGACCTCGCTCGACCGGGCCGGCCTGGACATGTGGCGGATCGGCCCCGACGGCGCCGACGCCGTCCGGGTGCTGTTCCGGTCTCCGCTGGCCGAACCTCGCTCGCTCGGGCTCGAGCTGCGCCTGCTGCTGGAAGAGGCGGAGCACGGCACCGAATGAACCGCGCTGACGCACCGGAGCCGACCGCCGACGGGCCCCGCCGTACCGCCACCCGCGGCGTGGCGGACACCGTCGCGGGTCCGGCCCGGGCGGCCCGGGCGGCCCGCGCTACGGCGGTCTCCGCCACCGCGGCCCCCGTGCCGGCAACATCCGGCCCGGCCACGGCAGGCGCCGACAGGGCGCGCGTTCTGTCGCCTTTCGACCCACGGGTGACGGATTGGGCCCGGGCGGTGTCCGTACCTGTCCCCAGGCCCGGCGGGCGGGGATCATAATCGGCATCGGACTCCCCTGACCCTCCCGCCCGGAGGTCCGATGCCGCACCTGCCCCCGCCCGCCTTGGCGCCGACGACCGTCCCAGCGACGGCCAGCCCGGTGACGGCCAGCCCGCGGACGACACCCGTCCCGGCGAGGCCATCGGCCCCGGGGGCGCGTCCCGCGTCGACCGCCCGGCCGGCCTCGATCCGTGGCTCTGGCGGCTACCGCGCGCGGAGTACATCCGCGTTGGTCGGCGGCCTGCTGGTTGCCTGCCTGGTCCTCCCGGGCTGTTCGGGCTCCGGCGACGATGAGGCACCCTCACCGGCCCCGGCGAGCGGCACAGCGGGCACGGGCCAGGGCGGCGCGGCCTCCCCGGAAGCCCCGCCCGCGGGAACGCCGACCGCGAGCCGCACCACCCGCTTCCAGGGAGCGGACGGGGACGTCGAGGTCGGCTTCGTCGGGCTGCGGGTCGACGGCCAACTCGCCCGCCTCGATCTGCTCTTCACGCCGCGCTACGCCAAGGACCCGGGCACCGGCATCACGCTCTACGACATGGCCGGCCGGCGCGACGCCGCTGTCACCCTGGTCGACTCCGTGAACCTGCGCCGCTACACAGTCGTGCGGGACTCCGCCGGAGTGGCGCTGGGCGCCGCCTCGGGAACCACCCGGACCCGCAACAACGTGCCCGTGACCGGCTCGTTCACCTTCGCCGCACCGCCCGCCGACGTGACCACCGTGGACGTCTACCTCAACGACCGGGTGATCGTCGACGACGCCGCGATCACGCGTTGAGCGCGCTCCCGCGGCCCCCCGCCGCGACAGCGGCAGTGACGGCGCCGGTGAGCGCGATCGCGGGCCGGGCCGCCCGGCTGGCTCTGGTCACCGCGGCGCTCTGGGCGCTCGCCGGGGCGGAGAGCCCGGGGGCCCTCGGCGCCACGAGCGCACCACCGCCCCCGGCCGATGTGCCCGCCGAGGAGATCACCCGTTCGGTGCGCCCGCTCGACGCCGCCGGCTCGGTCCTCACCATCGACCCGGCGGACTCCGTGCTCCCGCTGGTCACCGAGGAACGGTCCGGCGACCGGGTCACCGTCACGATCAGCGCGGACGTCCTGTTCGCCTTCGACTCCGACGATCTGACCGAGGCCGCGCGCACGGAGATCGCCACGCTCGCGGGCCGGGTCGGCCCTGCCACCAGGACGGTCACGGTTCTCGGCCACACCGACAGCCTCGGCACCCCGGCCTACAACGTGATCCTCTCGCAGCGCCGGGCCAACGCGGTCGCGGATCTGCTCCGCCCAGCCGTACCGAGCGGCACGCGCGTCTCGGCTACGGGCCGCGGCGGAGCCGACCCTGTCGCGCCGAACACCCGGCCCGACGGGTCCGACGACGCCGCCGGGCGCGCGCTGAACAGGCGGGTCCAGATCAGCTTCCTGGCCAGCTGACCTCCGCGGGCGCCATCCGTTTGGACCACGCCGGTTCGATTTGACATCCGCATCGACAACCGTTTTCATTTTCCTCATGTCGCCCCTGCCCCTCCGGCCCGCCGCCGGACACCCGTCGGACCAGGCCTCGCGCCCCCGGTCGCTGCCGGTGGCGCGTCCCGCCGCCGCTCTGCTCACCGCGGCTGCGCTCGCCGCCGCGCTGGCGGCCTGCGGCGGCTCGGGTGGGGGCTCCGGCGGCGCGGGCGGCTCGGCGCCACGGGTGGTCGCGACGACCACCTACGCGGCGGATTTCGCCCGCGCCATCGGCGGTGACGGCATCGAGGTCAGGCAGATCCTGCGGCCGGGCGTCGATCCGCATGACTACGAGCCTTCGCCGGCCGATCTCGAGGCGATCGGCTCCGCGGACGTCCTGATCGAGAACGGTGTCGACCTGGAGAGCTGGCTCGACGACGCGATCTCGGCCAGCGGCTTCGACGGCGTCGAGGTCGTGATGGCCGACGGGGTCACCGTCCGGAGTGAGCCCGGAGGGGGCACGGACCACGCCGACGAGGGTGCGCATGAGGACGAGCACGCCGGGGGCGACCCGCACATCTGGCACGACCCGCGCAACGCGAAGATCATGGTCACGAACGTCGAGAAGGGGCTCGCGGCGGCCGATCCGGAGAGCTCCGCCACGTACCGCGCCAACCTCGCCGGCTACACGACCAGGCTGGACGAGCTCGACCGGGAGAACCAGCAGAAGATCGACACCATCCCGGCAGACCGGCGCAAGCTGGTCACCAACCACGACTCGTTCGGCTACTACGTGGACCGGTACGGCCTGGAGTTCGTCGGGTCGATCATCCCGAGCTTCGACACGTCCGCCGAGCTCTCCGGCCGGGCGATCGACGACATCGTCAGYCGGATCAGGGCGTCCCGCGTCGTGGCGGTGTYCTCCGAGTCATCCCTGCCGCCGCGGACGGCGCAGACCATCGGCCGCGAGGCGGGCGTCCGCGTCGTCGCCGGCGAGGGTGCCCTCTACGCCGACACGCTGGGCCCGGCGGGGTCTGATGGTGCCACCTACCTCGAAGCCGAACGGCACAACACGGATACCATCGTCAACGCCCTCCGGTGAGACAGGACCCACAGCCAGGATCTACAGGATGGACCGGTGGTCGATCATGACCGGTAACGCTCAGGCACCGTGCCTGACCGCGCCGGACGGGCCGGACGGAGCCCCGTCGCCCGTGGCGATACCGACGACCGCGGCGCCGGTGGCGGCAGTGGCGACAGCACTGGCGGCCGACGCGATCGCGCTCCCCGACCAGGTCGGCGCCGTGATCCCGGATACGGCGATTCCGGGTGCAGCGATCCCGGGTACGGCCGCGGGCGAGAGCGGCGGCCAGGCCGGGGCCGCTCCCGCCGCACTGTCGCTGGAGCACGCGAGCATCGCCTACGGCAGGGTGCCGGTGCTGCACGGCGTGCACGGCGTCCTCCACCCGGGCCGGACGCTGGCCCTCATCGGGCCCAACGGCGCGGGCAAGTCAACGCTGATCAAGGCCGTGCTCGGCCTGGTGCCCGTGGTCGACGGGCTGATCACGGTGCTCGGACGTCCCCCGGGCGCCGCCCGCCGGGAGGTCGCCTACGTGCCGCAGGCGGACACGCTCGACCCGGACTTCCCGATCTCGGTCGGTCAGGTCGTGCTGATGGGCCGCTACCGCGGGATCGGCTGGATCCGCCGGCCGGGCCGCGCCGACCGGGCGGCGGCGCAGGCCGCGCTGGAGGCCGTCGGGCTGGCCCACCGGGCCCGGGATCGCTTCGGCACGCTCTCCGGAGGGCAGCGCCAGCGGGTACTGCTGGCCCGCGCCATCGCCGCCCAGCCCCGCCTGCTGCTGCTCGACGAGCCGTTCAACGGCGTGGACGTCGTCTCGCAGGACGCCCTGCTCGCCGCGCTCAGTACGCTGACCGCCGCCGGCACGGCCGTCGTCGTCTCCACCCACGACCTGGCCCTGGCGCAGCTCATCAGCGACGAGGTGTGCCTGCTGAGCGGCCGTCAGATCACGTTCGGACCGCCCGCCGAGGCGCTCACCGCGGAGCCCCTGCGGGCCGCCTACGGCGGCGCCGCGTTGGAGATCGACGGCCGGGGCGTCGTCGTGACCCGCGTGTGACCGGGCCGTGAGCACGCCCGGCGATCTCCTGATCGCGCCGTTCGAGCGGCCGTTCATGTACCGGGCGCTGCTCGAGGTGCTGCTGCTCGGGACGCTGAGCGCCGTGGTCGGGGTCCTCGTCCTGCTGCGCCGGCTCGCCTTCCTCACCGACGCGCTCACCCACGCCGTCTTCCCGGGTGTCGTGATCGGTTTTCTGATCGCCGGCGACTCCGGCATCGTGCCGGGTGCGCTGCTCGTCGCCGTCGCGGCCGCCGCCGGGTTCACCGCGCTGGTCTCCACCCGGCGGGTCACCGAGGACGCGGCCATGGCGATGCTGCTCACCGGCTGTTTCGCCGTCGGTGTCGTGCTGGTCTCGCGCCGGGAGTCCTACACGTCGGATCTCACCGCGTTCCTCTTCGGACGTCTGCTGACCGTCGACTCCACCGACATCACCGTGACCGCGGTGACCGCCGCCGTGGCTCTCGCGGTGCTCGCGCTGATCCACAAGGAGCTGCTGCTGCGGGCGTTCGACCCGGAGGGGGCGCGCGCGGCCGGGTACCCGGTGTGGCTGCTGGACCTCGTCCTCAACCTGGTGATCGCGCTCGTCGTCGTCGCCGCCGTCCGCGCCGTCGGGACGGTGCTGGTCATTGCCCTGATCGTGATCCCGGCGGCGGCGGCCCGGCTGCTCAGCGACCGGCTGGTGGTCATCGTGCTGGCCTCGATCGGGCTCGGGGTCCTCGGCGGCTGGCTCGGCCTGGTCGCCAGCTACGAAGCGTCCGTGCGCCACGAGATCCGGCTCGCCGCCGGCGCGACGGTCGTCCTGGCGCTGGTCGTGATCTACGCGCTGGCTCTCCTCGTCGCCATGCTGCCGCGCCGGTCACGGGGCGCGCGTTCCCGCGAGCGCCGGCAGCGGCGGCCCGCCTCGTCACGCGGGGCGACCTGATGGCGCTGCTCGACTCGCTGGGCGACGGCTACACCCGGCGGGCCCTCCTCGAGGTGCTGATCGTCGGGACGCTGTGCGGCGCCGTCGGCGTGCACGTCGTGCTGCGCCGGCTCAGCTTCCTCACCATGGCGATGACCCACGCGACCTTCCCGGGCGTCGTGATCGCCTCCCTGATCGGGATGAACCTCGTCCTGGGCGCCGGGCTGTTCGGCGTGCTGCTGGTGAGCGCGGTCGCCCTGCTCACCGGCACCCCGGGGCACTCGGCCGGCACCGGTCCGGGTGGCGCTGGCCCGGGTGGCGCGGGGCGGGCGGGCACCGGCGGGCGGGACGTGAGCACCGTGACCGGCGTCGTCCTCTCCGGCGGGTTCGCGCTCGGCGTCGCGCTGATGTCCGCCCGCGACGGGTCGAACCGTGATCTGAGCGCCTTCCTGGTGGGCTCCGTGCTGACTGTCCAGGAGAGCGATCTGGTCGTCAGCGGTGTGACGGCCGTCGTGGTGCTCGCCGCGCTCGTGGCGCTGCGCAAGGAGCTGCTGCTCGGGGCGTTCGACCCCACCGCGCTCACCGCGGCCGGGTACCCGTCCAGATGGCTCGGGCTCGTCCTGCTGCTGCTCGTGGAGGCCGCGGTCGTCACCTCGCTGCCCGCGGTGGGCACGATCATGGCCGTCGCGCTGGTCGTCGGGCCGGCCGCCACCGCCCGGCTGTGGTGCTCGCGCACGTCGACGATGACCGCGGTCTCGATCGCGGTGGCCGTGGTCTGCGGTGTGGTCGGGCTCGCCGTCAGCGAGCAGTGGGACGTCGCCGCCGGCGGGGCGATCGTGCTGACCCTCGCCACGGCCCTCGTGCTCTCCCTCGCCCTGGCGCCCCGGGGCGGGCTGTCCGGAGCGCCGGCGGCGCGGATCGCCGCGGCCACCCACCGCGGGTGAGCCCACGCCCACGGCACACGGGGGCGGGAAATCCGGTCGACACGGCATCTACCCTGGGCACTATGGAGTTCGCCCAGTCCGACAAGCTCGCCGACGTCTGCTACGACGTCCGAGGTCCCATCCTCGACGAGGCGACCCGGCTGGAGGCCGCAGGCCAGCGCATCCTGAAGCTGAACATCGGCAACCCCGCCCCGTTCGGCTTCTCCGCGCCGCCTTCGGTGCTCGCCGCCGTGGTCGAGAACCTCGCGGCAGCACAGGGCTACAGCGACTCCAAGGGCCTGCTCCCCGCCCGTGAGGCCGTCGTACGCTACGCGGCCGGCAAGGGAATGACCAGCGTCACGCCCGACGACGTCTACCTCGGCAACGGCGTCTCCGAGCTGATCATGATGTCGCTGCAGGCGCTGCTGAACAACGGCGACGAGGTACTCCTCCCCGCCCCCGACTACCCGCTGTGGACGGCGGTGGTCAGCCTCACCGGCGGGCGGCCCGTGCACTACCTGTGCGACGAGTCCGCGGGCTGGAATCCCGACCTCGACGACATCATCCGCAAGATCACCCCACGTACCCGCGCCATCGTGATCATCAACCCGAACAACCCGACCGGGGCCGTCTACGACCGGCCGGTGCTCGAGGAGCTCATCGAGGTCGCCCGCCGGCACAACCTGATGCTGTTCTCCGACGAGATCTACGACCGCATCCTCTACGACGGCGCGGAGCACCACTCGCCCGCGGCGCTCGCCCCCGACCTGTTCTGCGTGACGTTCAACGGGCTGTCGAAGGCCTACCGGTTGGCGGGCTTCCGCTCCGGGTGGATGACCCTCTCCGGGCCCCGCCAGCACGCGTCGAGCTACATCGAGGGCCTGAACATCCTGGCGAACATGCGCCTGTGCGCGAACGTGCCCGGCCAGTTCGCGCTCCAGGCCGCGCTCGCCGAGGGCAGCGGTGCCGGCGATCTCGTCCTGCCCGGCGGCCGGCTGCTCGAGCAGCGCGACACGGTGGTGAAGCTGCTCAACGACATCCCCGGGGTGTCGTGTGTGCCCCCGCGCGGCGCGCTGTACGCGTTCCCCCGCATCGATCCCGAGGTCTACCCGATCGACGACGACGAGAGCTTCGTGCTCGACCTGCTGCGGGCCGAGCGGATCCTGCTGGTGCAGGGCACCGGGTTCAACTGGCCGCGGCCCGACCATGTCCGGCTGGTGACCCTGCCGTGCGTCGACGACCTGACCGACGCAGTCGGTCGGATCGACCGGTTCCTGACCGCCTACGCTCGGACCTGAGCGCCTCGTCCGGATTTGCCGGGCGGCGCCGCACAGGTTCTGTCCACAAGGGACGGGCGCCCTGTGGACAGAACCTGTGGACAACCGGGTGGAGGACACGCGTGTGCTGGCCGAGCCGGCCGGTGGAACCGACCAGCCAGCCGGCCGAACCGCCCACGAGCTGGACATCCCGCCGCTCCGGGGCGACGGCGTGACCCGCGGCGACGGAGCGGTTCAGGCCGACTCGGCGGTCCAGGCCAGCGGGGCGGTTCAGGCCGTCGCGGTGATCAGCGGCGGCGTGGCGGGGCCTGCGCCGGACACACGTGAAACAACCGGGTCGCGAGGCGCGGTGGACATGCTGGCGGTGGTCGTAGTCAGCCTGCTGGCGGTCGCGGTCCAGGCGGTGCTGTGGGAACGCTTCCGCCAGCCGCTCTGGTACGACGAGCTGTGGCGCCCGCACTTCGTCGCCGAGCCGCCGGGGACCTTCTGGTCGGAGCTCTCGGTGGCGAACACGCCGTCCGCGATCGGCTCGATGGGTCTGCTCCGGGTGTGCGGCGACGTGTTCGGGTGGCATGCCTGGGCCCTGCGGCTACCCTCCGCCGTTCCCCTCGTCGCGCTCGCCGCGGGCACCTGGCTACTGGCCCGCCGGCTGACCGGACGCACAGCGGCGTTCACGGCGGCGCTGACGGTCACGCTCGGCGGCACCGTCGTGGACCTCGCGTCCCAGGTCAAGCCGTACACCCTCGACGCGACCTGCGCACTGGCCGTGGTCATGCTCTGGATGCGCGCCGCTTCCACCACCCGCGCCCTGCTGTGGAGCCGGTTCGCCGTCGGCGTCCTCGCGCTGTTCTCCCTGCCCGCGGTCTTCCTCATCGTCCCGCTGACCGTCGTGGACGTCGCCCGGCCGCTGCGCGGCGCCTATGGCTGGGCTGGCCGCCGCACGGCCGCCCGCCCAGCTGCTCGCAGGGCCTTCCGTCCGACCGTTCGCGCGGCCGTTCGCGCCGCGCTGTGCGACGCCCCCGCCGCCGTGATCGCGGGGCTGCACGCGGCGCTGTTCGTGTTGCACCAGTCCGGCCAGCGGGCGAGCACGTTCTGGGACGACCACTTCCTGGCCGGGCGCGGACTGCCCGACGGGATCCGTTTCATCGCCGACCAGCTCGCGGCGACCGCGGCCGGCGCGCCCCCGGGCATCGACCGCTATGACCCGAACCTGGTTCACCCGCTGACCGACTCGTCCGACCCGGCAGTGATCGTGCTTGACTGTGCCGTCGCGATCACGTTCCTGGCCGGAGTGGTCACGCTCGCCCGACGCCCGGATGGCCGGGTGCTGCTGGTCGCGACCGGCGGCGCCGAGCTGATGGTGCTGGCGGCGAGCGCCGGGCGGTACTGGCCGTTCGGCGCCGTGCGGACGAACGTCTTCCTCGTCCCGCTGCTCACCGTGGTCGCGGCCGCCGGAGCCGCCGCGCTGGCCCGCACCGCCCGCGTCGCGTGGGCGGGAGCCGGGGTCGCCGGCCGCCCCGGGGACGGTCCTTCCAGTGGCGATCCCGCCGGCGGTCGCGCGGCCGGCTGGCGGCGCACGGCGGCGGGCCTGCTGGCAGCGGTGACGGCGGTGACCGTCCTCGCCGCGGCCGCGGTGCCCGCCGCCGCGGTCAGCGCCCTGCACCCACTGTGGGAGGAACGCGGCGACCGCCGTCCGATCGACCTGATGGTGGACGCGACCGTCACCGCCCGCCGGCTCCACCGGCCCGGCGACCTGGTCGTCGTAGGCGGCCGGCTCGCCCGCGCGGGTTGGCTGTACGGGATGGAGGTAAGCCAGGACGGCGCCTCCGACGACCGGACACCCGGCCAGGACGCAGCCGGCCAAAGTACGGCCGGCCAGGACGCACCCGCCGCGAACACAGCCGGGCAGGGCCCGACCCGTCAGGATGCGCCCGGTCAGGAACGTCCCGGCGGGCCGGGCGCGGATGTGGTGACCGGGCCGGTGGGACCACGGGTGCCGCGCTCCTCGACCGTGTTCCTGACCGCGATCGGAGATGGCGGCGTCGGGCGGGCACTCACCCGGCGCGCCCCGGGCCCGGAGGGGCGGGTGCTGCTGTTCGTCCTCGCCTACGACCGCCGGGGCACGGGCCACGCGCTCGACGAGGCACGGGCCGTGGGCTGGTGCCCCGCCTGGACACACGACTTCGAGCTCACCGGCACGCTGCGCGTCCTCACCCCGTGCGGGCACCGAGCCGACAACGCAGGCTGAGCACACCCACCGAGCCCCGACCCGCCCGGCCGGGCGGGCGGGCGGGCGGGTCCGCACGGCGGAGGTCTCACCCGGACGCGCTCGTGTCCTCCGGGTCGCCGCTGCCGTCCGTCCCACCCGTGGCGTCTGTGTCGCCGGTACCGCCCGTGCCATCGGTGGCTGCCGACCCACCCGTGCCTCCCGAGCCGTCGGTGGCGGCCGGTGGGGTCGGCCCGGCATGGGCCATGGGAAGGCCGACGCGGGTGGCCAGCGCGTCCCAGTCGCGGTCGCCGTCGGCCAGCGCCGCCCGGACCTGTGCCTGTAGCTGCGCGGCGGGGATCTGCGTGCCGTCGAAGAGCTGGGCGCAGGTGCGCGCGGCAGCCTCGTAGTGCCCGGCGCCGCTGGTGAAGAGCCGCTGCGCCTCCTGGTCCGGCCCGGGTGTGAGCCCGCCCGCCTGCTGTCCCTCCGCCGCCAGTTGGATGCACAGTGGGCGCAGTGAGGCGCCRTCCTGGGCGTCGAGGAAGGCGCGCGCGGACGCGACGCTGGTGGCGATACTGCCGCGCATCCCCTGGGTGGACGTGTACCAGGAGACCAGCGGGCCCTGATCGACTTCTACTCCCACCGGCGTCGTCGCCGTGGAGCCCTCGTCGAAGCCCGATCCGGCGGTCAGGACGCACCCGACGACCAGCACGACCGCGCCGAGCACCGCGGCACCTGTCGCCGCCGGGGTCAGGGGCGGCTCGGCGATCCGCCACGACTCCCCCCGCAGCCAGGCCGGACGTCCTGCCACCCACCACCCCCGGATTGCCCGCCACCGTATTACCGCGAGCAAAGGGTACGGGACGGACATTCCGCCGCCTCAAATGACCTCAGTGCTGGTCACCGGGCCGACCTGAGGGCAACCGACAGCAGCGAGGGCACAACGCGACAAGACGGCCGGGCCGGCCGGGTGAGTTCCCGGGGCGGGCGCCCGCGAGGGGCCCCGGGGCGAGCGCCCGGCGAGGGGCCCCGGGGCGGGGCGAACGCCCGCGCCTGGCTTGGGAATGTGGCCTAGCAGTCGACGAATTCGGGCTGCTGGTTGAGTACCTGTGCCCGCGGTGAGACGAACGCCTGGTACTGCGCGCGCCCGACGGCCTCGGGTGCGAAGGCCGCGACCCGGTGGCAGTTCTGGAACGCCAGCGCGACACCGAAGTGCCGTTCGAGCGCCGACCGGATGGACGTGCTGGCCATCGCACGCAGCAGCTGCCCGCGCGCGGCCTCGTCCGGCGGGGGCACCTGGTTGTCGGCGAAATCCCGGCCCGCGGGGCCGGCGTCGGGCAGGGCCGTGACCAGCTCCTCGACCAGCCGGTAGGCGTACGGGAGCGAGGTGCGCACGCACGCGACGAAGTCCTCGTCGGTCATCCGGCCTTCGCCCGCGGCCTCGACCAGCTCGGGCGTGACGGTCAGTGACATCTGGAACCTCCAGGGAAGTACACGGATTGGCGACAGTCGGCGCCTACTACGTCACACACCGTCGCACGAAATGAAAACCGATGTCAACACCGTTCCCATGGCGAGAACTGAGGAGATCGCGCGCCCTCCAGACAGGCCGGGTAGATGAGAGAGTGGATGTCGTGGCGAGTGTGGAAGGCGAGCGGGTGAGCTCCCCGCGCGGCATGTCAGCGGCCTCCGACCGGGCGGCAGGCGGCGCCGGCGCTGGCTCCGGTGACCGCCCGAACGGAGCGGTGTCCCGCCCGGGTCGCGGCCGCGGCACCTCCGTCCGGGCCACCCGGCAGGGCGACGCGGTCTCCTCCGCGCTCGCGGCGACGAACGCCTTCACCAGCGCGCAGGACCTGCACGCCCGGCTACGCCAGGAGGGCCAGTCCGTCGGTCTGACGACCGTCTACCGTCACCTGCAGGTGCTGGCCGACCGCGGCGAGGTGGACGTCCTGCGCCGGGATGACGGCGAGACCGTGTACCGGCGGTGCACCACGGACGGTCACCACCACCATCTCGTGTGCCGCCACTGCGGCCACACGGTGGAGATCGCCGGCCCCGAGATCGAGGCCTGGACGTCCTCCGTGGCCAGCGCGGAGGGCTTCACCGACGTCGTACACACCGTCGAGATCTACGGAACGTGCGCCCGGTGCGCCGCCTCACGCAACAGCGGCAACAGCCCCGGCCGCCCCCGCGACGACGGCTGAGCGAAACGCGCGAAAACGAACGAGCGAACGCGCGAAAACGACTGAACGAACGCCCGCGAAAGCGGTTGGAGAAATGTAAAACGGCCGGGACAGCCAAGCCGTCCCGGCCGCTGGCCGGTGCCGCCGTTCTATGTACGTCAGGTCCCGCCGCCCGGCGATGTGTGGCGACTGGATGAGTCCTGGCTGTCGCTCAACCGCCGCAGTTACTCGGCACCGTTCAGTGGCAGACGCTGCCCTCGTGGCCGAACCCGGGCCGGGAGAGGTCGATGTCGAGCGCGTTGCCCCGACCGCTGATCGGCTTCAGGTCAATGACGCATTCACGGCCGGTCGCGGTGTCCGTGACGGTGATGCGCTGCGCGCCGGCGTACAGCGCGCCGCTGCTCCAGTTCGCCGCCCCCGAGCTCGTGAAGACGGCGAAGGACGAGATCGGGTACCCGGTCGACGAACGGGCGTCACCGCCGAAGATGAGGAACTTCACCCGGTCACGGGCCGGTGTCTGCCCACCGTCGGTGAGCCGGCCGCCGACCTGCGCCGTACCCGGATCATTGAGCGTCGTCAGTTTGATGCGGCCGACGTGCGCGGAGTACGTCCAGCCGTTGGCGCGAWGGTCGAAGACGTCGATGTAGAAACGCGAGTGGACGAACTCGGCGTCCCGGTCGACCTGCGGGTAGAACTCGAACGAAAGCCCGGCCGTGCGGCGGCCCCAACCGGTGTTCAGTGTGCCGCCCTTGACCAGGTCAGGCTGGCTGTCGCCCATGAAGTACCCGTTGGGGAAGACAAGCCCCTTGCCCGTGGCGAAACGCGTGTACGTCGCGTAGCTGCCCCGTTCCTGGCAGGCGTTGACGAAGGTGTCGCCGGTACCGGTGGTCCGGTTGTAGTTCTGGCACGGCAGGTAGGGCTGCTGCGTCGAGCCGAGAACCAGGTCGACGCCGATGGCCCCGGAGATGGGCACCGGGCCGCCGTTCTGGTCCGTGAGGCCCTCGAACGGGACGGCCGCCCCGTTGCCCCGGGTGGAGTCGCCGGCGTACTGGGTGGTGTCGGCGGCCCACGCGGGCGACGGCCCCCCGACCACCACCAGCCCGCTCCCGGCGAGAAAGACGAAGGCGACGAGTATCTTGCGGCCGACGCCGGCGGCCAGTCCGCGGCGGCTCGACCTCTTGCGCAGGGTACGCGACACGACACTCCCGGATCGATAAAGGGCTGGACGGAGCACCAAGGACAGGCGTCGATTTCGCGACGCGTCTTCTCGACAGAAGACCGGCGTCACGCGTCACCAAAAGAAGGAAAGGACGGGAAGGCATTTCCGAGGCACCGCGATGTGGCGATGGGAGCACCACTCGTGCCGGCTTTTGTCACGGCTTCCTGCGAGCCAAGGTACAGCAGGTTGAAGCCCCCGGCGGCGAACGCCGGGGGACAATTACCTGAACGGGCGGACGGGCATCCGTCGGCCTGCCCGGGAGTGCCGTTTACCGGGGGGCGGTACCGGTGACCGGCCCGGGGGTGCCGTCTACCAGGGGGCCGTGCCGGAGAGGTCCGTGCAGTCGCGCAGACTGTTCCAGCCGGTCAGGGCCTGGCCGGCTGCGGCGCCCGTCAGCGGGCGCGGGACCCCGTCGACGATCCGGCCGGGTACCCAGTTGGCCGTGGTGACCGCCCGGCCCTGGAAGGTCAGTTCGAGCACGCCGGTCTCGGTGTTCGGGCCGCCGCCCGAAGCGTAGAAGACGAAGTTGCCCAGGCCGTAGCCGACGTACACGCCGTCGTGGTTCCACCCGGCGCCCTGCAGGACATGCGCGTGCCCGCCGACCAGCGCGTCCGCGCCCGCGGCGACCAGCGGCGCGACCAGGCCGGTCTGCGTGTCACTCGGGCAGGCCTCGCGCTCGACCCCCCAGTGCAGGTAGACGATCACGGTGTCCACGGTCGGCCGCACCTCGCGGATCGCCGCGGCCAGCCGCTCGACCTTCTTCGCCGAGGCGAGGCCGGGTTTGCCGGGCCCGGCGGTCCACGCGGAGACCAGCTCGTCGTCGAGAACCTGCGTCGCACCGAAGATCGCTATTCGCTGGCCGTTCACGGTGGTCACGTAGGGGGTGTAGGCCGCCGAGTCGTCCGCGCCGATACCGACGGTCGGAAAATCGGCCTCTCGGGCGCTGCGCAGCGAGTCCGCGAGGCCTTCGACCCCGTAGTCCATTCCGTGGTTGTTCGCCATGTTCACCACGTCGATACCGGCGGCGCGCATGGCGGTGAATGCGGCGGGCGGTGCACGGAATACGAACGCCTTGGTGGCCGGCGTGCCGCCGGTCGTGACAGCGGTCTCCAGATTGACAATGGCCAGGTCCGCCGCGGACAGGGTCTGTGCCATGGGCCCCACCGCGGTCTTGGGATCAGCCGCCAACCGCTGCCCGGGCGCGCCTTCGAAATGGACGTCCCCGCCAAAGGCGATGCGGACCGGGTTTCCGGTCGGCCGCCGGGGGCCGTTACCCACCGCCCCCTGCCCGGCGGGGGCCGACGATTCGGCGGGCGGAGACGCCTGGGGTGACTGGGATGCGCCCTGCTGGGATGCGGGCTGGYCGTCCCGGCCCTGCCCGGTGCCGCCGAGCGCGGTGAGATTCCCCGAAGGGTCGTCACCGCCGCCCATCAGGCCGAACGTGGCCAGGCCGACGCACACGGCGACCGCGAGAACAGTGCCTCCGGCGACCGCGGCGCCCCAGCTTTCCCGGAATCCGCCGGATCGGCGCGCGGGGCCCGACCGGCGGCCGTGCCGGCGTCTGGAGGTCGGCCCCTGCCGGTCGTCTCCGTCATCCCCGAGCATTCACCCGACCCCCGCCCGCGATAATCATCGAACGAAAGTAACCCTACCGGGAATCTCCGCGACGGCACATCGCCGCTGCGCCGCACGGAACCCACCGATACATACCGGACGCACTCCGGAACCGGGAACGGCGCGAAACACTCGCGCCGCCCCGGAGCGATCGGAAATTCGGCACCGACCGTAATATCGCCGTCCGCGCCGCCCCGGGGCAACGAGTCGTATTTGCGACACGGAGCGCGCAGGACCGGGACGGCAGTGGATCCGGCCGGGGGCCGTCCGAGGATTGCGACCCACCGAAAAATGTCGCTTACCAGACTAAATACTCAATCAGGTTGAAAAGTGTCGTATCCACGACGGCTGGCCCGAGCACGGCGGGCGACGGCCGCCTCCGAGCGTGCGGGAACCTCGGAACGACCCCGGGCAACGGCCTCAGAGCGACAGCAGCGCCGGGGCCAGCTCGCGCCACTGCCGGCGCGGCAGCCCCCTGCGATCGAAGTCCAGGACCTGCACGGCCACCTGGTCCGCGCCCGCGTCCAGGTGCTCCTTGACCCGGCCGAGCAGGACGTCGGCGTCCCCCCACGGAACAATCGTGTCGACCAGCAGGTCGGACCCGGTGCCGGCGAGATCGTCATCGGTGAAGCCGTACCGGCGCAGGTTGTTCGTGTAGTTCGGCAGCCGCAGGTAGGACCCCGTGTGCCGGCGGGCCAGCTCCCGCGCCTCGCTCGCGTCCCGGTGCAGGACGAACGCCTGCTCGGGTATCAGCAGCTTCCCCGGCCCGAGCGCCGCGCGGGCGTCGGCGGTGTGCTCCGGCGGCACGAAGTAGGTGTGCGCGCCGTCCGCGCGCTCGCCTGCCAGGCTGAGCATCTTCGGCCCCAGCGCGGCCAGCACCCGCGGCTGGACTCCCTCCGGCGGGACCGCCCGGTACTGCTCGGCGGCCATCCGGTCCATCTCGTCCAGGTAGGCCCGCATCTGGCCCAGGGGCTTCGCGTAGGTCGCGCCGCGGATGCGCATCAGCTCCGCGTGCGAGACGCCGAGCCCGAGCAGGAATCTCCCCGGGTACGCCTCCGCGAGCGCGAGCTGGCCGGCGGCCATGGTCAGGGGATTGCGCGCGAGGATCTGCGCGATCCCGGTCGCGATCGTCATCCGGGACGTCGCCGCGAGCATCAGGCCGGCGGTGACCAGCACCTCGCGGCCCTTGACCTCGCCTGTCCACAGGGTGGAGTAGCCGAGCTCGTCGAGCTCGGACACCGCCTCGCGCACCGTGGCAGCGTTGGAGAAGTCGAACTGCCCGCTCCAGATGCCGACCTTGCCGAGAATCGCCCCGGCCGGCGGGCGTTCGCCGGGCGGCTCCGAACCCCGCGGGCTCCCGGCGGTCATGGGCGTGCCGGGATGGCCCGCCGAGCTGCTGGCTGCGTCGCTCACTGGGTCGCTCACGGGGTCACCGTATCGGGGGCACCCGACCGCCACCCGCCGCGGCGGGCGTCGCCTGTCGGGGTCCCACCCGGCCCGGCGAACATCGTCCGCCGGGATCTCACCAGGCGCGACGAACATCGCGTTGTCGGGTTGCCGCGGCCGGGACGAGGACTATCGTTTGCCCGTGTGACGGAGCTCGTGCAGCTGCTCACCCCCGACGGCCGCCGCATCGCCTCGGACTCCGGGCAGGAGACCGACTACCAGGCATTCGTGGCCGACGTAACCGACGACGACCTGCTCGGCCTGCTGCGGGACATGATCATCGTCCGGCGTCTCGACGACGAGGGAACAGCGCTGCAGCGCCAGGGTGAGCTGTGCCTGTGGGCCAGCCTGCGCGGCCAGGAGGCGGCGCAGGTCGGCTCCGGTCGCGCGCTCGGCCCATCCGACATGGCCTTCCCCTCCTACCGGGAACACGGTGTGGCCTGGTGTCGGGAGGTCGATCCGCTGCACGTCTTCGGCCTGTTCCGGGGGACGTCGCTCGGCGGTTGGGACCCGGCCGAACACGGGTTCGCTCTCTACGCGATCGTCGTCGGGTCGCAGACCCTGCACGCCGCCGGCTACGCCATGGGCATCACCCGGGACGGCGGCGACGGCGCCGCGATCTCCTACTTCGGGGACGGCGCGTCCAGCGAGGGCGACGTGAGCGAGGCCTTCGGCTGGGCCAGCGTCTTCTCCGCGCCGCTGGTGTTCTTCTGCCAGAACAACCAGTGGGCGATCTCCGAGCCGTACCGGCGGCAGAGCCGGGTGCCGGTCTACCAGCGGGCGCGCGGCTTCGGCTTCCCCAGCGTGCGAGTGGACGGCAACGACGTCCTCGCGACCCTCGCCGTGACCCGGTGGGCGCTGCGGCAGGCCCGATCGGGGGGCGGCCCCGTCCTGGTCGAGGCGCTGACGTACCGGATCAATCCGCACACCACCGCCGACGACCCGTCGCGTTACCGCCCGGCGGACGAGGTGTCCAGCTGGCGGATGCGCGACCCGATCGAGCGGCTGACGATCCATCTGCGGGCCCGCGGCGCGCTAACCGACGAGCGGGAGGCCGGCCTGGCCGCTGAGGCGAACGCCGTGGCGGCGGACCTGCGCGCCCGCTGCCTCGCGCTCCCCGACCCGCCCGAGGCCGCACTGTTCGACCACGTCCAGGTGACGGAGAACAATCTGGTTGCCGCCGAGCGCGCCGCGTTCACGGAACTACGGGGAGCATTGCCTTGACGACCAGCGATACGGCCACGGGGGCGGCAACCGGCCCGATCGGCTCTATCGACGCCATCGACCCGGGTCCGGTCGATCCGGACTCCATCGGTCCGGACTCGATCACTCCGGACTCGATCACTCCGGGCTCGATCGCTCCGGACTCTGTCGCTCCGGACTCTGTCGGTTCCGTGGGCCCGGCGACGGACGGGGAGCCGCAGGCGAGCCCCCGCCAGACCCTGACCCTGGCGAAGGCGCTGAACACGGGCCTGCTCTCGGCCATGGCCGCCGACCCGAAGGTCGTGATCATGGGCGAGGACGTCGGCAAGCTCGGTGGCGTCTTCCGTATCACCGACGGCCTGCAGGCCCGGTTCGGCGAGGACCGCGTCATCGACACCCCACTCGCCGAGTCGGCCATCGTCGGCACCGCCATCGGCCTGGCCATGCGCGGGTTCCGCCCGGTCTGCGAGATCCAGTTCGACGGCTTCGTCTACCCGGCGTTCGACCAGATCGTCAGCCAGCTCGCCAAGCTGCACTACCGCTCGGCCGGACGGATCCGGCTGCCGGTCACGATCCGCATCCCCTACGGCGGCGGGATCGGAGCGGTCGAGCACCACAGCGAGTCACCCGAGGCGTACTTCTGCCACACCGCCGGGCTGCGGGTCGTCACCTGCTCCAGCCCTGCCGACGCGCACCTCATGATCCAGCAGGCGGTGGCCTCGGACGACCCGGTGATCTTCCTGGAGCCCAAGCGCCGTTACTGGGAGAAGGGCGAGGTCGACACCACCCCACTCGCCAGCATGCCGGGGCAGGAGCAGCTCGCGCTGCACACCGCGCGGGTGGTGCGGCCCGGGGCCGACGCCACCCTGGTCGCCTACGGCCCGATGGTCCGTACCTGCCTGGACGCCGCCCAGGTGGCCACCGAGGACGACGACCGCTCGCTCGAGGTGATCGACCTGCGCTCGCTCTCGCCGCTCGACCTCGACCCGGTCGTCGAGTCGGTGCGCCGCACGGGACGTCTCGTGGTGGTGCACGAGGCTCCGTCGAACGTCTCGCTGTCCTCGGAGATCGCGGCCCGGGTCACCGAGCAGGCGTTCTACCACCTGGAGTCGCCGGTGCTGCGGGTCACCGGGTTCGACACCCCGTACCCCCCGGCCCGGCTGGAAGACCACTACCTCCCCGACGTCGACCGGATCCTCGACGCCGTCGACCGATCGTTCGGCTACTGAGGAGATCTCCGGTGACCCATCGACAGTTCCGCCTCCCCGATCTCGGCGAGGGGCTGACCGAGGCGGAGATCGTCCGGTGGCTGGTGGAGGTCGGCGAGACCGTGACGGTCAACCAGCCGCTGGTCGAGGTGGAAACGGCCAAGGCGGTCGTCGAGATCCCGTCCCCGTTCGCGGGTGTGCTCGTCGAACGGCACGGCGAGGCCGGCACCGAGCTCGCCGTGGGCGCGCCGCTGCTGACCATCGACGAGCCGGGCGACGAGCCCGCGACCGGCCCGACGACCGGGTCAGTCACCGGAGCTACCGAAGCCACCGGCCAGGAGACCATGCCGGGGGACGCCACTCGCAACGGCGCGGCATCCCTGCCCGTGTCCCGGACCGGAGAGGCCGCGGACGTCCCAGGGGGGCCCGGCACGGCCGACCTGTCACCGATGGCCGCCGGGCGCACCCCGATGCTGGTGGGGTACGGCCCGCGCAGCGACTCCGGCCCGCGCCGCCGCCGGCGCCCCCGCAACCCGGACGGCCCCCTGCCCGGCTCGACGACGCCCGCGGCGACCATCGCCGCCCCCGCGCCCGCTCCCGGCACAGCGCCCACTGCCAGCTCGGCGCCCGGGGCCATGGCACCCGTCGTGTCGTCGGTGCCGGCCTCGGCGCCAGCCGTATCCCCGGCGTCGGCCGCGGCCGGTGCGCCGGACCGATCAGCCGTAGTGCCGATCGGGGCGGCCCCGCGGCATGGGCGCGTCGCGGCGAAGCCACCCGTCCGCAAGCTCGCGCGTGATCTGGGTGTGGATCTCTCCACGCTCGCGGGCACCGGTCCCGCGGGCACCATCAGCCGCGCCGACGTCGAAACCGCGGCGCGTCAGGCCACGCGCCCCGAGCCCGCGCCCGTCCCCACCACCGCCACTCCGACGACCCGCACTGGGCCGGTCCGTGTCCCTGGCGTTGTCCCTTCGTCCAACGGAATCGACGGCCCGCGCCAGCCGGAACTGAACGGACACGCGGAGACCATGCGGCGGGTGCCCGGAGCCATCCCGCCCGACGCCGGATTCAACGACACCGACCGGATCTGGCGGATCCCCGTCACGGGCGTGCGGCGCACCATGGCACGGGCGATGGTGGCCAGCGTGTTCTCGGCCCCGCACGCCACCGAGTTCCTCAGCGTGGACGTCACCGAGACGATGGCGGCCCGCGAGCGGATCGCCGCCCTGCCGGACTTCGCCGGCATCCGGGTCACGCCGCTGCTGCTCGTGGCGAAGGCGCTCCTCACCGCCGTCCGGCGCCACCCAATGATCAACTCGACCTGGGTGGGCGACACGTCCGGGGAGAACGCCGAGATCCAGGTGCACGAGCGGATCAACCTCGGCATCGCCGTGGCCGGGCCGCGTGGCCTGGTCGTCCCGAACATCCCGGACGCCGGATCCCGCGGCCTGGTCGGCCTCGCCCGCAGCCTGCACTCCCTCACCGAGGCCGCGCGCGCCGACCGGCTGCGCCCGGCCGACCTCTCCGGCGGGACCATCACCATCACCAACGTCGGAGTTCTCGGGGTGGACACCGGGGCACCGGTCCTCAATCCCGGTGAGGCCGCGATCCTCGCCCTCGGCGCGATCCGCCCGGCTCCCTGGGTGCACGAAGGCGAGCTGGCGGTACGGACGGTGGCCCACCTCGCGCTGTCCTTCGACCACCGCGTCGTGGACGGCGAGCTCGGCTCGGCGGTCCTGGCCGACGTCGCGGCCGTCCTCGCCGACCCCGTCATCGCGCTCGCCTGGAGCTGACCCAGCCCGATCACACGACGCACAATGACTCGAGCCTCGGCGGGACGTCCGGCCGCGGCTTGGAGTGAGCTTTTGGTGGGGCTTCCGGCCGGCTGGTTGATCGGGGCGAACTACGCAGTTCGCCACATACACCCCCCCGGGAACAACGGACGCATAGGGGTGCACAACGGAGACAGGTGTCCTGCCTGGTACGGTTGCGCCTCACACCCGGCATCCGGCTCAACTTCCACCACGAAGAGGTGAACGCATGACGCGCGTGGAGGCTCTGCAGGCCGCCGACGAGTTCGTCGCGAAGGTTCTGACCTCCGCCAGCACCAGCGGCCGGTTCAACGGGGCGCTCAACCTGGCCGAGCGCGTGGACCTCACGCTGCGGGTCGCCCGGTTCCTTCTCGAGGGCCAGTCGTCCTCCGAGGCCGACGACCTGCTCAAGCGGGACATGCGCAACGAGCTCGACCAGGCGTTCCCGCCGCTGCGCACCACCTGAGCCAGCCGGCCCCTACCTGGATCCGGGCCCGTACCGGGATGCCCGCATGTCGTCACCTGCCGTCGGACGACTGCAGCGGCCGGTGCGGCACACCGCGCTCGTGGCCGGTCTCGGGGCGCTCGTGGCCGGTCTCGGGGCGGACGGGATCCTGGTGGGACGGGGCCTCGATCTGCATGGACGGGTCGACCAGCACGGTGTCGTCCACGCTGATCGGAGGCGCGGCGCCGTGCTCGATCGACTCCTCGACGATCTTCCGGCGCCACTGATCGCGGTAGAGCGTGACGCCCAGGCCCACGATGCTCACGATCATGAGGATCACCCCGACCGCCGTGAGGTCGAGGCCGGACGGTTCGGAACGGACGGCGAAGGCGAGCACGGCACCCAGTGCGAAGAGGAGAAGGCTCAGCGGGGTTCCCATACGGCTCGTCTACCCCAGATCGGACACCGTAGAACCACGATCGGCACATCTCCACGACGGAGCGCGACCCTGGTCGCCGCGGGTAGCCACAACTCCACGCGAACCAGCCCGGACAAAGATCCTCCCGGGGCCGCGCCGACACGACCGCGGCCCCGGGAGGATCACACTGGCTGGACCGATCCGACCAGGCTGAAACGAGCTGGGACGAACGGTCAGAACGCCGCTTCGGACATCTCCATCAGCCCGAGACCGGTGCCCTCCAGCACCGTCCGGCGTGTGCGCAGCTCCGGCAGGATGTTGGCCGCGAACCAGCGCGCGGCCGCGATCTTGCCCTCGTAGAACGCCCGGTCGCGCTCGGACGGGGAGCCGTCCAGCCCGCGTAGCGCCGCGTCGGCACCGCGCAGCAGCAGCCAGCCGACGACGAGGTCGCCGATGCTCATCAGCAGCCGCGTGGTGTTCAGCCCGACCCGGTAGACCTGGGACTTGTCCTGGGCGGTGGCGGTGAGGAACCCGACCATCGAACCGACCATGGCCTGGCACTCGTCGAGCGCCGCGCCCAGCGACTCCCGCTCCGCGCGGAGCGCGCCGTTGCCCGCCTCGCCCTTCACGAACTCCTGGACCTGCGTGAACAGAGTGGTCAGCGCCCGACCCTTGTCCCGGACGATCTTCCGGAAGAAGAGGTCCTGGCCCTGGATGGACGTCGTGCCCTCGTACAGGGTGTCGATCTTCGCGTCGCGGATGTACTGCTCGATCGGGTAGTCCTGCAGGTATCCGGAACCGCCGAGGACCTGCAGCGAGCTCGCCAGCAGTTCGTAGGAGCGCTCCGAGCCGACTCCCTTCACGATCGGKAGCAGCAGGTCGTTCATCCGCACCGCGTTGTCGTCCACCTCGCCGCGGGCCGCCGCCAGCGTGACGGCGTCCTGGAAGGTAGCGGTGTACAGCACGAGGGCACGCATCCCCTCCGCGTAGGCCTTCTGCTGCATGAGCATCCGGCGCACGTCGGGATGGTTGATGATGGCCACCCGGGGCGCGGTCTTGTCCGACGCCCGGGTCAGGTCGGCGCCCTGGATCCGCTCGCGGGCGAAGGCCAGCGCGTTGAGGTACCCGGTGGACAACGTGGCGATCGCCTTCGTGCCGACCATCATCCGGGCGTACTCGATGACCCGGAACATCTGCGCGATGCCGTCGTGGACGTCGCCGACGAGCCATCCGACGGCCGGCTCGCGCTCGCCGAAGCGCATCTCGCAGGTGGTCGAGACCTTCAGGCCCATCTTCTTCTCGAGGTTCGTGACGTAGGCGCCGTTACGGGCACCCGGCTCACCGGTCCCGGGGTCGGGCAGGTACTTGGGCACCACGAACATCGACAGGCCCTTGGTGCCGGGGCCGTGCCCCTCCGGGCGGGCGAGCACCAGGTGGAGGATGTTCTCCGGGATGTCCCAGTCACCGCTGGTGATGAACCGCTTCACACCCTCGATGTGCCAGGTCCCGTCCGGCTGCTCGACGGCCCGCGTCCGGCCGGCTCCGACGTCGGAGCCGGCGTCCGGCTCGGTCAGCACCATGGTCGCGCCCCAGTGCCGCTCGATGGCCCAGTTCGCGATCTTCTTCTGCCATGGCGTGCCGATGCCCTCGAGGATCGCGGCGAACGTCGGCCCGGCCATGTACAGAAACACCCCCGGGTTCGCCCCGAGGAGCAGCTCGGACGCCGCCCAGGCGATGGTCGGCGGGGCACCCATGCCGCCCAGGTGCGGCGGGACGTAGAGCCGCCACCACTCGCCCTCCTGCGCCGCCGCGAAGGACTTGCGGAACGACTCGGGCAGCGTGACGGTGCCGGTGGCGGGGTCGAGTGTCGGCGGGTGCCGGTCGGCGTCCTCGAAGGACTCGGCGATCGGCCCGACGGCGACCCGCTCCAACTCGGCGAGCACCTCATGCGCTGTGTCGCGGTCCATCTCCGCGAAGGGCCCGGTCCCGAGCGTCCGGTCCACGCCGAACACCTCGAACAGGTTGAACTCGATGTCGCGGAGATTGCTCCGGTAGTGCCCCATGGACGGCTCCTCCCCTCCGGCTCACCGCATGATCATCGGCGGCGCGGGCGTAGTTACTCGCTGGTAGGTCATGCCCCATGCTACCCGCGAGTAACCAAGGTTCCAGGTGATCCGCCGACGAAAGCCGCATCCGTTCGGAGTCGGGCGGAAAGTACGCCGAGTCAGTAATGTCCGGCACGTTTAGTCTTGCGGCCATGACGGAGGGCAGGGCGGCGGTCGCCGACGAGTCCGACGACGGGTCGACCCAGGAGGTCCGGCTCGCGGTCGTGATGACCGGCGGCGCGAGCCTGGCGGTGTGGATGGGCGGCGTCGCCCGGGAGATCAACCTCCTGACCGGCGCCTCCGCACACCGCGACCGCGCCGCGGAGAACGCTCACATCGGCGCGGCCGCGCACCGCGACCGCGCCGCGGGTGACGGTCACGTCGGCGTGGCCGGGACCGGAGACCAGGGCCTGTCTGCCGCCGACGCGGCGGCCGCGTCCCGCTGGGCGGCGCTACTGGAGATCCTCGACGTCGAGGTGTCGGTGGACGTCCTGGCCGGGGCCTCTGCGGGTGGGATCAACGCGGCGCTGCTTGGCTACGCCAACGCCCACGACGCCGACCTGGGCCCGCTGCGCGATCTGTGGATCACGCTGGGATCACTGCGCGAGCTGATGCGACGCCCGGGCGAGCGGAGCTTCCCGTCGCTGCTGCGCGGCGACGCCGTGATGCTGCCCGCCCTGCAGACCGCGCTGCGCAGCCTCGAGCCCCCGTCCCGAAGCGGTCACACCGCCGAGGCGAGGCGCGCCAGATCCGCGCGGACGGTTCGCCCGACCTCGGTGTTCATCACGACCACGATCCTGCGCGGCGAGTCGGCGCGCTGGTCGGACGACCTCGGCGGCATCGTCCGCGACCTCGACCACCGCGGCCTGTTCGTCTTCGGCGAGGACGACCTGACCGACCCCGAGGCGGCCAACCGCCTGGCGCTTGCCGCCCGGGCCAGCGCGGCCTTCCCCGGTGCCTTCGAGCCGGCCTACATTCCCGTCCAAAGCTCACCCGACGCGGACCATCCCGACATGGCCGACTACGTCAACGCGGCCAGCGGCTTCTACGGCTCCGACGGCGGCATCCTGGTGAACCGCCCGATCGGGCCGGCCCTACAAGAGATCTTCGACCGGCCGGCGCACGGGC
The DNA here is from genome assembly GCF_001854695.1 of Parafrankia soli. Taxonomy (GTDB): domain Bacteria; phylum Actinomycetota; class Actinomycetes; order Frankiales; family Frankiaceae; genus Parafrankia; species Parafrankia soli. Next base: position 126,539 of record NZ_MAXA01000224.1, read on the forward strand.
GGCAGGTTCGCCGCGTGCTCGCCTACGTGGTGCCCGCGCCCAACCCGCCGGACGACCCCACGCCGAGCCGAGACGACGGGTCGACGCCGACAGTCTCCGACACGCTGCTCGGCGCCCTGGGCGCGGCGCTGAACCAGTCGATCGCGAGCGACCTGCGGCGCATCAGKGACCACAACGAGGCGGTACGCGGCGTCCGCGCGAGCCGGCGCGGGCTGTTCCGCCTCGCCCCGGCCGGCGGCCCCCGCCTCGCCGACGAGGCAATCTACGAGGCCTACCGCCACCGCGAGGCCGAACGCGCCGCGGACGTCGTCCTGAGCACGCTGGACCGGATCGTCACCGACACGAACGCCGACACGAACATCGGCGCGGACGTCGGCGCGGACGCGGCGGCGCTGCTCGCGGACCCGGCCGGACGGACGGACCTGCGGGCCGCGGCGGTCGCGGCCGCGTTGGCGGAGTTCCCGGACCGGCTGCCCGGCCCGGACGACCTCGGTGACCTTTGGCGGCTGGGCCGCCCCGCGGTGGACGCCGCCAAGGGCATCCTGATTTCGATGATCAACGAGGCATACCTCCTGTCGACCGGCCCGGACGACCGGGTGGCGCTGGCGACGCTGGCCCGGGAGGTGCACGCGGCGGTCGTCGCGCCCCGCGAGCAGGCCGGAGCACAGCTGCTACCGCTCCCGTCGACGCCGGCGAACCGGGGCGGCTTCACCGTCGTCCGCCACACCCTGCGCGACCTGGCGGGGGCGTCGTCCGCCGCCGTGGTGGCCGAGGCGACCCGCCGCTGGCTACGCGGCGCCGGCGACGAGGAGACCAGCCGGACCGACCTCACGCTCGCCTGGAGCACGCTGGGCTCGGTCACCGAGAACCTGCGCGGTCTTCTGACCGGCGTCCTCGCCCGCTCAGCACCATCGCGGACGGCCACAACCGACCGCGCGGACAGGCCCGGCCACGGGGACGGGGAGCACGGGGGTCGACACGAGCGGGACGGGCAGGACGAGGACCGGCCCTTCGGGCCCGCGGCGCTGATCGCGCCAGGGCCGCGCACCCACGCGAACGGGCTGAGCCTCGCCGGGCGGCGCCGGGTCGCCGCCCACACCCTGCGGGACTTCGTCGGCTACCTCCCCACCCGGCGCTCGCGGGCCGCGCTGGCCCTGCTCGACCTGCACCTGGTCACCCACGCCCTGACCGGCGGGGACGTCGTCGACCAGCCGGTGGAGCTGGTCCAGGTGAGCGCGGACATCCGCTGCGATCTGGACCCGTCACGGGCGAGCGCCGACCGGAAGCTGACCGGGCTCCAACTCGGCAACTTCGGCGCGTTCGCGAAGTCGTCCTGGCGGGCCAGCGACTGGATGTGGGGCCGGTTGGACGGCGCCGCCTGGCTGGCCCGTATCCTGCTCGACCCCCGGCGGCTGGTCCACTTACGCGATGCCGCCGCGCCGGGCGCGGAACCGCCCGACAGCACCACGACCTGGCTCACCGAATTCGTGGAGCTGCTGGCGACGGTCGCCGCGGGCCCCGTCACCGCGGACGTCCTCGACGAGCTCGCCTGGCTCGACGACCCGGACGCGGCCGTGCCGGCCGCCCTGCCCGAGACCGCGGCCTGGGTCGCCGCCGGGATCCAACGCGAGATCGCCGCCGGCGAGCTGACCAGCGTCGCCGACGCCGTCCGGGCGGACATCGCCGGTGCCCGGGTCGGCTCCGCGCCCACCCGGGAGTTCCTCGACGCGATGGCGCCCGGCCCGGCCCAGCTCGATCCCGCCGACGCCGCCCGGGTGCTGCGGGCGTGCCGCGTCTCGGACGAGCGGCTGACCGATCGGGCCAACAGCCCGATCCTCGCCATCACGGTCGCCCAGGTGCTGGCGGTCCTCACCGGGTGGCTGGCGTCGCTGCGCGCGCTGCCGCGGCCGCTGCGTCCGGCGGTCGCGGCGGTGCGCGCCATCGCCCGCGTCGCCTACGCGCTGGTGGACGACGTGACGCGCGGCCGGCGCCGGGCGACGATCGCCCTCGGCACGGTGCTGCTCGCCGCCGGACTCGCGGGCGCGCTCATCCTGTCCGGCCCGATGGGCGGCGTGGGGCTGCTGGTGGCCGTGACGGGGCTGCTGCTGATCAGCCTCACGGGCTGGCGGGTGCTGCCCGCGGGGCTGGCCGTCGTGGGCGTGGCGGGGCTGGCGGTGGTGGCCGCGGCGGGGGTGATCCCGGTCGTGGGTGACCATCTCTTCCCCTGGCTACACGACGACGCGGTGCCCTACCTGGCCGATCATCCCTGGGCATGGGCGGCCGTCTTCGGCCTGCTGATGCTCCCGCCGGTGTGGTCACTCGCCGAACTCCTGCGCCCGCGGCGGCGGAGCCGACACCGGCCGGCGAGCTGACCGCGGTCAGGAGACGTCCGCCCAGCGCATCCCGCCGTCGGGCTCACGCAGGCAGGTGACCGGACGGCCGTCGGCACCCGGGACGATCTGCCCCGCGTCGGCGGGCTCGCACTCGCTGCCCGGCTCGGGCCGTGACCGGGTGGACTGCACCGGAGCCTCCGGCGACCACCGGCCGGAGACGGCCGACCCGGTACCGGTTTCGCCGGGCACGCAGTAGAGAACCAGCCCGTTGACGGCGACGGCGGGCTCCTCATCGCGCCCCGGGACGCAGGCCTCGCCCAGGAACACCGGCGACGGCGCCACCGACGGCAGATCGGGCACGACCGGGCCGGTGGGCTCCGCGGACTGCGCGTCCGGGCTGGTCTGCGCCTCCGGGCCGGCCGGCGTGCTCGGGCCGGTCCCCGCCTGCGGGTTGGAACCCGGCGCACCGGCGCCCGCCGAAGCCGAGCCGGTGCTCCCCGGCCCGCCCGCCGCGGAGTCCGCGCCGGGAGTGCCCGCACCGGCCGTGGTCTGACCGTCACCCGCCGACCCGGCGTCCTCGCCGGAGCCCGCGGGCGAGGACGAACCCGCTCCCGGTGGCTGCGGGGCCGCGGCCACCGCCGGCTCGGATCGGGTGGTCGTCGTGTCACTCCCCGCCTCGCCGCAACCGGCGAGCGCGGCAGCGAGGGCCGCACCGACGATCACCACACGAAGACCGGCACGTGAGAGAACGGTGGAGCGAACCGGGCCGTCGAAGTTGTTCCGATGTAGCGAATCGAGGGCGGTGGGCGCACCCCGAAAGTGCCCCGACGAGGTGCCACGGGAGGCCACGCCAAACGGACGATCACCGGTCACGGCATCCCTCCCCTCGCAGGTCCGGCCCACAGCCTCGATCCAGCTTAGGTAGCCGCTGGCACCGAATGCGGCCAGTTGACCGGAACGGGCGCCGGGCGGCGGCCGGAACGGGCCGGTTGTCCGGGCCCGAGACCGTCGTCCCGTTGCTGCTGGCTAGTGGTCTGGATGTGATTCCAGGCCGGGTGATCGGTGCTCTCCCGGAAGCTCCTCCATCCGGCTCGGATCGGCGCGGGCGTCCGACCGCGGGGGTGTCCTACCCCACTGAGGCCCACATTCCTCCTACGGGTGCCGACGAGTCCGCCATCCCGGGGTGCCGACCCGTGTCTCCTGGTGCCGTGTCTTCTGGTGCCATGTCTTCTGGTGCCGCCGGGGCCGGGCGGCCCGGGCGGGAGAAGCCCGGGCGATCGCCCGCGTACCAGCCGGCGGGCCGGTCAGTAGGCGTCGACGGGGACGGGCTGGGCCGCCCACTCGACCGGGGCGAGCTGGCCGCCCGTGGTCAGCTCGGAGGCCACCGCGGACAGGGCGACCGGCTCACGCGGCGGCAGCGGGATGGCGTCTGAGAGCGTCCCCAGCTCCACCCAGCCGAGCAGCTCCTCGCCGCCCGTCAGGCCGAACACCGCGCGGACCTGGTCACTGTCGGGCAGCGGCGTCGACTTCCACGCCGAGGCGACTCCCTGGGCGTGCGCGGCGAGGCAGAGGTTCTGCGCCGCGGCAGCGGCGGACGCGTCCTGCTCGGCGCGGGGGACGCGCGCGCCGGGCACCCGGGAGGCGATCACGGCGATGAGGACCGGCGAGCGGGTCGCCTTGCCCGCGGCCTTACGGATGACCGGTTCGGCCAGGCCGCCGACCGCCTCGGCCGCCGCGGTGATGGCGTTCGCCAGCACCTCGCGGGCTTCGCCGCGCACCACCACGAACCGCCACGGGCGCAGCATCTTGTGGTCCGGCGCGGTGGTCGCGGCGGCGAGCATGACGGCGAGCTGTTCGTCGGTGGGGCCGGGCTCCACGAGCCGGGTCGCGGTGCGTCGGGTCATCAGGCAGTCGAGGGCGTCCACAGCAGCTCCATTCGGTTCGGGTTCGCGTCCGCGCGTTTTGCAATTTGACCTAATTTGGCCCTGATCGATCCGGATCGGCGCCGCGCACGCCAGGTTCCCGATCGTTCACTTTCCGCGGACGAGCTCTTCCCATTTCACTGAGGCGCCCTCATAATAGATGGTGCTCAGCAATCCGGGGCTGCCGGCCGCGCACCTCCGGCAGCCCGCACCACCAGCAGCTGCGCACCGCGTGCAGCCGTGTGCCGCCAGCAGAGAGGACGGCCGGCCCATGCCCCCACCCGACACCGGCGACGAGGTCGTCGACCTCATCCTCGCCCTCGGCCATCAGGTCAGGCGCGGGGTGAACGAGTCGCTGCGGGCCGGCGCCGGCCTGACCCTGCCCCGGCTCAAGGTCCTGCGGCTCGTCGCGGAGACCGGCCCCCTGCGGCTGCGGGACCTGGCGAGCGCCGTCTCCGTGGCACCCCGGACGATGACCGAGACAGTGGACGGGCTGGAGGCCGACGGCCTCGTGCGCCGCCAGATCGACCCGGCCGACCGCCGCGCGATCCTGCTGGAGCTGACGCCGGAGGGAAAGACCACACTGGAGACCGGGCGTGCCTGCGCGTCGGCCGCCGTCCGACGCTTCACCGACGGGTTGTCGGCGGACGATCGGGCCACTCTGGGCCGGCTCCTGGCGCAGGTGCGGGACAACGCGGCTGCCGTTAACACGGTGCCGTTACCGTGAGGTGAGCACCTGGGCGCGCCAACCCGAGGAGGCCACGGTAACCGGAGCTCTCACGGTGGGTGAAACCCCGCGCCGCGGCGGCGACCGCCCCACCAGCGGCCGGGCCGGCGGCGCGCGCCCCGCTGTGGCCAGCGAGCCCGGCGCCTGGCCCAGTGCCGGCACCGGCACCGCGCCGGCGGTGGTGGACGTCCACCGGCTGACGAAGCGGTACGGGCGAGTGGAAGCACTGCGTGATGTCTCGTTCACCGTGCCCGCCGGGACGGTGACCGGGTTCCTAGGCGCCAACGGGTCGGGCAAGACGACGACGCTGCGAATTCTGCTGGGCATGGTGGCCGCCACCGACGGGCACGCCCTGATCAACGGCCGGCCGTACCGCGAGCTGCCCGCCCCGGCCCGCACGGTCGGTGCCGTGCTCGAGCCGGCGGCGCACCCGGCCCGCACCGGGCGCAACCACCTTCGCTGCCTGGCGCTGCCGCTCGGCCTGCCCCGGCGGCGGCGCGGCCCGGCCGTGGACGAGGCGCTGGCCGCCGTCGACCTCACCGCCGCCGCCGACCGCCCGGTCGGCACCTACTCGCTGGGGATGCGCGGGCGGCTCGCCATCGCCGGCGCCCTGCTCGGGGATCCCGAGCTGCTCGTCCTGGACGAACCGGCGAACGGGCTGGACCCGGACGGCATCCGCTGGCTGCGCCGGTTCCTGCGCTCGTGGGCGGCGAGCGGCCGCAGCGCGCTGCTGTCCAGCCACGTGCTCGCCGAGGTCACCCAGACGGTCGACCACGTCGTCATCGTCGACCGCGGCCAGGTGGTGCTGGCCGCGCCCGCCACCGAGGTGGGCCGCGGGCACGTCGAGGTCCGCACCCCGGAGGCGGACCGGCTCGCCGAGCTGCTGCGCCCCGAGGACGTCGTCCGGACCGGTCCCGACGGCCTGCGCCTGCCACACGGCCTCGCCGAGCAGGTCGGACGGCTCTGCGCGGCCCACGGGATCCCGCTCGTCGAGCTGCACACGACCGGCCCCGACCTGGAGCGGACGTTCTTCGACCTGACCAGCCGGGCCGACGACGAGACACACACCGGGGCCGGCGGCGGGGCGCGCGAGCGGGCCGGAGGCGGGTGGCGGTGACCGAGGCCCGCCCGACCGTCGAGGTCGTCCGCCGTTCCGGCCGCTCCCGCGGGCGCCGGGGCACGGGGCCGGGTGCGGGGCCGGGCACGGGCCGGCTGGTCGCCACCGAGCTACTCAAGATCACAACGGGGCGGTGGCAGTTCGTCGGCCTCTGCGTCGCACTGGCGGTCCACGTCCCGCTGCTGCTGCTGTGGGGTGCCCAGGCCGAACCGCTTGTCGCCTGGAACAGCCTGCGCTCGCGCTCGGGGTTCCTGCTCGCCTACGCGATGATGTTCTTCGGGGTGATCCTGGTGACCGGCGAGTACCGGTACCGCACGGTCACCCACACCTGGCTGCTCACCCCGCGGCGGTCCCGGGTGCTGGGCGCCCAGGTGCTCACCGTGCTCGCCATCGGCGCCGCGCTGAGCACGGCGACGTTCGCCGCCTGGTGGGCGCGCGGGGCGGCCCGGCATGGCGCGCCGGCGATGCGCGCGGACCGGCCGGCGGAGTTGCTGTCGGCCTATGTGATCGTGGTCCTCATGGTGTGCGCGGCCGGGGTGGCCGGAGTGGGGGTGGGGACGCTGACCCGCGGCTCGCCCGCGGCCGCCGGCGCCATTGCCCTGTCCGGGCTGGCCGAGGCCGTGCTCGACGGGGCCCGCTTCCACGGCCCGGCGACCGCACCGTTGGGCATCCTGCTCTGGCCCACCAGCGAGACACATGTCTCGTCCCTGCTCGCCGCGATCTCGTGGGCGGTGGTTCTCACCGCCGCCGCGAGCGCCTCACTGCACCGGGACCTGCCATCCTGAACAAGGGACCAACCGAATCCGTGATGTGGCATAGGTCACTGCCGGCGCGGCGCGTGTCCCCATCCCCTGCCGCGCCGCACCGCGATCGGCCTACGATCCCGCACATGGTGCCGTGCCCGACATGCGCGGAGGAGAACCCGAAGCGAGCGCGCTTCTGCTCCGAGTGCGGAAACCCGCTGCCCGTCGCGGGCAATGGGTCGCGCAAGACAGTGACCATCATGTTCGTCGACATAACCGGTTCGACGGACATCGGTGAGAAGATCGACTCCGAGCCGCTGCAGCAGGTCATGTGGCGGTTCTTCACGACCGTGCGCGAGGTCATCCACGCCCATGGCGGCACGGTCGAGAAGTTCATCGGGGACGCGGTGTTCGCCGTGTTCGGTATCCCGGTGCTGCACGAGGATGACGCGCTGCGCGCCGTGCGGGCCAGCCTGGACATCCGCGCGGCGATGGAGGAGCTCAACGCCGACCTCCAGCGCGAGTGGGGCCTGCGGCTGCGGGTGCGCATCGGTATCAACACCGGCGAGGTGACCGTCGCCGGCGGCGGCGCGACCGGCGACCCGGTGAACGTCGCCTCCCGGCTGGAGGAGGCGGCGCCACCCGACGAGATCCTCATCGGTGACAGCACGTACCGGTTCATCCGGCACAGCGTCACCGTCAGCTCGGTGGGCCCGCTGGTCGTGCAGGGCAAGCGGGAGCCGGTGCGGGCGCACCGCCTGATCGGGCTGGTCGACCCGACCGCGGGCCCGGGCAGCCGGGCCCCCACCCAGGGCTTCGCGGCGCCGGTGATCGGCCGAAACCGGGAGCGCCGCCGCCTCCAGGACGCCTTCGAGGCCGTCGTCGAGGAGCGGACCTGCCACCTGTTCACCGTGCTCGGCCCGGCCGGCATCGGGAAGTCGCGGATGGTCGGCGAGTTCTGCCAGGCCACCGCGTCGCGCGCCACCGTGCTCACCGGCCGCTGCCTGTCCTACGGCGAGGGCATCGCCTACTGGCCGCTGATGGAGATGGTGCGCCAGGCCACCGGCATGTCCGCCGACGAGAGCGCGCCGGACGGCCGCCTGCGCCTCAAGGAACTGCTGGCGGACGTCCCGCAGGCCGCCGAGGTGGTCGACGCGCTCGCCCCGCTGGTCGGACTCGGCGGCGCGGAGCTGGGCACCCAGGAGAGCTTCTGGGCGGTCCGCACCTTCTTCCAGGCCCTGGCCGAGAAGCGCCCGCTGGTGCTGTGGTTCGACGACGTCCACTGGGCCGAGCCGACCCTGCTGGACCTGATCGAGCACGTCGCCGACTGGTCGCGGGACGCGCCGATCCTGCTGCTGTGCCTGTCCCGCCCGGAGCTGCTGGAGGACCGGCGCGAGTGGGGCGGCGGCAAGTTGAACGCCACGTCGATGCTGCTGGCGCCGCTCACCGAGGCACGCTGCCACCGGCTGATCCGCACCCTGATGGGCTCGGACGACCTCGACCCCGCGCTCGTCTCGCGGATCACCACCTCGGCGGCGGGCAACCCGCTGTTCGTCGAGCAGATGGTCGCCGCGCTGGTCGACGACGGACTGCTGCGCCGGGAGGGCTCCCGCTGGATCGCCACCGGGAACCTGCGCGGGGTCACGGTGCCGCCGACGATCTCCGCGCTGCTGGCCGCCCGACTCGACCGCCTCGAGCCCCCGGAGCGCCGGGTGCTCGAGCGTGCCGCCGTGGTCGGCGAGCGGTTCTACCTGGACGCCGTCGCCGAGCTCTCCGACCCGGCCGAGCGCCCGTACGTCACGGAGCACTGCCTGTCACTGGTCCGCAAGGAGCTCGTCCACCCGGACCGCTCGGACCTGCCCGGCGTCGACGCCTACCGGTTCCTGCACGTCCTGCTGCGCGACTGCGCGTACCAGGCGACGTCCAAGCGCCAACGCGCCGACCTGCACCAGCGTTTCGCCGGCTGGTTGCAGGCGCGGATGGTCGGCGGGCCGGGTGAGCACGACGAGCTGGTGGGCTACCACCTCGAGCAGGCCTACCGTTACCGGGTCGAGCTCGGGCAGCGCGACAACGAGATGATCGAACTCGGCCGGGCGGCGGCCACCTGCCTGATCGAGGCGGCAGACCGCGTCCGCCAGGGTGACGAGACCGGCGCCGCCCAGCTCCTCAAACGCGCGATCACGCTGCTGCCGGAGACCGACCCGCTGCGGCTGCGGGCTGAGATCGACCTCGGCTGGGCGCTGTACTCCTTCGGCCGCCTCTCCGACGCCGAGCGCATCCTGCGGCAGGTCACCGAGCGGGCGCGGCGCGCCGGCGAGGACGGCCTGCGGGCGCACGCCCGGCTCGCCCAGCTGCGGGTGCTGTTCGCGACCGACCCCGAGGGCCTGGTCGCCAGCACGCTCACCGAGGCCACGGCGGCGCTGGCCGCGTTCGTCCGGGACGGTGACGACGTCGGCGCGGCGCTGGCCTGCCGCAGCCAGTCGGCGGCGTACGGCGCGGCCGGCCAGTTCGCGGCCGCGGAGAAGGCCATGGAGACCGCGGTGCGCCACGCCGAGGAGTCCGGGGTGCCCAGGGCCGCGCACTCGCTGCGGCGCGAGCAGGTCCTGCTGCTGAGCCTCGTGCCGCGCCCGGTGCCCTACGCGATCGCGAAGGCGACCAGGGCGCTGGAGGCGGCCGGCGACGACCGCGGCCTGCGTCGGGCGGTGCTCGCGCAGCTCGCGCTGCTCAACGCCATGTCCGGTGACCTGGAGGCGGCGCGCACCCACCTCAAGGACGCCGAGGAGATCGTCGGGGACATCCGCGGCGCCCGCACGGACCCGTTCCACAGCGGCTTCGTGGTGGCCCGCGTGGCGCTGCTCGCCGACGAGCCGGAGATCGCCGAGCGCGAGCTGCGCCGCAGCTGCCGCCAGCTCTCCCGGATGGGCGAGCGCGCGCACCTGGCCACCCGGGCCGCCCTGCTGTCGGACGTGCTGGTCCGGCGCGGCAAGCTGGAGGAGGCGCAGAAGTACGTCAACCGGTGCCGGGACGCCGCCGCCGGCGACCAGCTCCCCGCCCAGGCGGGCTGGTGCTCGGTGCACGCCAAGCTGCTGGCGATCTCCGGGCGGGACGCCGAGGCGCTGCGCTTCGCCGACACCGCGTGCGACCTGGCCGGCCGCACCGACGACATCGACGGGCAGGGCAACGCGCTGCTCGCCCGTGCCGAGGTGCTCTACCGGGCCGGGCGCAAGGACGACGCCGCCGAGAGCCTGGAGGCGGCCAGCGCCCGGTTCCTGCAGAAGGGGAACCGGGCGGCGGCGGCCACCAGCCGACGGCTGTTCGAGACCCTCGACGCCGAGCGCTTCGGCTGACCGGACCGGCTCAGGTCTGGAGCCGGCTCAGGTCGCCTCGGGTTTCGGGAGCGGGTTGAGCCGCGCGGTGCCGTAGGTGAACCCGGCCAGGTCCATGGTCTGCGGCGAGGTCGGCGCGAACGAGGTCCCGCCGTCGCCGAAGGTCGCTGTGACGAGAATCCCACCGATGCGCAGGTCGTTGGAGATCCTCGGGTTGAAGCTCTGCTCCTTGTGGACGAGCTGACCGTCCAGCCAGACGAGCAGGACGCCGTCCGCGAAGCCTTCGAAGTTGAGCTTGACGCCCTGCTCCACACAGATCCAGCGGCCGGCCGGCCAGTGCCACGCGCCTTTGCCGATCACATTGATCGGATGATCGGTGCGCGCGGTGTTCGCATAGACGATTCCTTCGTCACCGTCCCGCCACGCAAAACGGGTCGCCAATCCGCTTCGCAACGTTTCCGTGCGCTGACGGTTCTTGACGATGGTGCCGAAGAATCCCGGCAGGCGACCGCCCTTACCAAAGGCGAAACCCTCCGGGAACCGCAGGTAGTAACGCATGTACAACTCGTAGGGTGATCTCAGGGTGTGATCGACGAAGACCTGCGTCCCGCCGTACGTGGGCCCGTCGCCGTAGATTCTGGCGTCCGCGGGGTTCATCGCGTCAACCGGAAGTGAGATTCGCAGGAATTTCGGGAAGCGCGGATCGTCCGATGCCATGATCTCCGCCCGGTCCAGCCCGAAGCTCGACCGGCTCCGGGCCACCAGGTCCTTGCCGAAGAACTCCTTCGCCGCGGCCGGGTCCGCGAGGGTGCGCCGCGCGGCGGCGGTGGTCGCGGGCGCGGCGACGGGCGCCGCCGTGTCCGGCGGCAGGATCTCACTGGCCGGGTCGAACGGCTGGTCGTCGGAGACCAGGCCGCAGCCGGTCCCCGCCAGCGCGAACGCGCCAAGGGACGAGGCGAGCAGGGCCCGCCTCGTCCAGCCGCGCCGGTCCGGACCGGCCTCCCCCGGCCTGCCCGGACCGCTCATACGTTGGGGCGGCCGAGCGCGTGGTAGATCCAGCCGGCGGCCCGCCACCGCTGCGGGTCGAGGGTGTTGCGGCCGTCGATGATGACCGGGCGACGCACCAGCGACGTCAGCAGCGACGGCTCGATCTCGCGGAAGTCGGCCCACTCGGTGAGATGCAGCACGACGTCGGCGTCGGTGACCGCCTCGGAGACGCCCGAGGCGTAGCGCAGGTCGGGGAACTTGCGGGCGGCGTTCGCCATGGCCGCGGGGTCGTAGACCGTCACGCGGGCACCCGCCTTGCGCAGCGCGTCGGCGACGTCGAGCGCCGGCGAGTCGCGGATGTCGTCGCTGTTCGGCTTGAACGCGGCCCCGAGCACGGCGACCCGCCGCCCGGCCGCGCCGCCGCCGAGCAGGTGGATGGCCAGCTCCACCGTCCGGCTGCGGCGGCGCAGGTTGACGCGGTCGACCTCGCTCAGGAAGCCGAGCGCCGGGCCGGCGCCCATCTCCTCGGCGCGTGCCTGGAAGGCGCGGATGTCCTTGGGCAGGCAGCCACCACCGAAGCCGAGGCCCGCGCCGAGGAACCGCCCGCCGATCCGGGTGTCGTAGGCGAGGGCCGAGGCCAGGGTCTTGACGTCGGCGCCCGCCACCTCGCAGACCTCGGACATCGCGTTGATGAAGGAGATCTTCGTGGCGAGGAACGCGTTCGCCGCCACCTTGACCAGCTCGGCGGTGGCGAAGTCGGCGACGACCGACGGCGTGCCGGCGGCCAGCGCGGTCGCGTACACCTCCCGCAGCCTGGCCTCGACCCGGACCCGGCGCCCGGTGTGGTCGCCCCGGTCGGTGCGGTCGGCCACGCCGTACCACTCGTCGTCGGCGGGCAGGCCGAAGACCAGCCGGTCCGGGCGCAGGGTGTCCTCGACGGCGAAGCCCTCCCGCAGGAACTCCGGGTTCCACGCGAGATCGACCTCGGGTGCCTCCCGGGCGAGCCAGTCGGYGAGGCGCACGGCCGTCCCCGCGGGGACGGTCGACTTGCCCACCAGCAGGGAACCGGCCTTCGGCTGGGCGGCGAGGAGCCGCTCGACGGCGCCGTCGACGTAGCTCATGTCGGCCGCGCCCGAGTCCGCGCGCTGCGGGGTGCCCACGCACAGGAAATGCACGTCCGCGCTCGCCGCGTCGGCGAAGGAGGTCGTGAAGGCCAGGCGGCCGGTCTCGAGGTTCTTGCGCAGGAGCTCCTCGAGGCCCGGCTCGAAGAAGGGCACCTCGCCGCCGGCGAGCCGGCGCACCTTGTCCTGGTCGACGTCGACGCCGACAACATCGAAACCCAGCTCGCTCATGCAGATCGCGTGCGTCGCCCCGAGATATCCGGTGCCAATAACGCTGATCCGGAGCGGACTCCCCGCTTCTGGTGTGCTCATTGTGTGTATCCCCCCACTCAACGTCGGGCTGCAAGGCCGCGGAGCGCATTGTGGACCGCTCGCGTTTCCGGGAGATGAGGCGGGGTGCCGGGGCTGGGCGGACGCCGCGACAGGTAGCCGGTTGACTACCTAACGTTGACGGTTTGTCGTTGCCGGCGCCTGGGTACGGTGATCAGTTACACCCTGTCCCGACCACTGCTAATGTCTGCTTCGTCTATCAATGGATAGACATCAGCGACCACCGGCGGGGGTGCGGTGGGGACCTGAACCATCCGGCTGGCGCGCCGGATGGTTCGTACACGTCCCAACACGCTTCCCCATGACCCTGGCGTTCTCGGTGGCCTGCAGCTGGGGGGGCAACACACAAGATGGAGTGGTTCGGCGTCGCGATCGATTTCGTTCGCGATCATCGATCTCTGGTCCCGATCGGGATCGCGGGCGTTGTCTCCTGGGTGGTGTGGCTCACTCGCCGCCTGCTCTCCACCCGGTACCGCCCCGTCCGGAACAACTTCCGAGCCAGCACCTCGGTGATCGTTCCCTCGTTCCGGGAAGACCCCGACGTCCTCATCCGGTGCCTGGAGACCTGGCTCTCCCAGCAGCCGGACGAGATCATCATCATCCCGGACGTGGAGGACACCGAGCTCATCGCGAGGCTCGCCCAGCGCGCCGACCCGACGGTCCGCGTGATCCCGTTCGTCCACGAGGGCAAGCGCTCGGCGCTCGGGGTCGGACTGTCCGCGGCGACCAAGGACATCGTCGTGCTCTGCGACTCCGACACCGCGTGGGAGCCGGGACTGCTCGCCGCGGTGCAGATGCCGTTCGTCGACCCGCAGGTCGGCGGGGTCGGAACCCGGCAGAACGTCTACGAGCCGCGCAGCAGCGTGTGGCGGCGGGTCGCGAACTGGCTCGTCGACATCCGCTACCTCGACTACGTGCCGGCGCAGGGCCGGGTCGGCGCCGTCGCCTGCCTGTCCGGGCGCACGGCGGCCTACCGGCGCTCGGCGATCCTGCCCGTGCTGCACAACCTGGAGCACGAGTTCTTCCTCGGCCGGCGGTGCATCGCCGGTGACGACGGCCGGCTGACCTGGCTGGTGCTCGCGTCCGGCTACAAGACCATGCACCAGCACACGGCGCACGCGATGTCGATGTTCCCCGACAACCTGCGGGCCTTCATCAAGCAGCGGGTGCGCTGGAGCCGGAACTCCTACCGGACCTACCTGACAGCCATCTACAAGGGCTGGCTGTGGCGGCAGCCGCTGATCACCCAGGTCAGCGTGCTGCAGATCGTGCTGACGCCGGTGACCATGGGTGTCGCGATGACCTACTTCGTGCTGTGGATGTTCCGGCCGGAGGCGAACGCCCCGATCATCGCGATCGCCTGGCTGCTGCTCGGGCGGTTCATCCGCGGGCTCTCCCACCTCAAGGAGCACCCGCGGGACGTCTTCATCCTCCCGCTCACCGTGTTGATGATCATCGTCGTCGCGCTGCCCATCAAGACCTGGGCGTTCGTGTCGATGAACAAGCAGGGCTGGCTGACCCGGCGCTCCGACCTCATCGGCGGGGAGGGCCAGACCGACGCCTCCACGCGAACCGGCCCGGCCGCGAGCCCCCGCCCGGCGACGGCGACCGCGACGGGTGGTACCCGATGAGGCCCCCGCGCCTGGCCGGATCGCCGTTCCCGGTCGGCCGCCCGGTCACCGCGCGGGTCCCGTCCTGGATACGGCGGGCGGCGCTGACCACCCTCGCGGCGGCCGCGATCGGGGGCGGTGGCCTGCTGACGGCCGTCCCCGCGCACGCCGAACCGGTGGCGCCGCTGCCCCCGGTCAGCTCGGCGGACGCGAAGAAGCAGTCGAACCTCGTCGACGCCGAGGACATCCGGCTGCGCTCGATGTTCGAACGTTTCGGGGTACTGACCGCGCCGACGCTCGTCGAGGCCGCGGGCAGCCTGCCCACCCTGCTGCTGCCGGCGCGTCAGGCCCCCTACACCGCGGGGGACGTCGTCGCGGCCGGCGGCGGGCGCCGCGAGGTGGACGGCGCCGTGCTGTTCACCGCGAACGTGCTGGTCGGCCCGCAGGCCCGGCTCGTGATCGATCCCAGCGTGACCGCGTTGCGCCTGGCCAGCGGCGCGTCCGGGTTCGCCTCGGTCGCCACCTGGCGCGGCGGGCTGGAGTTCGCCGGGCGGTCCCCGGAGCAGCCGCTGACCGTCGTCGGATGGGACGTTCAGAACCTCGAGCCGGACAAGCTCACCGTGGACGGCCGCGCCTACATCCGCACCATGGGCGGCGAGCTGATCATGCGCAACACYAGCGCCAACCACCTCGGCTTCTGGAACGGCCGGACCGGCGGCGTGGCCTGGACGGGAAGCAAGGGCGAGCCGAGCACGGGCGGCGCGGCGAACTCGACCCTGAGYGACAACATCTACGGCGCGTACGTCTCCGGCAGCGAGGGCATCCAGATGGTCGGTGTGCGCCTCACCGACAACGAGCGCTCCGGCCTGGCCGTGCACCGCGACGCCATCACCACGCTCGTGTCCGGGGTGACGGCGGCCCGCAACCACGGCGACGGCATGACCATCGACCGTGCCTCGGGCTCCCGGGTGATGCGCAGCACCGTGAATGACAACAGCGGCGACGGCATCTCGCTGGACGGCCGTGGCCTCGGCGTGGTCGCCACCGCGACCGGAGTCCAGGTCAACCAGATCAAGGACACCCTGATCGAGGAGAACACCGTCTCCGGCAACGGCCGGTACGGCATCCGGGTCGTCGGCGGCGAGAACACCGTCGTCCGCACTAACACGATCAGCGGCGGCCAGCTCGGCATCGTCGTCAAGAGCGGCGCCAACGGCACCCAGATCACAGGGAACAAGGTGACGGGGGCGGAGGAGGCCGGCATCCAGATCGGCCCGGACGCCCGCCGCACCGCCATCGTCGACAACAAACTCGCCGAGGGCCGCCTCGGCGTGATCACCCAGGACGCCCTCACCACCATCGTCAGCCGCAACCAGGTGAGCGGCGCCACCGACTTCGCCATCACGCTGCGTGGCGTCTCGGACGGCAGCACGATCCAGCACAACACCCTCGCCGGCGAGGGCTGGCGCGCGGTCGACACCCGCAAGGCGGTCGGGATCAACCCGCGCGACGTGCACAGCAACAACTCCGACGCCTGGGTGTCACGCGAGCCGAAGCACTGGTACACGCTGATCCGCCGCCATCCCGCCCTCATCGTGTGGGGCCTGGTGGCGCTGTTCCCACTCGCCGGCTGGTGGGCGCGGCGGCGGGCCCGGCGCCGTCCGCCGCAGCACCCCTACCCCGAGTCCGAGCTGCTGGTCCGCCGCCTGACCGGGGGCACGATGCGCCCCGATCCCGCCTTCTCCGGCATCCCCGACCAGCGGACGGAGTCCTCGGCGGTCCATTCGCCCGCGGGCACCGCACTTCCCCGGGTGCCCGCGGAGCGCTACCCCACGCCGGGCCGAGTGCGGCCGACCCCGGCCAGGGCTGACGCGGGCGTCCTGGCCCCCGCGGCGCCCGTGCTCACCGCGGCGAGCCCGGCGGGGGCTGCGCTGGACGTCCAGCCAGCCCCCGGCGGTCGGGCCAGGCCTGGCTCCCGCCGCCGCGCCGGCGCGGCGGAGCCGGGTCGATCCCCGGCGCGGCCACGGTCCGCGACGGCCGGCTCCGGCGACACGGCCGCGCTCCGTACGGGTGGCGCCGGTACCGGTCACTCCGGTACCGGCGACCTTGACGGCGACCGCAGTGGCACCGACGACGTCGGCGCCGCTCTGTCGCCGGCCGCGACACTGACTCCGGCCGCCGCGCCGATCAGCGAGGACGCCCACCCGACCCTGCGCGGCCTGCGTTTCTACCGCACCCCCCGGGACCTGTCGGTCGGACCGGACATGTCGGCGGGAGAGGTCACGACCGAGATCACGACACGGCCGTTCGACGGGAACCTCGAGATCATCGATCCGGTGGGCACGGCGCCAGGTCGCCGCCGCCGTTCCAAAGGGGGAAACAACAGGTGAGGACCATCTCGCCGGGACGATCCCGGCGACGAGCCGCGGTGCTGCTGACGGCCGGCACGCTCGCGGCGGCGTCGGTCGCCCTGACCGCCTGCGGCTCCGGCGGCGGCGGTGCAGGCCCGCAGCCCAGCGCCACGCCGTCCGCCGGCACCGGGACGGCCGCCCCGTCCAGCGCCCCGGCGACCGCGGCCGCCGACCCGTTCGCGACGGCAGCGCCCGTCGCCGCGGAGCGGCCGGTCGAGTGCCCCGCCGGCGGGACCACCGTCAACAACGGCGGTGACCTGCGCAGCGCCCTGTCCGCGGCGAAGCCGGGGGCGATCATCCGGATGACGGACGGCGTCTACACCGGGGGCTACAAGCTGGCCGCCTCGGGCACCGAGGCCGCGCCGATCTGGCTGTGCGGCTCGCCCAAGGCCGTCCTCGACGGCGAGGACGACACGGACTACGTACTGCACCTGGACGGCGCGTCCTGGGTACGGGTGGTCGGCTTCACCGTGCGCAACGGCCAGAAGGGCGTGATGGCGGACCGCGTCCAGCACTCGATCATCGCCCAGCTGCAGGTGAACACGATCGGCGACGAGGCGATCCACCTGCGCACGGCGAGCTCGGACAACCTGGTCGTCGGCAACGTCATCCGCGACACCGGAAACCGGCGGGAGAAGTTCGGCGAGGGCGTCTACGTCGGGAGCGCGCACAGCAACTGGTGCAAGTATACCGACTGCGGGCCCGACCGCAGCGACCGCAACTCGGTCATCGGCAACGACATCGCCGGCACGACCTCGGAGAACATCGACATCAAGGAGGGCACGAGCGGCGGGGTGATCCGCGGGAACACCCTGTCGTCGGACTCCCTCGCCGAGGCCGACTCGTGGATTGACATCAAGGGCAACGGCTGGCTGATCGAGGACAACACCGGCATCGGCGGCGGCACTCTGGAGGACGGTTTCCAGACCCACGTCGAGCAGGAGAACTGGGGCCGGCAGAACACCTTCCGCCGTAACCGGCTCCCGGTGAACGCCAAGGGCTACGGCGTCTACATCCACGAGGGTGCCGACACCCAGAACATCGTCAGCTGCGACAACCAGGTCAGCGGGGCGTCATCGGGGCCGTCCAACATCGACTGCTCATCCGCCTGACGCGGGGCGCGCGCCAGATCCAGCAGGTCCGGCTCAGGGCACCATTGCCCTGAGCCGGACCTGTTCCTGCAGCCAGTAGAGCTCCTGCGCCCACAGGCGGAGCCGGGCGACCGCCGTGAGCTGCGCCAACAGCGCCCGGGCGACGACCGGCCTGGCCAGATTCTGCGGCGACTCCGGCGGCCACTGCCAGTCGGCGGCGTCCTGGGCCGCGCGCCGGTAGGCCGCTCCACGCAACGCGACCTCCGCCAGGGCGAAATCCACCTGCTCGGTGACCATCGCGAGGCGGGCGCGCATGTCCTCGGTACTGACGGTCGGACCTCCCCCGCCGGCGGAGAGATCGGCGCGTCGCACAGACATGGTGAAGGAAGGGTACGAGGAGTTGGGCTGGGAGCACAGCACCGGATAGCCCACACTCTGGCGACCTGACGCACCGGGTGGGTGATTACCCGGCTCGGGTGAGTCCGGATCCGCACCGCCCCCCGCACGTGAGGCGACCGCTGGTTCGGGTAGGCGGACCTGCGGGGACACCGATCCGGATCCCCGACGGCCCGACCACTGGGGGCACTGGTGGACCTGACATCACCCGCAATTCTGATCATGCTCGGCTTCCCGCTTCTCGCGATGGCCGGGATGTTGATGATGAGCCGGGTCGAACGCAGCCTCACCGTCACCGGCCGCGCCGCGCGGACGATCGCCGAGGTGGGCCCGCCGCTCGCGCTGGCGGCGGGGATCACGCCGGGCGGCGGCGACGGCCCGAACAGCGGCTTGAACGAAGGCTTCGACGGCGGTTCAGTGGCCGCGGCGGCGGCCGGCCTCCTCGACGCGAAGCCGGCCGGCGAGCCCGGTCTCGCGGACGAGCTCGGCGAACGCCGGCGCGGCCGCGCGAATACGTAGCTCGGCGTGGACGCGACGGAGCAGGAGATCCGCCCGGAGCAGGGCGGCGAGACCCGCGATGTCGATCGCCCGAAGTTCGGCCACATCCACCGTCACCACTCCGCCGCCCCGGCCCAGCAGCTCGCCGACCTGCTCGCGGAAACGTAGCCTGCCGACCGTGTCGAACTCGCCCCCGAGCTCGATCACGACGTCGTCCCCGGTCCGCCGCACGGTCATCCGCGTGGCTGTCGCGTCGACCCGCATGCGTGCGCCCCCCGGGATCTCCATCCGTCGCAGCACGGGCCACCGCCCCGTGAGTCGATTGCAGAGAGTAACATAGATCAAGGAATCGTTAAACCTTGATGACTAATTGACGACGCCCAGCCCAGCCCGCGACCGGACTGGACCGGGCGGTCGCGGCTCAGACCGACCGGAACAGGTTGATCAGCGCGTTGGTGGAGCTGTCGTGCCGCGGGGACGCCGACGGGTCGGTCAGCTCGGGGATGATCCGTCCGGCCAGCACCTTGCCCAGCTCCACGCCCCACTGGTCGTAGCTGTTCACCCCCCACACGACGCCCTGCGTGAACACCTTGTGCTCGTAGAGGGCGACCAGCTGGCCCAGGGCGAAGGGCGTCAGCTTCGGCGCCAGCAGGGTGTTCGTCGGACGGTTTCCGGCGAACGTCCGGTGCGGGACGAGGCCGGCGTCCACCCCCTCGGCCGCGACCTCCTCCGCCGTCCTGCCGAAGGCGAGGGCCTCCGTCTGGGCGAAGAAGTTGGCCATCAGCAGGACATGCTGGTCGACGTCGCCGACACCGGGGTGGTTGGGCGCGAGGAAGCCGATGAAGTCGGCCGGGACGACCGTCGTCCCCTGGTGCAGCAGCTGGAAGTAGGCGTGCTGACCGTTGGTTCCCGGGGTGCCCCACACCACCGGGCCGGTCGGCACCGGTACGGGCCGGCCGGCCAGATCAACTGACTTGCCGTTACTCTCCATGTCCAGCTGCTGCAGGTACGCCGGGAAGCGGTCCAGGTACTGGCTGTAGGGGAGCACGGCGTGGCTCTGGGCGCCGAAGAAGTCCCGGTACCACAGCCCGAGCACGCCGAGCAGAACCGGCAGGTTCCGTTCGAACGGGGTGTTCCGGAAATGAACATCCATCGCGTGGAATCCGGCCAGCATCTCCCGGAAGTGGTGCGGGCCGATCGCGACCATCAGAGCGAGACCGATGGCGGAGTCCATCGAGTACCGGCCGCCCACCCAGTCCCAGAACTCGAACATGTTGGCCGTGTCGATGCCGAACTCGGCCACCTTCTCCGCATTCGTTGACACGGCAACGAAATGGTGCGCGACGGCGTCCTGGCCGAGCGCGGCGGTGAGCCAGGCCCGCGCGGCGCGGGCGTTCGCGAGCGTCTCCAGCGTGGTGAACGTCTTCGACGCGACGATGAAGAGCGTCCTGGCCGGATCGAGGTCGTGGGTGGCTTCCCAGATGTCCGTCGGGTCGACGTTCGAGACGAACCGGACGGCGATCGAGCGGTCGGAGTAGTCCCGCAGCGCCTGGTAGGCCATCGCGGGCCCCAGGTCGGAGCCGCCGATGCCGATGTTGACGACGGTCGTGATGTGCTCGCCGGTCGCCCCCGTCCACACCCCGGAGCGGACCCGGTCGCAGAACGCCGACATCCGGTCGAGCACGGCGTGCACCTCCGGCACCACGTCGACGCCGTCCACGTGGATGCTGGTTCCGAGCGGCGTGCGCAGCGCCACGTGCAGCACCGGCCGGTTCTCGGTGACGTTGATGCGCTCGCCGCCGAACATCGCCTCGATGCGCGCGCCGAGGCCGGCGCGACGCGCCAGCGCGAGCAGCAGTTCGACCGTCCGGGCCGTGACGATGTTCTTGGAGTAGTCGAGCCGAAGGCCGTCCGCCTCGACGGTGAACGAATCGGCGCGGCCCGGATCATCGGCGAAGAGCTTCCGCAGGGTCACCCCGGAGATCTCCGCGTGGTGCGCGGCCAGCGCGGCCCACTCCGGGGTCCGGTCGACGACCGTTCCAGCGGCGAGGGCGGTGGACTCGGTGTTCGCCATGACGTTGGAGGCCCTTCCTCGGAGGAGTGCTGTCGTGTGCCGCGCCGTCCGCGCGCCCACACGGCCGAACACCTGTCGACGACGACCAGCATGGTGCAGTCGCGCATCTGACGCGCCCGTCGGGTCCCTGCGAGGGGCGGAATGTGGGGGAACAGGCCGTAGGATCGCCGAGAACGCGACGAAGAACACCAAAAGACCGCGGTGCACCCACGCGACCGCGTCTCGCCCGATGAACCGCCCGATGAACCGAGGTGGAACCAGCGCCATCCAGCGCGGCGACTAGTACGAACAACACGCGGGACAGCCCACGCACGACCCGCACGATGTGGCCCTCGGGATGTCACCACCGCGTGGTGATCGTGGTGACGGCCCGGCAGCCGGTGACGGACGGAACCGACCTTGCTTATCGACAGATCTCTCGTGGAGGCGGCGCTCCCCGGATACGCGGTCGAGGGGGACCTCGGCAAGGGGGGCTACGGCCTCGTTCTCGCCGGGCAGCACCGGCTGATCGGCCGCAAGGTCGCGATCAAGATCCTCCTTGACACGACCGACGACCCCGACCTGCGCGCCCGTTTCCTCTCCGAGGCCCGCGTCCTGGCCGAGCTCGACCATCCGCACATCGTGCGGATCCACGACTACGTGGAGCACGAGGGAACCTGCCTGCTGGTGATGGAGCTGCTCTCCGGCGGCACCCTCAAGCAGCGGATGACCGCCGGGAAGCTCTCCCCGGAGACGATCTGCGCCGTCGGCGTCGCCGCGTCGGCAGCGCTCGCCACCGCGCACCGCCAGGGCGTGCTGCACCGCGACGTCAAACCCGACAACATCATGTTCGACGGCGCCGGGCTGCTCAAGGTCACCGACTTCGGCATCGCGAAGATCTTCGACGGCGCGGAGACCACGGCCAGCGCCATCCTGGGCACACCGCGCTACATGGCGCCCGAGCAGATCATGGGCGCCCGGCTGTTCCCCGCCACCGACCTGTACGCGCTGGCCGGCGTCCTCTACGAGATGTTCGCCGAGCGGCCGCTGTTCGGACGTCCGATGGCGGTGCAGCCGCTGACCCACCACCACCTGACCGTGATGCCCGACCCGCTCACGACGGTGCCGCCGGCGATCTCGGCGGTCATCATGCGGACCCTGGCCAAGGACCCGGGCGCCCGCTTCTCCGACGCCTCCGAGTTCGCCCTCGAGCTGGCCCGCGCCGGCGCCGGCGCGTACGGGCCGAACTGGGTGGCGCGCTCGGACGTCAAGCTGCGGGTGGACGACGAGATCCGCGGCGTGATCGGCGGCTCGACCACCTCCGGGAACTCCGGCGGGTTCCCGGCCGCCACGCGCCCGGGCGGCTATCCGGGTCCTGGTGGTCCTGGTGGTCCTGGTGGTCCTGGTGGTCCTGGCAGGCCTGGCGGGCCCGGTTACGCGCCCGGGCAGCCGGGCGGCCCCGGTTACCGCGGCCCGGTGCCGGGCTCCGGCCCGCAGCAGCCCGTCGGCGGCGGCTTCGGGCCCGGCGGGCCCCGGCCCAACCAGCAGATGCGCCCGACCGGCGGGCATCCGTCCACCTCGGGCTTCCCCGGCGCCACGCCGGTCATGCCCGGGCAGGGTGTGCCGGGCGGTCAGGGCCGGCCCGGGCCGACTCCCGGAACGCCCCCTGGCGGCTGGCGCGGCTACGGCCAGCCCGGCGGGGCCACCCCGCAGCCGATGCCGCTCACACCACCCGCCGCGGCGCCCCGGCCCCCCGGCCCCATGGGCCCGCCCAGCTCCACGCCGCCGCCGCGGCCCGTCCCCGGCTACGGCGGCCAGCCAGGGCAGCCCAGGCAGCCCGGCCCGGGCCAGCCGGGGCCGGGCGGTCCGCGGCCCACCGGCGCCCAGAACTTCGGTGGCCAGGGCTGGCAGGGCTCCGGGCCCCGCCCGCCCGCGCACCAGGCCCCGCCACGGCCGCCCATGGGCGGCCACCGCCCCCAGCCGGGACCCCCGAACCGCAACAACCGGACGCTGATCCTCGCCGCCGTCGCCGCCGCCGTGGTCGTGGTGCTGACCATCGGCCTCATCGTGGGCCTGTCGGGCGGCGGCAGCAGCGACGACAGCGGTTCGAGCCGCGACCAGGTGTCGGTGCTCCCGGTCCCCGGTGTCGCCTACACCGGAACGCCGGTGACGGTGCAGGGCCTCAGCCCGTACAGCGTCGCGATCGACCCGCAGGGCACGCTGTTCATCACGAGCCTGTCGTCCGACCGGATTCAGAAGGTCGCCAGGACCGGGGAGGTCTCCGACCTCGCCGGCACCGGCGCGGACGGATACAGCGGCGACGGCGGCCCGGCCACGGCCGCCAAGCTCAACGGCCCCGGCTCCGCGGTGCCGGACAAGAACGGCAACATCTACATCCCGGACGCGCAGAACTACCGCATCCGGAAGATCACCCCGGACGGGATCATCAACACGATCGCCGGCACCGGCACCGCGGGCTTCTCCGGCGACGGTGGCCCGGCCACGGCCGCCCAGATCAACAGCGCGGAGAAGGTCGCCATCGGCCCGGACGGCTCGATCTACATCGCCGACTACGACAACCACCGCATCCGGAAGATCACCCCGGACGGGATCATCAACACGATCGCCGGCACCGGCCTCCAGGGCTACTCCGGCGACGGCGGCCCCGCCACCGCGGCCAAGCTGGACGGCCCGAACGACGTCGAGCTGGATGACGGCGGAACGCTCTACATCGCCAACCTCGGCAGCAACACCATCCAGAAGATCACCAAGGACGGGATCATCACCACGGTCGCGGGCAACGGGCAGAAGGGCTTCTCCGGCGACGGCGGCCCCGCCACCGCGGCCCAGCTCTCCGTCCCGTCGGTGTCCCTCGGCAACGGCGGGGAGATCTACATCGCCGACTACGGGAACAACCGGGTCCGCAAGGTGGACCCGAACGGGACGATCACCACGATCGCCGGCACCGGGGCCGAGGGTTCCGGCGGCGACGGGGGCCAGGCCGCGGCCGCCCAGTTCAACGAGCCCAGCTCGGTCGCCGAGGACGCCGACGGCGCGCTCTACATCGCCGACTCGGGCAACAACCGGCTGCGCCGCATCGCTCCGGACGGGACGATCACGACGGTCGCGCAGTAGGGCGGCGCGGAGATGACCCGACAGCGAGCAGTGCACGCGGCCCGGCGGGGGGCCGTCACGTGACATTCGTCGACACCAACCGCGTCGCCGCGGCCCTGACCGGATACGAGCTCGGTGGCGAGCTCGGCCGGGGCGGCTTCGGTGCTGTCCTGGCCGGGCGGCACCGGCTGATCGACCGCGACGTCGCCGTCAAGGTCCTGCTGGAGCCGGGCGGCGACGGCCACAGCGGCAGTGATGGCGACCTGCGCGGGCGGTTCCTCGCCGAGGCCCGTGTCCTCGCCGGGGTGGACCATCCGCACGTCGTGCGGATCTACGACTACGTCGAGCGCGACGGCCTGTGCCTGCTCGTGATGGAGCAGCTCACCGGCGGCAGCCTGAAGAACCGCGGCCCGGCCATGCGCGACCCGCGGGCCGTCTGCGCGATCGGGCTGGCCGCGGCGAGCGCGCTGGCCGCCGCGCACGACCGGGGCGTGCTGCACCGCGACATCAAGCCGGACAATCTCCTCTTCACCGGGGACGGCATCCCCAAGGTCACCGACTTCGGCATCGCCAAGATCCTCGAGACCACGGCGGCGACCACGACCGGCCTCGTCGGCACCCCGCGTTACATGGCGCCGGAGCAGATCACCGGGAGCCGCCTCGGGCCGGGCACCGACCTCTACTCGCTCGGCGTCGTCCTCTACGAGCTGCTCGCCGGACGGACCCCGTTCCCGTCGGGGCTGACCGTCCCCGCGCTGCTGCACCACCACCTGTCGGTGGCCCCGCTGCCGCTGGTCGAGGCGCCGCCGCCGCTGGCGGCGGTGATTCTCGCGGCGCTCGCCAAGGAGCCGGGGTGGCGCCCGCCGACGGCCCGCGACTTCGCGCTCGCGCTCGCCACGGCGGCGACCACGGTCTTCGGACCAGGCTGGCTGACGGCCAGCGAGGTGCCGGTGCGGCTGCCGGACGAGATCCTCGCCGCCGCCGGCCACACCCAGGGGACCACCCCCACCCCAGGAGAACTCGCCGCGCACCTCGGACGGCCTCAGGCCGGCCGGGGCGGCTCCGGTCCGTACGCGACGCTGGCACCCACCGCGGTCGATCAGGCCGGCGCCGGCGGCCGGCGGGCGGGTGGCGGACGGCGGCACGCGAACGGCGGCCGGCGCGGCCCGCGGCGCCCGACGGCGCTGATCGCCTCGGTCGCCACCCTCGCCGTCCTCGCCGCGGCGATCGGCATCGGGTTCTGGGTCTCCGGGTCCGGCGACGATCCCGACCGCCCTGCCTGGAACGGCGCCGCCGCGGAGGTCAGGGGCCTCTACACCACCGAGGGCATCGACGTCGGCCCGGACGGCTCCCTCTACGTCGTCGACGGCGGCGGCTCGTCCGGCCAGGGCCAGGTGCTCCGGCTCGGCACGGACGGCGTGGTCACCCGGATCGCCGGGGTCGGCCCGCCCGCTCCCGTGCCCAGCGCCACGGCCACCGGCAGCGCGACAGCCACCGGCAGCGCCAGCCCGTCCCCGTCCCCCACCCCCGTGCTCGGCGACGGCGGCCCGGCCGTGGCCTCGAACCTGATCGGGCCGGCCGGGGTCGCGGTCGGCCCCGGCGGCGAGGTGTACATCGCCGACAGCGACGATGGCCGCGTCCGCCGCGTCAACGACGACACGACCATCACCACGGTCGCCGGCGCGGGGCCGGGCACCGGCTTCGGCGGCGGAGCGGGCCGCGCCGTCGGCGCGAAGCTGTCCGGTCCCTCGGCGGTGGTCGCCGCCGAGGACGGCACCCTCTACCTCACCGCCGGCTACCGCGTCCGCAAGGTGACCACCGACGGCCTGATCTCGGTGGTGGCCGGCAACGCCGACGAGTCGGGTACGGCCGGCGACGGCGGGCCGGCGGTGAACGCCACCCTCACCTCGCCGTCCGGGCTCGCACTCGCCGACGACGGCACCCTCTACGTCGCGGACAGCAGCGCCCACACCGTCCGCAGGATCACGAAGGACGGAAAGATCACGCTCGTCGCCGGCAAGCCGGGGCAGTCCGGGTACGAGGGCGACGACGGGCCCGCGGTCGACGCGCTGCTCGCCTCCCCGCAGGACCTGGCCCTCGGCCCGGCAGGCGAGCTCTACATCGCCGACACGTACAACAACGTGATCCGGATGGTCACTCCGGACGGTAAGATCACGACGTTCGCCGGCAGCGACGAGTCCACCGCGGACGACGCGGACGGCGCCCTGGCCACCGAGACCCGCATCTCCTCCCCCACGGGGCTGGCGGTCGACACGTCCGGCGCCGTGTACGTGAGCGAGGGCAGCTACGGTGTCGTCCGGCGGATCGCCCTCGACCGCACCGTGACGACCGTTCTGCGGCAGGCGGAGGAGTAAACAGTCCGGGCGAGGTGCTACGGGCCGGGCGGGATGGACGAGACGGGCAGGATGTTCGATCGGCGCGGGGCGCTGCGGCTCGCCGGGGCGGGCCTGGTGGCGCTCGGTACGGGTGGGCTCGGCGCGGGCCTCGCCGGCTGCGGCGACGACAACGGCGAGCCGACCGAGCGGGACTGGAACCGGCTCGCCGACCGGCTCTCCGGCCGGCTGGTCCGGCCCGGCGGCGCCGAGTACCCCACCGCCAGCCAGCTCTTCGACCCGGCCTTCGACCGGATCCGGCCGCGGGCGATCGCCTACTGTGCCTCCCCGGCCGATGCGGCCGCCGGTGTGGCCTTCGCCAGGTCCACCGGCATCCCGTTCACCGCCCGCGCGGGCGGGCACAGCTACGGCGGCTACTCGACGACGAGCGGCCTGCTCCTCGACGTCTCCACCCTGAACGCGGTGCACCCGGGAATCCGGTCGGGGATGGGCGGCGCGACCGGCGGCACCGGAACCCCCGGCTCCGGGATCGCGACGATCGGCGCCGGCGCCCAGCTCGTGGAGGTCTACGCCCAGCTAGCGGCAGCGGGCGCCGCGCTACCGGCCGGCTCCTGCCCGACGGTCGGGATCGCCGGGCTGACGCTCGGCGGCGGGATCGGGGTCGTCGGCCGGCGCCACGGCCTGACCTGCGACCGGATGCTCGCCGCCGAGGTGGTCCTCGCCTCCGGCGAGATCATCCAGGTGGACGGCCAACGCGACGCCGACCTGTTCTGGGCGCTGCGTGGCGGCGGCGGCGGCAACTTCGGCGTGGTCACGTCCTTCACCTTCGCCACCCACCGGGCGACCCCGCTGACCCTGTTCACCTACCGCTGGCCGTGGGCGGCGGCCGCCGTCGTCGTCGCGGCCTGGCAGGAGTGGAACCTGCGCCCCGGCGCACCGGACGAACTGTGGTCGACCTGTGTCATCACCACCGCGCCGACGCCCGACGGGACCGGGACGCCCACGATCCGGATCAGCGGCGTGATCAGCGAACCGCCCGGGGTCCCGTCGTCGGCCCGGGCGCTGCTGGCGGAGCTGGTCGACGCCGTGGGCAGCGCGCCGACGTCCACCTTCGCCGCCCAGCGGGAACCGCTGGAGGCGATGCTGATCGAGGCCGGCTGCTCGGGGCGGACTGTCGCGCAGTGCCATCTCGCCGGGCGGAGCCCGGGCGGGGCCCTGGAACGGGTCGCCCAGCTCGCCGCCTCGAACTTCCTCACCGAGCCGCTGTCCGCGGCCGGGTCGGAGGCGCTGCTGGGCGCGATCGAGAGCCGTCAGCGGGAGGCCGGTCTGCGCTCCGGCGGGGTCATCCTCGACTCCTGGGGCGGCGCGATCGGCCGGGTCGGGGCGGGGGAGACGGCGTTCGTGCACCGCGACGTGCTGGCCAGCGCGCAGTACATCGCCGGCTACGACGTGCGGGACAGCGCCGGCCTGCGCCACCGCAACGCCGAGTGGCTGCGGGCCACGGTGGCGGCCATGGCGCCCCATGTGTCGGCATCGGCCTACCAGAACTACATCGATCCGGAGCTCAGGAACTGGGCGGAGGCGTACTACGGGACGAACCTGCCGCGCCTGCGGTCGGTCAAGAGCGCCTACGACCCGGACAACGTCTTCCGCTTCGCCCAGAGCATCCCTCCTGCCTGATCAACCCGAGCGATCATTACTCCAGGTAACCGGACGGGACGGCTGGCTGTCGCTCCGAGCAGGGAGTCGACGTCAACCTGCCCGGAGCGACATGGATCAGTACACCCGTTGATCCTCCGGCCCGACTACTGGCTACGGATGGTCTAACCACTGTCCACTCTGTGCCTTCCGACACATGGCGGTGTTCGCGCGACGACAGGCGTTCCCGGCATCCGGCCGCCGCCCACGCCAGCCGGGTCCGGCGGCGGCCGGACGAAGGCCACACCCCCGTCGAGGACGCCACATCGAGGCACCGGAGGACCACCGGTAGGCCCGGCGCGGACCCCGCCGTGGCACGGCGGTTCCTCTTGCGACCGCTACTCGAAGTCAGTACACCTGTGCTGTCGGTAACCGCCGACGGTTACCAACAGCACCGGTCGCCGACGCCGCCGGCTGCCCACAGCTCCTCGGGAGGACCCACATGAAGCAACTGATCTGGCCGTGGGGTGTGACCATCTTCGTCTTGTTCTACATGGTCAACTCGCCGGGAGACGCAGCCGATGTGATCCACAGCGCGGTCGGCGCGCTGGGCTCCGTGGCCGACGGCCTCAGCAACTTCGTCTCCGACGTGGCCGTCTGACCCGCCCCGTTCCCGTCAGAAGTCGCGGGCCAGCGGACGGGTGACCGCGACGACCGTCGTCCAGTCCGACAGCTCCGAGAGCACGACCCCCCACCGTGCTCCCTTCGCCGCGATGACCTGCCCGTTCCCGACGTACATGCCGACATGGCCCGGGGCCAGGGCCGTTCCGTCCGGACCAGGGGTGAACAGCAGGTCGCCGGGCTGTGGGTCGACTCCCGACACGCGCGGGCCGAAGGCGAGCTGGTCGGTGGTCACCCGGGGGATGGAGATGCCGATCATCCGGTAGGCGGCCTGGACGAGCGACGAGCAGTCCCAGGCTCCCGGTCCGGTCGCCCCCCAGACGTAGGGCTTGCCGATCTGGGAGCGCATGAAGTCGATCACCGGACCCAGCGCCTCGACGGAGACCGTCTCCCCGGTGTCGAGGGCGTCGCCGTACACCTGCGCCTGCGCCAGGATGGTGCGCACGTAGTTGCGCGTCTCCGGATAAGGCGGCACACCGGCGTACGCGAGCACGGCACCGGGCCCGGCGTTGTAGGCCGCGAGCATCTTCTCCTGCCCCGACCCCGGGACGGACGCGACCGACGCAGCCACCGCGCAGTCGTAGCGCGCCGCGGCCGGGATGGCGTCCACCGGGTTCCACACGTCGCCGGTGCCGTGCGAGGCCCAGGTGCCCGGCATGAACTGGGCGATGCCCATCGCGCCGACCGGCGACTGCGCCCGGGGGTTGAACCCGGACTCCTGGCGCAGCTGCGCCGCCAGCAGTGAGGGCGTGACCTCGGGGCACCCCGCCGCGTTGGCCGCGTCAATGATCATTTGGACGTACTCCGCCGGGATGCCCTCGGAGTTGACGATCGTGCGGCCGCCGATGTTCTTGTCGTCCAGGAAAGGCGCGGCGATCAGCAGGATCAGGACGGAGATCAGCAGGAACGCTCCGGCGACGGTCACGAAGCCGCCGACGCCCAGCCAGACCAGCCAGCTTCTCCGCCGGCCCGATCTCAGCGCCATCCCAGCCGCCCCCGTCCGTCTCGCCGCTACCGGCCCGGCGCGTCGCCGGCGGCGTTCGCGAGGTCGGCGCCGGCAAGGCGCCAGGTGCCGTCGGTGCCGACGAGCATCGTCACCGCGGGCGTGGAGACGGTGACCTCGGGCGGCCCGTCACCGGTCACGGTCTCCCGGCGCACGTTGAGCAGGAGCGACACCTGCCCGGATGCGGTCGTGTCCGCGCCGCCGACGGGGGTCGCGGCGAGCACCGTGACGGTCGACCGCGTGCCGGCGGCACGCAGCTTGTCCCAGGCGGGTCCGGCCTGCGGGTCGGCGGCCGGACCGCCGGTGCCGGGCTCGCCGGAGGCCGGGGCGCCGGCACCGGATCCGCTCAGCTCCGCGGCGAAATCCGGTGTCAGACAGTCACGGGCGCGTTCGACCCCGGCCGACGGGCCGGAGTCGGTCCGCGCGTCGAACGACTGCCACTTCGTGAAACAGTCCCGCGCCACGGAGACCGGGTCTGTGGGATCGACCGTGCCCTGAGGGTCGGCCGTCGCGGTGGCGAGCGGGGGGCCGGGGGCCTGGCTGGCGCCCGGCGGAGGCCCGGTGGTCGCCGAGGGTGGCGGTTGGGTGGCGTCGCCGATCGCCCCGCACCCGGCCGTGACCACCAGCAGCGACGAGATCAAAATCACGGAGGCCGCGGGTGCCCTAGACCGAGAGCAACCAAAGTGCCGATGCGGTGATTCTCTCTCGTTCCCGCGTGGTCTCACTCGTGGCCGTCCAACCAGTCACGAACCCGGCCGCGGCGGATCCGCCACTGATGCCCGACCTTGCGTGCCGGGATCGCGCGCTCCGACAGGAGCTTGAGCACGGTGCTCTCGGACAGCCGCAGCCAGGAGACCAACTCGTCGACGGTCAGCACGTCGTCGTCGTCCGCATGACGCGGCGGGCGGGGCGTCGTCGCAGGTGGAGCGCCCGACGCGGCGGGCGGGGCCATCGGCTCCGCGGTCCTGGAGACAGGCCGCGCGGGCATCCGCGCCGGGCGCGACGAGGCCACCGAGAAGCCGTCCTGCACCACCCAGGGCCCCTTTCTCAGCCGGCGATCGTCCGCCGGTACGCACCGGCGAGGGAGGCTAACACCGCAATGCCCGCCCTGGCGAGTCCCAACTGGCGCTTGTCATACTTGAATGGCTCGTGTTACATCGATCCGACCGCAGCCGAGAGCAAGTAACAGTAAGTAACCGTAACTGGCACCAACTAGCCCAGACCTGCAATCAGCCCAGACCTGCCAGGAGGGCGACGGCGCGTGAGCGATGTGCCACAGGCACCGTACGGCGAGGAAGGGGACGCGCGGCCCGTTTCGTTGATAGGTGCGCGAATCCCCTCACCTACGCCATCCGCGGCCAAGCTCCCGGCTCGCGATGGCGAGAGCGACGACCGCTCGGCGGCCCGAGCTGCCCGCCGTCGGAACCGTCGGCGCGGCGATCCCGACGATGTCTCCGCCACCGACGATGGTGACGGATCGTGGCAGGACCAAGCGTTCCATCTAGAGGATGCGGTGTCCGGCGACCCGCCCCCCGCAGGCCGGTCCGGCATATCGGGATCAGGCCGGACGGGCATGACCCGCGGCACCGCCCCGGAGCCGCGCGAGCCCGGGCAGCGTCGGGGGCGGCGCCTGCCGCGCACGCCGCCGGCAGCCGGGCCCGTCCCGCCGAGGTCGTCTGTTCCGCCCGGCACGCCCGTTCCGCCCGGCGACGCTGCCCGCGGCGGCCGCGCCGTGCCGCCCCGTTCGCCGCGCCCCGAATCGCCCAGGGCCGCTGACCAGGCACGGCGGTTCGACGCGGGCGCCGCGGCGGCGGTCGGCTCGCCCGACGGCTCCCTCGACGGCTCCGCCCCGCCGCGCCGGCCGATGCTGCGCCGGGCCGCCACACCCCGCGCCGTCCCGCCGCCGGCGCCGATGGGCCGCAAGGACCCGAGCTTCCCGCCCGCGACCTCGGCCGCGGCGGCCGCTGCCGCCGCCGGTACGGGCACCACGGCCGCTCCGGGCACCCCCGGCGGCGCCGGAGCCGCCGGGAGCCCGGGCTCGTCAGCCGGCTCGGGTGGGTACGCGGGCTCGAGCACGCCCGGTAGTGCGGCCCGGCCTGGTTCCGGCGGGTCAGGTGCCGGCGGGCCCGGTTCCGGTGCTTCGGGTTCCGGCAGCTCGAGTGCCGGTGGTTCGGGCGCGATGCGGTCCGGTGGCGCGCGGTCCGGTGGAACCGGCCGGGCCGCCGGCTCGGGTAGGTCCGCAGCCTCGCGTTCTCAGCGCCCTGAGGCGCCGGTCCGGCGGTCCGGCGGATCGGGCGGCACCAGCGCGCCCCCGCCCAGCCGCCGGCCGACGTCGGCCGGCCCGCGCCGTCCCGGGCGCCCGTCCGCCCTCGCGCCCAGGACCCCCGCCGCCAGCCCCCCGCCGGCGGGGCCGGAGACGGGATCGACCGCATGGCCCGCCCCGGCCACGGGATCGCCACAGGCGGACCACCCGGCGGCGGGTTCACCACCGGCTGGTCCCGCGTCCGGCGGCTCGTTCGGCGAGCCCACGCCGGGCATGGGGCCAGGGCCGTTCGACGCGCAAGGGCCGTACGACCGGTCCGAGCCGCTCGCGCCCGGCGAGGCAGCTGGCTCGCCGGCCCCGGCGTGGCCCTCGCAGGGCTACGAGCAGGCCGACGTCCCGCTGGTGGATCCGTCGCTCGGTGGTCTCCCCGTGGAGCTTGACGGTCTCCCCGTGGAGTTCGGTGGTCTCCCGATGGAAAGCCGCTCGCCGAGCGGCGACCAGCCGGGCAGCGGGTCCTACTACGACCCCTGGGCCCCCCATCCGGCGCCGGGCCCGGCGCCGGATGCCGGGAACGACGAGTCAACCGGTGCTCCCGTGTGGGGCGCCGTCGACGCCTGGCAGGAGGCCGGCGAACCGGTCAGCCTCGGGGAGCCCGCCCAGCCGGGCGAGGCGGCCCCGCCCGGCGATCCCGCCAGCGGCAGCGGCCCGGCCGAGCGCACCCGGCGGGGCGCGGCGGCCGGCGAGACCGAGACCGACGATTCGGCCGCGGCCGGAAGCCCGTCAACAGGCGGAGCGCCGCCCGCCGACGAGGCCGCGTCCACGGACGCGGCCTGGGCTGGTCACGGCGTCGCGGCACCCGAGCGGACGTCCGACGTGCTCCCGCGGCCCTCGACCGAGCTGGTTCCCGCCGGTCACCTCCCGAGGCCGGGCACCGGCGCCGACCGCGCGCCGGCACTGACCGACCAGGGCCCAGGCCAGGGCCTGTGGCCCTGGCAGGAGCCCTGGGCCGACCTCGACGACCTCGAGCCATGGGAGGAGATCCCGCTACGGATCACTCTCTCGGACCGGGCCGCGGTGGCCCTGCCGGGCTCGTGGCGGATCGCCGTGACCTCCCTGTTCCCCTACTCCGGCACCACCACGTTGGCCGGGGTCGTCGGACTTACCCTGGCCGGTGTGCGTGCCGAGCCGGTGCTCGCGATCGATCTCTACCCCGGGGCCGCCACGCCCGGTTTCGTGCCGCCCACCTCGTCGGAGAGCGCCGAGATCGACGAGTCGCGAGGCGACAACCTGGTCGCGCGGGTCGGCAGCCGAGGCACCACCACGGTTGCGGACATCGCCCGCCGGCGCCGCTCCGCCGCCAAGGCGACGCCCGACGAGCTGCGCTCGCTCGTCGGCGCGCGGCGGTCCGGCAGCGTCTTCGACCTTGACGTGCTGCCGGTCGACCGCCCGGTCGGCGACGAGGAGACCACGAACGCGCTGGTGCCGGTCGACGAGCCGATCACCCCGGCCATGCTGCGCTCCGCCCTGGGTGCGCTCGGTCACGCGTACCCGCTGATCCTGATGGACGCCCCCGCGACCGCACCGCTGACCCCGGAAGCGATCCGCGCCGCCGATGTGATCCTCCTCGTGACCCTCGCGACCGCGTCCGACCTCGAGGCCACCCTCACTGACCTGCGCGATCCCCAGGGCTCACTCGCGGAGGTCGGCGTGAGCGCGCGGGAGCGCACCCCGTCAGGCCAGGGCCCCGGCCACCCGCCGCACGAGCGGACGGGTCCCGCGGTGATCGCGGCCGTCGTGTCGCCCCGCCGCGGCCGCCCGTCACCACGCACACGCACCGCCACGGCGCGGCTGGCCCGCCACGTCGACGGCATCGTGCGGGTCCCGTACGACCCGCGGCTCGACCCGAGCAGGGGGACCCCGGTCCGCATCCCGCGGCTGCGGTGGGCGACCAGGAGGTCCTACCTCCGRCTGGCGGCCGAGACCGTCGACGCGCTCGCCGGCATCGCCGACGCTGATGTCGGGACACCGGCCGGCGGAGAACATCCCTCCTTTCAACCGCAGTTCGAACGACCGATACGCACCGCTCCGGTGTTGCCACGCAACGCCGATACTGATCACGCAGAGGTGTCGGGCGTATCATTTGGCGACCTGCGGCACGGAAGAACACCCACGCGGGTGTCCGGGCCGGATCGTCCGGGCGGCCAACCGCCCGCAGGAAGGGAACCACGATGATCGTCGATGCAGCCGCGGCCTCGGCAGCGGCCATTCTGGCCGTGGAGGTCAACCCGGACGACTCGAAGGCGCCCGGCATCAACGCCTTGAAAGACCTGGTCAACGGACTTGCGGCCTACGCCGTGATCGCCGCCGTGGCCGCCGTGCTCCTCGGCGGAATCGCGTGGGCGCTCGGCGAGCGCATGGGCCTCGACCGCGCCTCGATGGTGGGTAAGAGCGGCGTACTGGCCGGCTTCGGCCTGGCGTTCCTGGTGGGCGCCGCCGCTGCCTTCGTCAACTTTTTCCTGGCGACGGGCGCCTCGGCATCCAACAGCACCGACGATACGAACGGCATGCGCCCACCCGCCGTGGTCCAGACTGTTGCCCCCCAGCCCGCCGAAGACGTCGTCGATGACCCCGACGTGGTCCATGAGCTGCCGTCCACAGGCTTCTAAGCGGTTCCGGGGGTATCTGGGCCCCGACATTGCGATGATGACCCTGCCGGCACGGGAGGGGAGTAGGCGTTGGTGAGCCTGGCAGAGTGGGCGATCAGGCGCCTGATCATCGTCATCGTCGCGACAGCCACGGTGAGCGCGATCGGGGCCGGAGCGCTCGGCTTCTTCATGGGACGGAATTCATCGGACGACGGTCCCAAGGCCTCGGCCGACCCGGAGCCCGTCTCCGACGTGCCCACCGCGGCGCCCCCGACCGGGACGCCTGCCGTGGTGGTGCCGCCGAGCAGCGAGGCGACCGCGGCGCCCGCGGCCGGCGACAGCCCGATCGGAGCACCCACCCGGGTCAACCAGTTCGGCGTGCCCGTCGGCTACCCACACACAGAAGCCGGCGCAATAAGCGCCTGCGGAAACTACTTCACCGCATACAACACGCCCACTAACCGGACAACCGATAGAATTCACGAATTCTTTCGCTCAATTTCGATTCCCACGTCAGCAGATATGCTTGCAAATGGAATACTGGAAGTCGACCGCGCTAACGCCGCGGCGCTAGGTGTTCCTTCTATTCAGGATCCCAGCGTCAACTTCGATGCTCGACCCATCGGATATCAGGTTGAATCCAGCTCGGARTCTGAGGTAAAAATTCTCGTCTGGGCCACAATTTCATTTGGGGTGTACGACTCGACGGATCCCAATAAACAAGCACAAAGCCGCTGGGGATCCGACCGATGCCAGCTTAGCTGGGATCAAGATGACTGGAAGCTACTTAACGCAGATGACGGCCCAGACGGACCGCTTCTTCGCAGCCGCTCCGCAGGGGAGTACAGGAATTTCATAATGGCTGGAGGTCCTAAAGAATGACTGGCACACCGACCTCCGGACCAGACGATACTATCGTCCTTGCCTGGACCCCTCTATCGCCTCTCCAGGATCTAGCTGGTGGTGCGGCTGACGAGTTTTTGAGTTCGGTTGGTAAAGCCTTCTGTAACATGGCGGCCGACCTGTCGTCGTCTGTCTTCAGCTTTGCGGCGCAGAAGACAGCGGTCGACCTGAACGCGCAGTATGTCGTCGACAACTACAACATCGTCTTCGKCATGTCGGTGCTGATCGTCACCGGGCTCTTCCTCTGTTCCTGCACCGTGGCGGCCCTGCGGGGCGATCCGCACGTGTTCGTCCGGGCCCTCGCCACGACCGGCACGGCGATCATCGGGTCGTTCATCGCCCTGACGCTGCTGCAGATGGTCCTCGCCGCCTCGGACGGCATGGCGGATGCGTTCGGCGACAACAAGGCGCTGGGCGCCGACCTGGTCGGGCAGCTGCGACAACTACCCGAACAGGGAAATTTCGCCCTCGACCTAGTGCTGTCGCTGCTCGTGGCGATCTTCTCGTTCGCGCTGTTCGTGGTGCTCTACATCCGCAAGGTCGCGATCATCGTCGTGGCTGTGTTCATCCCGCTGTACCTGGCGGGCCAGCCGACGATGACGACGAGTGCCTGGATGAAGCGGGCCACCGAGATGCTGGTGGCGCTGATTTTTGCGAAGCCGGTGATCTACGCAATATTTGCCCTCGGGGCGGGCATCGCCCAGGATCCCAGTGGATCAGCCGTTGACCAGACGCTGAGCATTCTCAGTGGTGTCGTTGTGATGATCGCGGCGGTGTTCTCGCCGTTCATGCTGATGCACCTGCTCGGGTTCGCCGACGTCCAGCTCATGCGCGCGGTCGGATCGGCCGGGCGCCGCAGCGCCGCATCGTTCGGGCACGGAGCGGGTGCTCTGCTCGGTTCCTCGTCCCGGGAGACGTTCCGTGGGATCGGCTCGCGTCTGCAGACCCGGAACCGGGGAATGCTCGGCGACGCCGGTGCCATCGCGGGCGCCGGTGTGCCGACGGCCCGCCCGAGTGTTCGCCCGGGTCGCGGTGGCGTCGGCTCCCCGCTCGGAGTTCCGGCCCGGGCCGCCGCGGGGGCGGCTGGCGGAACCGCCGGAACCGCGGCGGTCCGCGGCGTTCGTGCCAGGGTCACCCGCTCGGGCGCGGCCCCGGCTGTGGCCGGCGGCCGCGAGGCGGCGTCCAGCGGCACGCGGGCGACCGCTTCGGTCCGTGCTACGTCCACCGCGCGGCCCCAGACAGCGCGGGCGATCACGTCAGGTGGCGGCGGCGCGGCCCGTCCGGGCACGTCAGGCGGCGGGCGCAGTACCGCGTCTGCGCCGAGCGGATCGGCAGGCGCCTCGGCCGGCAGGCCCCCGGTGACGCCGTCACCACAGCCGCGGGTCACCCCGCCGGCGCGTACCGGGGGTGGGTGAGCAGCTCATGGCCGCTGAACGCAGCTACCGCTTCGGGCCGCTGGAACGCGGCGGTGTGCTCCTCGGCATGCGCTGGCCTCAGCTCGCGCTCCTGATCGGCGTGATGCTCTGTGTTCTGGGAGCGCTGCGTTCGCCGTTGGTATTCGTGCCCGTGTGGCTGCTGCTTGCCGCGGGGTTCGCCTTCGTCGCGTTCGTCCGGGTGGAGGATCGTAACCTCGACCAGTGGGTGCCGATCGTGTTCGGCTTCACGATGCAGAAGGTGACGGGCGAGACGGTGTTCCGTGGAGGGTTCTTCCGGCTCGGTCCCGGCGACGACCGGATCACCAGGACGGTCCTGCCAGGGCCGCTGTCGAGCCTGGTCATGTTGTCGGTTCCGGTCGGTGGCAGCCGGTACGTGGCTGTCGTCAAGGACGTGAAGAAGCAGACCTACACCGCTGTCCTCCAGGTGAAGGGCAGCCAGTTCGCGCTGCTCGAGTCCGGGGACCAGCAGGCCCGGGTGGATGCCTGGGGCGAACTGCTGGCCGGTCTCACCGGTGGTGGCGGCAAGCTGTCCCGCATCCAGTGGCTGGAGCGGACGCTGCCGGACTCGGGCGACCAGCTCCAGCGGCACTGGCGGGTGCGCGGTCATCACGACGACTCGTGGGCGTCGCAGGCGTACGAGCAGGTCATCGACGCGGCCGGGCCGGTGGCGCAGCGGCACGAGACCTACCTTTCCTTCCAGCTCCGGGCGAAGGACGCCCGCCGGGCGATCCAACGCGCCGGCGGCGGCGACCAGGCCGCGTGCGCCGTCCTGCTCGGTGAGCTGCGGACGATGGAGGCGGCACTCGCCAGGGCGTCGATCAGCACCGTCGGCTGGCTGCCACCGCGGGCGCTGGCCGCGGTCATCCGCACCACCTACGACCCGTACTCGATCGAGATGATCGATGCGCGGGGTGGGGCGAGCACCGACCTCGCGGGTGGGCTGAAGGGCCTGCCGTCCGGCATCGACCCGGCGATCGCCGGCCCGGTCCGGACGGTCAACGCCTGGGACCACTACCGCACCGACTCCGGCTTCCACACCACGTACTGGATCAACGGCTGGCCCCGGGTTCCCTCACCGGCAGCCTTCCTCGCGCCGCTGCTGATGGAGACCACGTGCCGGCGCACGGTGTCGCTCGTCGTGGAGCCGCTGCCCGGCAGGAAGGCGGAGAAGGCGGTCAACCGGCGCCGGATGGCGCACCTCGGTGAGCAGCAGATGCGGGACAAGGTCGGCAAGGTCACGACCCAGCGGGATGTGGCCGAGGCCGACGAGGTCGAACGCCGTGAGCAGGAGCTGATCGCGGGCTTCGGCGCCTTCCGGTTCCACGGGTTCGTCACCGTCTCCGCCGACGACCTCGAGTCGCTCGCGGACGCCTGCGGTGAGGCCGAGACCCTGGCCTCGCGCAGCCGCCTCGAAATGGTCCGTCTCGTCGGCGAGCAGGACCAGGGCTTCAGCGTCGGCGCGCTGCCGCTGGCTGTGGGGGTTGTGTGACCGCCCGCCCGCCCGCGGTGGGGGGCGACGCCGCCTGGGGCGACCCGATCCGGTACGACGTCCCTGGTAGCGGCACCGGCGCGAGCGCCGACTACGACGCGGACTACGAGTACGAGTACGACGACGCCGGCCAGATTGACCCGGGCCATGATCCCGGCCGCGACGCCGACGGGTTCGTTGACCTCGGCGGCAGCCCGCGCACCCGCCGCCGGGGCGCGAAGGCCGCGGCGGCGCACGACCGCCGGTCGCGGCGAGCCGAGCGGGCCGCGGCCAACGCCGAACGGGCCGCGATGCGCCGCGCGCAGGCCGCCCTGCGCCGCGGCGCGCAGCCCCCGAAGCTGCTCGGCCCGTTCGCCGGACGGGCGTATCACAAGCTGCGCCTGCCAGCCCATATGGAGACCACGGCCCAGATCGCCGGGATCTATCCGTTCGTCGTCGACTCCGGGCTCGACGCGCCCGGCATGTACATCGGCCGGCATGTCTGGTCGGGCAACTCGTTCGACTTCGATGTCTTCGAGCTCTACCGGCAGCAGGTGATCGAGAACCCGAACTTCGCGGTGTTCGGGGCCGTCGGCTCCCGCAAGTCCGCGCTGCTGAAGACGCTGATCTCGCGGGGTTCGGCCTTCGGGTACCAGGCCGCTGTCCCCTGTGACCCGAAGGGTGAGTACACCCGGCTCGCGCGCCGGCTCGGCTGCGAGCCGACATACATCGGGCCCGGCATGTCCACCCGGCTCAACCCGCTGGACGCCCCTCCGCGCCCGCGCGGCATCGCGGACGCCGACTGGGCGCGCGAGGTGAAGCGGGCGCGTTCGTCCCTGCTCTCGTCACTGATCGAGACCGCGAAGGGGGTACCGCTCACCCCGGCCGAGCACACCGCCGTCGATCTCGCGCTGGACGTCGTCACCCGGCAGATCACCGGCGCGACACCGGACCGCTGGGCCACCCCTCTGCTCCCACACGTCCTCGAGGCGATGACCGACCCGAGCGAGGAGGACTGCTCGGCGCTGCCGATGACGGCCACCGAGCTGCGCGACGCGTCCAGAGACGCGACGCTGACCCTGCGCCGGCTCACGCACGGTGCTCTCGGTGGTCTCTTCGACGGCCCGACGACGTCCCCGTTGGACTTCGACCGGCCGATCGCGGTGCTGAACCTGGAGCGGGTCCAGGGCAGCGACGAGATGATCGCTCTGATCATGACCTGTGCGCAGGCATGGATGGAAGCCGCGCTGATGCGCCAGGACGGCGTGCAGCGCTACGTGGTCTACGACGAGTGCTGGCGGCTGATGCGCTTCGCCGGGCTGGTCCGCCGGCTGTCGGCCCAGCAGAAGCTGGCGCGTCAGTGGGGCTGCGCCAACGCGATCGTGGCGCACCGCATCTCCGACCTGCTCTCCGCCTCCCCCGACTCGGTGGAGATCGCCAAGGGCCTGCTCGCCGAGACCGCGATCCGCATCCTGTACAAGCAGGCGTCCGACCAGATCGCGGACACCCAGGAGGCCCTCGGGCTCACGGACGTGGCCGCCGACCTGCTCCCCCGCCTGGACCCGGGCTACGCGCTGTGGCTGATCCAGAACCGCGCCTTCTACGTCGAGCACGTTGTCGGCGACCTGGAGATCCCGGTCGTCCTCAACGGCTCGAAGATGCACGGCGAGGTCGATGACACCAACCTCGTGCCGGACGACCTGGACCCCAGCGAGCTCGACCCGCCCGAGCTCACCCCCCGCTCGTGGACCGACCCCCCGGGGCCACCGGCCTTCGTGCGGCGGGCCGCCGCCCCGGCGCTGGAGACCGGACATCCACTGGGAGACCCGCCGCCGGGCACGCCCGACACCGCCGGCTGAACCCGGCTGAACCCGGCTCGACGCGCCAGCCGAAGGGCCCGGGCAGACCCGGTCGCGGCGCGACCGGGTGAGCCCGGCGCGCCGCGCCAGAGGCCTGGCGCCGTTACCGGCGCAGCAGGCCGCGCAGCCGCGAGCGGGTCGGCCACGACGGGGGCGGCCCGGCGACCTCGTAGCGAGGGAACACCCGCTCGGCGACGTCGACCAGCATCGCCACATCGATCGGGCGCAGCACCACCCCGGCCGAGAGGATGTAGTCGGCGACTCCGGCCATCGGCAGCAGCAGCACGCCGTCGACCAGGGCCAGGCCGTTCGGCACCTCGGTACGGGCGAAGGCGACGACCGACTGTGCCTCGAGCTGCCATCCGGAGGGGAGCTCGGCGACGAGTTGGCCGGTGGCCTCCTCGCCCATCCAGGCGACCAGGCCGAGCATGGCGCGCAGCGGCACCTTGCCCGCCCACACCCCGGCCGCGTTCTGCCGGATCGGCCCGCGGTGGGCGTCGGTCTCCACCACCCAGGCGCCTGACGGCCCGATGACCAGGTGGTCGATGTTGCCCGCCGAGTCGGCGAGTTGGCGGTCGTGCAGGACGGTGTAGCCCGCGCGGGTGAGGCGGTCCAGCGAGCGGGCGGTACGGCGCTCGGCCTCCGCGTCCACCCGCCAGGCCTCGATCTCCGGCGGCACGCGGTAGTGCCGGGCGGCCAGGACACCGAGCACGGCCAGCCCGGTGAGCACCGCGACCTGCGCGACCGTCCCGCCCGCGAGCCCGGCGGCACCGCACACGAGCCCCACGAGCACGGCGGCACCGATGGCGCCCGCCGCCGCAGTGATCATCACCCGTCGTGATCTGTCGCCGCGTTCGGCGGCGTACAACTGTCTTCGGCGCAGGTATTCGGCCATGGCCGACCTACCGGCCGACACGCGATCGGACGTGTCCGCGGTCACCACCTCCCGTCAGGTCTATATCGCCGCCGCGCTTCGGCGGACCGCAGGGGGKTGACTGCGAGTCTGCCGTGCCCTGGTCACCGCGCGCTACCGGGAATCTCCCCCATCAGAGTCACACTTCCATCCAATTCACAACCACAACAGCCCTGAAGCGTGGAATAACCGGAAGAACCACGGAGGTCCCATGTCCCACCTTTGGGGAAGTGGAAGCCATCACCACGGGTTGTGTCGGGTGGGCATCAGCCCACGGCGGCCCCA
Source organism: Parafrankia soli (assembly GCF_001854695.1). Lineage (GTDB taxonomy): Bacteria > Actinomycetota > Actinomycetes > Frankiales > Frankiaceae > Parafrankia > Parafrankia soli. The sequence continues at coordinate 167,766 of NZ_MAXA01000224.1, forward strand.
CGAGGGGTAGCCGGGCCGCCGCCGTGGGGAGAACGCCCTCACGACAGGCGCCTTCTGAGGATCGAGGCGCCGAGAGAGGAGCCACTCGATGCCACCCTGCGTGACACCTGAGGCTTCTGGACGCCGACGACGGGGCACGACCGGCGAGGAGGCACCGGCCGCTCGACCCGAGTTGATCAGCGGGACAGATCATATAGCAGATCACACAGAGACCACTGTTCCTACTGCGGCTCCAACCGCGGTTGGAGCCGCGACTCCCATCGCCACCTTCGACGATCTCCTGCGCCTCGCCGCCCGGGACGTGACCCCCGCCGCCCCGGGCTCACCGACTCCGGACGCGGCCACGACGAACCGGGTCGGCATCGAGACCGAGTGGTTCGTCGTCGACGTCGCGAACCCGCGCCGGCCCGTCCCCGCGGACGAGACCGCCGCGGCGTTGGAGAGCGTCCTCGCCCCCGGTGACCAGGGCCGACAACCGGACCGAGGCCGGGAGAACGGCCAGGCCCGCGACGGCGGCCCGCCGGGCACCGGCTCGGCCCCGCGGCTTCCCGGCGGCAGCCGGCTCACCTTCGAGCCGGGCGGCCAGCTCGAGTTCTCGGGTCCTCCGCTGGACCTGACCGCCGCCGTGGACGCGATGCGCGCCGACCTCACGCTCGTCCGCGGCGCCCTCGCCCGGCGCAGGCTCGGCCTGGTCGGCATGGGTGTCGACCCGCTGCGGACGCCCGTCCGCCACACCACCGCCTCCCGGTACGTGGCCATGGAGCAGCACTTCCTGGCCCGGGACTGCGACGACGGCCGGACGATGATGTGCTCGACCGCCTCCGTCCAGGTCAACCTGGACATCGGCACGGACACGGCGCAGGCCGTCGAGCGTTTCCGGCTCGCGCACGCGCTCGAGCCGGTACTGATCGCCATGTTCGCCGCGTCGCCGCTGGCCCACGGCCGGCAGATCTCCTGGCAGTCGGGTCGCCAGGCGGTCTGGGCCGGTATCGACGCGAGCCGCGCCGGGCCGGTCCTGCCCGACCCGGCGGCGCCGGCGACGGCGTGGCTCGCCCAGGCGGGCCTGGGCGGGCGCGGCGACGCCCCCGGCGCGCCGCCCACCGGAGACGCCCACCTGGCCTGGCTCTGGGCCCGCTACCTGCACGACGCGGACCTCATGATGGTCGGCGAACCGGACGGGCGGTACCAGCCGGTCCGGAACCGGACGACCTTCGGGGACTGGATGGCCGGGGCGGGGCCGGTGGCACGCCCCCCGACCGCCCAGGACCTCGGCTGGCACGCGACGACGCTGTTCCCGCCCGTCCGGCCACGTGGCTGGCTGGAGCTGCGTTACCTGGACGCTCAGCCGTCCGACCTGTGGCCGGTGGCCGTCGCCGTGCCGGCGGTGCTCCTCGACGAGCCGGCCGCCGCCCGGGCCGCGCTCGCCGCGTGCCTCCCGGTCACCCGGCAGGGGCGGCTGGCGGCCCAGCTCGGCCTGCGGCACCCGGCACTGCACCGTGCGGCGGTGCGGTGCGTCGACCTGGCCCTGGACGCGCTCGCCCGGACGGACGCCGATCCCGGGCTGCGGGCCGCGGTGGAGGCATTCGCCAACCGTTACACGCGGCGGGGGCGCTCCCCGGCCGACGACCTGAACGCGCGTTTCGAGGCGCGCGGGCCGGCTGAGCTGCTGCGCGAGGAGGCGTCCCAGTGCGTTCCAGTCCCTTGACCGGCGACCCGACCACCACCCGTGGCCCCGCCGCCGCCGCGGCCGCCACCGCGGCGGCCGCCACCGGCCGGGCCGGCGCTCCCGACCCGGCAGCCCCTGCCGGCCCGACGGCCGCTCCTGCCCTCGACGCGGAGGCGCTGGCGGCGGGGTTGGCGGCGGCCCGGGACCGGTCGCTCGCCTACACCGACCTCACCGAGGACGACCTCCTGCGCCAGCACTCGCCACTGATGTCACCGCTGGTCTGGGATCTCGCGCACATCGGCAACTACGAGGAGATCTGGCTGCTGCGCGCCCTGACCGGCGCGGCCGAGCTGCGCCCCGGCCTGGACGACGTCTACGACGCCTTCCGGCACAGCCGGGCCAGCCGGACCGCGCTGCCGCTGCTCGGCCCGGACGAGGCCCGCGCGTACCTGCGGGACGTCCGCGGGCGGGCGATGGACGTCCTGACCGGGCTGGACCCCGACCTGCTGCACGCCCCGGAGACGGCCGGCGAGGCCGCCGGACCCGAAGCCGGGAACGGGAACGGGGCCGAGAGCAGGAACGGGGCCGCGAACGGGGACGGTGAGCGGGACGGCGGCGCGGCCGTCCACCGGCGTGCTCGGCTGCTGTCGGGGTCGTTCGTCTACGGCATGGTGATCCAGCACGAGCACCAGCACGACGAGACGATGCTCGCGACGCTGCAGCTGCGCGCGGGCCCGCCCGTCCTGGCCGACCCGCGGCCGGCGCCGCCTTCCCCGGCCGGGCCGGTGGACGAGGCGGCCGAGGTCCTGGTGCCGGCCGGCGAGTTCACCATGGGCACGTCGACCGAGCCGTGGGCGTACGACAACGAGCGGCCGGCGCACCGGGTGTTCCTGCCCGCCTTCCGCCTCGGCCGCTACCCGGTCACCAACCGGGCCCACCTGGCGTTCATCGCGGACGGCGGCTACGCCGACGAGCGGCTCTGGTCCGCCGAGGGCTGGGCGTGGCGCTGCCAGGAGGGCCTGACGGCGCCGCTTTTCTGGTCACGCGACGGCGACGTCTGGACACGCCGCCGATTCGGGCGGGTCGAACCGGTGCCTCTCGACGAGCCCGTGCAGCACGTGTGCTGGTATGAAGCCGAGGCCCACGCCCGCTGGGCCGGACGACGGCTGCCCACGGAGGCCGAGTGGGAGAAGGCGTGTGCGCACGACCCCGTCACCGGGCGTTCACGACGGTATCCATGGGGCGACACCGACCCGACTCCCGAGCTTGCGAACCTGGGGCACCGCACTGCGCGGCCCGCACCGGTGGGCGGCAGGCCGGCCGGCGCGAGCCCGTACGGCGCCGAACAGATGATCGGGGACGTCTGGGAATGGACCGGCGGCGGGTTCACCCCTTATCCGGGCTTCGCGTCGTTCCCGTACCGGGAGTACAGCGAGGTCTTCTATCCTCGCGATGCGGCCCCGGCCCGGTTCCGGGTGCTGCGCGGCGGCTCCTGGGCGACCGATCCCAGCGCCGTCCGCTCCACGTTCCGCAACTGGGACTTTCCGATCCGACGGCAGATCTTCGCCGGGTTCCGGCTCGCCCGCGACGCCGACACCCCCTGACCCCGCCGGGGGCACGGCGCCGAGTCCCGCGCGCAGAAAGGTCACGCCTGCCCGTGTGCCGTCACCTGGCCTGGCTCGGTGCCCCGCGCACGCTCGCGGCGCTGACCCTCGACCGGCCGTCCAGCCTGCTGCGCCAGTCGTGGGCGCCCCGCCGGATGCGGCACGGGACCGTCAACGCCGACGGCTTCGGTGTCGGCTGGTACGCGCCCGGCCTGCGCCCCGAACCCGCCCGCTACCGGCGCGCGGTGCCGATGTGGACGGACGCCTCCTACAGCTCGTTCGCCGGCGCCGTGACCTCGGGATGTGTGCTTGCCGCGGTGCGCAGCGCCACCGTCGGGATGCCCGTCGAGGAGACCGCGACCGCCCCCTTCACCGAAGGCCGGCTGCTGCTGAGCCACAACGGGCGGGTGCCCGCCGACGGCGCGCTGCGGGAGCTGGCGGCCCGGCCCGGCGCGCCGGTGCCGGACTCCCGCTGCGACTCGGCCATCGTGGCCGCCCTGCTGTGGGAGAGCGCGTCCCGGTTGCCACTGCCGCGGGCCGTGGCGGACGTCGTCCTGACGCTGGGCGGGCTGCGCGAGCCGGACGGGACGCCGTCCCGGCTGAACCTGCTGGTGACCGACGGCACGCAGCTCGTGGCGAGCACCTGGCGGGACACCCTCAGCTACCGCGAGGAGGTGGACGGGATCGTCGTCGCCAGTGAGCCAGATGATGACGAATCCGATTGGGTCGACGTACCGGACCAATATCTCCTGGTGGCCGACACAGACAAAGTTACTCTTAGTAGTTTGATCTCTTAGAACGACTACGGTGAGTCGTACGAGGCAGACGGAGGGCACCACGATGACATCGAGGACACCGGCTACCGCCCCGGAGACGATTCCCGTGCCCGGCAGGCAGCCGCATCCCGCCACGGCCACCAACGGGTCCGACCCGTCGGGCAGGCCCGACAAACCCGCCCGAACGGACCAGACCCCGCAGATCACCGTGGACCGCCACCTCACCGCCGCCGAACGGCACGCCTCGCTCGCCGCGGACATGCGCGCCGGCCTGACCTCCCACCCTCGTGAGCTGCCACCCAAGTGGTTCTACGACGCCACCGGCAGCCTGCTGTTCGACCGGATCACCCGCCTGCCCGAGTACTACCCGACCCGCCGCGAGCACGCGGTGCTCACCGCGCACGCCGCCGAGATCGCCGCCGTCTGCCCGGCCGGCACCCTCATCGAGCTCGGCTCCGGCACCTCGGAGAAGACCCGCCTGCTCCTCGACGCGCTGCGCGCCACCGGGGTGCTACGCCGCTTCGTCCCCTTCGACGTGGACGAGGAGACCCTGCTCCAGGCCGGACAGGACATCCTGCGGGCGTATCCGGGAATCTCGGTGCACGCGGTGGTCGGGGATTTCGAGCGCCACCTCGGCCTTCTCCCCGGCGCCCGGCCCGCCGCGGACACGGGCGCGGCGGCGGGCGCCGGTGCTGCCGGTGCTGCCGGTGCTGATGGCGGCCACGGTGAAGGCCGCGGCGACCGGCGGCTTGTGGCCTTCCTCGGCGGAACCATCGGCAACCTGCGGCCCGCGGCGCGCGGCGCCTTCCTGCGCGCCCTGAGCGACCAGTTCGCCGACGGCGACGCCCTGCTCCTCGGCGCCGACCTGGTGAAGGACCCGCGACGCCTCGTCGCGGCCTACGACGACAGCGCCGGCGTGACAGCCGCCTTCAACCGCAACGTTCTCTCGGTGATCAACCGGGAGCTGGGGGCCGACTTCGACCTGCGCGGGTTCGCCCACGTCGCCGCCTGGGACGCGGAGAACTCCTGGATCGAGATGCGCCTGCGCAGCGTCCGCGAGCAGGAGGTCGGGGTCCGCGCCCTGGATCTGGTCGCCCGCTTCGACGCCGACGAGCAGATGCGCACCGAGATCAGCGCCAAGTTCACTCTCGACTCGATCGCCGCCGAGCTGGCCGCGGCCGGACTCTCCGTCAGCCACCAGTGGACGGACCCGGACGGCGACTTCGCCCTGACCCTGGCCGTTCCCTCCTGATCCGACCGGGCCGACCGCGCCGAGGCGCGGCGGCCGGAGCCTGCGCGGTGGCATCAGGGCGGTTGGGGTGCCAGGGCAGTCGGAGTATCACGGCTTGGCGCCGTAGACCCGCAGGTAGTCGACCGCCATCCACTGCGGGTAGTCAGCGGCCGAGGCACTCGCGCCCTCCGAGTTCACCGCGACGTTGAGGATCACGTAGTGCTCCCGGTCCCATAGCCAGACCGGCACCTGATCACGGGTGACGGTGCGGATGAGCCGGCCGTCGAAGTAGAACCGCAGCGCGAACGGCGTCCACTCCAGGCCGTAGGTGTGGAAGGCCGCCGCGAGGTCGGCCCCGGCGTCGTACATCCCGCCGTTGCCCCAGGTGGCCTGCCAGTGAGCGCCGGCGGTGTCCACGCCGTGGACGTTCGTGTGCACGGTCGTGGGCGCCGTCGAGACCGCCTCGACGACGTCCAGCTCGCCGCTCGCCGGCCAGCCGACGGCCGGCATGTCGGAGCCGAGGAGCCACACCGCCGGGAAGGCGCCGCGGCCGGTAGGCAGCACGGCCCGGGTCTCCAGGTAGCCGTAGCGCATGGTTCGCCTGCCGAGCGTCTCGATTCGCGCGGAGGAGAAGCCCGCGCCGTCGCAGGACGGCTCCCTGCGCACGGTGATCACGAGGTGGCCGCGGCCGTCGGTCGCCAGGTTCCGCGGGTCGCGGGTGTAGCACTGCATCTCCCGGTCGCCCCAGCCGGAGCCGGTCTGGGTGATCCAGGTGTCCGGGTCCGGGGCCGCGCCCGCCGCGCCGCCGAACTCGTCCGACCACAGCAGGCCCGCGCCGTCGTCGCCCCCGGAGACCGGTGCGGAGCTGGTCGAGGCGCTCTTCGAGGGCGTCATCGCCCGCTCGACGGCGGGCTGGGGCGTGCTGGTGGCCGCGCCCCCCGGCGCCGCGGGCACCGTGCCTGCCACGCCTGATCCCGGGATCTGGGGCTCCCGCCCACCCGTGGTGCCCGTGGCCTGGCCACCTCCCGCCGTGCCCTGCTCCGTGCCACCTGCCGTGCCCTGCGCCGTGCCACCTGCCGTGCCCTGCGCCGAGCCGCCTGACGAGCCACCCGCCAGGGCACGACCGGACGTCGCCCCCTCCTGGCCGCCGGACGCCGACCCTTCCGGAAGGGTCCCCGCTGGAGCCGAGCCCACTTCCCCCGTTCCCGGGCCCTCCGCGGCAGACCGGCCGACGCCCGCCCCCGCGACAGCTGACCCGGCAGCACCAGGCGCAGCGTCACCTGATCCAGCGGCACCCGACGCAGCGTCCGCCCCGGCAGCACCCGAGGCGGCGGCGCCCGAGGCGGCTCCTGGCGCAGCGGTGCTGGAACCGGCCGTGCCGGAAGCCGCCAGCGGACCGGATGATCCGTCCAGGCCGGTAGGGATCTCCGCCGCACCGAGGCGGGCCGGCCCGTCACCCGATCCGGACCCCCCGGAGCCATCCACGCACGCGACCAGGCCGAGGATCCCCAGCCCGACCACCGTCACGGCGACCACCGCCAGCAGCAGCCGGGCCGGGTACGAACGCGAACGCCGGTGGACGCGAGGATTCACGGGAAACCTCATCCCGCTGTCGGCAGGACGAGCTGGGCCGACGCGGCGAGCGAAGCGGCCGCGGCGAGCGAAGCGGCGGTCCGAACGTCTGTGACGAGCCATGGCGAGGCGGATCTCCTGGAACGGTCGCGCCCCCCGCGGCCCCGGCCACGACCACCCGCACCCACCCAACCACTAGGTGATCAGGCGACTACCTGGAGTCGCGCCAAGCGAACAGGCTCCACCTTCGCACACACACCGCGATTGATTCAGCTACCGAGCGAGATCTCATCCCGTGATGAGCCGGACGTCACGGGCGGCACCGGTCGAGGCGGACGTCGCCATGGCCGCGTAGGCGCGCAGCGCGGCCGACACGACACGCTCCCTGTTCGCCGGGTGGTAGCCGCCGTTCGCCTCGATCTCGGCCCGCCGCGCGGCGAGCTCGGCGTCCGACACCAGCAGGTCGATCCGCCGCCGCGGGATGTCGATCTCGACGAGATCACCGTCCCGGACGAGCGCGATCGGGCCACCGTGCGCCGCCTCCGGGGAGACGTGGCCGATCGACAGGCCCGAGCTGCCACCGGAGAAGCGGCCATCGGTGATCAGCGCGCACTTCGGCCCGAGGCCGCGGCCCTTGAGGAACGCCGTCGGGTAGAGCATCTCCTGCATGCCGGGGCCACCGCGGGGGCCCTCGTACCGGACGATGATCACGTCGCCCGCCTTGACGACCTTGTTCAGGATCGCGTCGACCGCGGCCTCCTGGCTCTCGACGACCAGCGCGGGCCCGCGGAACGTCCACTGGCTCTCGTCGACGCCGGCCGTCTTCACCACGGCGCCGTCGGGGGCCAGGTTGCCGCGCAGCACGGCCAGGCCGCCGTCGGCCGAGTAGGCGTGCTCCACCGAGCGGATACAGCCACTCTTCGCGTCGGTGTCGAGGGTGTCCCAGCGGTTCGTCGAGCCGAACGGCTCGACGGTGCGCACGCCGCCGGGCGCGGCGTGGAACAGCTCGACCGCGTCCGGAGCCGGGTCGGTGCCGCGGACGTCCCAGCGGTCGAGGAACTCGCGCAGGCTGGCCGCGTGCACGCTGTGCACGTTCGGGTCCAGCAGGCCGCCACGGTCGAGCTCACCGAGGATCGCCGGGATCCCGCCGGCCCGGTGGACGTCCTCCATGTAGTAGTCGGTCGAGCTGGGAGCCACCTTGCACAGGCAGGCCACCGAGCGGGAGATCTGGTCGATGTCGTCGAGGGTCACCCCGACCTCGGCCTCGACCGCGGCGGCGAGCAGGTGCAGGACGGTGTTCGTCGAGCCGCCCATCGCGACGTCCACCGCGAACGCGTTACGGAAGGCCGCCGCGGTCGCGATCGAGCGCGGCAGGACGGCCTCGTCGTCCTTCTCGTAGTACCGGCGGGCCAGGTCGACGACCAGGCGACCGGCCTCGACGAACAGGCCACGCCGGGCCGCCGCGGTGGCCAGCGTCGTCCCGTTGCCCGGCAACGCCAGGCCGAGGGCCTCGGTCAGGCAGTTCATCGAGTTGGCCGTGAACATGCCGGAGCAGGACCCGCAGGTCGGGCAGGCGGACCGCTCGATGGTCTCGAGGTCGGCGTCGCTGACGTTCGGGTTGACCGCCGCGGTCATCGCGTCGATCAGGTCGAGCCGTGAGCGCACGATACCGCCGGTGACGACGGCGTTACCGGACTCCATCGCGCCGCCGGAGACGAAGACGGTCGGGATGTCGAGCCGCAGCGCGGCGATCAGCATCCCCGGAGTGATCTTGTCGCAGTTCGAGATGCAGACCAGCGCGTCGGCGCAGTGGGCGTTGACCATGTACTCGACGCTGTCCGCGATGATCTCCCTGGACGGCAGGGAGTACAGCATGCCGCCGTGGCCCATCGCGATCCCGTCGTCGACGGCGATCGTGTTGAACTCCTTGGCCACCCCGCCCGACCCGACCACCGCGTCCGCGACGATCTTCCCGACGTCCCGCAGGTGGACGTGTCCGGGAACGAACTGCGTGAAGCTGTTCGCGATCGCGACGATCGGCTTGCCGAAGTCGTCGTCGGTCATTCCGGTCGCCCGCCACAGGGCGCGGGCACCGGCCATGTTGCGACCGTGGGTGGTGGTGCGGGAACGCAGAGCGGGCATCTCGACCTCTGAGCTGGGCTGTGGGGCACTGGAGACGGGCGGTGCGTCGGGGTGCCGGACGCGGGCGGGCGAACAGCCGTCGGTACGACGAAGCGGACGTCGGTGTTCCCGATATCGGTGTCTCCGACGTCGATGCTCCCGAGTCGGCGGGTGTTCCCGAGTCGACAGGCGGCACGCGGGCGCGCTCCGATCCGGAGGCTTCGCCACCGATCAGGCTACGCCTCGCCCGCACCCGCCCGACCACGCCACCCGGCAGCCACGCCACCCGCCAGCCCGAGTACACCGCCCGGAGAACCGACCATGTCACCTGGCGGCCCGAGCAGACCACTCGGAGAACCGACCACGCGACGCTCTCGGAGGTCAGGGCCTCCGGTCGCCGGGAGGACCGGAGGTCGGCCCGTCCGGCTCCTCGGGATCGACGGGTCCCGGGGAATCCACCGGACCGCCCGGACCACCTCGCCCGGTCGCACCCGCCGGACCGGCCGGACCGGCGCCTCCCCCCGGGCCACCGGCGCCCGGACCGTCAGTGCCCAGGCCGCCGGGCTCGCTGGCAAAGAACTCCAGCCAGGTCGGGTCGATGTCCGGCTCGTCGCTCCAGGCCGGCGGGCCCGCGCCCGGTCCACCCGACACCGGTCCGCCCGCACCTGACACCGGACCATCCGGCGCGGGACCACCCGACGCGGGTCGTCCCGACGGCGGACCCGGCGGACCACCCGGCACTGGTCCACCAGGCACCGGACCACTCGACGCAGGTCCACCCGACATCGGCGAACCGGGCACCTGCGAGCCTGGCGCTGATGAGCCTGGCGCCGGTGGATTCGGCACAGGTCCACCCGATGCCTCCGGTGTCGCCGCCGCCGGTCCGCCGGGTGCCGGGCGCTCCGGCGGCGGGTATCCGGGCGGACCGGAAGGCGAGTCCGGCGGCGGCGCCGCGAGCGGATAGCCGGCGATCCGGCCGGTCCTGCCCGGCGCGGGTGGCTCGCCGGCGCCCGCCGTATCCAAGTGCTCGCCATCCTGGCCGGGCGTCCAGCCAGGACCCCCCGGCTGGACACCATCCGCGGGCGGCTGGCCGACGGACCCAGGCGGACCGCCCGTGGCCGCGGCCCCCGGATGGCCGGGATGTCCCCCCTGGCCGGGCGGGGCCGGATATCCCGGCGGAGTGGTCTGCCCGGGCACGCCCGGATACCCGGGCCCGCCGTACGGACCGGGGTGCTCACCGGGCTGGGTGCCGTGCGGACCAGGCTGGACGCCCCACTGGCCGGGGTGGGTGCCGTGCGGACCAGGCTGGACGCCGTACTGCCCCGGCTGGACGCCCCACTGGCCCGGGTGGGGGATGCCGGGCCCGCTGGCGGACGCTCCCGAGCGCCGCCGGGGGCCCGTCAGCCGGTTGAACCCGGCGACCGTGCGGGAGCCGCGCCGCGACCGCCACCACCGCCGGACCGCCCACACCAGGCCCAGCGACGCGACCGTTCCGAGGAACGGGGCGACCTCATGGTCCTCGTAGAAGACCAGCAGGTAGAAGCTCATCAGGCCGATGAAGATGTAGCCGGTCACGAAGAACGTGAACGGCCGGATCCGCATTCGGCCGATCACGTCGCGCATCGCGATCGCGGGCAGCAGCCACACCAGAAAGCCGAAGAACGCGGCCGAGAGGGGCGCCAGAAAGAGGTACCCGATGAAGGTCATCATGGCGGCGGAGGCGCGCGACGGCCGGCGGGCTCAGGAGCTGGCCGGCCGGTCCGCCGACGCCGGTGCCGGCGCGACGGGGTCTGTGATCGCCACGACGTGCTCCACCGACGGCGCGGCCGCGAAGAACGGGGAGAGCGCCGCCCGCCACCGGGTGAACCGGTCGGAACCGCGGAAGGTCTCGGTGTGCGCTTCCAGGCTGTCCCAGTCGACCAGGAGCACGAAGCTGGACGGGGACTCGACCCCCCTGGTCATCCGGGCGGAGCGGCACCCGGGCGTGGCGACCAGCTCGTGCCGGACGGTTCGGTACGCCGCGGCGAACTCCTCTTCGGACCCTGGCAACACGTCGAACCGCGCGACCTCGACGACCCCGGAGTCGCGCGGGGGAACACCGGAAACGCTCATGTCGCCCAGTCTGTCACCGCGGGGCCGGCTCTTCAGGCCGGTCGGCCCGCCGACCAGTCCGATCGGGCCAGTCGACCCGACCGCAGCGGGCGGCCGCCCTTCCACCGGATCACGGCGTGGATCAGTTGGCCATGTCGACGAACCGGGAGTAGTGGCCCTGGAAGGCGACCGTGACGGTGCCCGTGGGGCCGTTACGGTGCTTGGCGATGATCAGATCGGCCTCGCCGGCCCGCGCGGACTCCTTCTCCACCGTGTCCTCCCGGTAGAGCAGGATGACCGCGTCGGCGTCCTGCTCGAGGCTGCCGGACTCGCGCAGGTCGGAGACCTGGGGCCGTTTGTCGGCCCGCTGCTCGGAGGCCCGGTTGAGCTGCGAGATGGCCACGACGGGGACCTCCAGCTCCTTCGCGAGCAGCTTCAGTGACCGGGAGATCTCGCTGACCTCCTGCTGGCGGCTCTCGACCTTCTTCGGCGAGGACATCAGCTGCAGGTAGTCGAGGATGACCAGCCGCAGGTCGTTGCGCTGCTTGAGCCGCCGCGCCTTCGCCCGGATCTCCATCATCGTCAGGTGCGGGCTGTCGTCGATGTACAGCGGTGCCTCGGCGACCTCCCCCATCCGCCGGGCCAGCCGACCCCAGTCGTCGTCGGTCAGCCGGCCGGTGCGGATGTTCTGCAGCGACACCCGGGCCTCGGCGGAGAGCAGCCGCATGGTGATCTCCATGCGGCTCATCTCCAGCGAGAAGACGACCGAGGTCATCCCGTTCTTGATCGACGCGGCGCGGGCGAAATCCAGGCCCAGGGTCGACTTGCCGACCGCGGGCCGGGCCGCGACGATCCACAGCTGGCCGCCGTGCAGGCCGTTGGTGAGCTCGTCGAGGTCGGTGAACCCCGTCGGCACCCCGGTCAGGGCGCCGTCGTGGGCCTGGATCGCCTCGATCTCCTCCAGCGCCGGGTTCAGCAACTCGCCGAGCGGGGTGTAGTCATCGTTCGTGCGCCGCTCGGTCACCTCGTAGACGGCCGCCTGGGCCCGGTCGACGACGTCGGTGACGTCGGGCGCCGGGCCGTAGGCGAGCTGCACGATGCGCGTGCCGGCCTCGGCCAGCCGGCGCAGCACGGCCTTCTCCGCGACGATGCGCGCGTAGTAGCCGGCGTTCGCCGCGGTCGGGACGCTGGAGATCAGCGTGTGCATGTAGGCCGGCCCGCCGACCCGCTCCAGCAGGTTCTGCCGGCCCAGCTCGGCCGCGACGCTGATGACGTCGGCCGGCTCCCCACGGCCGTAGAGGTCGCCGATCGTGGTGTAGACGGTGGCGTGCGCCGGCCGGTAGAAGTCGCTCGCCCGGAGGACCTCGACGACGTCCGCGATCGCGTCCTTCGAGAGCAGCATGCCGCCCAGCACGCTCTGCTCCGCAGGAAGATCGTGGGGCGGGGTGCGATCGAACTCGACCGCGGATCCAGGCCCGCGCGCGATGTCGGCGACGCTCAAGCCTCCCCCTCTCGGATGTCGACCGGCCCACCGGCGCGCCGCCGCGACCGGGCGATCGGAGCAGCGCCGTGCGCCGGAAGCTCCCGACCCGATCCCACCGGACCCGATCCCACCGACACTATCGAACATATGTTCGACCGCAGTTTGGAGGGTGTCAACTCGACCGCCCGCCCACCGATCCGAAGATCACGCCCACCTCACCCGTCTGGACTATCCCGTTCCCACGGATACATGGCCAGTGTGGAGGGCTCGACAGTAGAGGTCCCCACGGGGAGGCTCCAAAAAGTTATCCACACCCACCTGTGGACAACCTGTTGGTAACGAGCGGGATTCTGGGGAACGCCTCGGGACGAGCGGCGGCGACGTTGTGGATGACGGCGCCGCGAGTGCCCGGAACCGCAGCGCCAGAAGGACTACAGGGATACGACACCTGTGGACAAAAAAATCTTTGGCGCAACCCCGAGATCGCGGTCTGACTAATCATTTTGAGCTATACCGTCCGGGGATCTGATCTCCCCGCGACATGCCCACGATCATTTTGCCCGAGCCGCAGCGTCACCACCCGCTCACACGCGGAAACAGACGTGATCTGGATGTGGTCGCGTCATCCGAGTAAGTCACCGGGCGCCAAGCCGCCGAACCCCGGAGCACCGAGCTCCGCGCGGCCAGGAAGCCACCGGCTGATGCCTGGCGAAGAGCATGTCCATGGACTCACTCAGCCGCCACGGTTGTGCTGGAACCGGCGTCAGCGGGGGTGAGGTCTGTGAGACCTGCTCCAGAACGGGTCCCGACCCCCCGGACCCGGGTTCCCAGGTCCCGACATCTCAGAGCTGGATCCCAAGATCCCAGCCCTCGGACCTGCGGTCCCGGATCCCGAGCGCTGCTAACAAGAACAGGCCAGGGTGGCRCCACGAACGGCGCGACCCTGGCCTGCGTCCGCAGTCAGGCCGAGGTGACCTGGACGGTCAGCTTCGCGCTGACCTCGGGGTGCAGGTGCACGGCGACGGTGTGCGAGCCGAGCGACTTGATCGGGGTGCTCAGCTCGACCCGGCGCCGGTCCAGCGCGGGGCCTCCGGCGTCGGTCACCGCGGACACCACGTCGGCGGCCGTGACCGAGCCGAACAGCCGGCCCTCCTTGCCCGCGCGGCTGACCAGCCGGACGGACAGGCCGGAGAGCTGGCCGGCGATCTCCTTGGCGTGGTCGAGGTCGCGGACCGCCCGGGCGTCACGCGCCCGCTTGATCTGGGCGACCTGACGCTCGGCGCCGCGGGTCGCGAGAATCGCGTACCGGCGCGGCACCAGGTAGTTCCGGCCGTAGCCGTCGGCCACGTCGACGATGTCCCCCGGGCTGCCGAGCCCCGGGACCTCCTGGGTGAGGACGAGCTTCATCGTCATCCTCCTCAGCGGGCCGTCGAGGTGTACGGCAGCAGCGCCATCTCGCGGCTGTTCTTCACCGCGGTCGCGACGTCACGCTGGTGCTGGCTGCAGTTGCCGGTCACCCGGCGGGCGCGGATCTTCCCCCGGTCGGAGATGAACTTCCGGAGCAGGGAAGTGTCCTTGTAGTCGATGTAGTGGACCTTGTCCTTGCAGAAGACGCAAACCTTCTTCTTGGGCTTGCGCACGGCCGCCTTGGCCATGGATGAGCTCCTACCTCGTTTTGCGCCCGAGTTCCGGTCGCGCGAAGATGACACCCGGCCGCTCAGAACGGCGGCTCGTCGGAGTAACCACCCGCGGGCTGTGACCACGGGTCGTCGACGGCGCCGCCGGCATAGCCGGAGCCACCGCCTTGTGGGGATCCGCCGTTGTAGCCGCCGCCGGGCTGGCCACCGGGGCCACCAGGCCCGCTCGGGCCGCCGGGGCCACCCTGGCCGCCGCCGAAGCCGCCGCCACCCTGGGCACCACCGAAGCCGCCACCGCGGGCCGCTTTGGTGACCTTCGTGGTCGCGTAACGCAGCGAAGGACCGATCTCGTCGACGTCCAGTTCAATCACCGTCCGCTTCTCACCCTCGCGGGTCTCGAAGGAGCGCTGCTTGAGACGCCCCTGAATGATGACGCGCGCACCCTTGGTGAGGGACTCGGCGACGTGCTCGGCAGCCTGCCGCCAGATGGAACAGCGCAGGAAGAGGGCCTCGCCGTCCTTCCACTCGTTCGTTCCGCGGTCGAGCGTGCGCGGGGTGGACGCGACMGTGAAGCTCGCGACCGCGGCGCCGTTCGGCGTGAAACGCAGTTCGGGGTCGTTCGTCAGATTGCCGACGACCGTGATCACCGTCTCACCGGCCATGATCACGCTCCTCCGGTCGAGGGGCCCGCGTCAGCGCGCGCAGCGCCGGCCGGGCGGAGCACGTCACGCCGCCGCCCGGCGGTTCGGCCGTGGCGCCTTGGGCTCGGGCAGCCGGATCACCTTGGTACGGATCACGGACTCGTTGAGGACGAGCTGGCGGTCCAGTTCGGCGACGACGGCCGGCTCCGTGTGCAGGTCGATGACGGCGTAGATGCCCTCGAAGCTCTTGGCGATCTCGTAGGAGAGCCGCCGGCGGCCCCACACGTCGACCTTCTCGACCACTCCGCCGCCCTGACGGACGACGTTGAGGTACTGGTCGAGCGAGGGTGCGACCGTGCGCTCCTCGAGCTCGGAATCGAGGATCACCATCAGTTCATAGTGGCGTGGCAAGGCTGAACCCACCTCCTGTGGACTCTAGCGGCCACGGATCATCCGTGGCAGGAGGGACCGGGTGCCGGATGTTCGCCCCACGGGCGAGCTGAAACGTCGGCACACGGTGTGTCTGGACGAGATTACTCGACCCGGCGACGGTCCACGGAGAGGCCGACCAGGCGGACCACCCGGATCCACACCGCACCGACCCCGGCCACAGCCACCAGGTCGACGACCACCAGCAGCCCGTGGGCGTGCCGGGACGGATCGGGCACGACGAGGGCGAGGACCAGGAACACCAGTGCCAGCAGGCCCGCCACGGCGGCGGACGCCGTCACGCCCGGCGGCTGCCGCGACGAGGGCCCCGGCCCGTCCACCCGTACGTCGTCTGCCGCCACCGTCCTATCCTCGCGCATCCGCCGGTCGCCCGGACCGACATCCGATCCCGATGGTCGTGTCGCCGCCGTCCGATGGGCCGCGGCGGGTCGCCGGCCGGTCCCGGCGGCTCGCGGTGAGTGGTCGGATGGGCGCCCGGCAGGGGGTCGCCCGGCGAGCGGTCGCCCGAGGTCAGTCGACCCATTTCCCCTGGGTGAAGGCCACGACGAAGACCACCATGATCGGTGCGCAGAGCCAGACGTAGGCGCCGCGGACCCACGGCCGGCGCGCGGCCACCCGCGCCAGCAGCAGGTACAGCGGGAAGGCGACCAGGATCCCGCGGATCCCCGAGGCGTAGTAGTTCGAGAAGCTCATCAGGACGGTCATCAGGCCGACGAAGGTCGCCTCGCCCCAACGCCTGCTCCACAGCAGCACGCCCGTCAGCAGCACGCCGATCACGACGGCGAGCAGCTCCCCGCGCCAGAACCAGACGAACGTCGAGGCCCCGCTCCCGTCGAACGCGGACTCCCACGTCCGCGACCACCCCCGCCACGGCCAGTCGACGCCGCGGTTCCAGCCGGCGCGCATCGCCTCGGTGTAGGTGTCCCACCGCCCGGTCCGGGCGCGCAGGTAGAGGACGTACCCGATGATCGGCAGCGGTGGCAGGGCGAGCGCCAGCGCCGGCGGGGCGAAGAGCGGGCGGCCCGCGGCGCGGCGCACGAGCACGTACTGCACGACCAGGGCGGCGCAGAACGGGATACCGGTCACCCGCGCCGAGGCGGCGCCGGCGCCCAGCAGGCCGGCGAGCAGCCACCGGTCACGCCGCGCGGCGAGCCAGGAGGCCACCGCGAAGCCCAGGAAGACACCTTCGGAGTACGCGGCGAACAGGAAGACCGCGTACGGAAAACAGACGAGCGCGACGACCGCGAACCGCGCGTCCTCCCGCCCGACCTCGTCGGCGGCCAGCCGCCACAACGCGGCGGCGGCGAGCGTGCCGGCGAGGAACGAGACCACCAGTCCGGCGGCGATCCAGTCCGGGACGACCACGTGGACGAGGCGGATGGCCAGCGGCAGCCCTGGGAAGTCGACCTCCGTCCGGTCGGCGTAGGACGGCGAGAGGTAGCCGTAGCGGGCCACCTTGGTGAACAGGCCGACGTCCCAGCGGTCCCAGAGTGTGGTGAGGCCGGGCGCGTCGCCGGCCGGGCCGTCCGAGAGGGCGCGTGCCCCCGCCAACGACGCGATCATCACCGCCACCCGGCTGGCGAACCACACCGGGAGCGAGGCCTGCACGGCGTCAGGCAGCCGGGTCCAGACCCGCCGCACCGGATCGCTGCCACCGGGAGCGGCGTGTCCGGCCGACTCGACGGGACGCCCGGCGTGCGACTCGGCCGGAGCGTCCGCCGTCATCCCTGCTCCCGCCTGTCGACGGGCCGCGGGGAGTGGGATGCGGTTGACGCCTCCGGTGCCGAGACGGGCACCGCGCGGCCCCAGGGCCGGGACGGCAGCCGCAGGCCCAGGCGCCCGCCGCGCACGTCGGGGGCGCCGTCGAGGATCCCGCCGGCCGGGTCGTCCATGCCGCCGTCGCGGACGACGTCCAGCTCGGGGCGGAGGATCTCGCGCACCACGAAGGCCGCGATCACACAGAGCATCAGGTCACGGAGCACCACGGCGCCGACGAACCAGCCCCGGTCGATCCCGTCGGCGCCGGAGGTGTCGTTGTAGATGAAGTGCATGAACCGGGTGAACAGCACCCAGATCTCGCAGGCCTGCCAGACCAGGAACAGCCGCCAGTGCGGCCGGGCCAGGGCCATCAGCGGCAGCAGCCAGATCGTGTACTGCGGCGAGAAGACCTTGTTGGTCACCAGGAAGGCGATCACCAGGAGGAGCACCACCTGGGGCACCCGTGGTCGGCGCGGCGCCAGCAGGGCGAGCGCCAGGATGCCCACCACGGCCAGGACGAGGCCGACCGCGGTCAGGACGTTCAGCGTCCCGACCGGGATGCCGTGGTCGCGCACGGCACCGAGGACCAGCGGCGTGGCCACGGCCAGGACCAGCCAGCACGCGACGGCGGTGCCGATGACCTGCGCGCGCAGCCACGGCCAGCGCCGCACCGCCAGCGCGGCGGCCGCGCCGGCGGCGGTCAGCCCGATGGCGAGGACGACCAGGTGCAGGGGCGCGAACCAGCCGGTGTCGTACTTGCCGGCCAGCCAGGTCGTCGCGAAGGCGAGGGAGTCCCAGTCGGCGCCGCRCTCGGAGTTGAGCTCGAAGAAGCGTTGCAGGCCGTTGTGCCCGCCGGCCTGCTTGCCGTCGAGCAGCGCGACCCAGTCGCCGCCGCCCCAGAAGGTGGACCAGATGCCGTCGCTGACCTTCGTCGTGCCGTCGAAGTAGCCGGCGGTGAGCCAGACGGGCAGCATCACGGCGACCGCGGCGCCCACCGCGTAGACGGCGGTGCGTGCCCATTCCCGCATCCGGCCGGTCCGCAGGCAGAGCACCGCGAGCCCCAGCAGGAACAGCGCCGGGTAGAGCTTGGTGACCACGCCCAGCCCGAACAGGATGCCGGCCAGCCGTGGGGCACGCCGCGACCAGGCCAGCAGCCCACCGGCCGCGAAGGCCACGGCGAGGACATCCCAGTTGGTCAGCAGGTGCAGCGCGAGCGTCGGCGCCAGGGCCAGCAGCGCCGCGTCCCAGATCCGGGACGGCGCCATGGTCAGCGCCGTGCAGAAGACCGCCACGCAGGCCGCCACCAGGAACAGCAGCGCGGTGAGGTCGTAGAACAGCGCCGAGCGGGAGTCCATCGAGTAGTGGTCGAAGACCTGGGCGCCCGCCTCGTCGGTGCGGAACACCGCGGCCGGGGCCGAGCCGAGGCCGGCGAGTGAGGAGACCAGCTGCATCGCGCCGCCGATCACCGGCGGGTACTCGGTCGGGTAGTCCAGGTAGGGGAGCTTGCCGTCGACCAGGCCCTCCTGGCTGTAGAGGGCCACCACGTCGGAGTAGCACATCCGGGTGTACTGGTACTCGTCCGTCCAGTTGCGGGTGTCGCGGCAGCCGGACTTCTGCGCGTAGCCGAGCACACAGGTCAGCGTCACCAGGAGCATCAGCACGCGCAGCGGCGTCCACCAGCTCCGGCTCGCGCCGAGCAGGGCGTGCCGCCCGGGTGGGCCCCCGATGAGCTCACTCGCGCCCGCGACCACCGGGTCGGTGCGCGCCGGGCTGGTCCGGTTGGGCGACGCCGGTGTCGTGGCCATGCCGGCCATTCTGGTACACGCGGTGACGAGGCCTCCCGACGACACAGCGCCGCGGGTGCCAGGGGCACCCGCGGCGCTGCTCAGTTCTCGGCTCGCTCAGTTGTTGAACGGATTGACCACGATCCCGCCGCCGCCGCCGGTGGGTGGACGGGTCTGTCTCGGACGTGGCTGCTGCCCCGTCTGACCAGTCTGACCCGTCTGGCCGGCCTGCCCGCCGCCGTTCTGGCCGTTGTCGTTCTGGTCGTCGCCGAAGATGTCCCAGTCGTCGGTCCCCGCGACCGGCGGCTGCGTGGGCAGGTCGGACGGGGTCGGCGCCGGCGCGGGGCTGCGCTGGGTGACGATCCCGCCGTAGGCGGGCGGGTCGAACGGCTTCGGCGCGATGCCCTGCAGCGCCGCGTCCATGAACGCCTTCCAGATCTGTGCCGGGAAGGCGCCTCCGTACACACCCCGCTCGGCGCCCGGGATGCCCCGGAGCTGGTCGGCCACCTCACCCTTGCCGCGGAACATGTTCACGCAGGAGGAGATCTCCGGCGTGTACCCGCAGAACCAGGCGGACCGGAAGTCGTCGGTGGTGCCCGTCTTCCCCGCCGCCGGCCGGTTGTTCGCGAGCCGGGCGCTCTTGCCGGTGCCGTGGTCGATCACACTCTCCAGCGCGAAGGTCGCGTCCCGCGCCACGGACGGCGGAACGGTCGGCTCCTTGTCGACAACTGGCTTCCCGTTGATGGTCGCGCCGTCCATGATGATGCGGCCCGAGTTGTCCTCGACCTTGGCGACGATGTGCGGGGTGGCCCGGTAGCCACCGCTGGCCAGCGTGCCGTAGACCTCGACCATGTCGAGCGCGGTCACGCTGTCCTGGCCGAGGGTGACACCGGCGACGTCGTCGAGATCGGCGTCAACGCCCATGTCGCGGGCCGTCTGGATGATCTTGTTGACGCCGATCTCGTTGCCCAGCGGAACGTACACGGTGTTGATCGACTCCGCGGTCGCCTCGACGAGGTCGGGCCAGCCCAGGTGGCCGGGTTCGCTCTCGTCGTTGTTGACCACGTAGCCGCCTTCCAGGGTGATCTGCGACGGAGCCTCGTACGTCGACCGGAGACTGATGTTGTTCTCCAGCGCGGCTACCAGGGTGATCGTCTTGAACGTCGACCCGGGTGGCACCGCCGCACCAGAGACGTTGTCCAGGTACTGCTCCTGGCCGTTCGTGCCCTTGCCGTACAGGGAGCCCCCGTACCAGGCGAGCACCTCACCGGTTCCCGGTTTTATCGCCACCAGCCCCGTGCGCAGGTCGGGTACGGCCGCGTACGCCTGCGAGATCTGGCTGGTCACCGCCTGGAAGGCAGCGGTCTGCCGGTTCAGGTCGAGGGTCGTGGTGATACGCAGCCCACCGCGGTTGATCTGGTCCTCGGTGATGCCGGCGGCGTTCAGCTCCTTCTTGACCTGGAGCTTGATGTACTGGACCTGGTCCGAGGAGTTGTTGGTGTTCTGGTTCCAGGGCAGCACCGTCGGCGGCTTCTCGGTCGCCAGCGACGCCGGCGCCCAGCCCTTGGCGACCATCGTTGCCACGACGTCCTTCCAGCGGGCCTCGGCCGGCCCCGGATGCTCCAACGGGTCCAGATAGTTCGGGGATCTGATGAGCCCCCCGATGACCGCGCCCTCACCCGCCGTCAGCTCCGCGGCCGGCTTGCCGAAGTAGGTCTTCGCCGCCGCCTCGATGCCGTACGACTGGCGCCCGAAATAGATCGTGTTCAGGTAGAACTCCAGGATCTGGTCCTTGGAGTACTTCTGGTCGAGCTTGATGGCGAGCACGATCTCCCGCATCTTCCGGGTGAACGTGCGTTCCTGGGTGAGATAGGCGTTCTTCGCGTACTGCTGGGTGATGGTCGATCCACCCTGGGCGATCTCACCACCGCTGAGGTTCACCCACAGCGCCCGCGCGATACCGCGCGGGGAGATGCCCGGCTCGTTGTAGAAGTTCTCGTTCTCGGCGGCCAGCACGGCGTGCTGGACGTCCTTCGACACCTGCGAGAGTGGGACGTCCGTGCGGTTCACGTCGCCGATTCGGG
This sequence comes from Parafrankia soli, assembly GCF_001854695.1. Taxonomy (GTDB): domain Bacteria; phylum Actinomycetota; class Actinomycetes; order Frankiales; family Frankiaceae; genus Parafrankia; species Parafrankia soli. The sequence continues at coordinate 188,664 of NZ_MAXA01000224.1, forward strand.
CGAGCTCGCCGCCGGGCTTTCCGTCCGCGCCGGCCCACGAGATGATCGACGTCTGGTCGGTCTTCACCTCGTCGGGCAGCGGCACCCGGGTCGCCGCGTAGATCACCGCGATGCCCGCGACGAACAGAAACGCGCCGGACGTCATCCCGATGAGCACCAGGCGGCGCAGCCATCGCGGCCGGTTCCGCCACCATCTGGGGCCACGCTTGCCCGCGTTCGGCCGGACGCGGCCCCGGCCGCCCGCGCGACCGCCGGTCGCATGCGCTGCGGAGGTCTCGCCCGCGCCGGGCCGCCTGCCCCGCTCCCGGTCACTTGGCCGGGTCGGCCCACCCGGCCGGCGGCCTGCACCGGTGCGGCCTGCACCGGGCCGGCCGCCCTCCAGCGCGTCCAGCCGGGTACCGGCCGAGCGCGACGCGCCGCCGGTGCGGTCGAGCAGGCCCGTGCGGTCCCCGTCACCGAAGGAGTCGAGCCCGTCGCCGGGCGCCACCTTGTGGTAGACGGTCGCGTCGGCGGTGCGCTCGCGTACGTCGACGCGGCGCAGCGCAGCCTGGTCGACCGTGTCGTACAGGGCGTTCGTGCGGCCGGCGGGCTCCTCCGGCCCGGCCCCGCGCCCGCCGCCCGGGCGGTACGCCCGCAGCCGGGTGGTGGCGCCGGTCAGCCGGCCGTCCCGGCCGGTCGCCTCGGCGGCGCCGACTCCGGCCGCTGACCGGGCCGCGGCCCGGTCAGCGGCCGCCCGGCCCGCCACGGGACGGGGCGGGCGCCCGCCCGCCCGCCGCTGGGTCCGGGTGGCCGCCGGGTCTGCGTCCGGGGCCGCGGCCCGGCCACGGCCCTCCGGGCCACCGGGCCGAGGCTCGCCACGCCCGGGTTCGCGCTGGCCCGGGGCACCGCGGCCGGAGTCGCCGCGAGCGAGCTCGCCCCGGGCATCGCCCCGGGCATCGCCCCGTGGGAAGCCACCGCCGGCTGAATCACCGCGGGTGGCGCCGCGGGTGGAGTCCCCGCGGGTCGCCTCACCGCGGGCAGCGTCAATGCGGGCCGAGTCACCGCGGGTGGCGGGAAGGCGGTCGGATCCGGTGCGGCCCGGCTCCACGGGCCCGGCGCCGGGACGGCCCGAGCCACCACGATCGGAGACACCACGGCTGGCGGCACCACGATCGGAGACACCACGGCTGGCGGCACCGCGATCGGAGCCGCCACGGCCCGAGACCTCGCGCCCCGCGGAACCACGATCGGAGAGACCACGGTCCGGGACACCGCGATCCGGGGCGCCGCGCTCGGGTGCGCCCCGGCCCGAACCGGTGCGGTCGGAGACGCCGGCTGCCCGGCCGGCCCCGGTTCGCCCGGTGGCCGGGCCGCCCGCGGCGGACCGCCCCGTCTCGGCGGGCCCGGACCGATCAGCGCCGCCGGTACCACCCATACCGCTGGTACCGCTCGTACCGCCGGAAGCACCTCGCGGGCCCGGCGGACGCCCGGCGCCCCGATCAGCCGCCCGACGGCCGGTCGTACCGGACGCACCGTCCGCGTCGGAGCGGGTCGTGGCCGCGCGGCGGCGCGCGGCGGCGCCGCGGTCCGGGGTCCAGCCGCCGGCGTCCTGGTCGGGGGCGGTGCTCCCACCGGCCGCGCCACTGCCGGCGAGCGGCCCACCGGGCGAACCCGCTCCGGCCGGCCGGCCATCTGGGGCCGGCCTCCCGCCGCCCGGACCGGGCACGGCGCGGCCGGGCGGAACCCGCCCGTCGCCGGCACGAGGTCCTACCGTCCGCGCGCCCTGGTCATAGGGAGTACTCACCCACTACCCCGTCCGTTGCCGTGAATCCCCCCGGTCACCGTGCCGATGCCATAGTCCGGCCAGCGCCCCCAGATTCCGGTACAGCACGCCGAAGGCGGCCGCACCCACGTGGAAGCCCACATGGCAGACCAGAATCTCACGCCAGATCGGGGCCCTTGCGGCAGGGCACTGAAGTGGGGATGGCGCGCACTCTCGGCACACCACGGCCCGGCGCTGTGCCAACAGGGCGCGGACAGAAAGGCCGAGGAGGACTCGCCGCYCACACCGGGTATTCGGCCGGGTTAMCCGTACCCCTCACCGAACGCCGCCGGACCGCCCCGACCGGGCCTAGGTGTCGGCGGCGCGGCGGCGCGGCTGCTTCTTCGCCGGCGGCTCGCCGGTACCGATCACATAGGACGTGATCAGGTGGTTCCAGCCGCAGGGCGGGCACACCTCGACGACGTACACATTCAGCTCGCTGTACCGGGAGGCCAGCCCGGGAAGCTCCTTGGTGGCCCGGACCCGGCCGGAGCTCGGGCCGAGCTCGTCACCGTAGGTATAGGTGACGTTGATCAGCGGATCGGCCCCGCGACAGACCGGGCACCGCTTCTTCGTGGGCTCTCCGTGGTACTTCGCCGCACGGATCAGATAAGGGTGCGCATCGCACACGTCCAGCGAGGAGATCCGCCCCGCGAACAGGTCGCCCAGCGTCGCCCGGCGGGCGAGCGCGTAGTCGATGACCGACCGTGGACGCATGGCATCCACGGTACGCCGACGCCGCGTCCCGGGCAGACGGTACCGACAGAAGGTGACAAGCCGATTGGGCCGTTCGTACTGGTGAAAGCCGGTGCACCAGTGGACGGTTCCCGGCTCCTGCCAACCCGTTCCGCCCGCCGGTTCGACGGCCACGCCAGCGCGTCCCGCCGACCGGTCCGGCCCGTCGAAGCGACGTGTAGGCACCCCGGATCACCGCCCCGGTACCTCGTCCGCACGCGCCGGCCCGGCTGTCCGCGCGCGGTTGTCCACGCCCGTCCGTCATCAACCGGTCGCCGGTCGGCCATCCCTAGTTGCCGTAGTAGTACCGGCGCGTCTATCCTCGATGTATCGCCTCGATATGTCGGGGCGAGAGAACCAAGCGATACAGTCCGCCGATACACCCGGCCGTCCGGCGGCGGGCGGCGGCCCGGTGCGAGAGGAGAGCGCGCATGTTGGAGCTGGCGGTGCTCGCGCTCCTGTCGGAGAGCCCGATGCACGGCTATGAGCTGCGCAAGCGGCTCTCCGCCGTTCTCGGCTCCTTCCACCGCTTCAGCTACGGGTCGCTGTACCCGTGCCTGCGCCGCCTGCAGGCCTCGGGGTACGTGACGGCGGACGACGTCGGCGCGGCCGGCCGCCTCGGTGGCCGCAGCCGGGTCGTCTACACCCTCACTGGCGAGGGCAAGGAAAAGCTCGCGGAACTGCTGGGCGAAGGTGGGCCGTCCTCCTGGGAGGACGAGATGTTCGGCGTCCGCTTCGCCTTCTTCTCCAAGACCGACGCGGCGGTGCGGCTGCGGATCCTCGAGGGGCGGCGCGGCCGGCTCGAGGAGCGTGGGGAGAAGGTGCGCTCGGCGTTGTCCCGCACTCAGAAGCGGCTGGACTCCTACACCCTCGAGCTGCAAAAACACGGCCTCGAGTCGGTCGAGCGCGAGGTCAGGTGGCTCAGCGAGCTGATCGAGACCGAACGGGCACAGGCGCCCGGCTCGACACGCGGGGTCTCGACGCGCGAGGTGTTGTCCACATCATCCACAGAGTTGTCCACAGGTTCGTCCACAGCTGACGCGGGACGGGACGAGGCGGTGGGCGGCCCGGAGCACGGTGACGAGGGCTCCGGCGGCGCCGTTCCGTCCCCCGACAGCTAGCAGGCGACCGGGCGGACCGGCGGCGGGGCGGCACACGCCCACCCGGCGGCGGTACCGCGTGGCGTCGGCACCAAGCCGGTGTCCCGGTCAGCACCGGCCGATCCCGCTCCTCGCGGGAAACACCAGCATCCCCCACCAGCTTAAGGAGCGCATCCGTCATGGGTTCGGTACGTGTCGCCATCGTGGGCGTGGGCAACTGCGCCGCATCTCTCGTCCAAGGGGTCGAGTACTACCGCGACGCCGACCCCGCGGCCCAGGTCCCAGGCCTGATGCACGTCACGCTCGGTGACTACCATGTCTCCGACCTGACCTTCGTCGCGGCGTTCGACGTGGACGCGAAGAAGGTGGGCCGTGACCTCTCCGAGGCCATCGTGGCCAGCGAGAACAACACCATCAAGATCGCGGACGTCCCGCCGCTGGGCGTGACCGTGGCCCGCGGGCACACCCTCGACGGCCTCGGCCGCTACTACCGCGAGACGATCGACGAGTCGGACGAGACCCCGGTCGACGTCGTCGCCACGCTGCGTGAGACCCGCGCCGACGTGCTCGTCTGCTACCTGCCGGTCGGGTCCGAGGACGCCGCGAAGTTCTACGCCCAGTGCGCCATCGACGCGGGCGTCGGGTTCATCAACTGCCTGCCGGTCTTCATCGCCGGTGTCCCCGAGTGGGCCGAGAAGTTCCGCGCGGCGGGCGTGCCGATCGTCGGCGACGACATCAAGTCGCAGGTCGGCGCCACCATCACCCACCGGGTCATGGCGAAGCTGTTCGAGGACCGCGGCGTCGTCCTCGACCGCACGATGCAGCTCAACGTCGGCGGCAACATGGACTTCAAGAACATGCTCGAGCGGGATCGGCTGGAGTCGAAGAAGATCTCCAAGACCCAGGCCGTCACCTCCCAGGTCTCCCACGACCTGGGCAAGGACAACGTGCACATCGGCCCGTCCGACTACGTCGCCTGGCTCGACGACCGCAAGTGGGCCTACGTCCGGCTCGAGGGCCGCGCGTTCGGTGACGTCCCGCTGAACCTGGAGTACAAGCTCGAGGTCTGGGACTCCCCCAACAGCGCCGGTGTGGTCATCGACGCCGTCCGCTGCGCGAAGATCGCGCTGGACCGCGGCGTCGGCGGGCCGATCCTCTCCGCGTCGTCGTACTTCATGAAGTCGCCGCCGGAGCAGTACCGCGACAACGAGGCCCGCGACAAGGTCGAGGCGTTCATCCGCGACGAGGGCTGACCTCCGCACCACCAGCGGCACCAGCACCACCAGCGGCACCCACGATCTGCCAGGTAGCCCGGTCGTCCGGAGGGGGACGACCGGGCTACGGGCATGCGCGGGTCAGCCGGGAACCTCGGTCAGCGCGTCGACGAGGACCTCGAAGATGGTGTTCGGGTCCAGCGCGGGATACGTCTCGGCTCCGGTCGCGGCCGAGATCCGCGACAGCGCGGCGAGATCCGTGTCGGCGCCGTAGCCGATCGTGATCACCTGGACGGGCCGCTGGGGCGAGTACTCCCGGCGCAGGATCCGCACCAGCTCGTCGAGCGCGATGCTGCCGGGATCGGAGTTCTTCCCGTCGGTCAGCAGCACGACCTGGTTGGGCCGGCCCGGCACGTAGTGCTGGTTCATGTAGCGGAACGCGGCGAGGGCCGTGTCGTAGAGCCCGGTGTCGCCGCGCGGCTCGATCCGGTTCACCGCGTCCATCACCACCTGCGAGCGCGTGCCGGCGCCCAGCCGCTCGCCCATCGGCCCGAGCGGCACGAGCTCCTCCCAGTCCTGGTCGCCGCGCAGCCGGGTGGAGAACTGCCACAGCCCGAGATTGCTGTCTTCGGCGAACAGCGGGATGGCGGACTTCGCCGCGTCGAGCGCCACCGACAGCCGGCTACGGCCCGCACTGCCCGGCACCTCCTCGTTCATGGAGCCCGAGGTGTCCAGCACGGCGAGGGTGTTCCCGCGCTGATGGACGCCTGCGAAGCTCCCCTGGAGCGCGGTCAGCACCGTCGCGTCCAGGGTGCGTTCGGGCGTCATCCGCGGCCGCGGGGTGAGCCCCGTCCGGGCGGTGAACGAGTCGGCGATGCCGTCCGGGGGGCGCAGGCCGTTCCCGAGCAGGGCGACCCGCCCCGGCCCGGACGTCAGCGTCCGCAGGAAGTCCCGCGCCACCTCGGCCTTCACCGGGTCGTCCGACGCCCGGCTCAGCACGGTGTACCGGATCTCGTCGAGCTCGGTGCCGTCCCGCGGGTAGAAGGCGGCCAGCTCCGGTCCGCGGCCGTCCGGCAGCGCGGCGCCGATGCCCACCCGGCGGTTGTACTGGTATACGAGACTCTCCTGAAGCGGGAACGCGGTGAGCCTGGTCGCCGTGGGGTCCTCGAGGTCCGCCGCGCGGACGGCCGTGAGCAGGTCGGTGTCGGAGGCGGCTACCAGCGCCGACGAGCGCTCCAGATCCAGGAGGGCACCCTTGGCCTCGAGGCCGTCGGTGAACATGTCCTCGGTGAGCCGCTCGACCGGGGTCTTCAGCGCGGCGGCCACGGCGTCGGCCAGCGCGGTCATCCCGGCAGTCGACACCCGGGGGTCGGGCAGCCCGACGGTGAAACCGCCCCAGGCCGGCCGTCCCCGTGACCCCCAGTAGCCCTCGTCGCCACCGAGCTTGCGCAGGTCGGCCCAGGAGAGCTCGCGGCGCGGCCAGCCGAACACCTCGGCCATCGGGCGGGGCATCGCGATGACGACCGGTGAGGTGGCGATAACGGTGCCGGTGTCCACCAGCAGCCGGTTGGCCGGCTCGGTGGTCCGCGCCAGCGTGAGCCAGTCCGTGGAGTCCGGCACCCAGACGTCCGGGATCGGACCGGCCGTCGGGTCCGTCCAGCCGCCTCTCATGTAGGAGGCGACCTGGCCGCCGCCCGCCGTGTCCACCCGGACGGACACGCAGTACCCGGACACCGTCGGCTTCCCGCTGCCGTAGGCCGCGGCGGCCGCGCTCAACGCCGTGGCCAGGCTCGGCGAGGTGGTGACCCCGAGGGTGATCGTGCGATCGCAGCGAACGGGGCCGGCCCCTCCGCGCAGGACGAGCCATCCGCAGGTCAGGGCACCGACCATGAGGGGTACCGCAGCCACCGCCGCGACCCCCCGTAACGAGGGGCCCGAACGGCGGTGGCGGTGGCGGGCACCAGGCATCAGACCGGGACCTCCCGGAACAACCGAAGTCTGGACCGCGACCGTAACCAAACGTGTCGAGGTCTGCGCCGGATGGGACAACCGAAGTCTCTGCATTGATTCGACGTCACATCGCTGTTCGCGTGCCGTCCGGCCATAGGGATCGTCGCCGTCCGCTGTGCTCGCAGAGTGATCCGTCATGCCGCCCGGCGACCCGGGGCGTCCGCCGGCTCCGTAGGCTGGCCGTCGTGGCCTGGACCGGCAACCTGCGCGCGCTGCTCGGCGGTCGCGCGTTCCGGCAGCTCTACGCGTGCCGCCTGACGTCACAGGCCGCCGACGGCGTGTTCCAGGYGAGCCTCGTCAGCTATGTGCTGTTCTCCCCGGAGCGCGCGACGTCCGCCGGGGCACTGGCCGCGTCTCTCGCCGTGGTCGTGCTGCCGTTCAGCGTCATCGGGCCGTTCGCCGGCATCGTGCTGGACCGGGTCTCCCGCCAGCGGGTACTCGTTGTCTCCTCTGTGGTCCGCACGCTGCTGATGATCGTGCTCGTCGGCCTGATCCTCGGCGGGCGTACCGGCGCCGACTTCTACGCGACGGCGCTGGCCTCGGTGAGCGTGAACAGGTTCGTCCTGGCAGCGCTGTCCGCAGGCCTCCCGATGGTCGTCAACGTCGACCGGCTCGTGACGGCCAACGCCCTGTCGGTCACCTCCGGAACTGTCGCCACCCTGGTCGGGGCCGGTGTCGGCAGCGGGCTGCGCGGCCTCACCGACGGCGATGACCGGGCCGTCGCGCTGGTGGCGGGCCTGGCGGCCCTCGCCTACATCGTCGCCGCCGTCACCGCGGCACGCCCCGCCCGCCTCGCCTTCGGCCCGGTCGAGACGATGCCCTGGCAGGGTGCCTGGTCGCAGGCCCGGCACGTTGTCGCCGACATGGTGGACGGCGTCCGCTACCTGTGGAACCACGGCCCCGCCCGGCGCGCGCTCGCCGCGCTGACGACGTCCCGCGCCGCCTACGGGCTGGTGCTCGTCATGACGGTACTGCTGTACCGCAACCACTTCACCGGGCCCGGCGGGGGGCTGGCCGGGCTCGCGGCGGTGGTCGCGGCGAGCGGCGCGGGGACGATCCTCGCCGCCGTCGTCACCCCCCGGGTGACCCGGCGGATGCCGAAGGCCACCTGGATCGCGATCGTCCTCGGCGCGGGCGGAGTCGTCGAGGTGGTCCTGGGGCTGCCGTACCTCTCCCCGCTGTACGTCGCCGCCGGGTTGCTCCTCGGTTTCTCCGCGCAGGCGAGCAAGATCTGCGTCGACACGATCGTGCAGGAGGAGACCCACGACGCCTACCGGGGGCGGGCGTTCTCCCTCTACGACCTGCTGTTCAACGTGGCCTTCGTGGCCGCGGCCGCGGTCGCCGCGGTGGTGGTTCCGGAGGACGGGAGGTCCTCACCGACCATCATCGCCGCAGGCATCGGCTACAGCCTGGCGGGCCTCCTCTACTACCGGGCCGCCATGCGCCACCCCGAGGACCGGGTGATCCGCGGCGTCGGCGAATCCCGCGCCGACACACCCGCCTCCTCCGACGCCCCCGGCCCGACCTTGGGCCCGAGCCCGGGGCCGACCTCGGGCCCAAGCCGACCTGCGGGCCCGGTCTCAGCCACCGGGCCGGGCCCGGCCCGGTGACGCCGAAGCGAGCCCCGGGCTGGTACGAACCCCGGGCTGGCGTCAGGCGTCGGGGGCCTCGTCCGGGGTGGGAGTTTCGCCGGGGATGACGATGTCGTTCTCCCGGGCCCAGCGGAACAGCTCGGCCTCGGCGGCCTCGCGGCCCAGGAGACCGCGCTCGAAGCGGACGTCGAGCATGTACGCCCGGGCCTGCCCGACCAGCCGCGACGGCGGCAGGCCCAGCAGGGCCATGATGTCGTCACCGGACAGCTCCGGCCGGATCGCCGCGATCTCCTCGTGGGCGGCGAGGTCGGCGATCCGCTCCTCGAGCGACCGGTAGGCGCGGGCCAGGTTCTCCGCCTTGCGCCGGTTGCGGGTCGTGCAGTCCGAGCGGACGAGCTTGTGCAGCCGGGAGAGCTGCGTCCCGGCGTCGTGGACGTAGCGACGGACGGCGGCGTCCGTCCACTCGCCGGACCCGTACCCGTGGAAGCGCAGATGCAGGTAGACCAGCGAGGAGATGGCGTCGACGACGTCCTTCGGGAACCGCAGGGCCACCAGGCGGCGGCGTGTCATGTCCCGCCCCACGACCTCGTGGTGGTGGAAGGAAACCCCACCGCCGGCGATGTGCCGGCGGGTGCGCGGCTTGCCGATGTCGTGCAGCAGCGCGGCCCAGCGCAGGATCTCGTCGGGGCCGTCGTCCTCCAGCGCCATCGCCTGGCGCAGCACGGTCATCGTGTGCGCGTAGACGTCCTTGTGCTGGTGGTGCTCGTCGATCTCCATCCGCATGGCGCCCAGCTCGGGGAGCACCAGGTCGGCGACGCCGACCTCGACGAGCCGCTCCAGGCCGGCGACCGGGTCGCGGCTCGCGATCAGCTTGCGCAGCTCGTCGCGCACCCGCTCCGGGGAGACGATCGAGATGCGGGACGCCCGGGAGCGCATGGCCGCGACCAGCTCGGGAACCGGGGTCAGGCCCAGGGCCGCCTCGAACCGGGCGGCCCGCAGGATGCGCAGCGGGTCGTCGTCGAAGGACGCCTCCGGGGGGCCGGGGGTGCGCAGCACGCCGCGGGCCAGGTCGGCCATCCCGCCGAAGAGGTCGACGAAGTCGTGCCCGGGGACGGAGACCGCCATCGCGTTCACGGTGAAGTCGCGGCGGACGAGATCCTCCTGCAGGCCTTCACCATAGGTGACGGCGGGGTTGCGGGACGTCCGGTCGTACGACTCGCTGCGGTAGGTCGTGACCTCGAAGCGCACCCCGCGGCGGGCCAGGCCGACGGTGCCGAACGCGATGCCCGCGTCCCAGGTCGCCTCGGCCCAGCCCCGGGTGATCTCCAGGACGCGCTCGGGGCGGGCGTCCGTGGTGAAGTCGAGGTCCGGCGCGCCCCCGCCCGTGCCACCGGTCGCGCTCGTGTCGCTCGGGTCACCCGCCCGGCCTAGCAGCGCGTCGCGGACGGAGCCGCCGACCAGATGGAGGGTATGCCCGTGGTCGGCGAAGATCCGACCAAGCTCGTCGGCGGGCGCGGGCACGCGGAGCAGGTTGCTCACCACCTGCTCCGCCGAGTCCCGGGGATTGTCAAGACTGATCACAGCCACCTGTTCAGATTACGGGCGCGCGGACCGTTGCTGGTGGCCGTGCCTATCTGGCAGGCGTCCGGCCACCCTCGACGCGGGACCATCGTCGTATGGTCCCCCGCACGACGGACGAAAGTACCCACTCGGGCCTCTGCTGCGATTTTCCCGGACGAGCGGGACACACAACGGGGCTGTTTCGGCTGGTGCTCGTACGATCAGTCCATGCCCTCCCCGCCCAGGACGCCCGGCCGCAGGCCGTTGCGCAGGGTGGAGGAGACCTCGGCCGGGGGCCTCGTGCTCGACACCGCGTCGGCCGCCGCGAACGCGGCGCTGATCGCCCGCAGGGACAAGCGTGGCCGGCTGTTGTGGTCGCTGCCGAAGGGTCATGTCGAGCGCGATGAGACCACGGAGGAGGCCGCCGTCCGAGAGGTCGCCGAGGAGACCGGTGTGACCGGAGCGGTTCTGGGCCCGCTGGGCACGATCGACTTCTGGTTCGTCGCCGGCGAGGCGCGCGTGCACAAGACCGTCCACCACTTCCTCCTGCTACGGACGTCGGGCGACCTCTCCGACGACGACATCGAGGTCGCGGAGGTCGCGTGGGTCCCACTGTCCGAGGTGGTGCGACGGCTCGCGTACGCCGACGAACGACGGCTGCTCGACGGGGTGCCGACGATCCTCGCCGACGCCTCGTGACCGGCCGTAACCCGTTCCGCCGGCACCGGCTGGCGGCCGCGGCGCTGCTCGGGACCGTCGCGTTGGTCTGGCCCGGGGCCGAGGTGGGCCTGGCGGCGGCTCCACCCGACGGCGCACGAGCGCCCGTCACCACGAGCACGAGCACCACGTTCGATTCGCACAATCCACAGGCTTCATCCACAGTTTCCACAGGACTGTCCACAGAGTTGTCCACAGGATCGGCCTCATCTGTGGGAATCTCGCCGGACAGCGCGGCGACCATCCAGCCGATAACCCGGACGAACCCCGACACAAGCGGCACTTCGGGCGCTCAACAGACCACACCAAGCACCGGTGGGACCACGAACGGGACCACGGGCCTTCCCATCGAGGTCCGCCTCACCAGCTTCGTCACCCCGAGCGCCGCCGTCCCCCAGCTCCGGGTGACCGGCACGGTCGACGTGGGCGGGACGGTGCTGCCGACCGACCTCGGTGTCGTCCTCGAGGTGGGCGGCCCGCTGCGGTCCCGGGGCGAGCTCGCCCAGCTGACCAGCGGCGGCCCGCCCCCCCAGATCCGTTACTCACTGCTCGACAGCGGGCCACTGACCATCAGCCCCACCGCGACGACCCCCGGCCAGTTCGCGGCACAGGCGGACGTCACCCCGATGTTCCGCTCGTCGGCCATGAGCGTGCGGCCGGTGCGGATCAGCGTCGTCGGCCGGATCAGCGGGCGGGCCCGGGCCACGGTGGCGTCGACGACGACGTTCATGGTCGTCTCGCCCCCGCAGGCGGCGACGCGGACGGCGGTCGTCACCGTCCTGCCCATCTCCAGCAAGCCCCGGCTGCGCTCGGACGGCCTGCTCACCGACAACACCCTGGCGGACGAGATCCGGGACGGCGGCCGGCTCGACGCGCTGCTAGACCCGTTCGAGTCCGCCCTTCCCGGAGCACCGCCGCCCCAGGTCACGCTCGCGGTCGACCCCACGCTGGTGCAGGCGCTGGGGCGCATGGAGAAGCCGTACAAGTACGCCTCACCCGGCGGGGAAAGGGACGCCCCCGCGGACATCGACGCGGGCGTCTTCCTCGACCGGATCAAGGATTTCGCGCGGCGGGGCGGCAAGGTCATCGCCCTGCCCTACGGGGACGCCGACCTGCCGGCCCTCGTCCGCGCCGACCAGCTCGACGCGCTGCAGTACTCGGTGAACACCGGCCAGGTCGTCATCGCCGGGCTGCTGGGCCTCGAGACCCCGAGGAGCGGCACGATCGCCTACCCCGCCGGGGGCATCGCCGACCCGCGCACCGTCGACGTGCTCAGCGCCAACGGCGCCGGCACGGTGATCGTCGACGACCGGCTGCTGCCCGCGGCGCAGTCCGTCCGGTACACCCCGTCCGCGGCGGTCACCCTGCCGACGTCCAGCGGCCAGGTGCGCGTGCTGGCGGCGGACCACCGGCTGGCCGAGGCGGTCGCCGGCTACGACGGCCGGGAGCTCCCGGAGCAGGCCCTCGCCCGGTTCCGTGCCGAGCTGGCGATGATCACTGCCGAGCAGTCGAGCGAGCGGGCCGCGGTGCTGGCCCTCCCGCGCGACTTCGCACCTCCCTCCGGCTGGCTCAACGTGATCCTCCGTGACCTCGACAGTGCCTATTCGAGGCCGGTCGGCATCGAGGAGCCGTCCCCCGACGCCACCAGGCAGCGCGCCGGCCTGACCTACAACGCCGACGCGCAGAGCCGGGAGCTCCCGGTCGACTACGTCAAAGGGGTCGGGCAGATCCGCGGCGAGGTGGCCGTCCTGAGCGCCGCCTTCTGCCCGCCGACCACCATGACCGAGCTGCTCTGGCTGGACTGCCGGATAAACAGGATCGACCCGATGAGCAACACGCTGATCGCGGCACTGTCGGCGTGGTGGCGAACCGACCGCCTCGGTGGGTTCTCCCTGGCCCAGCAGGCGGACGGGCAGGTCGGTGACTACCGGTCGAAGATCCGGGTCGTCGCGTCCCGGATCGTGAACCTCACCAGCAGCCGCGGGCGCGTCCCGGTGACGCTGGAGAACGGTGCCGACTGGAATGTCACGGTGGTCCTGAAGCTCTCGTCCACCGACCGGGGGCGGCTCGTGTCGGCCACCGAGGTCACCAGGGTGCTCGAACCGCTCCAGAAGGACCAGTTCGAGATCGAGGTGGACGCGGAGAGCGCCGGCACCTTCCCGGTGGACATCCGGCTCGAGACCGTCGACGGGCAGGCCCTGGGCCCGGACGCCGCCGCCCGGGTGCTGGTGCGCTCGACGGTCTACGGGGCCATCGCCACGGCGATCACGATCGGCGCGATCGGCGTGCTGATGCTGGCCGTGCTGATCCGCCTGCTACGCAAGCTCCGCGCGCGCTCCGGCGGCGGATCGGCGGCGGCCGCGGCGCCGCCCGACGGCTCCGGCCCGCCGGCCGGTGCCGGTCTCCTCGGCCCGGCCGGGGCGAACGGGGCCTCGGGCGCCGGCGATCCCGACCACCCCGGCACGGGCGCCGGGCCGTTCGATCCCCCCGGGACCGCCGGCCCCGGCTGGCCGGAGCGGCCCGTCGACGATCCCGCGCCGGCCGGTCTCGGGCACGATCCCTACTTCGACGGACTGCCCGCGCCCGCCGCGTACCGGGAGCCCACCGGCTCGCCGTACGGCCCGTCCACCGGTGGCCCCGGCGACAGGACGGCCGAGCCGTGGTCCGGGCGTCCCGCGGCCCCGGCCGGATCCGCGTCCCAGCCGCGGCGACGGGACGGCCGGTGACCCCGCCGGACGAGTCGCGATGGCCGCCTGACGACGACCACCACGGCACCCGGGACGGTCAGGGCACTCCCCGGTACCCGGACGACCGGTACCCAGACGACCGGTACCCAGACGACCGGTACCCGGACAGGCGGTATCCCGACGAGCGGTACGCCGACGGCGGCTACGCGGGCGGCCAGGACGGGGGCCGGTACGCGGGCGGAAGCTACCCGGACGACAGCTACGTCCACGACCAGCGCCGGGACGGCGGCTACGACAACGGCTACCCCGGCGGGTACCCGGAGGACCGGCACGACGGCAGACGTCCAGAGGAGCGGTACGAGGGCGGCACGCGGCCGGACGGGCGGTACGACGGCGGTGGGCACCCGGCGAACCCGGAGAGCCGATACGGGGACGGCGGGTACGACGACCGCCCGTACCGGGACAGCCCGTACCCGGACGACCGGTACGCGGACGCCGGTGAGCCGCATCGGCCGGGTTCGCCGTTTCCTCATGCCGATGAGCACCCGGCCCGCTACCGTCCGAACGTGAACCGGCCCGCTCAGGACCCGCCGGCGCCGTGGGGCGATCAGGAACCGCCGCCGGACCGGCCCCCCGGGCCGCCACCGTACGAGCCTGCTCGCCACGAGTGGGACCCGCGGGACGGCGGCCCCCGGCACGACCGGTCCCGCGCCCGGTACGACGATCCGCCGTACGACCAACCTCAGTACGACGGACCTCAGTACGACGGACCTCAGTACGACGGACCTCGGCACGACGAACCTCCGTACGGGGATCGTCGGTACGACGGGCGCGACGAGGCTCGGTACGACGACTCCCGCCACGGCGAACCGCGATACGGCGAACCTCGGTACGACGACTCGCGGCACGGAACGCCCGGGCAGCCGCCGACCTACGAGGAGCGTCCGGACCACGGCGGCGAGCCACCGGTCTGGTACGCGGACGGGTCACATGCCACGGCCCGGGTACCCACCGGCTCCGCCTACCCGGACACCCCGCCGCCGGTGCCCGGCCGGCGGCGCTCCGATCCCGACGATCCCTATGACGCCGCGCCGCACCCGACCGGGCCGCGCCGCGCCGATCCGAACGCGGGCATGTCGCCCCAGTCTTACCAGGAGGGCGGCGCGGAGATCGGCAGGCGTCCCGCGGGCGGACGTCCGCCGGCAGGTGAGCAGACCCGCCGGCTGCCGAGCGCGCCCGCGGTGCCGCCGCCGTCCGAGGGCGGGCCGGCGATGTGGTCGTCGCGTTCCCGCACGCCGGCCCCCGGCGCGGCGCCGAGGGCCGGCGCCGGTTCGGCGCGCCGGACCCGGCCGCCGGTCGAGCCGCTCGACGAGATGGCCGCCGACGATCGCACCAGCCGGCTCGCGCCGCCCGTGACGCCGCCACCGGCGTCCACCCGGCGCCCCGCGGCCGAGGGGGCCCGGCCAGCCGGACGCAGGCCGGCCGCGGGCAAACAGGGCACAGGCAGACCCGCCACAGGCAAACAGGCCGCGGGCAAGCAGGCTGCGGGCAAGCAGGGCACAGGCGCCGCGCGGGGCGCCGCCACGGCGAAGCGGGGCGGGCTCGGCCGCGCCAGCGGGACAATGGCGATCGGCACCATCGCCTCGCGGGCCTCGGGCTTCCTGCGCACGGTCGCGATCGCCGCGGCGATCGGCACCGGGGCCGTCGGCCAGGCCTACACCGTCGCCAACACGACCCCGAACATCCTCTACGACCTGCTGCTCGGCGGGATCCTGACCAGCGTCATCGTGCCGGTGCTGGTGCAGGCGTCCAAGGAGGACCCGGACGGGGGCGACAGCTTCGCCTCGTCCCTGATCACGCTGATGGCGCTCGGTCTGGGCGCGGCGGTACTGGTGGGGATGTTCGCCGCGCCCCAGATCATCGGCCTCTACCTGAACACCGGGCCGGCGCAGCGCGCGCTGGGCGCGGACCTGCTGCGCTGGTTCATGCCGCAGATCCTCTTCTACGGCGTCGGCGCGACGCTCGGGGCGATCCTCAACACCCGCCAGTCCTTCGCCGCGCCCATGTTCGCGCCGGTGCTGAACAACCTGGTGGTGATCGCCACCTGCGTGGTGTTCATCTTCCTGCCCGGGCCGCGCCCACCGACCCTGGGCGGCATCACCGACGCCCAGACGATCGTGCTCGCGGGCGGCACGACGCTCGGCGTGGTCGTGATGACCATCGCGCTGCTGCCCTCGGTGCGCGCCGTGGGGTTCCGGTACCGGCCACGGCTCGACCTGCGCCACCCCGGGCTGCGCACGGCGTCCCGGCTGGCCGGCTGGACGCTGCTCTACGTCCTGATCAGCCAGGTCGGCTTCCTGATGATCTCCAGGCTCTCGACGTCGACCACCGCGTACTCGATCTACAGCTACGCCTACCAGATCTTCCAGCTGCCGTACGCGATCATCGGCGTCTCGGTGATCACCGCCCTGCTCCCCAGGATGAGCGGCCACGCCGCCAACGAGCAGGCGGACCTGGTGCGCGAGGACCTCTCGACCGCGTCCCGGATGACGGTCACCGCGATCATCCCCTCAGCGCTGTTCCTGCTGGCGCTGGGACGCCCGATCGCCGTGACGGTCTTCAACCACGGGGCGGTCGACTACGACGACGCGATGGCGATCGGCGACACCCTCAGCGCCTTCGCGATCGCGCTCGTGCCGTTCTCCCTGTTCCAGGTGCAGCTGCGGGCCTTCTACGCCTACCGGGACAGCCGCACGCCCGCTCTGGTCAACATCGGCGTGGTCGCCACGAACATCCTGGCCGCGTTCGTGCTGTCGGAGGTGGTCGCCGAGAAGCACCGGGCGGCCGCGCTGGYGCTGGCCTTCTCGCTGGCCTACCTGATCGGCCTGGTCGCGACGACGGTCCTGTTGCGGCGCCGCCTGCGCGGCATCGACGGCAACCGCATCGCGCGGGTGACGACCCGGGTGAGCGTGACGGCCGGCGTGGGCGCGGTCCTCGCCAGCGTCATCGCGGAGGGCCTGCGCGACCTGCTCGGCAAGGGCTGGCTCGGCTCCGGGATCGCGGTGGTGCTGGCGCTGGTCGTCGGTGGCCTGGTCTTCGTCGTGATCTCCGTGCGCACCGGGATGCACGAGATGACGGCCCTGATGCGCATCGTCGGTGGCCGCCTCGGCGTCGGCCGCCGGACGAAGCCCGCCGGTGCCAGCGCTGGCGCTGGCGCGGCCTCGGCGTCCTCGGCCCGGCCACCGCGATCGGCCGGCCGGGGAGACAGCGGCCGGGGAGACGGCGGGCGGGGAGACGGCGGGCGGGGAGACAGCGGCCGGGGAGACGGCGGGCGGGGAGACAGCGGCCGGGGAGACGGCGGGCGGGAAGACGGCGGGCGGGAAGACGGCGGGCGGGGCCGGCCCCCGGGTGGGCGTGGCGATCGCGGCGGTCGCGGCGGGCCCTCCGGTCGGCCAGGCGGGCCACCAGGTCGCCGCGGCGGGTCCTCGGGCCGGCGCGGCTGACGGGCCGGGGCCACCTCCCGACACGGCCTCACCCATGCGGGCCGATGGTCTCGATTCCGTCGCCCGGATTACCTGCCGGGATGGCACCAAGGTCCCACCGGCGCGGCGAACGGCGCCCGGAG
The DNA here is from genome assembly GCF_001854695.1 of Parafrankia soli. Lineage (GTDB taxonomy): Bacteria > Actinomycetota > Actinomycetes > Frankiales > Frankiaceae > Parafrankia > Parafrankia soli. The sequence goes on from NZ_MAXA01000224.1 coordinate 205,705, forward strand.
CCGACAGCGGAACCCCGTCCACACCCATGCCACCGGCAACACATCGACGCAACGTTAAGTAACGCTGGGAAATCATTCGGTAAAGTTTTGTCACACTCAAGCCCGGATACGCACAGAAAGTGATCCTCTGGAGGCGTCAATCAGGTTTGGGGGTGAAGATCGGTGCGTTACCACTGATTCCGCGCGATCGCATGCCGGGTCCATGGCGTGTCCATAGGCGGATGGTTCGCCCCGGTGTGCCAAGCTGGCTTGTCCGGAGACATCCGCGAGATGCCAGGGCCGGACTCGTACACTGAACACGCTGTGCGCGGGCCCCGCCCAACGTCGCCGGTGAACCAGGCGCAGCACCCAGCTCGTCGCGTTGGTCACACGATGCGTTCCGATGCGACGGAGGGTGTCCGGGATGTTCGTTCGCAGTGGCGGAACGCTGGGCGGATCCCCTGCCCGGGTGAGGTGGGGCAACCCGCCGTCGGGTCGGCCGGCGGGTATGCGGACGACGGAGGCGCTGTGGTCGACGGAAGCAACCGACCGCGGGGCGCGGACGTCGATAACGACGTGACCACCGACTCGCCGGGCGAGCGCCCGGCCAGCACGGCCGTGCTGGCCGAATCCGTTCTCGACCGCCGCTACCGCCTCTTGGCGCCGCTGAACACCCGCGGCCCGGTGACCCTGTGGCGGGGTGACGACAACACGCTCGCCCGGCCGGTGGCCGTCCGGATCGTCGAGCACGTCGACCCTGACGCCGCGGCGGAGATCGATCCGGCTGTCCGGGAGGACGCGGCCCGCGCCCTGCTGAAGGCGGCGATCAACTCCGGGCGGCTGGTCCACCCGGGCGCCGCGTCGACCTACGACGCCACGACCACGACCACCGGCACGGCCCGTGTCTCCTATGTCGTCTCGGAGTGGGTGGAGGGGCGCACCCTGCGCCAGCTCGCCACCAACGGGCCACTGCGCCCCGAACAGGCCGGGGCCATCGTCCTGGCGGCGGCGCGCGTCCTCGCCGCCGCGCACGACCGCGGCATCCACCACGGCGGGCTCAACCCCGGCGATGTGATCGTCTCCGGCCACGGCACCGTGAAGGTCGTCGACCTGGAGATCGGCGGCGTCCTCGCGGGGCTGGACGGCGCGGCGACGGGCGCGGAGCCCACCATCGGCTCCGACCCGGAGAAGGACGACGCACCCCCCTCGGCCGAGCTGGCGGACGTCCGGGCCCTCGGCGGGCTGCTGTACGCCGGGCTGACCGGCACCTGGCCGCTGCTCGGCGAGCACGCGCTGCCAGCCGCCCCGACGAGCGACGGCCGGCTGCGGACCCCCCGGCAGATCAACTCGGCCGTCCCGCGCGACCTCGACGCGATCACCCTGGCGACCCTCGGCGACGAGCGGGCCGGCGCGCCGATCACGACCGCCGCCGAGCTGGTCTCGGAGCTCGAGGCGGTCAGCCCGGTCGACCAGGTCCTCGACACCGGCCTGATGAGTCTCGGTGACGACGGCCCCGCGAGCACCGAGGCGATGTCGGTCGACGGCTACAACCCGGCCACGGACGACTACCCCGCCCCCTCCGACTACCCGGGGCAGGGCTACGCCGGCGGGAACAGCTCCGGCGGCAACGGCTACGGCGGCCGCGACGACTACGACCGCCGCGGCTACGGCCAGACCTCCTACCTGGGCCGCGACGCCTACGACCAGACCTCCTACAACGAGCGCGGCTACGGCGGCCGGGACGCCTACGACGACCGCGACCGGGGCGGCTACCCGTCGCAGCGCGAGGCGCCCGAGCAGCGCCGGTACGACGACGACCGTTACCCGCCGGCCGGCGGGGGGCACCGTCAGGGCGGCGCGGCGCGCGGGCCGGCCGGCGGCACGGTCCGCCGGGTCCTGCCGTGGGTGGCGCTGCTGGTGGTCGTCGCCCTCGTCGCCGTGGTGGCCGTGATCGCGCTGCGCCCGAAGGACGACGGCGGCGACAGCCCGGGCGGGGACACCGGCCCTTCCTCGATGGCCGTGGTGCCCTCCGGCAACCGGATCCCCTTCGGTTCGGTCACCTCGTTCGACCCGCCCCCGGGCGGTGACGGGGCGGAGAAGCCGGACCTCGTCTCACTCGCCACCGACGAGAACTCGGACACCCAGTGGACGACCGATGGATACCGGAGCCCGCAGCTCGGTGGCCTGAAGAAGGGCGTGGGACTGCGCTTCGACTTCAACCAGCCGATAACCCCGAGCGAAATTGTCGTCACCGTCGGGAGAGAAGGTCCGATCACCTTTGAGCTGCGGGCCGGCGACTCACTCTCGGACAACATCGACGGCTACTCGGTCATCGGTGTGCCGCAGCAGAACAAGACGGGCGAGGTCCGCATCAGCATGCCGTCCGAGCAGCCGACTCATCGGTACTGGGTGTTGTGGTTGACCGAGCTTCCGTCCTTGAAGGGATCGATCGCGGAGATCGAGTTCCGGGGCTGACCGGACGGAATCATGTGCGGTGGGTCGAGATCGATGCGCGCCGGTCCCGGGCGGCGACCGCCCGTCCCGGGTAGCCGGTGAACCCGCCCGCGGCGGCCGGTGCCAGATCCTCCGGCCGGGCTCCCGAGGCCGACCTCGCGGCGCTGCGCCGGCACGTGGCGGGTGACCCGGCGGCGTTCGGCGAGCTGTTCCGCGCGCACGCCGACCGGCTGTGGTCGGTGGCGTTCGCGCTGCTGCAGGACACCGAGGAGGCGGCGGACGCCGTCCAGGAGGCGATGCTCTCCGCGCACCGGCGGGCCGCTGACTTCCGGGGTGAGGCGGCTGTCGGCACCTGGCTGCACCGGATCGTCACCAACGCCGCCCTCGACCGGCTGCGCCGCCGCGCCGTGCGCCCGACGGTGCCGATGCCCTCGGCCCCCGACGGCGCCCCCTACGAGCCGGCCGACGCCCGGGACGCCATCGCCGAGCACGACACCCGGATGGACATCGGCGCCGCGCTCGGCATGCTTCCGGTCACACTGCGCACCCCGGTCGTCCTCGTGGACGTCGAGGGCCGCTCGGTCGCCGAGGTGGCCGAACTGCTGGACATACCGGTCGGGACGGTCAAGAGCCGCTGCGCGCGCGGCCGGACGCGGCTCGCCGTCCTGCTCGGGCACCTTGCCCCCGAACGGGCTCGGCGGCCCGTCGCCGGGAACCAGCCGGCCTCGCCTTCCGTCTGTGATGAGGGACGGTACGACACATCGGCCGGCGGTCCCGACGAACCGGTCGACCGACTGGTCGACGACCGGCCGGTCGAGCAGGCGGGGTCCGACCGCGCGGATGCGGACGGCACCGACCCCACCGGCACGACCACTCGTGGCGCCGCCGCCGAACCCGCCGAGATGCCGGGCGCGGCCGGCGTCCCGGGACCCGCCGACCGGACCGGCACGACGGCCGGGCGGCTGACTCGCCGGAGGAGGTGATCAGCGGTGGTGACGGACGAACACGGCGCCCACGCCCCTGATCCGGGCTGGCGCCCCGGCGACCGTGGCCCGCGTACCCGGGCCGGCACGGCCGCCCAGCGCATGACCGACGGTCGCACCACTGGCGGGCATCCCGACGTGGAGGCGCTTGACGCCTACCTCGACGCCCGGCCGGACCCTTCGGATCAGGGGTTCCCCCTCGAGCCCGCGACCGCCCGGGTCGAGCGCCACGTCCACTCGTGTGCCACCTGCCAGGAGGCGCTCACGGCGCTGCGCCGGGTGCGTGCCGACCTCGCCCGCCTCGCGAGCATGACGATGCCGGCCGACGTCGCCGAGCGCATCCAGGCCGCGCTGGCCGCCAGGTCGGCCACGGACATCCGGGCACGGGAGAGCGCCCGGTCGGGGCGCGGTCCCCGCGCGGGAACTGTCGGCGGCCCGCCGCGGCCACGCCGCCGCCTCGGGCGGGTCGGCTCGCTGCCAGCCGCGGGCCTCGTCGCCCCTGGCGAGTTCGAGCGGAAGAGCACTCCGGGCAACGCAGGCCGAGGCACCGCTGGCACAGGTCCCGACGCGGCCGACCGCGACTCAGGCATCGCCGAGCAGGGGACCGCCGGGCCGGACATCACGGCACACGGCACCACACGGGGGAGCACGGAGCCGGGCAGGCCGCCGATCTCCGGGGCGCCGCGGCCCCCGCGGCACGGCGGCGGGCGGCGGCGCGGCGGGCTCGCCGGTGCCGGCGGCCGGGTCGCCCGCGACTGGGTCTCGATCGCGGCGACCTGTGTCGCGCTGGTGGCGTTCGGCGCGGCTGTGCTGACCCTGCGCGGGCTGACCGCGGGCGGCGGGGACGCGAGCTCCACCGCGGCCAACGACGCGCCCACGGCGCTGTCAGGGGCCTCCCAGACGGCCGGTCCGGAAGCCGCCCGGGTTCCCGGACCGGCCGCCGCCGCGGCCGTCCCCAGTGCCAGCGGAACGCCCGAGGAGCCATCCGCGGCCTTCACGATGGTCGCCGACTCGGGAGAGGCGGTCCGGGCCGGCGACATCGTCGTGCACGGCCGGAGCCTGCTCACCGGGCGGATCCCGACGACCATGCTCACCTGGTCCGTCCTGCCTGCGCTTTCCGGTGCGACGTCCGTGCCGCCCGCCGCGGGCGAGGAACAGGCCACCGATGACGGCGCGTCCACCACGGTGCCGGGAACGGATCCGTCGGCCGCGTCCGCCACGACGCCGGAGACGCTCGCCCGCGTGATCGACACCCCACAACTGCGGATGTGCTACGACAGCCTCACCGCCCAGACGGGCGGATCGGTACTGGCCCTCGACCGGGTGCGTTTCGACGGCCAACGGGCGCTGCTGGTGGTGCTCTCGGTCGCCGGCCAGCCCGCCGCCGCGCGGGTCGTCGTGATCGACGCACGCTGCGGCGTGGTACCGATGCCGGGCGCGGTGTTGTACACCGTGAACACGACCCGCGCGCTGTAGGCGGTGGTCGGCGACAGGACGGCACACACGTACGGACGGGCACGCCCCCCTTGCCACGGTGACCCAGCGGTGGAATCAGCGGCGGTCCGCGACGGTTATGGGGGCAGACATCACGTCGGCGGGGCCAACGATCGACAGAGTCGACGAAGCCTCGTACGACAGTCGTGAAGGGAGTGGGTGTGACAGCCCAGGGCAAGGACCAGGCCGGTCAGGCCGCCGGAGCGGAGCGTTCCGGCGAGCGCGTCCTGGACGTCGTCATCATCGGGTCGGGGCCGGCCGGCTACACCGCGGCGATCTACACCGCCCGGGCGAACCTGAAGCCGGTCGTCTTCGAGGGCGCGGTGTCCGCGGGCGGCGCGCTGATGACCACGACCGAGGTGGAGAACTTCCCGGGCTTCCCCGAGGGCATCCAGGGGCCGGAGCTCATGGAGAACCTGCGCGCCCAGGCGGAGCGGTTCGGCGCCGAGCTCATCGCGGACGACGTCACCGAGGTCGACCTGGCCGCGGATCCGAAAGTGGTCAAGGTGGGCGACGAGACCTACCTGGCCCGCTCGGTCATCGTCGCGACCGGCTCGGCCTACAAGAAGCTCGGCGTCGAGCACGAGGACCGGCTGCTCGGCCGGGGCGTGTCAGCCTGCGCGACCTGTGACGGCTTCTTCTTCCGGGACCAGGACATCGCGGTCGTCGGCGGCGGCGACTCGGCGCTGGAGGAGGCGACCTTCCTCACCCGGTTCGCGAAGTCGGTGACGATCGTGCACCGGCGCGACAAGCTGCGCGCCAGCGCGATCATGCAGGAGCGGGCGTTCGCCAACCCGAAGGTCCGGTTCCGGTGGAACGCCGTGGTCGAGGAGGTCCTCGGCGAGGACAAGGTCACCGGCGTCCGGCTGCGTGACACGGTCACCGACAAGACGGACGAGCTGGCGATCACCGGCCTGTTCGTGGCGATCGGCCACCTCCCCCGCACGGATCTGATCCACGATCAGCTCGAGCTGGACGGCGAGGGCTACATCAAGGTGGCCCACCCGACCACCCAGACCAACATCGCGGGTGTGTTCGCCTGCGGTGACGTCGTCGACCACACCTACCGCCAGGCGATCACCGCGGCCGGCACCGGGTGCTCCGCCGCCCTCGACGCCGAGCGCTACATCGCCAGCCTGGAGGGCGCCGCTGACAGCGCCGCCGAGGCGCCCCGGGTACCGGCACCGGAGCTCGCCGCGACGACCTGACGCGGACCAACCTGTGCTGTGGCGGGAGCCCCGCCACAGCACAGCCGTCAACCACCAGTCCAAAGACACAAGAGCGCAAACCCTGAGGAGAACGCCATGGCAGGCTCCACCCCCGCGGTGACGGACGGCACGTTCGCCGTCGAGGTGCTCAAGAGCGACAAGCCCGTACTCGTCGACTTCTGGGCCGAGTGGTGCGGCCCGTGCAAGATGGTCGCGCCGGTACTGGAGGAGATCGCCAAGGAGCACGGCGAGAAGCTCCGGATCGTCAAGCTCAACATCGACGAGAACCCGGAGGTCGCGCGGCAGTACCAGATCATGTCGATCCCGACGATGGCCGTCTTCGTCAACGGCGAGATCGACAAGAGCATCGTCGGCGCGAAGCCGAAGGCCGCGCTGCTGCGCGACCTGTCGTCCTACATCTGATCCAGACCGCGCCCGGCCCCGCTCGGGCCGGGCCAGCGCACTCCGCCGGCCATGGTCGACCTTGACGGCCCGCTCCGATCTCGGAGCGGGCCGTCTTCGTCTCCGCCGGCACCGCCGGCACCGCGGAGTCGGCACCGCGGAGTCGGCACCGGCCTGCGCCGCGCAGGGTCCGACTGTTCGGAACTTTCGGTAGCCAGGAGCACACGTCCGGTGGATGTTTCCGGACCGTCGGCCGCTAGTGGCCCTGAGTGGGCCGTAAACATGATCGAATGTGCGGCGCAGGGCGGCCCCTGCACCGCACACGTCACCTTTGGTCACATCGGGTAGTCATCGACCGTTTCCCCGGGATGGCCACCTCCAGGCGGGGTTCACGCCGAAGTGAGTCGGCCCGGCGGCGCCTGGAGTGACTCAGGCAGTTCACTTCGGCGGCCACCCCACCGAGCCCGGGCTCCGACCTCAGGTCCGGACCGGGCCCGACCGGAGCACGGTGCACCGAGGCAGAAAGCCGGACGAGGGGGATCGCCGTCCTCGCTGCCCGGGACCGATGGCCTAATCTGATGACCGGGATTCGGCGGCGGAACCGCCCGACGCAGGTCGACGGCTCGATGAACGCGGACTCGAAAGGTACTCATTCGTGAAGCTGCTGCGTCTTGGTGACCGTGACCCCTCTGTGGCGGAGGCCCGGGCAGCTTTCATCCACCTGGGTTTTCTTCCCGTCGCACCCCGCCAGACCGATGCGGCTGACGGCCCCGGTCCGGGTGCCCTCGGGACCTCCACCGCGCCGGGAACGGGTCCGGACCCGTTCCCGGCGTCGCCGGCCGGCGACGCCGGGAACGGCGGGAACGGCGGCCCGGTCGACGCCACCGACCAGTTCGACAGCGAGCTGGACAACGCCGTCCGGGCGTTCCAGCAGAGCCGCGGGCTGTCGGTCGACGGCATCATCGGACCCGACACCTTCCGGGCCATCGAGGAGGCTCGCCGCCGCCTCGGCGACCGGCTCCTTCACTACAGCGTCACTCACCCGTTCGTCGGCGATGACGTCGCCGCCCTGCAGGAGCGGCTGTCGAACATGGGCTTCGACGTCGGCCGCGCGGACGGCATCTTCGGAGCACGGACGGACTCGGCCGTGCGGGACTTCCAGCGCAACCGGGGCCTCGACCCCGACGGCCTCTGCGGGCCGCGGACCCTGCGCGAGCTCAAGCGCCTCGAGCGCACGGTCACCGGTGGCCGCCCGGACGTCCTGCGCGAGTCCATGCGCCTGCTGGCCCGGGGGCCGTCGCTGCTCGGCATGGTCGTCGCCATCGACCCCGGGCACGGCGGCGACGACCTTGGCGTGTCCAGTGGTGGGCTGTGCGAGCGTGACCTGATGGCCGACCTGGCCTCACGGCTGGAGGCCCGGCTGCTCGCGTCCGGCCTGGAGGCCTACCCGGTGCACGGGCCACACGAGTCGCCGCCCGAGGCGGAACGCGCGGCGCGGGCGAACGAGATCGGCGCCGACCTGCTGGTCTCGCTGCACGTGGACGCGAGCGGCTCCGCGCAGGCCCAGGGTGTCTCGACGTACTACTACGGCCACGCGCGAGGCTCGTCGGCGGTCGGTGAGCGCTTCGCCGCGCTGGTGCAGCGCGAGATCGTCTCGCGGACCGACATGGTGGACTGCCGCGCCCATCCCAAGACCTGGGAGCTGCTCCGCCGAACCAGGATGCCCGCTGTCCAGATCGACCTCGGCTACCTCAGCAACACTCACGACGCCGCCGCGCTGGCGTCGACCGAGTTCCGGGCCGCCGTCGCGGAGGGCCTGCTCGCCGCCACACAGCGCCTGTTCCTGCCGCCGGAGCAGGACCCGCCAACGGGGCAGCTGCGCGTCCCGCGCATCGCGGCGCGCGCCTGAGGCCTCGCCGCACCACGCCTGGCTACTGCCGCCGCCGGCCGTGCCGGACGGCTCCGCGGTCGCTCCCCCGTCCCGCACGCTTGTCGTGTTTCACTACCGCGACCGGCTTTGTGGTGGACGTCCCGGGAACGTGTAATCCGTTGGCGAGGTTTCACGTGGAACAGGTCACGGCGTGCCCGTGGCCACATGCGCTGACGACCGTCCTAGGCTGTCCGAAGTAAGCGGAAGAATCGGCCGGGGACGGTCGTCCGGACCGCTGGGAGGGCTGGCTCGATGAGTCGTCGGATCGCGAACATCACTCTCGACAACATCGACGACCTGCCGCTCCCCTGTCGCAGGTGCGTCTTCTGGGAGCTCGACCCGGTGGCCCGCAGCCGGGCCGAGGAGGCCGGCGGCACGGACATCGAGAAGGAGGCATGGGTCTCGGCGGCGCTTCTCGAATGGGGTAGCTGCGGAAAAGTCGTGTATATCGACAACGTCCCGGCCGGGTTCGTCATGTTCGCGCCGCCGGCGTACGTCCCGCGCTCCGTGGCGTTCCCGACCAGCCCCGTCAGCCCGGACGCGGTGCTGCTCATGACCACACAGATCGTCCAGGAGTTCACCGGCCAGGGCCTGGGCCGGGTGCTCATCCAGTCGGTGGCCAAGGAGATCACGCGGCGCGGCTACCGCGCTCTGGAGGCGTTCGGCGACCTGCGCGACTCCGGCACCCGCTGCGTGGTGCCCGCCGACTACCTGCTCGCGGTCGGGTTCAAGACGGTTCGCCCGCACCACCGCTGGCCCCGCCTGCGCCTCGAGGTGAAGAACGCCGTCAGCTGGCGGGAGGACGTCGAGGTCGCCCTGGAGCGCCTGCTCGGCTCGATGAATCCCGAAGGCGTCCTGCGCCAGGTGAACCCCGTCCCCGGCACCGTCTGAGCGGGACCGCACCGGGACGGGCACACACCCCGGACATGCCTCGGGGCGCACGTGTCTGCCACGTGCGCCCCGAGGCATGGTACCGAGGTCAGGAGACCTTCGAGTTCGGGGACATCACCTCGACGATCCGCTCCAGGTCCTCGATCGTCGCGAACTCCACGGTGATGCGGCCCTTGCTGCGGCCCATGTCCACCTTGACCCGGGTCTCCAACCGGTCCGACAGGCGGTCGGCGATGCTGGTCAGCGCCGGCTCGGCCGCCCGCGGCCCGCGCGGAGCCCGCTTGYGGGGCCCCTCCTCGCCGAGGGCCACGATCTCCTCCACCGCCCGCACGGACAGGCCCTCGGCGACGATGCGCGTCGCCAGCCTGTCCTGGGCGTCGGGGTCCTCCAGCGAGAGCAGTGCGCGGGCGTGCCCGGCGGACAGCACTCCGGCCGCCACCCGACGCTGCACCGCCGGCGGCAGCCCGAGCAGGCGAATCGTGTTCGTGACGTGCGAGCGCGACCGGCCCAGGCGCCCGGCCAGCTCCTCGTGGGTCGCCCCGAAGTCACGCAACAGCTGCTCGTAGGCCGCGGCCTCCTCGAGCGGGTTGAGCTGCTGGCGGTGCAGGTTCTCCAGCAGGGCGTCGCGCAGCATGGCGTCGTCCGCGGTGTCCCGGACGATGGCGGGCACCCGCTCCAGCCCGGCGAGCTTCGACGCGCGCCAGCGCCGCTCGCCCATGACCAGCTCGTAGCGGCCGGGCAGGAGCTCCCGGACGACGATCGGCTGCAGTAGCCCCACCTCGCRCAGGCTCGCGGCGAGCTCCGCGATGGCGTCCTCGTCGAAGTGGGTGCGTGGCTGGCGCGGATTCGGGGTCACCGAGTCCACCGGAATCTCCCGGAAGACCGCGCCCGCGACCGGGACGGGAGCCGCTGCCGGAGTGTGGTCCAGGCCGTTGCTCTGGTAGCCGTCCTGCGGCTCGGCGGCCGCCGGAATGAGCGCGCCAAGACCACGGCCCAGACCACCACGCCGCGCCGTCATCGACCGGCCCCGTTCAGGTTCGGACCGCCAGGACCCGCGGCACCGCCGTGCGGGCCGTAGCCGTTGGGCCGTCCGTACCCGTCCCGGGTGCTGGGTGCACCCGGGACCATCGGCCCGTCCGGAACGGCAAAGCCGTCCGGCGTGGACGGCCCGGCCGGAGCGGCGTGACCGCCCGGCGAGTCGTAGCCGTCGGCGGGCGTGCCGTACCGGTCGTCGTCGGCGGGGTAGCTGTCGTCAGCGCCGTATCCATTGGCGGCGCCGTAGCCGGACGGCGGGCCGTGCCGGTCAGGGCTGGCCTGGACGGCGCCCGTGCCGCGGCCGGTGGGCGGCGCGTGCCCTGCGGGGGAGTGGCCGTTCACCGGAGCCCCACCGGTCGGGATGGGGCCGCTGGGAGCCCCATCGCGGGCGCTCCCGGCGGTGCCACGTGGAGCCGGGTCGACTCCGCGCTCGGCGAGCTCGCGAGCAGCGGCCAGGTAGGACAGCGACCCGCGGGAGGCGGGGTCGTAGGTCAGGACGGACTGACCGTAGCTCGGCGCCTCGGCCAGCCGGACGTTGCGCGGGATCGTGGTGCTCAGCACCCTGTCCCCGAAATGCTCCTTCACCTCGTGCACGACCTGATCGGCGAGCCGGGTGCGCGAGTCGTACATGGTCAGCAGGATGGTCGACAGCCGGAGCTCCTGATTGAGATGGGCCTGGACCAGCTCGACGTTACGCAGCAGCTGACCAAGGCCCTCCAGCGCGTAGTACTCACACTGGATCGGGATCAGGAGCTCCCGGGCCGCCACGAGCGCGTTGACCGTGAGCAGCCCCAGCGACGGCGGGCAGTCGATGAGGACGTAGTCGACCTCGTTCCGCATGCCGTCGATGGCCCGACGCAGGCGGGTCTCCCGCGCGACCATCGAGACCAGCTCGATCTCGGCGCCCGCGAGGTCGATCGTCGCCGGTGCGCAGAACAGCCCGCTGGACTCGCTGGACCGCACGACGACCTCGTCKAGTGGGCGGTCACCGAGCAGCACCTCGTAGATCGAGGGAGTGCCGGACCGGTGGTCCACACCGAGCGCCGTGGAGGCGTTCCCCTGCGGGTCCAGGTCCACGACCAGTACACGGACTCCGTGCATGGCCAGTGCGGCGGCCAGATTGACGGTGGTCGTCGTCTTACCGACGCCACCCTTCTGGTTGGCGACAGTGATGACACGTCGCCGGCTGGGTCGAGGAAAGGGTCGTCGTCGTTCCATCGTCAGTGCTTCCACCGCTGCTGCCGCCGCCGCTCCGATCGGGGTCGAGGAGTCAAGGGGGTCCAGGCCCGGGAGGCCGGACGTGTCACCCGGACTCCCCCCGTGTGCCAGGCCGCCTCGACCCGCCGACGCTGCTTCAGGTGCCCTCGCCGTCTGATATGGCATCGCTGTTTCACGTGGAACGGGACCTCCCACGTGCCGGTCGATCACGAGTGCCCTCCCGTGGTCGCCGTGGCTGTGTCGTCCGTCTGGCCTGCCGGTCATCCGCGCCGCGCCGTCCCCTCCCGCCGTCCCCTTGGGTCGTCTGAGGTGACCGCGTCGCGCACAGAACACGGGTGGGTTCGTCCACCAGGCCAGCCCCGCACGTCATGACGTTCACCTCGCGCCAACCCTGGGAATCGAGATCACTACGCGCGGCCTGCAATTCCTCAAGGATTCGCGAACCGCGCAGTGCAAGCATGACACCGCCCGGACGGGTCATCGGCAGCAGTACCGCGCCAAGACGTCCCAAAGGGGCTACTGCGCGCGCCACCGTAACGTCGAATGTGCGATGCGGAGGCAGCTCGGCGACGTCCGGCGCTCGTCCCCGTACGACCTCCACCTGACCCGCCAGACCGAGCTCGGCCACGGCTTCCGCGAGGAAACGGCAGCGCCTTTCCATCGGCTCGAGCAGGGTCACCCTCAGGTCGGGGCGGGCGAGCGCGAGCGGAATTCCGGGAAGGCCGGCGCCGCTGCCGACGTCGACGACCTCGAAGGCGGCCTCGTCAGAGCCGGGGGAGGCGGAACGGGTGGGGACGGCCTCGGCCAGGACCGCGCTGTTGAGAAGGTGGCGCTCCCAGAGCCGGCCGGTCTCCCGCGGACCGATCAGCCCTCGCTCGACTCCTGCCGTCGAAAGCATCTCGACATACCGCACCGCGAGACCGAAACGATCACCGAAGACGGTCCGAGCGGCGTCGGGAACCACCTCGGCGGCGCCGGTCGGGCCTTCGGATGTCGTCGCCGGCGCAGCCGAGGAATCCGACGGCGGGGGCAGCGGATCGCCGGGGGAGGAGTCGGGGCGGAGGCCACCCGCCGTCCCTTCGGGCGGTGTCACCGATTCACCTCAACCACAGGAACACCCGGCAGGCCCAGCTGAGCGGTCCGAGCTGTCGACCAGGTCACGAAGGCGCGCCAGGCACGCGGATCCAGGCTCGGATGTGGCCCGCCCCGGGCTGAGAGCGGACGGTCCGGACATCCCGGAATGGACGAGCGAGCGGCAGGCGGCCGCGGCGGCTCGGGGCGAGACGGGAGGGTGCGACGCGAAAGCACCACACCAGCATCCCCGGTGGACCCGTGCTGGCGCGTCAGGTGATGCCTCTGATAGGTGCTGTGTCGGGAATTCGGCGCCAGAAACCCGACACCGCGGGCAGATGTTTCCCGTGAATCATCCATCGCTCGCGGCGGGACGAGCGGAGCAGGCGGAGTCGATCACCAAGCCGGCGGACAGATTCACCCGCATCAAACCAGCACTGACACAAACTCCGACCAACGTCGCCGACCTGGCTCTGCGAGACGATCCCCGCTACGCAAAGTAATAGATCTTTCGATCAGCGGTCTGGCGCACAGGAGCGGGTTGGCCCGGATCTTCCGCCTGGCTGCAGGACACCGCGTCGACGATGATCCGGTCAGTTCTGTGTACCCCGGACGGTCGGCTGATCGGACAGTGACCAGGTCAGAGTCGCTCCTGCGCTGAGATCACGAAACCGGGTCCAGGGCCCGGGGAGCGGCTCGCCGTCACGTCTCAGCCCGACCGGTGTGCGACCATCCACCCCGCCGACCTGTTGGTTCACCAACCGAAGTTGTCCGTGAGGAAGGGTGATCTCGACCGATGGGGCGACCGGCGGAGTGACGATGAGCAGGTCTGTTCCCGGCTGGACGGGGCCCAGTCCAAGCCAGGCGAGCACGTACCAGGCGGACAGGCCCCCGGTGTCGTCATTCCCGGGCAGACCGTCGGGAGTATCCCGGAACAAAGTCCGGCGCGTCCGGTCGAGAGCGTCGATCGTCAGATCGACGGCGCCGAACGATCCACCGAGCCAGGGTACGAGAAGGCTGGGCTGGTTTCCCATCTCCGCATGTGCCCCGATCGGGCCGTCGTCGAGCCGGGCGAGGAAGTCGGCGAGCCGGGCGACCGCGACGCGCCGTCCGCCCATCGCCTCGGCGAGGCCATCGGGATCCTGCGGAACCAGCCATGAGTACTGGGCCGCGGTGCCTTCGGTGTAGCCGGGCAGGGTCGTCGGCTCCACCGGTAGAAAGCCACCGTCCGTGCTGCGCGGGGCGGGCAGCTTACTGACCGGATCCCATACCGACCGCCAGCGCGTCGACCGTTCGGTGAAGGTAGCCGCGATTTCGGGCCGGTTCGCGGCAAGTGCCAGTTGCGCTGTCGCGAAGTCCGCGAGGGCGTACTCGAGAGTGATGGACACAGCATCCGCGGGGCCGGCGTGGCCGACCGGGACGAAGCCGAGTCGGTCGTACTCGGCCGCGAACGGGCGGCGGGCCGCGCTGGCCAGCGCGGCGGCCAAAGCCTGTGCTGGGTCAAGGGGCAACCCGAGAGCCACCGCCTCGGCAAGCAGGACCGTGCCGCCGTCGCCAGGCATGACGTCGGGCCGACTGGTCGCGAGAGTCCATCCTGGCACCGACCCGGTCTGCATGGCGCCGGCCATCAACGACCATGCGGTGTCGGTGGCGACGTCCGGAGCCAGCATCGCCAGTAATGGGAACGAGCTGCGGTAGGCGTCCCAGCCCGCGATCCCGCTGCGTGCGGTCCATCCCTGGGCGGCGGCGGTGGATCCGTCCCAGCCACGGTAGGTGCCGTCGGCATCGCTGACGGCACCGGGGCCCAGCATCGCGTGATAGAGCGCTGTGTACAGGGTGCGTAACTCGGACCGTGGCGCGGAGGCGACACACACGGTCGACAGCCTCCGGTTCCATTCGGCGCGGGTGGCGCTCGCGACCGCGTCGACACTGCTGGGGTACTCGGCCTCGAGGTTGGCGCGCGCCCCCTCGACGCTGGTATACGACACAGCAGCACGGAGCATGACCGCTCCGTCTGCTGCCGGTGGCATTCTCAGCCAGACTCCGACCGATGCGGAACGCGACGTCGCGGTGGGTCCTCCTTCGTCGGCCACGTCCGGGCTCAGTGACCATCGCCCCGCCGACCAGGTGCCCACAGCCGCCGGCGGCCGATCGGGTCTCGCGACGAAGTAAAGCGTGCTGACGGCTGGTTGCCGGCAGAAGACCCGGCTGGTCACCGAGCCTGAAACCTCCCCGGTGGCGGAGTCCACATGCAGGTCCGCCCGGCCGGCGCCGTCGGCACGGCGTCCCACGTCGAGGACCAGGGATCCCGCCACGCCTGCCGGAAACGAGAAGCGACCAATCGCCGCATGGGCTCCGGCGGCGAGATCCACACCTATCCGATCACCCACCGGGGAGGTGACCTGAACGCTGTAGCGACCGGGTGTGGCCGACTCGTCGCCATGAGAGAATCCGGCGCCCCACAACGATGGCTCGTCCACGGCGCCGGTGGGTGGATAGAAGGGATAGGAGCCGGTAGACGGCATGATCGAAATATCCTGGGCCGCAGGACACGACGTGCCATGTAAGTGGGTCAGGCTGAATCCGTCTATTACCGAGTCGGTGTACCGGTACCCGCCTGACCCCGCGGCCGCCCGTCCGTTGGTGTCCGGGCTCCACTGGACCATCCCGAACGGCGCCGCGGCTCCTGGAAAGGCACCCGCGACCCCATCGCCGGGTATGACATCATGACGCTGCTGCGCAGTGCCGATAAACGGGTCGACAAACTTGGCCAGGTCGTCGCCTGCGGAGACAGCGTCCGCGGTCTGAGTCGCGAGGTCTGATGCCCGTGTAGTTCTGCCGTGGGCACCCGGCCGCATTTCGATGAGTAGACCCGCGGCCGCGGCCATTGCGACCAGCAGAGACAGTACAACCGATGCGACCGTGCGGGCACGCCAACCTCCGACAGACACGCACAATCCCTTTCCGACGGTCATCGACGCGGCCGGTCAGGTAAAAAAATACGGCGAGTCTCAGGCCATCTCCGTCCGCCAGGGCAGCACTGTTCCATGCTCGCGACCTGTTACGGAGGCCGGACCAGGAGGCTCTGGTCCGGCGGAGCTCTCTTCTGCGGTCCGGACTGGACGCATATTGGGCTATGCGCATACACCGCCAGTCGGGATCAGTGGCGACCGCATCCTCCTCGAGGATATCGGATCGACCGCCTCACGACTGGCAAAGGCAGGACATACCCCTTGCAACGCGAGGAGTTGCCCGGCATCACCGGCTCTCGCGTTGCCCACGCCCGTCGCTGAGCATCGCGAACCGGATCGCGCACCTGAGGACATTACCCATGCTCAGCAGCACCGACACAGGTCCCCCGGACCCGTCCAACGGCCACAGCGGATGGAATCTGAACGCCTTCTTCGGGCCCGGTCGGCCTTCTCATCCGCGGCTCGCGACTGAAGGCTTCGGGCAGTCGGAGTAGACCGTGACCGAACCGGTCAGCCGGAACCGCCAGCTCTCACCGGGGCACCAGCCTTCATCCCGCAACGCCGCCAGCCCCGGAGCCATCGCGGCCGCATCGATATCGAAGACGAAGACGACGAGACGTCCGGGTCGGCGAGGCATCTCCAGCTGCACAGCAAGTGGCACCAGTCGGCCCACGGAATCACGGAGGCCGGGATCGACGAAAACGGTCTCCGCACGGACCACCCGGGGCGGCTCGGTCCTGGAGGTGGTTCCGGCGCCGGTCCCGCCCGCGGCGGTTCCGGGGGCACGCTCCACGCGGGGCCGGGGGAGACCTTCGGGCGCCCGGGGGGCGTCCGTGCTGACCTCCATCGCGTAGATCCAGCCTGGGCGGGCGAGCCGGCCGCCGACCACGACAAGATCCCCGGGACGAACCAGCCGCCGGGTGGCCACCGCCGCGTCCACCATGAGGTCGAGGCCGCGCATCCGATCCCGCCGCTCCCAGACGAGCCTGTCACCGGACACAGCACCCGACAGCGCCACGCCCGCCGCGAGGACCACGAGCAGGATCACCGCCACCGCACCGCTCGCATCGACCACGCACCGGGCGGCCGGGGCGCGCCCGACATCCAGGACACGCGGGACGAGCGGATCGGCGAAACTATCCGGGTGATCCGGAACGGCCGTCACGTCGGCGGCGTCGGTGACCTCCGGGTCTCGCGATGTACGGGGGGCCGGCACGGCACCCGAACAGCGGACGGCGTGCCAGGCCCGACCCGCCCGGCGGGCGGCGAGGCGGATGACGCGATCCCCACCAACCACGACGACCAGGATGAACATCGGCACGACGAACTGGTTCGTCCTCGTCGGCCCGAACGGCCAGAAGCGGGCGGCGCTCGCGCCCAGCATGAGCAGCTCCGCCCCGGCGAGAGCGCCGAGCACGCGGCGGCCGTCCGACCGGCGGGCGAGCGCGGCGGCGCCAATCGCCCCGAGCAGGACGATCACGGGGGCCAACAGCCCCGGCAGGTACCCCGGAAGATCGACAAATCCGGGCACCAGACTGGGATCGAACTGGTCGATCCCAGGCGGTGAGCCGGTGCCGAACCGCCACAGCTGTTCGGCGACGAAACTCACGGCCTGCCAGGGGTTCCGCCCGGCCAGGAACTGCGTGTCCCAGTAACCCCCGGCGCGCTGCGCGGACTGGTGGCCGATGAAGAGAAGCGTGTGCGCGGCGACGAGCACCACACTCGGCAGCGTCTCGGTGATCCTCCGCCGCCGGTCCGGGCCGGGCAGGACGTCCATCACCGCGAGCGGAATGACGAGAAAGATCGCCGGGACGGAGAACAGGGAGATCACGCCAGCTGCCGTCCGGCGGACAAGACGACCACGGTCAACCGAGCCGAGACGGACGGGCGGACGGACGTCCCCGCCGCTGTGAACACCGCCGGCTCCGAAGCCGATTCCGGAACCGGGCGCCGGGCCAAGCCACAGCAGGACGACGGCGACCGCGGCAAGGGTTTCGATCGTGTACGGCTTGAGCTGGGTGGCGAGGTCGAGGAAGGTCGCGTTCAGGCAGAGCCAACACACCGCGAACAGGGCGGCCACGGTTCCGGAGAACCGCCGGGTGAGAACGGCCGTCAGCGCGCCGAGCGCCGGCAGCGCGGCGAAGCCCGGCAGCCGCAACGCCCAGCTGTGCCAGCCGAACAGATCCCCGGAGAGCCGGGTGACGCTCAGCCATCCCAGGGCCGACGGCGTGTTCGCGGCGGCCAGCTCAGACCACAGGGTGCCCACCGGCTCACTGACGAAATGCCCGCGCCAGATCTCGTCGTACCAGAATGGTCGGTCGAGGTAGGCGCGCAGCAGCACCACGAGAGCGATGAGCGCGAGCGCGACGAATCCCGGCAGCCACAGCCGCGACCAGGCCCACTGTCGCGGCCGAGCCCGGAGTCGCAGCCAGCCCCATGGCCGGGCCCGGGGAGGGAGGTCAGCGGACGCGGAATCCCGCTCCAGCAGCGCGGGCCCGCTCGCCGCGGACGGGTGTTCGCCGATACCGCCGAGGTCAGCCGGCCCACCGAACCAACCGAGCTCGGCGGCGATGGTCACGGGCGTCGTGGTCGGTTCCGGTGGCGGCCCGCCCACTCTCGGCAGCACCACTGGCGCCCTCGTTCCCCTCGCCGTGCATCCGACGTCCAGGGCAGCGGACGCCCACGGCATCACGGCCGCGCACGGTGTCAGAACCGTGCGCGAGCGTCAGATCCGCGGTCGGTTCCCTGCCCCGGACAAGCTCCGGCGACGGTACACGGCCGTCAGTCAGGCAGAACGACGACCCGGCGGGTGGGCTCCTCGCCCTCGGACTCGCTGCGCACGCCGTCGATCGTGGCGATCACGTCGTGCACGACCTTGCGCTCGAAGGGCGTCATCGCGGCCAGCTTCTGGGGCTCGCCGGTGTCGACGACCCGCTCCGCGGCGTTGGTCGCGACCTTCCGCAGCTCGATGCGGCGACGGGCGCGGTGACCGCCCACGTCGAGCATGAGCCGGCTGCGGACACCCGTCTTCTGCAGCACGGCGAGCCGGGTCAGCTCCTGCAGCGCCTCGAGGGTCTCACCGCCGGGCCCGATCAGCTTGTCCAGCCCGTCCCCGACCACGGCGACGACGGCACGCCCGCCCTCGACGTCGAGATCGAGGTCGCCGTCCATGTCGACGATGTCGAGCAGGCCCTCGATGTAGTCGGCCGCGATCTCGCCTTCCTGCTCGAGGTCGGCGAGCCGGCGCTCGTCGGAGCCGTGCGAGCCGTTCGAGCTCGTGGTGTCCTCGACCGCGGTCGTGTCGGCCCCGGCCGTCGGGCCGTCCTCGTTGGCCTCGGGTCCTTCCACGGCCAGGTCAGGTGCCGAACCGGTCATCAGCGTTACTCCAGGGGAAAGGGGGCGGCGATGCCGAGCGTACGGGACGTCCGGGCGCCGCGGGGTCAGCGCGGCGGTTACGGGGGGCAACCGCCCGGGACGAACCGGGGCGTCCAGGCCGGACGGGCCGTCCAGCCCGGACGATGCCTGTGGTCGGGACCGGGACCGATGCCGGGCCAGGCCTCCAGGCGGCGACCGGGCGCTTGGCCGGGCGCGGCAACCGCCAGCTCATCAGCGACGCCCGCCCGGTCGCTTGCCCTTCCCCCGGCGCTTGGCCGGCCGCGACCCACCGGGGGCGCGGCGCATCCCCGCGGGAACCGGCGGCGGAGTGGATCGGGAGGCGCCCTCCGACTCCGCGACACCGTTCGACCGGGACGTGCCCGCTGCCGCCGTCGCCGAACCGGGGGTGGTTTCCCGGCCGGAGTCCGCGATCTCGCTCGTGGCGGCCGCCTTCCCCGCGCCGCCGGCGGCCTCGGCCGTCGTGGCCTTGGGTGTCGTGGCCTTGGGTGTGGCCTTCGATCCGGCTGCCTTGGCCGGGGTCTTCGGCTTGCTGGCGGACGAGCCGGATCGGGAGCGGGTTCCGGGCGGGGCGCTCGACACTCGCTCACCGGAGCCGACAGAGACCCCCGAACCGGAGTCTCGCCCGTTCTCACCCGCCGCCTGGCCGCCAGCGCCGGAATCCGCGCCCTTCGTCAGGGACGTCGTGGCGGGACGGGGACGGCTCTTCGACTTCGCGCCCGCGCGGGCACCCGGGGCAGGCCGGGAGACGGCGGCACCGTCAGTCGGCGCCGTCCGGGCGCCGGGCACCTTGCCGCCCGCACCGAGCGGCTTGATCGGCGGCATCTTCTTGATGACGAAGAACTGCTGCCCCATGCTCCACAGGTTCGTGGTCAGCCAGTACAGCAGCACGGCGATCGGGAACTGGAACCCGAAGATCGCCAGCATGAGCGGCGAACCGTACAGCAGGATCTTCTGGACCATCGCCTGCTGCGGATCGACCGGCCCGGTCCGCGCCATGATCTGACGCTGGGTGAGGAAGGTCGTCGCCCCCATCAGGACGATCAATACGATCGCGAGGATCTTGACGTTCGTCCCGTTCGCGCCCAGGAAGTCCAGCGAATCCTGGGACGAGCCGAACTCGCTCGACAGCGAGATACCCCAGAGCTTCGCCTCGGCGATCTGCTCCACCTGGTCGGCGGACAGACCGACCCGTGGGCGCCACACCAGCGAGCCGCCGGGGCCCTCGTTCATCGGAGCGAGGTGGGTGAAGACGTGGAACAGCGAGATGAACAGCGGGATCTGCAGGAGGATCGGCAGACAGCCGAGCAGCGGATTGCCATGCTCCTTCTGGAGCTTCATGATCTCCGCTTGCATCTGCTGCTTGTCGTGCCCGTACTTCTCCTTGATCTCCTTGATCCGGGGCTGCATCATCTGCATGGTCCGCTGGGACTTCACCTGCTTGACGAACAGCGGGAAGATCAGAATGCGGACGGCGATGACGAGCAGGATGACCGACAACGCCCACGCGAAGAAGCTGTCCGCGCCGAAGATCGGCCCGAGACCCCTGTGGAAGAAGACGATCGCGTTCGCCGCGAGATGATAAAGCGGATCCAACACCAGACTGTCTCCTCACACCCGCGTTCCGCGACGGGAACCGACGATCTCGGAACGCGTCCCCCGGTGGAGGGACGCAGTGCCATGCCCGTGCCTCGTACCCGAGTCGACGGCGCCCACCGGACCCGAGGCCGTCCGGCACCGATCGGTGCCGGGATCGACGGACCCTCCGGGCGCCTCACCGGGCACCGGGTCGTAACCACCCGCGGAAAGCGGCTGGCAGCGCAACAGCCGGCGGATGGCCAACAGGCCACCGATGACGCCGCCGTGGCGGGTCACCGCTGTCAGCGCGTAGGCACTACAGGACGGCTCGAAGCGGCAACAGCCCGCGTTCCGCCCCGACCAGCCGGCCCGGTAGACCCTGACCGCCGCGACGAGGATCCAGGCCAGCGGGCCCCGCACCGCGTCACCGGACGTCCTGGCCAGCGTGGCGAACCTGGCGGACGCCGCGAGGGCGACGAAAACGAGATCGACGAACGCCAGGACGGCGACCGCGATGCCCACGCCGGCGACCGCGCTCATCCCGACCGCGCCGATCGCTGGGGGCGCGGGGAACGGACGGTACGAAAGGCGGAGTCGAGTGAACGGCCGAGATCGGCCGACGACGAACCCGCCGCATCGGGTAACGCCCTGATCAGGACAGCGGTTCCCGGTGGCAGCGAGGACAGCCGTGAGCGCGTCTGCTCGCGCAGCCGCCTGCGGACGCGGTTACGCACCACCGCGTTACCCACCCGGCGGCCGACGACGAACCCGGCTCGAGGCGGGCCGTCCACATCGGTTTGCACGCTGTGGACAACGATTGACCCTGCCCGAACGCGCCGGCCGGAGCGCCCGACAAGGGCGTGTTCCTGCCTGGTACGAACTCGGGAGCCCCGGGGGAGCATGACTGACGGCGGCGGGCGCGCTCACTCCGCCGTCAGGCGGAGAGCTGGCTGCGGCCCTTACTGCGACGGCCGGACAGGATGGCGCGGCCCGCGCGGGTCCGCATCCGGAGCCGGAACCCGTGGGTGCGGGCCCGCCGGCGGTTGTTCGGCTGGAAGGTGCGCTTACTCACGTGAGAACTCCGGAGACACAGGCGGGTGGGAAACCGGCTGGACGCCGGTCGTGGCTGGAACCTTGGTGACGGGACCAGAACCCGGGCGACCGACCGCCAGGAGCCCTCAGCCGAGGAGACCTGTCGCCGGAGCCCACGTCCGTGAGGTCAGGCCCGCGAGATCAGGCCCAGCACAAAGCCAGGCCCACGAGCCGACCGCCGCCGTGGTTCGCCCTAGCCTACACACGATGCCACCAACGCCGGCTCCGTCCGGACCACAGGCCACGACAAGGTTGCCGGACGGACACCGTGGGGGCACCCTGGATCGGGTGCCCCGGGACGGCTGTTAACGTCTGACTCTCTGTCCACAACCCGGTCCGTGAACCGCCTGCCACTCCTCCGACCACGCGGACTCCATGGGCGGACGCTGGCGGACTCCACAGGCAGGGGACCACGCGGGTGGGGGCACCATCACCGACCGGTCTCGCCGGCGCACCCCCTAGAGTGGTCCGCCCAGTGGTCCGCGCGGCTGTCGTCCACTTCGTGGGCCGGTCGCCGACGCCACGCCGGATGCGGTGTCATGTCCATGCACAGGTTGTGGACGACGATGTGGAGAACCGCCTTCGGAGGAGCAGCACGCCGCCCGCGCGCCCGGCGGGTCCGGTGCCCTCACGCCGGGGGTCCACGTCCATCGACCGCGGCGACACGGAACAATCCTCGGCTACACAACAGCCGCGCATCCTGTCACCATCACCCTCTTAACCACCGGGAACCTCTCGACCACCAGCGCACGAACCGGACACGAACCAGACTTGAACCACCGGCGGCACCCGTCCCCGATCAGCCCGCCCGACAGCGTCGTCGGCCGATGGCCGCGTCCACCCGAGCGGCCAGGTCCCGCCGGCACGGCGGCGCCGCCGGCACGGCACTGTCGTCGGCACAGCACCACCACCTGGTCGGGCACCGCACCACCGGCCGGAACCGCCCCACCGCCGGTCGGCAGTGTCGCCGGCCCGACACAGCTGACGCCCACCGACGCAAAGTGACCACAGTGCCAGCCAGCGACTCCGGCTCCCGGCGGTCGTGTGGTCCCGCCCGAGAGCCACGAAGAGCCACAAGGAGCCCCCCTGTGACCGACCTCAGCGCCGACTCCGTCGCCGGTCAGCCGTCCCGGGGAGCCGCGCCCACCTCGGAGCCGGACCTGTCGGCGGTGTGGGAGCAGGCAGTGGCGGGCGTCGCGGACGGGACGCTCTCCGGCCAGCAGCGCGCGTGGCTGAGGCTGACCCGTCCACTCGGCCTCGTCCAGGACACCGCGCTGCTCGCCGCGCCGAACGAGTTCACGAAGGACCTGCTCGACTCCCGGCTGCGACCGTTCCTCTCCACCGCGTTGTCCACGGCCTACGGCCGGGAGATCCGGGTCGCGGTCACCGTCGAGCACACGCCGGACCCGGAACCGATGACCGGTCCCCTCACTCTCCCGGGCACCGACCCCGGCGGCGGCCCCCGCTCGCTCCTCGGAACCGGCCACGAGCTCCGGCCGGGGGAGGAGCACCGAGGCGAGGACCGCCGGAGCGAAGATCGTCTCGACGGACGTCTCGAGGGTCGGGTCGACGGGGCGCCCCCCGGGCGGATGGCCCCGGGCCTGGGCCGCGACCCGTCGCCTCGCCCGTCCGAACCAGCCCGACTCAATCCCCGCTACCTGTTCGAGACCTTCGTCATCGGTGACAGCAACCGCTTCCCACACGCCGCCGCCGTGGCGGTCGCGGAGGCCCCGGCGAAGGCCTACAACCCGCTGTTCATCTACGGTGACTCCGGGCTGGGCAAGACTCACCTGCTGCACGCGATCGGCCACTACACGGTCAAGCTCTATCCTGAGAGCAAGATCAAATATGTGAGCATGGAGGAGTTCACCAACGACTTCATCGCCTCGATCCGCGACGACCGTCAGCTCGCGTTCCAGCGCCGCTACCGCGACATCGACGTCCTGTTGGTGGACGACATCCAGTTCCTCGAGAACAAGGAGCGGACGCAGGAGGAGTTCTTCCACACCTTCAACGTCCTGCACGACACCGAGAAGCAGATCGTCATCAGCTCGGACCGCTCGCCCAAGCAGCTCTCGGCCCTCGAGGACCGCCTGCGCAGCCGATTCGAGTGGGGGCTGATCACCGACGTCACGCCGCCCGACCTCGAGACACGGATCGCCATCCTCTCGAAAAAGGCCGCCACCGAGCGGCTGCCGGTCCCCCCGGACGTCCTCGAGTACATCGCCACACACATCGAGCGCAACATCCGCGAGCTCGAAGGGGCGCTCATCCGGGTCGCGGCGTTCGCCAGCCTGAACAAGTCCCACGTCGACCGCACACTCGCCGAGATCGTGCTGCGCGACCTCATCCCTGACGCGGCCAACCCGGAGATCACCGCCGCGGCCATCATGAACGCCACTGCGGCGTACTTCGGTGTCTCCATGGAGGATCTGTGCGGGACGTCGCGCAGCCGGGTCCTGGTGACAGCCCGTCAGATCGCGATGTACCTCTGCCGTGAGCTCACCGAYCTGTCCCTCCCGAAGATCGGCCAGCACTTCGGCGGACGGGACCACACCACCGTGATGCACGCCAACCGGAAGATCCGCGGTCTGATGGCCGAACGCCGGGCGATCTACAACCAGGTAACCGAACTGACCAACCGCATCCGCGCCCAGGCCCGACACGCCTGACTCTCGATCACTCTCGGCACCCTTCGGTGTRCACACTCTGCATCGACTGAGCCGCTTGGCGTAGCGCCCGGGGGCGGCGGCGCGTCCGGGGGCGGCTTCATCTTTGATCCCGCTCCGGGGCCGGAATCACGTCCGGGGCGGATTCGTCTCGAGGCCCTGGCTCTGGCCGTGGCACCGTGCCCGGCACGTGCCCGCACACCGAACTCCACCTGCCACGGCAGAAACCGGAGCGACCACTTTGTTCGGGTTGAGGTTCTCGCGCTGCCGGGCCGGGGAGGCCGCGTGGGGGCTTTGACACTTTTGCCGGACTTCTGATTTCGGATTTTCCCGAAACTCCTGGCTCGAACGGCTCCGCGCGCAATGCACAGCGCCGGCTGCCGAATCCTCGCGCGACGTGAGCGACCGGCGCATCGCGCCGGATCCCAATCCGGTGTTCGCCCGGGATTCCGACGCGAATGTGTCAGCCAAGCCCGGCCCGCCGCGACACCCTTGCATCGTCCGACCGTTCCGCTGCGACCACCGAGTCCGACGGAAACCCCCGCAAGACGACATGCAGACCACAACCAACACCGCACGAACCCCGAGCCGCGTCGTGCAGGCCTCGAGCGGCCGGGGAGTCGGCGAGTCGCGGGGACACGGGGACACTGGGCGGACACAGGGCCGCCGGACACGGGAGCCGAACCGACACGAACATTCGACGCGCTAGGGCTGGGCGGAGGAAATCCCACAGTCCGGGCCGGCCAGTGCACTGGTGTCCACGCGCGTCCAGGCCCGGGCGCGACTCCGAGTGCACATCGGCGTTCGGGTCCGGTGCTCGTCCAGTGCGCATCCGGCTCCGCGTCCGGGGCGGTTCAGCCTGCGTTCAGGTTCGAGCTCGAGTCCGGTCCGGGCCCGGTCCGAACAGACGTCTGGCCGGAGTCTGAGTCCTGTCCGAGCGGGGGTGCCGATCCGAGTCCGCATCCGAGCGGGGCGTTCTCGGTCGGCGCTGCGAGCGGAGGACCGAGTCGGCGGAGAACGGGTGGGGTGACCGAAACGGTTGAGAGCCCACTGCGTGGCATTCACCCACAGCTTGTGGAAAAGGCTGTGGATAACAGGTGATTCCCGACCTGCGAAGAACCGGAGTCGACCGCTCGAGCGCGGCGGGCCGATCGTCGAGCGGGTTCCAGGCGGACTCCAAGTGGCCTTCGAAGCTGGGGACAGTGGCCTCGTAACCTGTGGGTAGCCAGTGGATGAACGTGTGTACAGCCTGTGTGCATCTGAGGGTCACCTGTGGAATCGATCAAGCCCTGGGGATAAACCCCTTGATCATCCACATCGGCACCCCCAGGATGCGCACAGGGCCTCAGCGGGTCTGACCTGGGAAAACGGCCGTTTTCCACAGTTTCCACAGCCCCTACTACTACTACGAACTAGATCTTCTTCAGAGAGATCAAAACCTCGAAGCAGTAGGAGCTGGGGACAACCTCAAATTTCGATCATGGTGTGGCCTGGCTGCCCGAAGCGAGCGCACGGAGCGATGCGGCCGCTGCCCTCGGTCAGTCGCCTCCCCGTCGGGGCATCCCGCGAAACCTCGACCGCCGTCCGGGAGTCGTTCCTCCGCTGCGCGGCACGTGGACGGATCACCGACGCGGGTCCGCACGACCAGCGCCACCGATGCGACCGGTGGCATCAGCGCGACCTGTGTGGCCCCTGGCGAGATACGGAAGATCACCCCGGACACCCCGGACGCGGGTGACCTTCAGGCGCCACCGCGACGGTCAGCCGTCCGGTCTGCTCGCGCGGATCTTCGATCGGCCGGTGCGGGGGGTGTGCCCGGTCGTCGAGCCCGGTGTGCCACCCTCGGAACACAGACCACCCACCGCCCGCTCGTGGCGCTCTGGGATGCTGGATCGGGTCAGGCTGGTGCTCGACTGCCCGCTCCCTGCCGACGAGGCGGGCGGCGCGCGTCAGGTGTTCGGCTCGGCGTAGCTATGCCGGTGATGTCAAGTTCCGCGAGCGGCCGTGGGAACGGCCACCGAGGGACGACGGGAGGACATGTCCATGAGGTTCCGCGTGGAACGGGACGAATTCACCGACGCGGTGGCCTGGACGGCCCGCACCCTGCCGAGCCGGGCGACCACGCAGTTGCAGGTCCTGGCCGGCCTGCTGCTCGACGCCACCGGTCCGGCGCTCAAGGTCGCCGCGTTCGACTACGAGGTCGCCGCGCAGGGTGAGCTGGACGCCACCGTCACCGAAGAGGGCCGGGGCCTGGTCAACGGCAAGATGCTCGCGGACATCACCCGCTCCCTGCCCGCGGCGCCGGTCGACGTCCACGTTGACGGCACCCGCCTCGTCGTCGCCTGCGGCAACGCCCGGTTCGCACTACCGATGCTGCCCGTCGACGACTACCCCACCCTGCCGCCGATGCCGGAGATCACCGGGCACATCGAGGGCGCCGCGTTCGGCAGTGCCGTCGCGCAGGTCGCCGTAGCCGCGGGCCGTGACGACACCCTGCCGGTCCTCACCGGCGTGCGTCTCGAGATCAACGGCGACACGCTCACCCTCGCCGCTACCGACCGTTACCGCCTCGCCGTGCGCACGCTCAAGTGGCGCCCTGCGAGCCCCGATGCGTCCGGCGTCGCGCTCGTCCCGGCCCGCACCCTGCTCGACACGGCGAAGAGCCTGTCCGGCTCGGGCGTCGAGGTCGCCGTCGCGCTCGGCACCGGTCCCTCCGGGGAGACGCTCGCCGGTTTCGCCGGCAACACCCGCCAGACCACCACGCGTCTGCTCGAGGGCACCTTCCCGCCCTACCGCAAGTTGCTGCCCGACARCTCACCGCTGATCGCCCAGCTCGAGATAGCTCCCCTCACCGAGGCGGTCAAGCGCGTCGCGCTCGTCGCGGCCCGCACCGCCCCGGTGCAGCTGACGTTCACCCCCGACCACCTCGTCCTCGAGGCAGGTACCGGCGGCGAGGCCCAGGCGTCCGAGACTCTGCCCGTCACCTATGACGGGCCTGAACTCACGGTCGCCTTCAACCCCGCCTACCTGCTCGACGCCCTCGGCGCGCTCGAGTCCGACATCGTCCGGATCGGGTTCGCCAGCGCCGAGGACGCCGCGCTTGCCGCGAGCAAGCCCGCGATCCTCACCGGCAAGGGCGGCGACGACCAGACCGAGATCCCCGACTACCGCTACCTGCTGATGCCGATCCGACTCAACGGGTGACGTGCATCTCACCCACCTGTCCCTGACCGACTTCCGCTCGTATGCCCGGCTGGACCTCGTCCTCGAGCCAGGTGTCACGACGTTCGTGGGTTCGAACGGTCAGGGCAAGACGAACCTGATCGAAGCGATCGGATTCGTCGCCACGTTGGGTAGCCATCGTGTCGCGAACGATGCTCCGCTCGTCCGCGAGGGGTGCGGGCAGGCCGTTGTTCGGGCCCGGATCGTGCGCGGTGACCGGGCCGCGCTGGTCGAGATGCAGATCGTGCCCGGGAAGGCGAACAGGGTCCGCCTGAACCGCGCCCCAGTGGCCCGGGCCCGCGACGTGGCGGGACTGCTCGCCACGGTCCTTTTCGCCCCGGAGGACCTCGCGCTGGTGAAGGGCGACCCGGCCGAGCGGCGGCGGTTCCTCGACGACCTGCTGGTCGCGCGGTCGCCGCGGATGGCGGCGGTGCAGTCCGACTACGACCGGGTGCTCAAGCAGCGCTCGGCGCTCCTGCGGTCGGCGGGAGCCGCCCGCCGCGCCGGTGGCCGGGGCGACCTGCGCACGCTCGACGTCTGGGACAGGCATCTCGCCGACCACGGCGCGGAGCTGCTCGCGGCCCGCCTGGCGCTGGTCGAGGAGCTGCGGCCGCGGGTCGAGAGCGCCTACGCCGCGGTCGCGGGCCAGGACGCGCCCACCGGCATCGAGTACCGCTCGACCGTGACGCTCGATTCGTCACCCGATCGGGCCTTGTCGCCAGGCCGAGCTGGCCTGGGCGAGCCGGACGGGGACGCCGGCCGGAACGGAACCGGCGCCAGCCCGAATCACCCGAGTGGCTCGGGTGACCCCGCGAGCGGGAACGGCGGCGCGGGCGACACCGAGGTCGGCGACACCGAGGTCGGCGACACCGGGACTGGCCGCGCGGGTGACGGTCGCACGGAAGCCGGCCGCGCAGAGGTCGGCCATGGGGGAGGTGCCGTCGGCGGCGCGGCGACTCGGGTGGCGCTCGAAGAGGCGATCCTCGCCGGTCTCGCGGCGGTGCGCACCCAGGAGATCGAGCGCGGTGTGACGCTGGTCGGTCCACATCGTGACGATCTGCTGTTGTCAGTGAACGGGCGGCCGGCGCGTGGCTATGCCAGCCACGGCGAGTCCTGGTCGCTGGCGCTCGCGCTGCGGCTGGCCTCGTTCGAACTGCTCCGCGCGGACGACCGGGAACCGGTGCTGCTGCTCGACGACGTGTTCGCGGAGCTGGACACCCGCCGTCGCGTGCGGCTGGCCGCCCTGGTCGCTGACGCCGAGCAGGTACTCGTGACCGCGGCGGTCGACGCGGATGTGCCGGCGGAGCTTGCCGGTGTGCGCTTCGAGGTGGTCTCCGGGGAGGTGTGCCGTGCCGGCTGACGGACTGGCCGACGGACCAGCCGACCGCGCGGGAATGTTCCCGCCGACCGCGCGGCCTCCGGTGTCCGGGCCGACAGGGCGCGATTCGTCGGCGCCCTCGCGGGCGAAGCCGCCTGCGGCGTCCGCGGCGTCCGCGGCGGGAACGCCGCGCGCGCAGGCGCCGCAGGCCGTTCCTGACGCAGGCTCGCCCGCGGTGCGCGGGGCCGATCTCGCCCGGCAGATGCTCGCGCGGGCGAAACAGGACGCGCGAGCGCGGGGGACGACCCGCCCAGGTGGCGGGGCGGGTGACGGCAGTGGCGGTGCGGCCGGGCGTCGTAGGCGGGATGACTCCGGCGATCCGCCCGCGCGCCAACGGCTGCCGGGCATCGCCGCGCCGGGCCGGGAGTGGCGGACGCCGATGAACTTCGGTTCGGCCGTCGCGCGCCTCGTCGCCGAGCGCGGCTGGCAGACGCGGGCGACTGACGCTTCGGTACTGGCGCGGTGGGATGTCCTGGTGGGGCCGAACATCGCGGCGCACTGTTCCCCGGTCTCGTTGCGGGACGGGGAACTGGAGCTGGTCGCCGAGTCGACGGCCTGGGCAACGCAGCTGCGCATGCTCTCCCGGCAGATTCTCGGCATTCTCCGCAAGGAACTCGGGCCGCACGTCGTCCGGCGCATCACGGTGCGGGGCCCGGCCGCACCGTCATGGAACCACGGCGGCATGTACGCGTCGGGCGGCCGTGGCCCGCGGGACACATACGGATGACGGACCAGCTCCCGGCGCATCCCGGAGATCACGCCGAGGGCCACCCCGGCCAAGTCGGAAGGGTGCTGGCGGGCCCGGAAACGGGTCCGCGGGGCCGCCGGGACGCGGCTTCAGTCGCCCGCCGGTCGCAGAGGCGCGCAAGACTGCGGGCGGCGCGGAGCCGGTAGGGGAGGTCACCGGGTCGAAGTTCGGGGCCCTGCGCACGGCTGAGACGGCACCTTGCGTCCGTTGCGGCGGGTTGCCAGGTAGACTGAGTGGTACTTCCGTCCAGAACGAGGGGACCTGCCGCGTGGCCTACGACGCTAGTTCGATCAAGGTTCTCGAGGGTCTCGAAGCGGTACGCAAGCGCCCCGGCATGTACATCGGCTCCACCGGGGAACGGGGCCTGCACCACCTGGTCTACGAGGTCGTGGACAACGCGGTGGACGAGGCGCTCGCTGGCTACTGTGACACGATCAGCGTGACCCTGCTGGCCGACGGCGGCGTACGCGTCACGGACAACGGCCGCGGGATCCCGGTCGGCGAACACCCCGTCAAGAAGATCCCGACCGTCGAGCTGGTGCTCACCACGCTGCACGCCGGCGGCAAGTTCGACGGCGAGTCGTACGCGGTCTCCGGTGGTCTGCACGGTGTCGGCGTGAGCGTCGTGAACGCGCTCTCGACCCGGCTCGACGTCGAGATCCAGACCGAGGGCCACAGCTGGTTCCAGCCCTACGAGAACTCCCGTCCCGCGCGGCCGCTGGCGCAGACCGGCACGTCGAAGAAGACCGGTACGACCATCACGTTCTGGGCCGACCCCACGATTTTCGAAACCACCACGTACAAGTACGAGACGCTCTTCCGCCGCCTCCAGGAGATGGCGTTCCTGAACAAGGGCCTGTCCATCACCCTGCGGGACGAGCGCGGCAAGGCCACGGCCCCGGCCACGACCACGGTCACGGTCACGGTCACGGAGGAGCCGACCGAGGCCGCCAAGCCGGTCGAGGCAGTCGAGCCGACCGAGGTCACGTTCAAGTACGACAACGGCCTGGTCGACTTCGTCGGTCACCTCAACGCGACCAAGGACGCGGTCCACCGCAGCGTCATCTCGCTGGAGTCCAAGGGCACGGGCATCGAGGCCGAGCTCGCGATGCAGTGGAACTCCGGCTACAACGAGTCGGTCTACACCTTCGCGAACACGATCAACACCCACGAGGGCGGAACCCACGAAGAGGGCTTCCGTGCTGCCCTCACCAGCGCGGTCAACGCCTACGCGAAGGACCAGAACCTCCTCAAGCCGGTCAAGGCCGGTTCGAAGAACTCCGACGAGCGGCTCTCCGGCGACGACATCCGGGAGGGCCTCACCGCGATCATCTCGGTGAAGCTCGCGCAGCCGCAGTTCGAGGGCCAGACCAAGACGAAGCTCGGCAACACCGAGGCCAAGAAGTTCGTCCAGGAGATGTGCTACTCGGCGCTCAAGGACTGGTTCGAGGTCAACCGCACCGAGGCCCGCTCGATCGTCAGCAAGGCGCTCGACGCGCAGCGCGCCCGCATCGCCGCCCGCCAGGCCCGTGACCTCACCCGGCGCAAGGGCCTGCTCGGCGGGACGGGCCTGCCCGGCAAGCTCGCCGACTGCCAGTTCACCGACCCCGAGCGGTGCGAGCTGTACATCGTCGAGGGTGACTCGGCGGGCGGCTCGGCCAAGGGCGGTCGTGACTCGAAGTTCCAGGCGATCCTGCCGCTGCGCGGGAAGATCCTGAACGTGGAGAAGGCCCGCATCGACCGGGTTCTGAAGAACACCGAGGTCCAGGCGCTCATCCAGGCGTTGGGCTGCGGTATCCACGACGACTTCGACATCGCCAAGCTGCGCTATCACAAGATCGTGCTGATGGCGGACGCCGATGTCGACGGCCAGCACATCCGCACACTGCTGCTCACCCTGCTGTTCCGGTTCATGCGCCCGCTTGTCGAGGCCGGGCACGTCTTCCTCGCGCAGCCCCCGCTCTACAAGATCAAGTGGGGTCGTGAGGACTGGGAGTACGCCTACTCCGACCGGGAGCGCGACGGCCTGCTCGAACAGGGCGTCGAGGCCGGCCGCAAACTGCCCAAGGACGCGATCCAGCGATTCAAGGGTCTCGGCGAGATGAACGCCACCGAGCTCTGGGACACCACCATGGACCCGGACAAGCGGATCCTGCTCCAGGTGACGCTCGACGACGCCGCTGTCGCCGACGAACTGTTCTCGGTCCTGATGGGCGAGGACGTCGACGCGCGGCGCAGCTTCATCCAGCGCAACGCGAAGGACGTGCGCTTCCTGGACATCTGAGCCAGCCTGCGCTGGGGCGGGTCCGGGCTGACCGGGCCGATCGACCCGTCCCGGCAGCCTGGCACATCGACTCCGATCCCGGCGGACCTGCGAGTGAGCGGCCCGCGGAAGGCGTGGCCCGGACCGGGCCATCCCCGCGACCCGGCGCCCGGCCCGCCCCAGCCGACTCATCGCCCCCACTGCCTGGAAGGACCCCGTGGTCGACGTCCTACCCCCGCCCCCCGGCGACCGCATCGAACCCATCGGCATCGAAGTCGAGATGCAGCGGTCGTACCTCGACTACGCCATGTCCGTCATCGTCGGCCGTGCCCTGCCGGAGGTGCGTGACGGGTTGAAGCCCGTCCACCGCAGGGTCCTGTACGCGATGTACGACGGCGGTTACCGGCCTGACCGGGGGTACTTCAAGTGCTCCCGCGTCGTCGGTGACGTCATGGGTAACTACCACCCGCACGGCGACTCGGCGATCTACGACACGCTCGTCCGCCTCGCCCAGCCGTGGTCGCTGCGTTACCCACTGGTCGACGGTAACGGCAACTTCGGCTCACCGGGCAACGACCCGCCCGCCGCCATGCGGTACACCGAGGCCCGGATGGYGCCGCTGGCCATGGAGATGCTGCGCGACATCGACCAGGAGACGGTCGACTTCGCGCCGAACTACGACGGCCGCTCACAGGAGCCGCTCGTCCTGCCCAGTCGCTTCCCCAACCTGTTGGTGAACGGCGCGGGCGGCATCGCCGTCGGCATGGCGACCAACATCCCGCCGCACAACCTGGTTGAGGTCGCCAAGGGCGTCCAGTGGGCACTGGATCACCCGGATGCCACCGCCGAGGAGCTGCTCGAGGCGCTCCTCGGCATCATCAAGGGCCCGGACTTCCCGACCCACGGCCTGATCGTCGGGCGCAACGGCATCGAGGATGCCTACCGCACCGGTCGCGGCAGCATCCGGATGCGCGCCGTCGTCAACGTCGAGGAGAACAAGGGCCGGACCCAGCTCGTCGTCACCGAGCTGCCGTACCAGGTCAACCCGGACAACCTCGCCGAGAAGATCGCCGAGCTCGTCCGGGACAACAAGGTCACCGGCATCTCGGACGTCCGTGACGAGACGTCCGCGCGCATCGGGCAGCGGCTCGTCATCGACCTCAAGCGCGACGCCGTCGCCAAGGTCGTGCTGAACAACCTGTACAAGCACACCCAGCTGCAGGACACCTTCGGCGTCAACATGCTGGCGATCGTCGACGGCGTGCCGCGCACCCTGCGCCTCGACCAGATGATCTCCTACTACGTCGAGCACCAGGTCGACGTGATCGTCCGGCGGACCCGCTACCAGCTGCGCAAGGCCCGCGAGCGGCTGCACGTCCTCGACGGTCTGCTGATCGCGCTCGACCACCTGGACGAGGTCATCGCCCTCATCCGCAACGCGGAGTCGGCGGAGGTCGCACGCGGCCAGCTCATGGAGCGCTTCTCGCTCTCCGAGATCCAGGCCACCGCGATCCTCGACATGCAGCTGCGCCGCCTGGCGTTCCTCGAGCGTCAGCGCATCATCGACGAGGCCGCCGAGCTGCGCGCCAAGATCGACGAGCTGGAGGCGATCCTCGCCTCGCCGGCGCGGCAGCGCGAGATCATCGGTCAGGAGCTGGCCGAGGTCGTCGAGAAGTTCGGCGACGAGCGGCGGACGCGGCTCGTCCCGTTCGAGGGCGACATGTCCGTCGAGGACCTCATCGCCCGCGAGGACGTCGTCGTCACGGTGACCCGCGGCGGGTATGCCAAGCGGACCAAGACCGACCTCTACCGCTCGCAGAAGCGCGGCGGCAAGGGCGTGCAGGGCGCGGCGCTGCGCGAGGACGACATCGTCGAGCACTTCTTCGTCACGACGACGCACCACTGGCTGCTGTTCTTCACCAACAAGGGCCGGGTCTACCGGGCGAAGGCGCACGAGCTGCCCGAGCAGGCGCGCAGCGCCAAGGGGCAGCACGTCGCGAACATCCTCGCCTTCAGCCAGGACGAGCGGATCGCCGAGGTGATGGCGATCCAGGACTACCAGGCCGCCCCCTACCTGGTGCTCGCCACCAAGCGCGGCCTGTGCAAGAAGACGGCGCTGACCGACTTCGACTCCAACCGCGCCGGCGGCCTGGTCGCCATCAACCTGCGCGACGACGACGAGCTGATTTCCGCCCGTCTCGTCGCTCCCGGTGACGACCTGCTGCTGGTCAGCCGCAACGCCCAGTCCATCCGATTCCACGCCGACGACGAGCAGCTGCGGCCGATGGGACGGGCGACGTCCGGCGTGATCGGCATGCGGTTCGACGATGCCGACGAACTGCTCTCGATGGACGTCGTCATGCCGGAGAGCCCCGCGGATCTGCTGGTCGCGACCAGCGGCGGCTACGCGAAGCGGACGCCGCTCGCCGAGTACCCCATCCAGGGCCGAGGCGGCAAGGGGGTCCTCACGGCGAAGATCGTGTCGACCCGGGGCGGTCTGGTCGGGGCGCTCGTCGTGGAGCCGAACGACCAGCTCTACGCCATCACATCCAATGGCGGTGTGTTGCGTACCGTAGCGAAGGATGTTCGCCGGGCACAACGGCAGACGATGGGCGTACGGCTCATCGACCTGGAGGCCGGTGTGCAGGTGGTCGGTGTGGCGCGCAATGCTGATGCCAACGACAGTGACGGCGACGGCGAGACCGCCGGGTCGGACGGCACGGCGGGCTGAAGCCGGTGACGTGACGTCCCGGGCGGCCACGGCGCGCGTCGTCGGTGGCACGCCAGGACCACGGGCGTGAAGCCACACGTGCGACCAGGAGTGGACGGGGAGAATCCGTGAGCGACAGTCAGAATGACCGGCCCGCCCGGTCGGCCGTCCACCGCGCATCCCCGGCCCGTCCGGAGCAGCGCACCGCGGCCGTGGCCGGTGGCGCGCCTGTCGGTGGTACCGCCGCCGGGCGCGCCGCGGCTGGCGGTACCACCGCCGGCGGTGGTACCGCGGGCGGTGCCTCCGCGGCTGGTTCCAGCCGGTCCGGCACGGCGAAGGCCGGGCCCGTGGGCGCGGCACCAGGCGTGGGTTCCGGTGCCGGTTCCGGAACTGGGATCGGCAAGGGAGCTCCCGGGACAACCGGCTCCGGAACCGGCGTGAGCTCGGCGGCGGGGGGCGGTGTGGGTGGTCCCCGCTCGACACCGGGAAAGGCCGACGGAGAGTCCAAGCGCGCGTTCCTCCCCGGCACCGGCCGTCCCGCCGACGGGCGTCCCGGGACCGATGGCCGTCCCGCTGAGGGCCGCTCGGGGGAGGGGCGTCCGGCCGCGGGGGGCGGGGCTGGATCGGGTTCACGCGGTCCGTCCCGGCCCTCCTCCGGATCGGCATCGCCCGGAAAGGGTACCCCCGGATCGGCGTCGCCCGGCACCTCCGGATCGGCGTCGCCCGCGCGTGGCACGGGCGCAAGCGGTGCGGGCGCGGGCGGGGCGGCGAGCCCGTTCTTCCAGCGTCCCGGGCGGGACGAGAACGACCCGTCCGACCGGGACGGTGCGGGTGGCCAGAGCAGTCAGACGACACGCCTCGGCGTCGGCGGGACGGCAGAGCCCAAGCTGCTGAGCGCCTCGGCGACCGTTCCGGGCTCGTCCTCGGCGGGCACCGGCGGCGGGACGGACCGCGCGGCCCCCGCGCCGCGCGGCGGTGACTCCGACCCCGACGAGACATCACGGCCGCCAGCCGGCCGGCAGCCCGCCCGCGACGCGGACGCGGCCAGGCCGGCGGGCGACGGCAGGAAGCCGACCGAGGCGACCCGCGGGGCCGGCGCGGGCACCTCCAAGGACGCTGCCCCGGCGGCTGGCAAGGGGGCATCCCGAACGGGCACGCGAGCGGACGCCGCCCGACCGGACGCCGCTCGCCCGGATACATCCAGAGCCGAGACGACGAGAAAGCCCGATGCGCAGACCACCGTCAGAAGCCCGGCGGCACGCCCCGGCACACCGGTCGACCCACCCCGGGACAGCGACACGATCTCGCTGGTGCGACCGAACCTGCCCAAGCGGGGCTCGAAGCCCCCGGCGGACCGCGTCGGCGCGGACGTGAAGACTTCCCCGGATCGCGGCGCGGTCACCGACCGCATGCCCGCCGAGCGCCGCCCCACCCCTGAACCGGTGCGGGCAGCCACTCCGTCGACCCGGCAGGCGCCGCCGGCGGGCCGCACAGCCCCCTACGACCGCCCTGGGACGCCGCCAGGGCCGCTGCCGACGTCCGGAGGTGTGGGCCCGAACGGTCTGTCCACCGAGCCGTTCGACCGGGTCGACGACGCCGACCACGGCCGGCCCGGCGGTGCTCCTGGACCACAGGGTGGTCCCCCGCGGGGTCAGCAGCAGCCGGGCGGCCGTGAGCCGGGGCGGGACACCGCCGGCCAGGGCCCACGCCGGGGCCCCGCCGGTGGCCGGCGCGCCCGCCTGCGGGTCTCCAGGGTGGAACCGCTCTCGGTGACCAGGCTCTCGTTCGCGTTCTCGTTGTGCGTCTTCCTGATCATGATTGTCGCCGTGGCGGTGCTGTGGTTCGTGCTGAACTCGATCGGGGTCTTCGACAGCGTCACCAAGGCCGCTGACACCCTGACCGACGGCACGAACGCCAACGTCTCAGGCTGGCTGTCCTTCGGGCGGGCGATGCAGATCACCCTGCTGGTCGGGGCGATCAACGTCGTCCTGATGACGGCGCTGGCGACCCTGGGCGCACTGCTCTACAACCTCTGCGCGGACATGATCGGCGGGCTCGAGGTCACCTTGAGCGACCAGTAGCCGATCCGCCGGAATTCAGGGGGCGGCGGCCGTCACGGAGCCGTCGCCATCCTGTACTCTCATCAGAAGCCAGGACCTATAGCTCAGTCKGTTAGAGCGCTTCCCTGATAAGGAAGAGGCCGGTGGTTCAAGTCCACCTAGGTCCACCCATAGGCACCAGGCGTTCGGCCTGCATCTTCATCTGATCAAGATTTGATTCTCTCAGCCCCGCCCACGGATTCGTGCGCGGGGCTTTCCATATAGGGGTCCAACTCGTCCAGGACGCTCCGCGATGACGCTCACATCGGCGACGACCATGCCGGCGGGATCCGGGATCCGGGATCCGGGGGCCGGGATCCGGGGGCCGGGGGCCGGGGAGTGTCCGGGGGTCCGTGAGGCCCGGGAGGCGCCCAGGACGCTGTGAGGCGGGGTCCCGAGGGCTCCTGTGGCCCGGTGGCCCGAGGCTTCCGTGTCCTGGTGTGCGCCCCGGTGCCCTGGCGTCCCCGGGTTCGGGCGTCTCGCTGTCCCTCCCCGGAGCTCCGCCGGGCGCTCCGGAATTGCCATGTTCCCGTGGCCGGCCGTGTGCTTCAGGGGTGTCGTGCTTGCCAGGGTGCTGTGCTCTGTGCACAGGGCTGTGGATAAACCTGTGGATGATGCYGTGGATATCCCTGTTCATTGCGTGCGTTCCGGGTGGCATCCGGGCAGGATGTGATCGAGCGACGTGTCGGACAACCGACCCATGCCGGGCCGTGCCGGCGGAACCTCGGGAGGTAAAGCCTGATCGGGCCAGTGGTCCGACCCCATCCCGTAGCCATGTGGGTGCGCCGAGGCACGGTCGTGAGTCCATACATCCGATGCGTCCGGTTTGCCTGATCTGGTAAGACGGGCGAGCGGCATCGGCGGCGGGGCGGGGCGCCGGGCGGGTCCATCCCGCCGGTCGCGTACCCCGGATCCGCCTCTCGGATCCTCTGACACTGGGACGAGGAGACAACGTGGACGTGGCGTTGCGGCAGGCGGCCGAGGCCGCCAAGGGCTTCATGCCACCCGAGGAAGGACTGGCGCTGCACGCGGCCGCGGCCGAACTGCCTGGTGGCGGACTGATCTGCGAGATCGGCACCTACTGCGGGAAATCCACTCTCTACCTTGCTGCCGCCGCCCGGCTCGTCGGCGCCGCGGTCGTCACGGTCGATCATCATCGGGGATCGGAGGAGAACCAGTCAGGCTGGGAGTACCACGACACCACGCTCGTCGACCCCCGCACCGGCCGGCTGGACACGCTGCCCACGCTGCGCACGACCCTGGAGGCCGCCGGGGTCGAGGACGTCGTCACCGTGGTGGTAGGGCGGTCCGAGATCGTCGGGCGGTGGTGGTCCACCCCCATCGACCTGCTGTTCCTTGATGGTGGGCACACCGAGAAGCAGGCGCAGGCCGACTACGAGGCCTGGGCCCGCCACGTGCGTCCCGGTGGCCGGCTGGTGATCCATGACGTGTTCCCCGACCCCGCTGACGGCGGTCAGGCGCCGTACCACGTCCTGCTTCGCGCCGTTCGGGACGGCTTCAGCGAGATGTCACGCACGGGATCGCTGCGGGTCCTCCGCCGGCTCTTCTGAGTCACACCCGCACGCGCGCCACGGACCGGTGAGCGCCTCGCTGCCCCGACCGGGGGTGGCGAGGTCGCCGGCCCGCCGCTCGCCGCGCGGCGCCCGTTCGCCGGCCGTGCCTCGTCCGGTGCGGGGCGTCGACGGGTCGCGTGGCTCGGGCAGGTCGTCGCGGTGCACGACGTGCAGGCCCTCGGGCAGATCGTCCCCGCGGAAGGTGCGTTCGGTGGGGCCACCGGCCAGGGTGTCGACGGCCAGTACGACGGCGGCCGCCGTCCAGGTCGACTGCTCCTCCGGCCAGTGGCATCCGTCGGCGAACTGCCAGCCGGTCCAGTAGGCCCCGCCGGGGGCCCGCAGGTGCTGCATCTCCCGGACGAGGCCGGCCGCCGCCTCGGTCTCGCCCACCAGGTGCAGCGCGATGGCGAGTTCGCAGGTCTCGGCGCCGGTGACCCATGGTTCGTCGTCCACGCAGCGGATGCCGAGACCGGGCACGACGAACTCGTCCCACCGGGAGCGCAGCCGGGCCCGCCCCTCCGCGCCGCGCAGCGCGCCGCCGATCACCGGGTAGTACCAGTCCATCGACCAGCGGTCCCGCGGCATGAAGTACTCGGGATGGCGGCGCAGCGCGTGCCACAGCGCGCCGGCGGCGACCTCCCATTCCGGCCGCGCCTCGCCGACCAGCGCGGCGAGGCCGAGGCCGCACCGCAGGCTGTGCAGGGTGGACGAGCATCCGGTGACGAGTGCCTCGGGGTAGTCCTCGCCGGTCGGGGTGCGGGCCCACCAGATCTGGCCGCCGGGGGCCTGCATGTCCACGACGAAGTCCAGGGCAGCCCGGGCGACCGGCCACATCCGGGTCACGAAAGCGCGGTCGCCGGTGACGAGCCAGCGGTGCCACAGGGCCGTCGCCACGTAGGCGCACTGGTTGCTGTCGGCGAAGTCCTCCTTGACTGCTCCGCCGACGTGGCTGGTGGCCCAGGAGCCGTCCGGGCGCTGGCGGCGGTGCAGCCAGTCCCACGCGGCGTCGGCGGCGTCGACCCGGCCGGTGACCAGCAGCGCCATCGCGCATTCCAGGTGGTCCCACGGGTCGGTGTGGCCGCCCGCGAACCACGGGATCGCCCCGTCGGGCTCCTGGGCCGCGGCTATCGCGTCCGCGGTGGCGCGCAGCGCCTCGGGGGAGAGGAGGGGAGCACCCGTCGCCGACTCACCTGGCCGCACGCTCGACCTCCGGTGTCCTGCCGCCGGCCCGTGCGGCCAGCGCGTCCGTACCCGCCTGCGCCGCCGCGTCCGCTGCCGCAACCGCCTGCGCGTCCGTCGTCACCCCTGCCTGCGTCGGTGAGCGCGCCGGCGGCTCCGGCCTGGGGCGCGGCTTGCGCAGGTAGAGCACGATGCTCTTGCCGAGCACCGGGTCCAGCAGGCGTTCGGCCGTCCGGGTGAGCGCCGGGCGGCGCATCATGTCCCAGACCAGGAGGCGGTGGTACAGCTTCGTGGCGGGGTGGTCGTCGTCGTGCACGCCGACCAGGCAGCGCAGCCACCAGTAGGGGGCGTGCAGGGAGTGCGCGCGGTGCTGGCCGACCAGCTCGAGGCCGTTGGCGCGCAGCTTCTCGATCAGCTGGTCGCGCCGGTAGATGCGGATGTGGCCGCCCTCGACGTTGTGGTAGTCGTCCGACAGCGCCCAGCAGACCCGTTCCGGGAGGCGGGCGGGCACGGTGACCGCCGCGAACCCGCCGGGGCGCAGCACGCGGGCCAGCTCGGCCATCGCGCCGGTGTCCTCGGGCAGGTGCTCCAGGACCTCGGCCGCGATGACCCGGTCGAAGGTGTCGTCCGCGAACGGCAGCGCCAGCGCGTCGCCGCGCACGGGCGCCGCGCGGGCGCCGGCGGGAACCTGGCCCTCGGCGGACATGGCGGCGAGCATCGCGCCGACGCCGGTGACCTCGTCGGCCGAGTAGTCGAGGGCGATCACGTGTGCGCCCCGGCGGAACGCCTCGAAGGAGTGCCGCCCCGCGCCGCAGCCCAGGTCGAGAACCCGGGTGTCACGCGGGACGGGGAACCGGGTGAAGTCGACGGTCAGCATGCCGGCTCGACCGGTGCCGCCGCGCCGGTCGAGGCGGCGACGGGCGGTGGCCCACTGCCCGGGACGGCCGCCCGCACGGCCGCGATCTGCCGTTCGTACCAGGCCGCGGTGCCGGCGGCGGCGGCCTGCCAGGAGAACCGTTCCTCCACGCGGCGGCGGCCGGCGGCGCCCATCCGCGCGCGCAGTTCGGGGTCGTCGAGCAGTGTGGCGATCGCGCCCGCGAGCGCGCCGGCGTCGCCGGGCGGCACCAGCAGCGCGGCCTCGCCGTTCGGTCCGGCCACCTCGGGCAGGGCGCCCGCGGTGGTCGCGACCAGCGGCAGCCCGCACGCCATCTCCTCGACCAGGGGCAGGCTGAAGCCCTCGTAGAGGGACGGGACGACGGCGACCTCGGCGGACCGCAGCAGGTCCACCATCTCCGCCTGCGGGACGTTCGACCGGAACGTCACCGCCTCGGTGAGCCCGAGCTCGCCAACCTGGCGCTGCGCGGCCCCGCCCTCGCGGACCTTCCCGATGCACACCAGGTGCGCCGAGCGCTCGGCCCGCAGCTTCGCCAGCGCCTCCAGCAGCACCATCAGCCCCTTGAGTGGGACGTCCGCGCTGGTCACCACGATGATCCGCCCCGGTACCGGGGCGACGGTGCCGTTCCCGGCGTCATCCCCGGTGCCGTTCCCGGCGTCGGACGGCGGTGCCGGCCGCGGGGTGAACACGTCGGCCTCCACGCCGAGCGGGACGGTGTGCAGGTTCTCGATGGGGACGTTCATGTCGGCGACGATCTCGTGCCGGGAGCTCTCGGAGGGAACCACCACGCCGTCGAGACCACGGGCCACCCGTGCCTGCATGGGCAGGAACGAGTACCAGCGGCGCACGCCCAGCGCGGCACGGCGACCGGTCGTGGCGGCGAGGTGCAGGCGCCGGTCGACGGTGATCGGGTGGTGGATCGTCGACACGACCGGGATGCCGTAGGGCCGCAACGCCCGGCGCAGCGGCAGCAGGCCGTAGCCCAGCCCCTGGTTGTCGTGCACGATGTCGAAGTCGGGCCGGCCCTGGCCACGCCGCGGCCGGAGCGCCTCGAAGGCCCGGATCGAGAACGCCAGCGGCTCCGAGAACTGCCCGGTGCGCATCATGCCGAACTCGACGACGTCGGCCAGCGAGCGGAACTCGCGGAACCCCGGCCAACGGAAGGGGTCCCCGTCGCGGTAGAGATCGAGGCTCGGAAGCCTGGTGAGTCCGACTCCCGGGCCGAGGTCCGGGTACGGCGGCCCGCTCACCACCTGAACCTGATGACCCAAAGTCACCAGTTCACGCGAGAGCTGCCGTACGTACACCCCCTGGCCACCACAAGTAGGCAGACTTCGGTACGACAGCAACGCTATCCGCAACGGTGCGCCCTCCATCGCTCGCGGCCTCCTGCGGGTCCCGCGAGCCCGAGGACAGCGCCGTTGCTTGGCACACTAGGACATTGGGCAGCGATCTTCACGGAATCGGGACACTTGCCCTTGCTCCACAACAAAGCCTATGACGGCTCGTAATCGGTGCTAAGGGCTCGAACCGCCTGTCCCGCCTCTTGTCCGTCCGTTGGCTGACCCGTCCCCGGGCTCTTTTCGGCGGGCTCCCTGTGGCGGGCTCCCTGTGGCGGGTGCCGCCGCTCAGCTGTCGCCGTCGACCAGCGTCACCTCCGCGGCGATGTTGCCCCGGGTGGCCCGCGAGTACGGGCACTTGGCGTGCGCGAGGTCGAGCAGCTCACGGCCGGTCGCCGGGTCGACGCCCGGGATCTGCGCCTCGATGCGGGTGGACAGGTCGAGGCCCTCGTCGGTGCGGCTGATGCTGACCGACACGGTGACCGCCGAGTCGGTCACGTCGATCTTGCGTTCCCGGGCGACGGCCTTCAGCGCGCCGTGGAAGCAGGCGGCGTAGCCCGTGGCGAAGAGCTGCTCGGGGTTCGTGCCGGGCCCGTCGTCCCCGCCCAGTCCCTTCGGCATGGACAGCTGCAGGTCGATGCGGTTGTCGTTGGACACCACGCGGCCATCGCGGCCGCCCCAGGCGGTGGACGTGGCGGTGTAGAGCGGTGCGGCCATCGGTTCCTCTGTTCGTCGGCTGGTCTGGACGTGCGGTCTGGTCGTGCGGTCCGTTCGCGAGGTACCCCGAGATTTCGTGGGGTAACTGAGGGCGCAGGCACACCCGCCGGTCACAACTGGTGTCACGGCTCGAATATTCGCCGGCATGCTGTGACCCACACCGCCGGGTAGCTCCGCTCTCCGTGAGCACGGTGCCCAACGGGCGGCCCTTACTCTTGACAGATGCCCCCCGATGACCCGGCCGCGGAGTGTGTGCGGCCACGTCGGGGCCGTCCTCGCGACGCGACGATCGACGACCGTGTGCTGCGGGCCGCCGTCGACGAACTGGCTGGTCGCGGCGTCGGCGGGTTCAGCGTCAACAGCGTCGCCGCCCGCGCGGGCGTGGCGAAGCGGGGCATCTACGCCCGGTGGGCGACCAGGGACGATCTCGTCCTCGCCGCACTGGGCACGCTGGCCGCCGGCCTCGTGCCGCCGCGCACCGGATCCCTGCGCGAGGATCTCCTACGACTGGCACCTCTGGTGGACGCCGTCTTCACCGAGCCGCGGATGTCGATCCTCGCCCGATGCCTGGCCGAGCTGCCCCGGTACCCCGGGCTGTACGAGGCGTTCCGGCGGGAGTCGGTCGACCGCTGCGCGGCCGCCGTGCAGGACGCGTTCCACGACGCGCGGCGGCGCGGAGAGATCCGCTCCGACCTCGACACCGACCTGGCCGCCGCCGCGTTCCTCGGCGCCCTGCTGACCCGTCAGGCCTTCGGGCGCCAGGCGTTCGGGCGGTCGCGCGCCGGCTCGGGCGGCCCGGGTAGCCCGGGCGACGAGCCGGGCGAGCAGCCGCCCGGCGCGGTCACGGCCTACCACCGCCGGCTCGTCGAGTTCTCCCTCGCCGCGGCGAGGGGCGCCGGGCAGGCCTTCGGCCCCGCGTAGCGCCCGGTCAGCGGGTGAAGCCGGCGGGCACGCGCCGGACGTGCTCCACGACGGCATCGACGAGCCCGTACTCCTTCGCCGCCGCCGCGGTGAACCAGCGGTCGCGGTCCGAGTCGGCGGCGATCTCCGCCACGGAGTGACCGCTGTGCTCGGCGATCAGCTCCTGCATCCGGCGGCGGGTGTGCAGCGCCTGCTCGGCCTGGATGGCGATGTCGGACGCCGTGCCACCGACGCCGCCGTGTGGCTGGTGCATCATGATCCGCGCGTTCGGCAGCGCGAACCGCTTGCCGGCGGTGCCCGCGGTGAGCAGGAACTGGCCTATCGAGGCCGCCAGCCCGAGCGCGTAGGTCGCGACGTCGTTCTCGATGAACTGCATCGTGTCGTAGATCGCCATTCCCGCGTCGACCGAGCCGCCCGGCGAGTTGATGTACAGCGAGATGTCCTGGCGCCTGCTGGCCCGGGTGAGCAGCAGGAGCTGCGCGCACACCCGGTTCGCGAGGGCGTCGTCGACGGCGGC
The DNA here is from genome assembly GCF_001854695.1 of Parafrankia soli. Lineage (GTDB taxonomy): Bacteria > Actinomycetota > Actinomycetes > Frankiales > Frankiaceae > Parafrankia > Parafrankia soli. Next base: position 249,637 of record NZ_MAXA01000224.1, read on the forward strand.
GCCGACGAAGACGATCCGGTCGTCCAGCAGCCGTTGATAGATCTGCTCGTCCAGGGTCGAGCCCAGCGTCGCCGCGGACGGGGGGCCGGCCGCGCCCGCTGCCGGCCTGCCGAACGAGCCACTGACCGGCCCGCCGGGCGAGCTGTTGAGCGAGCCGCTGACCGGGCCGATGTCGGCGCCGATCAGCCCGCCGGAACCGGGAACGCCCAGAACCGGGTCGATCTTCACGGGTGTGGATGGGCAGAGAAGGCCCTTCCGATGACACACTGCTTTCATGGACAGTCTCTCCTCACTGTTCGTTCTGTACAGAACGTACATCGAGAACCCATGACGCGCCAGATCCCGGTCACCCAGGCGCGCGCGGAGCTGTCGGATCTCGTCAGCCGGGTCGCCTTCAGTGGGGAGCGCGTCAGCCTCACCCGGCACGGAAAGTCGGTCGCCGCGCTGGTGTCGGCCGCGGACCTGTCCCGCCTTGAGGCCCTCGACGAGGCCACCTCCGGCGAGACCGCGCCCCGTGGGCCGGCGGACCGCGGCGACGTCGACCGGGAGCAGGTACCCGGGCACGCGGCCGGCACCGGCGAGACCGGGACCAGCGGCACCGAGACGACCGATGACGATGCCGCCGACCACCCCGAGCGGGTGGGCCTGTCACCGGTGCGCCTGGACCCGGTCGGCCCGACCGAGGCCCCGATCCGCCGCGGCTTCGGGATCGCCGCCGAGCACCGTCCGGCCGAGCACCGTCCGGCCGAGCGACATTCCGCCGAACAGCGGGGCACCGAGCACCGGGTCGCCGCGGAGCACCGCCACCCGCCGGCGGGGTGATGCTCAGGGGCGGGCGCAGATGTCTCCTGGTGGCTTCGTCCCGACGAACCGGGCGTTGATCCAGCTGGTCAGATCGGCCATCGAGACCCCGAGGATCGTGCCGTGGTCGGCCAGCCCGTACCGGTGGTATTCGACCGGACCGCCGCTGGCGCACAGCCCGCTGACGACGCCGTCGGTGGTGGACCGGTGGATCACCGTGTCCAGGTCGCCCTGGAGCACGAGTTCGGGCGGCCCGGGGAGCCGTGTCTGCTGCCACTGGCGCGCGAACCCGGCCGCGAACGGCTCCGTGGTGAACGGATCCGCGGTGAACACGCTCGACGTGGACTCCCCCTGGCTGGCCTTCAGCAGGCCGACGGCGCACTGGTTGCGCGCCACGGCGGTCAGCCGCCGCCCGGTCTGGGTCAGGATGGCGTTCAGATCGATGGTGGGATCCGCGGCGGCGAGGCCGAGCGCGGCGAGCAGCACGTAGGCGACGCCGTCCGACACGGTGCGGTCGAGCAGGCGCAGCGAGGTGGGCAGGTCCGCCAACGGTGCCGTCGCCGCCGCCCCGTGCACCCGCAGGTCGGGCGCGTACGACGCGGCCAGCCCACCGGCGGCGAGCGCTGCCTGACCGCCCTGGGAGTAGCCCCAGAGCACGACGTCACGCCCTGCTCGGGCGTCGGAGAGCGAGTGCGCGGCACGGGCGGCGTCGAGGAGCGCCCGTCCTTCGGTGTCGGCGACGTAGATCGGATGCTCGCCGGGCCCACCCAGGCCGATGTAGTCGGTGACGGCCAGCACGTTGCCGGCCCGGACGAGGGGCAGCACCCCGCCCACCGCCGACAGTGGCGGCTCGGCCCGTGACGGCGCGCACGAGTCGTTGATCCCGGTGGTGCCGTGGCCGAAGGAGATCAGTCGGCGGCCGCCGGCGGGAATGGCGGAGGTACCGGCCGGGGCGACGACGAGGCCCGTGACCAGGCGGTCCTCGTTGAGGGGCCCGCGCGAGTGATAGATCATCCGCCAGGCGCGCATGCCGTCCGGGGCGGGAACCTCGGCGGATGAGACGAGCTCACCAGGGGCGCCGGGTGGCAGATCGGTGAGTTCGGTGGACCCCCGCCTGCCGCCGGTCATGACGTCCTCCAGGCCGTACCCGGCGAGCTGGTAGCCGAGGCCGGGTGCCCGGGGAGTGGTGGCCGGCGTCGGAGCCGGCGGCGGGGTCGGCTCCGCCGCGCAGGTGGTGAGCAGCCCCGTCAGAATGACGGCCGTGAGGGCAAGTCCGCGCAGAGACAGCCGGGATCTTGCCACGTAATGAGGTTATGGGGCGTTTCGGCGGAGAAGAGGTCATCTGTGCGTCCGCTGTGTTTCTTGTGAGCGCAGGCCCCTTATAGCGAGTTTCGAGTCGGTACGGGGCGCGGGCCACCGGGTGAGCTGACCTCCCCCGAGGCGGGATCGGTGCCGACTGCGTGGCGTGAGATCCTGGACGGGCGGGCGCCGGCCCCGTCGCCTGAGTTCCCTGGAGGCCCTCGACAGTGACCACGTTCGCGTCGAACACTCTGGCCCTGGGGCCGGACTTCATCAGTGCCGACAGTCTGGCGAAGGCCGGCCTGGTGGTCGTCCTTCTGATCGTCTTCGCCGAGTCGGGGTTGCTGGTCGGGTTCTTCCTGCCGGGTGACTCGCTGTTGTTCACCCTCGGTCTACTGATCTCCCAGGACGAGGTGTCCACGCCGCTGTGGCTCGCGTGTGCCCTGATCGGTGTGGCCGCGATCGCGGGTGACCAGGTGGGCTACCTGTTCGGGCGGAAGGCGGGTCCGGCGCTGTTCCGGCGTCCGGACTCGCGGCTGTTCAGGCAGGAGTATGTGGAGCAGGCGCACGAGTTCTTCGAGAAGCATGGTGGCCGCTCGATCGTGCTGGCGCGTTTCGTGCCGATCGTGCGTACCTTCACCCCGGTGATCGCCGGGGTGAGTCGGATGAACTACCGGACGTTCGTGGTCTACAACGTGATCGGCGGCCTGCTGTGGGGCTGCGGGGTCACCGTCCTCGGCTCGCTGCTCGGGAAGATCGATTTTATTCGCCAGAACCTCGAGGCGATGCTGATCCTCATCGTGTTGATCTCGGTGGTCCCGATCCTGATCGAGTACCTGCGCGCCCGCCGGACGAAGGCGAAGACAGGAGACGCCGCCGGGTCCCCCGACACCACCAATGCCGCGGGTACAGGGCCCACCGCCGGCCATGGTCCGGCCTGGGTGGACGGCCCGGTCCGGGAGCACGACCGGGCCCCGGGCGCGGGGTTCGCGGGCGGCCACGAGAGCGCGGGCGGCTACCAGCCCGCTGGCGGGTATCAGGGCGGGTACCAGCCCGTGGACGTGTACCGCAACGCGGACGGGTGGCAGCCGGAGAGCCGCTACGACGACGGACGTTACGACCAGCCCCGTGCGGGCACGGCGGGTGCGGCCGGGCACGGCGGGCACGGCTACGACACCGAGGGATTCCAGGATGCTCGGCCGCGGGAGGGCGAGGCCCCGATCCAGGAGGAGCGTGGCCCGGCCGGGCGCCGCGGCGGTGGCGGGCGGCACTCCGCTCCTCGGCACCGCTGAGTTCCTCGGTACCGCTCGCTGAGCGGGAGCATCCGGGAACGCTGACCGGGAGTTTGGAAGTGTGAGATGGAGATCCGCCGCGTGGCCCGCGGCGGGTGCGGCCACCGCGAAGCGGTCTGGCCGTGGCCCTGAGGATGTTCTGGGTTCCGGCGGGCGGCCCACTGATACGGGGGGATTCAGTGGGAGACACCCGCCGGAACCTGTCCACCGTATCCGCTTGGTGGGTCCGATGTCGCCCCGGCGACACAACATAAGCCGAAAAGCTCCCGGATTGTCCCAATACACACATTGCGCCCGGTCTTGGGGCGGGATGTCCGACTCCTGGCCGGGGACCTCACAGCGCGTCGGTGCCCCGCTCGCCGGTCCGGATCCGGGCCAGGCCTTCCACCGGGAGCACCCAGATCTTTCCGGCCCCGCTGGACGTCGACGCCGCCGCTCGCCGGATCACGTTCACCACGTCGGGCGCGTCGGAGTCCGCCACCACCAGCTCCAGTCGGATGTTGCTGGTTGACTCGTCATGGAAGGCGTTGCCGCGGTAGGTCTGGGTGCGCCACATTTCCAGCCCGAATCCGGTTACCTGGCTGACGGTCATCCCGTGCACACCATAGGTTGTCAGGGCCGCCCGCACGTCGTCGACGCGGTGGGGCCGCACGATCGCGGTGACCAGCTTCATGACCCGTCTCCACACGTACCGGCGCGCTGATGTTTCATCGCGGGGAAGCGCAGAGCCGACGGATGTCGGCTCTGTCTCGCCAGTGTCATCCAACGTGTAGGAGAGGATCGACCGATGTCCCTGCTGGACCGCAACACCGCACCGGATCCGCTCGACCTGCTGCCCCCGCTGCCGTCGTTCTCGCTGAGCAGTGACGACCTGACCGACGGCAGCCCGCTTGGCCTGGACCAGGTGTTCAGCGGCGCCGGCGGCGCGGACCTGTCGCCGCACCTGTCCTGGACGGGTTTCCCCGCGCAGACCGAGAGCTTCGCCGTCACCTGCTTCGACCCGGACGCCCCGACCGGGAGCGGGTTCTGGCACTGGGTGCTCGTCGACGTGCCGGCCAGCGTGACGGAGCTGGCGCGGGGCGCCGGAAGTGGTGACCTCTCCGGGTTGCCGGCCGGGGCATACCACGTCCGTAACGACTGGGGCACGGCGAACTACGGCGGCGCGGCGCCCCCCGAGGGAGACCGGCCGCACCGGTACGTCTTCGTCGTCCACGCCGTGGACGTCCCGAAGCTGGAGATCGACGCGACCGTGGCGCCCGCGGTCGTCGGGTTCAACCTGACCTTCCACACCCTGGCGCGGGCCGTGCTGCGGGCGACCTACCAGCGCCGACCCGCGGCCACCAGCCACGGATACACGGCCACCGGCCGCTGATGCGTGGCTGCCGGCGCTGATCCCGTGCTCCGGCCGGTCGGCACCGCGCCGCGTCCCGGCGCCGGGGGTGTGATCCGGTCGTGACCGGATCACGATCGTCGGGGCGGGGGCCATCCCGCCGAGATACGGTGGCTGGCGAAGGCAGTCGACGAAGGGGAGTCGGTATGCGCAAGTTCACTGTCGTCGCCCTCGTGGCGAGCGCCGGCGCACTCCTCACCGCCGCCCGTCGCCGCAGGAACAAGGACGAGATCGACCTGTGGCGCGAGGCGACGTCCGCGGCGGGGAACCGCTGACCGAAGCCAACCGGCCCGGCCGGCGAGTGGGCGTGCCCGGTCGCCGGCCGCGCCCACCTGCCAGCCGCGCCTAGCCGCCGGCTGGCAGGTCGTGCTTGCCTGTCCGTTTCACGGTGAAGCCGTTCCAGGTGTCGTTCCGTTTTCCGACCCGGTCATTGAAGCTGAAGGCGATCATCGTCGCGATGGGCAGGGTCAACCAGGCCAGAATGAGCCACGTGTAGACCCGCAGGGCCTTCTCRCCGCGGCCGGTCCGTCTCGCGGTGGGGTGCGTGCCCACGCTCACCGGGTGCTCATCTCCAGCACGTCACGGGTGCCGAGAACGCGCGCGTACAGGAAGATCCCGATCAGCAGCACCGCCATCAGGATGAAGGACAGCGCCGACGCCAGCGGATAGTCCGCGTTCGTGAGGTAGGTGGTCTGGATGATGTTCCCGATCATCGTGGTGTCGGTGCCGCCGAGGATGAACGAGTTCACGAAGTCCGACGTCGCCGGGACGAACGTCAGCAGGCAGCCGGCGAACACCCCGGGCAGCGAAAGCGGCAGGACGACTCTCCCGAGCGCCCGCGTTCGGGACGCGTAGAGGTCGGCCGCGGCCTCCAGCAGGCGCGGATCGACCCGCTCCAGGGCGACGTAGACGGGAGCAGCATGAACGGGAAGAAGTTGTAGGTCAGGCCGGCCACCACCGCGAACGACGTAGCCAGGACGTGGAAGTTCTCCGGGAGGAGCCCGGCGTCCTTCAGGTTGCCGAGCACGATGCCGTCGTCGGCAAGCAGGAAGCGCCAGGAGACCGTCCGGATGACGAAGGAGACGAAGAACGGCAGGAGCACCAGGAACAGGTAGGTCGACTTCCGTTCGCCGGCGTGGAACGCGATCCAGTACGCCATCGGGTAGGCGAGCAGGATCGTGGCCAGGGTGGCGAGCCCGCCGTAGACGAACGAGCGCACGAACTGCACGTCGTAGGTGCTGATGGCGTCCCAGTAGACCGAGATGTTGAACGTCTGGCGGAACCCGTCGACGACATTGCCGGTCTGCACCGAGATGGACAGCATGACCAGCATCGGGATCACGAAGAAGGCGACCAGCCACAGGCCACCGGGCAGCACCAGCAGATACGGCGCCGACACCCGCCACCGCGAGCGCCGCCTGGGTCGTCAGCACCGCCTGGGTGGTTAGTGCTGCCTGGGTCGTCAGCGCCGGCCCGGCCGTGCGCGCCGCGGGGGCTGCCCGCTAGGACTGGTAGACCGGCTGGAAGATCTTGTTCCACTCGGTCTCCTCCTCCGTCGTCAGCACCCGGAAGCGGTGCACACGGTCGAACTCCGCGCGGGTCGGGAACAGCAGCGTGGATTCGGCCAGCTCGGGGGAGACGTGGTCACGGGCGGCCGGCACCGGCGTTATGTAGTTGATGTACTCGGCCAGCATCCCGGCGACGTCGGGCCGGTACACGAAGTCCATGTAGGTGAGGGCGTCCACCGGGTGCGCGGCGGTCCTCGGGATGCACATGCTGTCGGTCCAGATCAGGCCGCCTTCCTCCGGCACCACGAACTTCAGCTTCGTCCCGGCCGCGAGTTGCTGGTAGACGTCCCCCGACCACGCCATCGAGATCCACAGGTCGCCGCCCGCGAGCGAGTCGATGTAGCTCTGGTCGTAGTACTTGCGGACGATTCCGGCGTCGCGCTGCTCGATCAGTTTGTCGGCCGCGCGCCGCCAGTCCTCCGGAGCGGAGTCGGCCGGGGCGACGCCGATGCCGAGGAGCGCCAGGTTCGGCAGCTCCTGGTTCTCACCGAACATCCCGACCTTGCCGGCGAAGGCGGGGTCCATGAGGTCGGCGAAACTGGTGATCTCCCGGCCGGTCTTCTCCGGGTCGTAGGCGATGCCGGTGATACCGGACTGCCAGGCCACGGTGAACTGGTTTCCCGGGTCGTACGCGGGATCCTTGACGCTCGGGTCGGCGTTGGCGGCGAAGGTGGGCAGCCTCTTGTGGTCGAGCGGGGCGAGGTAGYCGAGCTGGATGACCCGGCTGAGGGTGATGCCGTTGGTCAGGACCATCAGGTCGTACCCGACGGGCTGGTTCTCGGCGAGACCGGGCCGGATCTGGGCAAAGAAGGACTCGTTCTCCTGGACCACTTCGCGGTAGGTGACCTTGATGCCCGTCTCCTGGGTGAACAGGTCGAGCGAGGGATGCTCCGCGTCGGAGCTACCGACATCCATGTAGAGCGGCCAGTTCGCGAAGTCGAGCGTTCCCGCCTTCGCCTTGCCCGCCCAGTAGCCGGCGACGTCGGCGGCCTGCGCCGAATCACCGGCCTCGCCCTTGACCCCACAGGCGGCCAGGAGCGCGGCGCTACCGGCCGCCCCGGTGAGGCGCAGGAGGTCCCGTCGGTCGAAACGACGTCTGGTCAGGCCGCGCAGCAGCGCCGGGTCGGGAACCGCCCCGTGCGACGCCCCCGGTGCCGCGGGAATTCCCTGCCGGTCATTGCTGGTCACGATTCGAGTCCCTCCGTGTGGTTCTGGCCTTCCCGCAGGGAGCCGCTCGGTGCAAGGGCGCTCGGCGGGGTGCTCTTTGTGTGGGCGCTCGGTGCGAGGGCGAAGGAATGCGTCGGCAGCCACGACAGCCACACCTCGTCGCCCCGGTCTGCGATGTTCGTCGCGTCGGCGCTGTTCTGCCGGAAAACCGTGATCTTGGATCCACCGTGCGTCAACACCGTGTATGTCGTGTATGTGCCCAGATAGACGACCTCGGTGACCCGCCCGTGCAGCGCACAGCACGTTCCGTCGGGGCGTGTCAAACCCAGGGTGATTTTCTCCGGCCGGACGGTCATCTCCAACTCGGACCCGGTTGCTGGCCGGCCGAGCCCCGGCCGGAGCGGAACCACCAGGCGTTCTTCGGCGGCGGAGTCGAGAACCGCCACCGGAGTTCCGTCCACGCCGGCCGGATCGACGGACCGCACCGATCGGCGCAGCAGGTTCGACGTGCCAATGAATCCGGCTACGAACCGGGTGCCAGGCCTTTCGTAGATCTCCCGGGGGGCAGCGAGCTGCTCGACGCGGCCCCTGTTCATCACCGCTATCCGGTCCGACATCGTGAGCGCCTCGCTCTGGTCGTGTGTCACGTACACGAACGTGATGCCGACCTCGCGCTGTATTCGCTTGAGCTCGATCTGCATCGTCTGGCGCAGTTTCAGGTCGAGGGCTCCGAGTGGTTCGTCCAGCAGCAGGGCCCGCGGCCGGTTCACCAGCGCCCTGGCGAGCGCGACCCGTTGCTGCTGGCCGCCGGAGAGCGCCCGGGGCCGCCGGTCGGCGAGCCCGGACAGCTCGACGAGCTCGGACAGCTCGACGAGCTCGAGCATCTCGCCGACCCGCCTGCGCAGCTCCTGGCCGCGGACCCGCGGCGCCGCAGCCCGAAGGCTACATTCGAGGCGACATCCAGGTGTGGGAAGAGCGCGTAGCTCTGGAAGACGAGGTTCACATCGCGCCGATTGGGCGGGACGGCGGTGACGTCGCGGCCGTGGAGCAGGATGCGCCCGCGGGTCGGTTCCTCGAATCCGGCGATCATCCTCAGGGTGGTGGTCTTGCCGCAGCCGGATGGGCCGAGCAGCGAGAAGAACTCGCCCTGCTCGATGCTGAGATCCACCCGCGAGACCGCGCCCACCAGGCCGGCGCGCGAGCTGTATTCCTTCGCGACACCGACGAGCTCGATGGCGGGTGTCGAGGGTGCGGCGGATACGGCGGGCGGGGACGCGGGCGCGGGCGCATCGTGGTCGTCGGCGGCCGGGATCACCACCGCGTTGGCCTCGCCACTGTTCACGACTTCTCCGTGAGCTCATCGGTGTGGACAGGCTCGACGGCATTGTCGGCGCCGGGTCAGCGTGACAGCCCGATTGACGTGCGACAAGGGATCCCCTTGTAAAGGCTGGATGACCCTGTGGAATCGGTATCCATCAGCGCTCTCCGTCGTTGATTCGCGTCGTGCTGAGCATTTTTGCCGGCGGACGCGCCGATCCGTGCCGCTATGCGGCGGCAATGTTGTGGCGCCGCGCGGCAGACCGGTTACCCGCCGGCGCGCGGCGAAGTGGCGCCGGCGGTGCGCGGAGGAGCACTCTGGATATATGGATGCCCACGCCGGGCCTCGTTCGGGCTCACCGTCGCTCTCGCCGGTCCCACCGGTCTCGCCGCCGCCGTCGCCGTCGCCGTCGTCGCGGCGGTTGGCGGCGCCGAGCCCGCTGCCGGGACCGGAGTACACACCGTCCGCCGTGCCGCTCGACATCCTGCTGGGTTGCGCGCGGTCGCACGCCAGGCTGCTCGAAGCCGTCGCCCGCGTCGACGACACGACCGCCCGCCGCCCGTCCCTGCTGCCCGGCTGGACCGTCGGCCACCTCGTCACCCACCTGGCGAGGAACGCCGACAGCCACACCGGGATGTTCGGGGCGGCCGCCGAAGGACGGGTCGTGGCGCAGTACCCGGGCGGCCTGACGCAGCGCGACGGCGGAATCGAGGCGGGCGCCTACCAGCCGGCCGACCTGCTGCTCGCCGACCTCGCCGGCGCGGTGGCCCGGCTCGAACGAGCCTGGGACGGCACCCACGTCGATGTCTGGCGCGGGGGCCTGGGGCTGACCGCGGCGCGCGGCGCGACGAGTGTGGCGGACCTGGTGTTCCTGCGGTGGCGTGAGGCCGAGATCCACCTCGTCGACCTCGCGCTGACCGATCGCGGCGGCCCGGAGTGGGACGACCTCAGCCCCGCCTACGTCGAGGCGGAGTGGGCGTGGAGCACGCGGCTGCTGCCCGAACGGCTGCCCGCCGAGGTCACCGTCCTGCTGACCCCCGGGGACCGGCCGTCGCGCGCCGTGGGGCGGGGCCCGCAAGTCGTCCGGGTGGATGTCCCGACGCTGCCGGCGTTGCGCTGGCTGACCGGCCGGGACGCCGGCGATCCGGCCTGGCCGCCGCTGGGCCCCTGGACCTGATCCCATCCTCTGGTCCCACCCGGATCGCACCGGCCTGCCCGGCGCGGCGATATCAGCGTGATCCAGAATGTCCGGGTGTGGAGCAGACGGAACGGTTCGTGAGCGTTGCAGCCGGCTGCCCGGATCGCCGTGACCGTGTCGGTCCGACCGGGCCACGCCACCGCGGCGGTGCCTTGCGGCGCGGGCGGGTGCGCGGCCGGGCGGGTGTCCGCGCGGGTATCCGCGCGTGATCTCGATGGCGCTGTTCAACAACAAGGGCGGGGTGGGTAAGACGACGCTCGCCTACCACCTGGCACACATGTTCCAGCGGATGGGACACCGGGTGCTCGCCGTGGACCTCGATCCCCAGGCGAACCTGACCGCGCAGTTCCTGGACGAGGACGAGCTCGCCAGCCTCTGGAAAGAGGACGAGGGCCTCGGGTCGTCCGCGCCCCGGCCCGCCGTGCTCGACCCGCGCCGCAGCCGGATCAGGCCCGGCAACGGCACCCTGGCCACGGCCATCGAACCGATCATGGAAGGTGTCGGGGACGTCCGGCTGAGCGAGCCGGTGACCGTCGAGGACGGCCTGTGGCTACTGCCCGGGGACGTCAACCTCGCCAGCTTCGAGGACCGGCTCTCGGCGGCGTGGCCCAACAGCTTCCTGGGCCGGGACGTCGCCGCGCTGCGCACCACCACCGCGCTGCACCGCGCCATCGACCACGGAGCCAGGGAGACCGGCGTGGACATCGTGATCATCGATGTGGGGCCGAACCTCGGCGCCATCAACCGCGCGGCGCTGCTCTCGGCCGACACGATCCTCATGCCCCTGGCGGCCGACCTCTTCTCCCTGCGCGGCCTGCGCAACATCGGACCGACCCTGCGTGACTGGCGGGTGACCTGGCAGGGCACGATCCTGCCGAGGATCCCCGAGCGGATCCCGGCACCGCGCGGCCTGATGATGCCGATCGGCTACATCCTGGTCGAGCCGCCGGCCCGCGCGGACCGGCCGTCGAAGGGTCACGGGCGGTGGCTCGACCGCATCCCGGGCGTGTTCACCACTTCTGTCCTCGGCTCCGCCGCCGCCCCGGCGGACGGCGACCGCTCCTTCGAGATCGCGACCATGAAGAACTACGCGGCGCTGATGCCCCTCGCCCAGGACGCCCGCAAGCCGATGTTCGAGCTCCGGGCCGGGGACGGCGCCGTCGGGGGAACGCAGAGCGCCGTGCGGCGCTGCTTCTCCGACTTCCGGGAGCTGGCGACAAAGGTCCGGGACAGGCTCGTCTTCATCGACCCGACGCTGCGCCGAGGCTGAGCCCGCCTCGAACCTGCCCCGATCCTGCCCTGGGCTCACCTCGATCCTGCTCCAGGCCTGCCTCGAGTCCGCCCCGAGCGCCGTCCTCCCGCCGCCGTCGGGCTCGTCGTGCCTGGCACCGCCGTCGGGACGCCCACGGAACCAACGTCGTGGCCGACACTCGCTCGCGCGGCAGGCTCCGGAGATCCCGTCACGGTGACAGTTCGCGAAGCTTGCTTGGCGTAAAACGTTGACGATGACCGCCCGGATCGTGGCGATGATCAGGTGACTGATGCCCGCCAGGGTGATGGTTACCGATCTTTGCTCATCGTCAAAATTAACCGATGACCGTGGGTGCGTGCCGCATCCTTCTGTATCGATTTCCCTGGCGGGAGAAGGTCATTTTATTTTGCTGATCGTCAAACGTTTCCAGAAACCGTCGGTGGTTGCCGGTCGATCTATCGACGAACCCCGTGGATGGTCATGGCAGTTCATTTTGCGAGTTGTCAAATGATGTCGATACCCATGGCTGGTGTTCGAGGTGCTCGCGAACTAATTCCACGCCTGGATTCTGTCTAATTATTTTGCTCTTCGTCAAATGTTGACGGTCTCCAGATGGGGTGTCTGAAGGATCGGCTAGCGCAAGCCTCGCAAGGGTTCTGTCGGCGAAACTTAATGATTTTGCTTGCCGTCAACCGGAATCTATGACCTCAGGTGCAGTGCGCTGGAGGATTCGGACGCTGCCCGTGCGGGGAGTGAGTGTACGACGTTTGCTTAGCGACAAAATACGTCGGACTCCGGCGAGGGTTCCGGTGATCGGTACGCCCTGTTCCCCTTGGGGGCGTGTGTCGTCGACGTCAACGGATTTTGCTTGGTGTCAACCGACATCCATGACCCGCGACGAGTTGCGTCAGCTATTTACCGCCGTGATCACGCGGGGCGTGAGTGTACGACGTTTGCTTCGCATCAAAAGCTGTCGCACTCCAACGGCGAGCTCGGCTCGAGGCCCGGCGGTACTGCTCCCGAGGCCCTCCCAGGTGGAGAGTCATGCGCGCCACCCGCTGGCGCCGCCTGCCCGTTCGTCGACCGGCTGCCGCCGGCGTCAGCCGGACGCCGCCGCCCGCCGGCCAGCAGCTGGCCATGGGCTACGGATGGGCGACGGACCGGAGGGGCGATAGACCTCAGCCGGACCGGGTAGGACCGAGTAGGCCCCACTCGCGGGTTGTCCACAGCCTTGGTCCGAGAAAACCCTGACATTGCCCGTATGGGGGCATCGTGTGGCGACCGGAGGCCTTGATGCCGCGTCCCCGACGGCCTTGGACAAGGCGGCGGATTCCGAAGCCGGCCAGGTGTCCCGCAGCAGCCTGCTCGTCCTTGCGACTGGCGATCGGTCACGGTGGGTCGCGGTAGTACTGCGACGGGGAATGCGTCAACGGATTCCGCAGGCGGTGCACGTTGCCCGGGAAATCCATCGGCAGCGGCGGGAAACCTTCCACAGCTATCCACAGCGCGCGCTTCTCGCCGCTGTCGGGTCGCGCCAACGATGCCCTCAGGCGGGCATCGTTGCCGGCAGAACAGCCCTAACCGGACACAGCCCCAACCGAAGGAACAACGCTCCCACTGGGAAAGTCGACGAGACCCGCCATATGTGTTCACAACGCTTGTTGTGGAGAGCATGACGCATTGCCGCATGTTTGTCACGAGCTACGGCCGATTCGAGGCATTCTGGTGCGACACACACCGTGGGTGGGCAGCGTCGCGGCGGGAAACCTCGACTGCCCACAACGAAGACCCATGTGAACGGCCCGTGACCATGAACGTGGTGTGACTACTGCAGAACGACGCCGCCCACGCGTCCGCGGGGCAGGGTGACGGCAGCCGGCGACCCGCCGGTGGACAACAGCGAGCGCCCCGTGGCGGCGTGGCGCCGGCGGTGGCCGCTGGACGGTCAGGCATCAGCGGCCAAGGGCCGGCCGGACCATCCCCGAGCTGGTAGTCATGCCGTACTCTTGAGGGGCATCGGTCACTCGGGGCGGCGACGCCTGGGCGGCCGACCTCACGGGGGCGTAGCTCAACTGGCAGAGCACTGCCTTTGCAAGGCAGGGGTTAGGGGTTCAAGTCCCCTCGTCTCCACCACGCAGGGTCACATAGGTATTGACCTGTGCAAACGCTCGATCTATTGATCTTTTTGGTGGTGTAGCGGGGCGCCTGCCGGATGGTGGCACCGCGTTCGCGCAGGTCAGAGCCTCGTGGGCGGTTCAAGTCCCATCGTGCTCTTCGGCAATCTTGCTACTCGGGGTAGCTACTGTCCTGGGTGAGCGAAGCGTCGTGCGATGCCGTCGAGGACGGTGTCGAGGCCGACGGTGAACGTGGCGTCGTCGCGGTCGGGTGTGCGGGCGCGGAGCGCGCGGGCGAGGTGGGGGAAGATGGCGGGGTCGACGGTCGGGTAGCGCTGCTGTTCGGTGTCGGCGGCTGGGTGGGCGATGCGGAGTGCGTGACCGAGGGTGTAGTCGTTCACGATGCCCGCGACAGCCCAGGCGTCTGCGGGGTCGAGCTGTAGTGGGGCAACGGCAGCGATGAGCTGCTCGGCGTGGCGCAGCGCGTTCGGTCCGAGCGTGCCGGGGCGGGTGGATGCCTGCAGCATCCACGGGTGAGCCGCGAGTGCCGTGTGGGAGCTGTGCGCGATGCGGCCCAGGGCGGCACGCCAGTCCTCGGGAAGCTCCTCGTGGACGATGATCTCGCCAACGACCTCGTCGACCATGAGTCTGACCAGGTCATCCTTGGTGGCGATGTGGGTGTAGAGGCTCATGGGTCTTACGCCCAGGTCTGTGGCGATGCGACGGACCGACACCGCGTTGAGTCCTTCGCGGTCCGCGAGGGCGATCGCCGCGCCGACCACGACGTCCCGGTTCAACTTTCGTCCCGGGGCTGGCTTCGTCTTATCCCACACCAGCTCCGACGCCCTGTTCGGCATCCACCGACCGTACTCCGCCGTACGCGACCACTCCTCGCGCGATACGGTGTGCGGCGCCAAGGGATACGACGTACGGCAGGCTGGGTGATGATCTCGCGATCCCGGCCGAGAGAAGTCGAGGTGGAGCGCGTGGGACCCATTGGGCGGACATGGGGAGGCGCCGCGCAGGACGACGCTGCCGCGGTGATCCGTGACCGGCGGTGGGGTGCGCTGATCCTCCTGTGTGCCGCGCAGCTCATGATCTTTGTCGATGCCGCGGTCGTGAACGTCGCTCTCTCGACCATCCAGCGCGACCTGCATATCTCCCCTGCCTCGCTGTCGTGGGTGGTAAATGCCTATCTGCTGACCTTTGGTGGATTTCTCCTGCTCGCCGGTCGTGCTGGCGACCTGTTTGATCGACGGCGGCTCTTCGTCGCAGGCATGGGACTGTTTACCGCGGCATCGCTGCTGTGCGCTGTTGCCACCTCGCCGGCGTCCCTGATCGCCGGCCGGGCGCTTCAGGGGGTCGGGGGCGCCCTCGTCGCTGCCGTCAGCCTCACCATGATCGTCACCTTGTTCGGTGAGCCGGTGAAGCGCGACCGCGCCATGGCCGTTTACAGTTTCGTGGCCTCCGGTGGCGGAACCCTGGGCGTGATCTTCGGCGGGGTGCTGATCGACACGCTCGGCTGGTATGCGATCTTCTTGATTAACCTGCCGATCGGCCTGACGATCATCATCGTCACGCCGCGGTTCCTCGGCCACGGCCTGCCCGACCGGGGACAAGGCCGTCTCGATCTTCCGGGTGCGGTGACCGTGACGACCGCGGTCATGCTCGCGCTCCTCGGCTGCGTCACCGCCAGCAGCGACGGCTGGGCCGCACCCACCACCCTGATCCTGCTCGCCGCCGCAGCGGCCGGGCTGACACTCTTCGTCCACCTGGAACGTCGCGCCCCACAACCGCTCCTGCCACCACGCCTGTTCCGATCCCGCGCGCTCTGCCTGGCCAACACCCTCGCCGTCCTGCTGCGAGCCGCGATGTTCAGCTGGTTCTACTTCGCCGCGCTCTACATGCAGAACATCCTCGGCTTCACCCCGCTGCAGACCGGCCTGGGTTTCCTCCCCGCCACCCTGATCATCGCCGTGTGCGCCTACATGATCGCCGCACGCCTGGTAGCCCGAGTCGGCGTCCAGGCGCCGATCGTGGGCGGAGCAGCCCTGATCGGAGTCGGACTCGCAGCCTTCGCGCTCAGCCCGGCCGACGGCACCTATCCTGTCGACGTCCTGCCCGGGATGGTCCTGCTCGGCTTCGGTGGCGGCATCCTGTTCATGCCACTGATCCGCACCGCGACCACCTCCACCTCCCCCCAGGACGCGGGTGCTGCTTCCGGCCTGCTCAACACCTCCCAGCAACTCGGCGGAGCACTCGGCCTCGCCGTCCTGGCCTCTCTCGCCGCGACCCACCGATCCGGAGACACCTCGCTCGCCGCCATCCACAGCGGCTACCAGCTCGCCTTCCTCATCGGAGCGGCACTCGCCGCCACCGCGGCAATACTCGGCCTGGCCCTACGACCTCAGAGCCCAGAGCGTCGCCCCGTGGACGTTCCTCAGCCGGCCTCCCCGCCTGATCGCTCCGTGTACGAGAGCGAGTGAACGACCTGACCGCCGGGCTGGCTGCTTGCGCAGGCCGGGCATGGCTCCGCGGCCGTAGTGATAGGTGTGCGCAGATCATGCCAAGAACTTAAGTGTAGGATCGAAGTTGATCTGATCCAGTTAAGTGTGTCGGTGGAACGTGCACGGTGAGCCAGCCGCCACCGACCCGCGGCAAGACAGATCGTCGATCGACCCCCGGCCCCGTGGGTCAGTCGAGTTCGACCCAGACGCGTTTGCCGTCGCCGTGGGTCTCGACGCCCCACCGGGCGGTGAGCTGGTCGACGATGTGYATCCCACGGCCCCGCTCGTCGGAATCGACGATCTCTCGAGCCATCGGCCGCACCGACGACCCGTCAGCGAGTTCCAGACGCAGCACCTCACCGGTGACCCGAAGCGCCAGCCGCAGCTGCCCCCGTTCACCGGCGTGCTGCACAGCGTTCGTCACCAGCTCCGAGACGACCACCACGGCATCATCGGTCTGCCGGTCATGCCCCCAAGCGAGAAGCAACCCCCGCAACACCTCCCGGGCAGCGCCCGCAGGGGCGCGCGCATCAAAGGGTAGATCCACACTGGCCGACCAACCCCTGTCGCGCACCGCAACCACCCCTCACCCCGTCGATCATGCTCCTGGCATGCTCCTTCCCCACCCGGGGACACAACGAACGGGCGCCACCAGATGGGGGCCGGGCATCCGGCCAGGGTGACTCGGCCCCGTTCTGTCCTGGTCCGGACACTGCATCCGCGATGTTGCGGGTGATGGCCTCGGCCAACCGCAGCGCCTGGACAGCAGATAGGTTCATGACGACCTCGGCGTCCTGTGTTGCGAACCCGATCGACACGTCTGCCATGGCCAATGTCCCCTTTCCTGCGCGGGTCTGGTGTGTGCCTCGCTGCCGGAGCGGGGATCTGTCGGATAGCGACCGGGACCGCACGTAGCCAGCTCCGCTCCTTCCAGCGTCGAAACGTTCGCTGGTGTTACACCGACACTGGTGGGCTACGTAGGCGGCGGTAACCGGCGGCTGGTCGAGCCGCTTGGCGTGGATCCCAAGGCCGCGCAGCACTGGGTGAAGGGGTGGCCCGCTCTGTCGACATGGTGGGTGGAGGAGGTCACGGGCGATGAGCGACGGAAGCGCGCGGAGCGCTCAGTAGGCGGAAACGATGTCTGGTAGATCACGTCGGCACGGCTGCGGCGCTTTACCAGACATCGTGTGACGCCTACCGGTCAGCGATGCACCGACGGGGCCGCGCTGGCACCGAGTCCGGCGCCGCCCTGGCCGACGTTTGCGCCCACCCCCGCGCTCGGGACCTGCGCGCCGACACCGGCCCCGCCCGGCCCCGCACTCGCACCCACTCCTGCGCTCGGCCCCACATGGACGCCAAGACCCGCACCATCCGGCCCCGCGCTCGCGCCCACCCCCACCCCCGCACCCGGGACCTGCGCGCCGACACCAGCACCGTTCGGCCCCGCACTTGCACTCGCACCGGCGGTGGTGCCCGGTGTCGCGGCGGCGTCGATCTCCGTCTGTAGTGCCTTCGCGCAGAAGGCGTCGACCTTGTCAGGGCTGCCGGCGGCAGTGACGAGCGCGCGCATGTTCGGGGAATCGAGAGTCGTGTGGG